>CAWGPL010000001.1:0-937699 GCA_963824465.1 uncultured Alphaproteobacteria bacterium
TCCAGACCGGAGGTTAGGCCGTGCGCCGCCTCTCGGTCAACCGGCGCAGCGGACCTTACGAAACGTCACGCCCAGGCTTTCAGCGATCCGAAGCGCACGAATTTTTTGGCGTAGTGCCGGTCCATGCGGGTCAGCACGTCGCGCAGAAAGGCGACGCCGTCGGCGAGATACGGGCCTTTGTTGAGCATCACGCAATCCGCGCCCTGCGCCATGGCCGCATCTGTCATCTCGGCCCAACTCGCGATGCCGTCGCGCACGTAATTGTCGAGCACCTGCGTCGCCCACACGACGGGCGTATGCGCCGCCTCGCACAGCCAAAGAATCTCCTGCTGCATCTCGGTCAGGCGCGCGAAGCCGATCTCCACCGCGAGGTCGCCGCGGGCGATCATCACCGCTGTCGGATTCCTGGCGGCGCCCTGCAGGATGAGGCGCGGGAGGTTCTTCACCGCAAGCGGCGTCTCGATCTTGAGGACGAGCGCGTGAGCTTCCCGGTTCGGCGCTCGCGCACTCAGGTGGTCCTGCAACAGCTCGATGTCGTCAGGCCGTTGGACGAAGGAAAAACCGACGAGATCGGCGTGCTCGGCGATGAAGTCGAGGTCGCGGAAATCCTTGGAGGTCAACGGCGGCAGGTCGATCTCGGTCGCGGGGAAGTTGACGCCTTTGCCGGGCTTCAGCCTCACCCCCTTCTCGCGAGAAGCATAGACTTCCAACTCCACCCGGCCGGGACGTTTTGCGGTCACCCGCGCCGCCGCTTTCCCATCGTCCAGAAACACTTCGGCTCCGACTTCGAGCTGGTCGACGAGCTCGGGGAAGTTGAGCGTGAACGCGATCGGATCTTTGACTCCGCCCATCTCGGCCGCCAGCGTGGCGCGATCGCCCCTTGCGAGGCGCGTTTTCGGCGGCGCCTTGACCTTGGCAATCCGGCATTTCGGGCCGGCGATGTCCATCAAGACCTTGCACGGACGCTCAAGTCGCGCGGCGGCGGCGCGCACGTTGCCGACCATTTTGGCCCAGGCGCCGGCGTCGTCATGCGCACAATTGATTCGCGCGCAATCCATTCCGGCGACGACGAGGTCGTCGACGAAGTCGGCGTCGGTCGCGGCTTCGGGCGGAAGCGTCGCCATCACCCGCACGCGCGGGCCGCCATGCGGGCGGACGCCAAACAGGCGTTCCTGTTCGGCTTCAAGGGCCGCTGCGCCGGAGCGCGACAGCGCCGCCATGGGGTAGGGGGCGTCGCATTCGCCAGTCAGACGCCGGAGCGTCGCCAGCAGCGCGTCGAGCGACGGGATGACGCTGGCCTCGCTGCGGCCGAGCGAGGACAGTCCGTGCGCCGCCAGCCGATATTGCAGGTCGGTAAGATCCTGCTCGCGGAGCGCCAGATAGTGGGACAGATTTTTGGCCCTGGGCGTATCCGCGTCCGCGCCCCACTCTCGGCGGACCTTCGCGCCTCGTCGCTCGACGTCGTCGCGAAGATTTTCGACCGCTCGCCGGAGTTCGGCGAGAGCCTCTTCGTCTTTCGCTTTCTTCGCCATGACCGGCCTTGTCGCATGCGCGACCGGCTGCAAGAAGCAGACGTTTTGTCACGCCTCGCCGGTCTTGCAGGGTGTTTGTGACGCGCGCGAGACAGGCCTGTGACGGAACGGCTACGACAGGCTCATGCGGCGCTTAATCCGGGAGCGAGCGGCGCCATGCGGCCAGCCCCACGCCTATCCTGTTGGAGAAGACGCGGGTCATGTGGCTTGGTCGTCGAATCCGCACGCGAGCGCGATGGTGGCGAGACTGAGGTCCGTATCGCGCATCAGCGCTTTGGCCTGTTCGATCCGAAGCCCGACGAGCCACCGACGCGCGGTTGCTCCCGTCGATTTGCGAAACGCGCGGGCGAAGTAAAGTGGAGGTGCGGAAAGACCGGCGAAGGTCTCCTCGGCGGGCTGCGCCGCGCAAGCGTCAGCCGGTGCGCCGAACGGCGCCGGAGGTTCGCGATAGTTGTGGAATTGAGCCCTCAGCCGCTCGCGCCCGCCATCGACAGCACGATCTTGCCGCGCGGCCTCGGGCGGAGGCCATCCAGCATTTCGTGCGCCTCTTTTACAGAATTGAGCGGCATAACCGTGCCGACGTCGACGGTCAGCCTCCCATTGTCCAGAAGCTCTGCGATCCGCTGAAGCCGTTGCGCCGTCACATCCACGAGGAAGAAGCCCGCCCGGATTGCCTTTTGCGCGGCAACTGTCTGGTCCGGCGCCGAGACAGCCGAGACGAGCGCGCCGCCCGGTTTCAAAACCGCAAACGAGCGAAGTTGGGTCTCGCCGCCGACGAGGTCGATCACTGCGTCGAGACCATTGGCGCGGTTTTCGAACCGTTCGGCCCGGAAATCGATCGCTTCGTCCGCCCCAAGGCTTTTGACGAAGGGGATGTCTCGCGCGCCGGCTGTGGCCCAAATCCTCAGCCCTGCGAAATGGGCAAGCTGGATGGCAAAGGCGCCGACGCTGCCGGCCGCGCCGTGGATCAGAACAGAATCTCCGCGCTTGAGTTTCGCCTCCTCGAACAAAGCCTGCCACGCGGTGACCGCGACCACCGGAGTGGCGGCTGCGTCCGCATCCGAAAGTTTTTCAGGTTTCGGCGAAAGCCTGTCCGCATCGGCGAGCGCATATTCGGCATAGGCGTTGGTAAACCGCGCATTGGTCGCGCCGAAGACGAACTCGCCGGGCGCGAATCCCGCAACGCCTTCTCCGAGGGCATCGACCTCGCCGGCGAGATCGGCGCCTGGGGTCAAAGGCAGCGGCTGCGGCACGACGCTCTTGCCCGACCGCACCCACGCGTCCCACGGACCGACGCCGGCCGCCCGAACGCGCACGCGGATCTCGCCGGGGCCGGGCTCGGGAAGAGGGATATCCTCAATGAGAAGCGCCTCTGGGCCGCCATACGCATGGACGCGGCAGGCGCGCATCGTGTTTCTCGTTGCAGGCGCCTTGCTCACAGGGTGCTCATTCCGCCGTCGATGATGAGTTCGCTGCCGACGCAGAATGCGCCTTCGTCGGACGCAAGGAATACGACCGCGTCGGCAACCTCGTCTGGAGCGCCGCGCCGGCCAAGCGGGATCTGAGCCGTCAGCGCCTTGATCGCGGCCTCGTCCATTCCGATCTTGCTATGCATAGGCGTGGCAATCGGCCCCGGGCTAATGACGTTGGCGCGAACGCCGCGCGAGACGAGTTCGCCCGAAAGGGTGCGCGCAAGCGAGATAAGCCCGGCTTTCGTCAGCGCATAAACGCTTGAATTCGGCATGCCGATATGGGCGTTGATTGAGCCGGACAGCACGATGGAGGCGGGATTGGCGAGGAGAGGCAGGAGGGCCTGCACGAGAAAAAACGGTCCTTTGAGATTGACCGCAACGGAACGGTCGAAGCCCGCCTCGTCCCAGTTCGCGAGCGGACGAAAATCGCCGAATCCTGCATTGATAAAGACAGCATCGAGCCCGCCAAACGCGCGACCAACCGCCTCCGCGATCTTCGCCTGGGCGCCGATATCGCCTGCGTCCGCCTGAACGGCAAGGACGCCCTCTCCAAGCTTCCCTCGCGCCTCCTCGAGCCGGGCCGGATCGGCGCCGGTGATCGCGACACGGGCGCCTTCTTCGAGGAAGCGCTTCGCCGTTGCAAGCCCGATGCCCGTCGTGCCGCCAGTGATGAGGGCGCGCTTGCTTTTCAGTCTATTCATGTTTTGGCTTGACGCTCCGCAAAGTTCTTAAGGGTCGTTGGTGGTGAGCGTCGCGCCGTCGTCGGCGACAAAGACGGCGAGCAGGCTCGCAGGCTCTGTCGCGCTGGCGTTCTCGCTGACAAGATGTTCGCTGCCCGGCGGCTCGAAGAAGGACTCGCCCGCTTTATAGACTTTCGCCCCGCCAGTCGCGGAATTCTGCGACCGGATGGCGCCCGAAACAACGAAAGCAAACACGCTGCCCGCATGGTGGTGCTTTTGTGACTTTCCGCCCGGGGGATAGCTCACCAGGACGGCGGTGAGCCGCTTGCCTGGCGCATTCGGCAGGAGTTGGGAAAAGACGGGGCGCACCGTTTCGTGGACTTCGGCCGGCGCAGCGGGCGTCGCCCCGAGCGCCAGGGCGGACAGCGCGATCGCCATCGTCAAGCGCAAATGCATGTGGATCCGTTCCTCCAGCTTGCCGACGACTGCGTACCGCGGAAGGGGCTGGCGAGGATGCCCGACCGGTTTCTGGACCTCTTGAAAGAATCGGCTGTCTTTTGTCGTTTCACGACCCAAAGCAGTCGCTCGCCTTCTCCGCACGCATCGCGGGTTGCACGCCGCCGGGGCGGCTGTAGAAGGAAGCAAAGAAGCAAGGGAAGGCCATGTCAATCAGGTTCGAGGGAAGAGTCGCCATCGTCACCGGCGCCGGGTCGGGACTTGGGCGCTGCCACGCGCTTGGGCTCGCTGCGCGGGGCGCGAAGGTCGTGGTGAACGATCTCGGTCGGAACGGGGCGCCTTCCGAAGCTTCCCTGAAGGTCGTGGAAGAGATCCGCGCCGCTGGCGGAACCGCGATGGCCGATCCCGCCGACGTAGGCGATTTCGAGCAGGTTTCCGCAATGGCCGCCCGGGTCGAGAAGGAATGGGGGCGCATCGACATTCTCGTCAACAACGCCGGCATTTTGCGAGACAAAACCTTCGCCAAGATGGAGATGGCGGATTTCGATCTCGTCATCCGCGTGCATCTGATCGGCTCGGCCAATTGCTGCAAGGCTGTCTGGGCGGGCATGCGCGAGCGTAACTACGGGCGCATCGTGTTGACCTCGTCCGCCTCCGGCATCTACGGCAATTTCGGTCAGGCGAACTACGGCGCCGCGAAGGCCGGCATGATCGGCCTCATGAACGTCTTGCATCTCGAGGGAATGAAGAACGACATTCGCGTCAACGTGCTCGCCCCGACTGCCCGCACGCCAATGACGGAGGGCCTTCTGCCGCCCGCCGCCGCCGAGCTTCTGGGACCGGAGACAGTGACGCCGGGTGTCCTGTTCCTCGTCGGCGAGGACGCGCCTTCGCGCGTCATCCTTGGCGCGGGCGGGGGCGTCTTTGCGGTGACGCATATCGAGGAAACCCCGGGCGTCTATCTCGACGAAAGCGACCGGACCCCTGAGGTGATCGCGGCGCGCTGGGCGGAAATCTCCGATTCCACGACTGCAGTTCCGCTCAAGGACGCCTTCACGCAGACACGCAAGTTCGCGCTGGCGGCGGCAAAAGCGAACGGGGTCAAGATCGACTGGTGACGGTCGGGCCCCGAGCCAGTTAGAGCAACCAACGGGGAAAGTCGCCTAGCGTTCAGCCTGCGTGGGGATAAAGAGCAGGTCGAGATCGCGCCGGGGCTGATAATTCCTGGCGACCATCTCAAAGGTCGAGGGGCCCGTCTTCCGGACGTCGTCGCCACAGAAGGAGACGAGGGTCTTCGGATCGCCTTTGTTGACCGTCAGGCGGAAGGTTCCGATCGGGCCTGCCCAGTTTCCGCCGGACGTGATGACATAGGAGAGATATTGTTCGAACGCCCGCACCCTCGGGTGCGCTCCGTTCGCCTCGCGGTACAGAGTTCTGCGCCGCCTTCGTGAAGGGAGCGTCCGTGCAATAGGTCTTCCGGTACCGCGCTCGCTCCGCGGCGCTGAGGTCTGGCGCGCCGAAGGACAGGGTGGACTGGCTGCCCGTCCCCGGTGTGTAGGTCTGCTCGACGACAACGTCCCGGCCCGCAGGAAAAACCTGGTTGCGCCAGAATTTCGAGCGCAGCGTCCAGAGCGGAACCAAATCTTGTGAATCTCCTTTGCCCTCGCCCAGATCGAGGATAACGCCCGCGTCGATCAGAGCCTTACGCTCAGGCGCTCTCAACGCGGCAAGCGCCCCGCCAGCGGCCTCCTGCATCGGCACGAGCGGGATGTGAAGGCTTTTCAGCCTGCCGGTGATCTCGACCTCTGGTTTGCCCGGCGCCAACAGGAACGCGCGCTGCTCAGCCTGCGACTCGACAAGCTTGCCATCGACGCGAGTCGAGAAGCGGAGAAAATTGTCGCTGGCCGGATCGGGTATGGCGATCGGGGAATCGGGACCGCCGGTAATGTCCGGCATCGGAAAGGCGACGACCGTTTCATAGTCGGCGTTCGTGACGTTCCGAAATCGGTAGGAGACCTTCACCGCTGTCGGGGAGAGATAAAGATCCTCCGATACGAGCGCGACCTTGTCGGTCTTCTGCAGCACAAGGCCCCCGGCTCTAAGCTCGGCGGTGCTGTCGTCGGCGAAAGCGGAGGAGCCAGAGAAGGCGAGAGCGGCGAGGACGATCGAAGCGGCGCTTATCGTTCGCGGGTTCAAGCCTTGCCGGCCCTCTTCTTCCGCTTCGCCAGTGTCCGCAGCCTCAGAGCGTTCAGCTTGATGAAGCCGCCCGCGTCGTTGTGGTCGTAGGCGACGGCGCCTTCCTCGAAGGTCACGAGGTCCTGGTCATAAAGCGAATGCGGGCTGTCGCGGCCAATCACATGCACGCCGCCCTTGTAGAGCTTCAGACGTACCCGCCCCGAGACCATGTCCTGGCTCTTGTCGATGAGGGCCTGCAGCAGTTCGCGCTCCGGCGAGAACCAGAACCCGTTGTAGATTAGCTCCGCGTATTTTGGCATGAGCTCGTCCTTGAGGTGGGCTGCGCCTCGGTCGAGCGTGATCGATTCGATGGCGCGATGCGCCGGCAGCAAAATCGTGCCGCCGGGCGTCTCGTACATGCCCCGCGACTTCATACCGACGAAGCGGTTCTCGACGAGATCGAGGCGGCCGATTGCATTGTCATGACCGAGCTTGTTGAGCGCCGCGAGCAGGGTCGCCGGGCTCATGCTCTTGCCGTCGAGCGCGACAGGATCGCCCTTGTCGAACGTGATCTCGACGGTCGTCGGCTTGTCCGGCGCGTCCTCGGGGTGGACGGTGCGCGAATAGACGTAAGCTGGCGTCTCCTCGGCCGGATCTTCGAGCACTTTGCCTTCCGAGGAGACGTGCAGAAGATTGGCGTCAGTCGAGAAGGGAGCCTCGCCGCGCTTGTCCTTGGGGATCGGGATTTGGTGCTTTTCGGCGTAGTCGATGAGCGCCGTGCGTGAGGCGAATTCCCACTCGCGCCACGGTGCGATGATCTTGATGTCGGGTTCGAGCGCATAGGCCGAAAGCTCGAAGCGCACCTGATCGTTGCCCTTGCCAGTCGCGCCATGGGCGATGGCGTCGGCGCCGACCTTGCGCGCGATCTCGACGAGATGCTTGGCGATCAGCGGCCGCGCGATGGACGTTCCCAGCAGATATTCCCCCTCATATTGCGCATTGGCTCGGAACATCGGGAACACGTAGTCGCGCACGAATTCCTCGCGCACGTCCTCGATGAAGATGTTTTCCGGCCTGACGCCGAGCAGTTCCGCTTTTTTCCGCGCCGGCTCGAGCTCCTCGCCCTGGCCGAGATCGGCGGTGAAGGTGATGACCTCCGCGCCATATTCAGTCTGAAGCCACTTGAGAATGATGGAGGTGTCGAGGCCGCCCGAATAGGAGAGGACGACGCGCTTGACTGTGTGCTTCTTTGCCATCGGTTCGTGAACTCGAAAAAAGCCGGCGCGCAAGCGTCCGGAAAACGACGGCGGACTTATAGAGACGCTGGGTTGGCGCGCAACTCATGGACGCCAGCTCCGGGAAACGGGGGGAGGCCGAGGGCGCGCTTTTGTTCGCGACCGAGCGTTCTCAGGCGCTTAAGTGTCAAATTCTGCAACTTTGCGAACTTGATGATTCCGACGGATGGCGGGAGCGTTGCTGCTCTAGACGCCAAATTGCACACCCGGCGAAATCCCGGCGCATAAGCCTTAGAAATTTCGCATAGAGCGAGCGATATTTGTTTCATCCGAATGATAATAGCATATATTCAGAAAAACACAATACTGGCAAGGCATGGCTACGCCTGCTCGCCGCCCGCCAGATCGAGCGCAGCGACGATCTCCTCGACCTGAACTTCGGGCCGATCCTCGGCCGAAACGGTGACGACGCCCTCGTTCGGCGCCGGTTCCTCCAAAGCCGCGAACTGGCTGTGGAGCAGGGATGAGGGCATATATTCGTGATGGCGCGTGGCCAGCCGGGCGGCGATGAGCGCCTCCGATCCTCGCAGATAAACAAATTGCACGTCCGGCCTACCGGCTCGAATGCGGTCGCGATAAGCGCGCTTCAGGGCCGAGCAGGTCATGACGCCCGAGCGGGCTGCGGCGCCCCATGCCTTCAATTCTTCGGCGATTCTATCGAGCCAGGGCCAGCGGTCAGCATCGTCGAGGGGGATCCCGGCACGCATCTTTTCGACATTGGCTTGGGGATGCAGCCGGTCTCCCTCCGCGAAAAACCATCCCATGCGTTCGGCGAGCATCTGCGCGACGGTTGTCTTGCCGCTGCCGGAGACGCCCATGATGATCAGCGCGCGGCCGAGATTGCCCTCGCTCATCGGCTTCGCCTCATGCCGCGGCGTGGGCAATGGTTGCGGCGTCCGGGTCGGGGATCGGCTCGATTCTTCCGAGGACCACGACGAAGAAGAAGATTCCGACGAGCAGCACGATTCCCGCCACGAGAAATGCGATCGAGAAGGAATTCGTCGCGCCCACGATAAAGCCGGTGACCGCGGGCGCTATCGCGCCCATGAGGTTATTGAAGAAATTCATGACCCCGCCGATCGTGCCCGTCCCCCCGCGTGGAGCGATAAGCGAAGGGATCGACCATCCCACAGGCGCGGCCGCCGCGAGGCCGCTGAGCGCTATGGTGATCCAGAATATCGCCCATGCGGGGGTCGTTGTCATCGTCGCGCCAAAGACCGCGAGGCCGAGGATCATGCCGCCCACAAGAACCGTCTTTCGCGTCCTCGTGTCGTCGTAGCCCTTGGCCAGCAGGTGGTCGATGAGCCAACCGCCGACGACAAGATCGGAGATCGTAGCGAAGAGCCAGGGGATCGCCGCATAGCCAGCGGATTTGATGATGCTCATGTGCATCTCGCTGACGAGATAGCCGGGCAACCAGGTGAGGAACAGATAGAACGAATAGCCGTAGGCGGCGAAGCCGATGGTTAGCCCCCAGACCTTCCGGTTCCGCACCAGATAGCCCAGCATGCCGAAAGGGCTTGCCCCGGATTCGCCCTCCGGCGTCGCGCCGCCTTTTTGGATGTAATTGCGTTCCTCAGCACTCAGTTTCGTGTCGGCGCTGGGGTCACGATAGAAGACCCAGTAAGCGATGAAATACGCAAAGCTCAGGATCGCGGTGAGACCGAATCCCCAGCGCCAGCCCCAGGTGACGACGGCGACCGCCACCAGGGGCACGCCGATGACGTTCGAGAATTTCGCCGCGGCGTCGAAGATCGCCGTCGCGGTCGCGCGCTCGCTTCGGGGAAACCAATAGCCCGTCGCCTTGGAATTCGCCGGAAAGGCGGGCGCCTCCGCGACGCCGAGCAGGACGCGCGCCCCGAAGATGAAGCCGAATCCGGTGGCGAAGGCGACGATCCCCGAAGCCGCGCCCCATAGGAAAGCGCCGATGCGGCTCACGGTCATCACGCCAAGACGGTCGAGCACGACGCCGACTGGCACCTGGAGAATGGCGTAAGACCAGAAAAACGCGCTGAACAAAAGTCCGAGATCGCCCGGCGACAGCCCAAACTCCTTTTGGAGCTGCGGGGCGGCCACCGAGATGTTCACGCGGTCGAAATAGTTGATGAGAATGCCCGCGCCGAGCAGGATGCCAATCCCCCACCGTCGTCGGCCGGCTGGCTTAGCGTCCGGTTGCGGCGATCCGGCCATGCGGCGACCTCCCGGCATGCGCCTCTGCGGAAGCGCGACTTTTTACCCGATTTGAGTGTGGGCGTCGCAGCCGGCGCCTGTCAATCGGACCGGCTTCCTTCCGGATATGCTGTGGTCGACCTCGCAGTGGCCCTTGGCCGCCGCCGATTGAGCCACGACCACATTCTCGCGTCGGCTTCGGTGTCCGGCGGTTCGGGCCCACGCGACCAGATCAGCCGTCGGGCAATTTCGATGATGATCAGAGTGATGAGTCCGCCGAGGATGACGTCCGAGAGGTAGTGTCCTCCGAAAGCCAGGCGGAGCAGGCCGGCCGCGGCGCCGAACACGAAGGCCGCGACGACCGCAGGCGCCTGAACTGGCGGCGGAAGCAGGCTCGCCGGCGCCACCATCCAGAAGCCGGTGGACGCTTCGCCGGAGACGAAGGAGCAGTTTCTCGCACAGCCGCCATCCGTGTCGTACCAGGGACGGAAAGGGTTCGGCCCGTTGAAGTCCTGGGTCTGGTAAGGCCGGGGGCGGTGCCAATGATCCTTCAGGCCGAGATTGACCATAAGTCCAGGTCCGGCGATCATCGTTGCGATCAGGAAGATCATCCCTTTTCCGGTCGGCGCCCAAGGGACGCTCTTTCCTAGCCGCCTCACCAGCCAAAGCGCCCCATAGGCGGCGAGCACAACGAAAGGCGTGTCGCTGAAAAACCGACGCAGGAGCTGGTCGGCAAGACCACCGCCATCGAAGCGCCCGTCGCGGAAAAAGAAATGGGCGACCGCGAGATCAATCTGCGGCCAGATCGCGAAGACCGCGAGAGTGACCGCAGTCAGCGCAAAATACAGGGGAAGGGCCTTCATCTGCCACATCGGTTGGACCCCGTCGCGGCGCTTGCAGGGCGGCCCGCTCAGAGTGCGAACGGCGCGGCCTATGCGCGGTCTTTTCCGGGAAGGCAAGCCTGCTGTCCAGGTGGCATGCCAGTTGCCACCCGTCGACCCCGTCGGTAGAGGGTGCCCGACACGGAGGAACTCCTATGTACCGGCTCGACGAAAAGCTCGCGCGTATCCACGCCGGGTCCTACCGCCCCGCGGATTTCATCATCGCCGACGCCAAGGATCCCGATATGGGGCCGGGCCTCCACGCGGTCGGCCCGCTTCGCAAGAAGGACGGCTCCAGCCCGCGTCTGCGCACGCGCGAGGAATTCCTCGATTCGATCGAGGAAATTCTGCGCCAGAACATTGTGGACATAATGCTGACTTCGGTCAGCAATCTCGAAAAGCTCGCGCGGCGCAACGCTTTCGCGGGCTCGAACGTCAAGCCCGCCATCCGCGCGAACGACACGACGGATATTTGGCGCCATCGCGGCGCGCGTCACCATCACTCGCCCTCAATTCCGTTCCGAAGCGCATCGCTCGCCCATGTGCGGCCCCTGACGGACCTCGGCCTCTATTCCATCACCTTCACTAACGATGTTGAAGCCGACATCCGGTCCCTGGAGGCTTTCCGCGATTTTCGCGCCGAAGCGGCGGTCAATGGCGTCTCCTATTTCCTAGAAGTCTTCAACCCGAATGTCGACTGTGGCGTGCACGGGCTTGAAATGGCTGAGTTTATCAACAATTCCATCGTGCGCTGCCTTGCGGGCCTGACCGAGGCGGAGCGTCCCCGCTTCCTGAAGATCGCCTATAACGGCCCCAAGGCGCTTGAAGAGCTCGCGACCTACGACCCGAGCCTCGTCGTCGGCGTCCTTGGGGGCGGCGCGGGGACCACGCGCGACTGTTTCGAACTCATCCATCAGGCGCAGAAATACGGCGCGCGGGTCGCGCTGTTCGGCCGCAAGATCAATCTCGCGGAATCGCCGCTCGACATCGTGCGGCTCATGCGCGCCGTCGCCGACGCCGATCTTGACCCTTCGGAAGCCGTGAAGGCCTACCATGACGCCCTCCGGCGCCAGGAGATCGCGCCCCTCCGTCCGCTCGCCGCCGATCAGGACATCACCGAAGCCGTGCTCAAAGGGAAATGAGCGAGCCCGTGACCGACCGTTGCGGCGTGCTCTCGGCCGGCACTTTCTGCGTCGACTTCAACAAGTCGATCGCACGCTGGCCTGTCGAGGACACCACCAACGAGGTTCTTGAGATCGACCGGCAGGGGGGCGGTTCGGGCTTTAATATGAGCATCGATCTGAAGCGGCTCGACCCGGCGGTTCCCGTTGAGGCCATGGGCGTCGTCGGAGACGACGATTCGGGCCGCTTCATCTTCGAGGAGCTCGACGCGCGCGGCGTTGCGCGCCAAGGGCTGATTGCGCTTCCCGGCGGGGCGACGATGAGTGTCGACGCCTTCAACAATCGCGAGACGGGCAGGCGAACCCATTTTTACCACCAGGGCGTCGCCCGCGAAATGAACCCGGATCATTTTGACTTCGGGCGAACGAAGATGCGCCGCCTGCATCTGGGCCTTCCAGGCGCGCATCACGCAATGGATCGCCCCTGGGGCGAGCATGGCAACGGCTGGGCCGCGACCCTGCGCAAGGCCCGCGCCGCCGGGCTCGAAACCAATCTCGAGATGATGACGCTCAGCGCGGCGCGCGTCGCGGAGCTTGGCCGCCCCTGCCTGCCGCATCTCGATACGCTTATTGTCAACGATTTCGAGATCGGGGCGCTTGTGGGCCGCGAGACGCGGGCAGCCGACGGCGCAACCGATGTCGCCGGCGTCCTCTCGGCGATCGAGGCGGTGCTGGAGCAGGGGCCGATGAAATGGGCGATCGCTCATTTCCCGGAGGGAGCGGTCGCCGGCGCGCGGGACGGGACGCGGCTCCTTATGGGTTCCGTCGGACTGCCTGCCGAGCAGATCGCCGGCCCGAACGGGGCAGGGGACGCGTTTGCTGCGGGGTTTGTCTATGGGCTCGAACGGGAGTGGCCGATCGCCGACAGTCTTCGGCTCGCTCACGCCGCAGCCGCCGCATCGCTCCGGGAGGTCTCGACGACCGCCGGCGTGACGACGGCGAAAGGCTGCCTCGCGCTCGCCGACGCATATGGGTTGCGGCCGATTCCGGGAGGGCGCGGTTGATGTCGCTTCCGGTCAGTGGCGAACCTTCGATGCGGTATTGAGTTACCGCATCGACAAATGCGCCAGCTTTCCTGGCGATTCCGGGTCGTACGGGTTGACATTTTGTGCGCGGTCCCTCACAAGCCGCGCCACTTGAGATCTTCACGGAACCATCATGTTCGGCAAAACCCATTCGACCAAGACGGCCGAGATCGAGAAGAAGTGGCTTCTCATCGACGCAAAGGGTCTCGTCGTTGGACGTCTCGCGTCCATCGTCGCGATGCGCCTGCGCGGCAAGCACAAGGCGAGCTTCACTCCCCATATGGACGACGGTGACAATGTGATCGTCGTCAACGCGGAAAAGATCGTCCTCACCGGCCGGAAGCGCGACCAAAAGGTCTATTACCATCACACCGGCTATATCGGCGGCATCAAGGAGCGCTCGGCAAAGGCGATCCTCGAAGGCCGGTTTCCTGAGCGTGTGGTCGAGAAGGCGGTCGAGCGCATGCTTCCGCGCGGTCCCCTCGGCCGCAAGCAGCTCGGCAACCTCCGTGTCTACAAGGGCGCCGATCACCCGCACGCCGCGCAGCAGCCGGTCGTGCTCGACATCGCCAAGATGAACTCCAAGAACAGCCGGAGCGCTTGATTCTTATGGCTGAAACCCTTTCCTCCCTAGCGGACCTCAAGTCCTCGAACCTCGCCCCGCCGGCTCCCGGCGACGCGCCCGTCCATGTCCAGAAGCTTGACAAGCTCGGTCGCGCCTATGCCACCGGCAAGCGCAAAAACGCTGTCGCCCGCGTGTGGCTCAAGCCCGGCAAGGGGCAGGCGACCGTCAACGGCAAGCCGCTCGACCAGTATTTCGCTCGTCCCGTGCTGCGGATGATCCTGAGCCAGCCGCTGGTGATCGCCGACCGGATCACGCAATACGACATTTCCGTCACGGTTGTCGGAGGCGGCCTTTCGGGTCAGGCGGGCGCGGTGCGTCACGGCATCGCGAAGGCGCTGACCTATTACGAGCCGGAGCTTCGCCCCTCGCTCAAGAAGGAAGGCTTCCTTACCCGCGACGCCCGCGTGGTCGAGCGCAAGAAATACGGCCACCGGAAGGCGCGCGCCAGCTTCCAGTTCTCGAAGCGCTGACGTCTCTCTTTCTCTTTGGCGATCGCACAGGGCGGCTTCGGCCGCCCTGTTTGCGTTTGGGGCTGCGGAGCGAATTCACGATTTCGTGAGCACTCGGAGGTTGCCGAGCCAACGGAAAGTCTTCTCTATACCGAGGCGTCCGTTCTGCAACGGATGGGCGCAGTTACGGGAGGACTAGGAAATGAACTTTAGCAAATGGCTTGCGTCGGCCTCGGCGGCGCTTCTCGTCTCGCTCGCCCCTGTCATGGCGCAGGCCGCAACGGACAAGGTCGTCATCGGCGACATCGACGACATGTCGGGCCCCTACGCGGACGTGATCGGGCCGAAGGCAGTCGAAGCGATCAAGATGGCCATCGCCGATTTCGGTGGCCAGGCGCTTGGCAAGCCGGTCGAGATTCTGACTTTCGACCATCAGAACAAGCCAGGTCTCGGCGCTGACAAGTTTCGCGAATTCGTCGATCGGGACGGCGCGACGATGATTCTAGGCGGCTCGAACACGGGCGTAAGCCTCGCCATGGCCGCGGCGGCGAAGGAGAAGAAGACGCCCTTCATCGCCATCGGGGCGGCGGGCGCCTCGCTCACCGGCAAGGACTGCAACGCCTACATGATCCATTACGCCTACGACACGACCTCGTTGGCAAACGGAACGGCGAAAACCATTCTCGAACAGGGCGGCAAGACCTGGTATTTCCTGACCGCCGATTACGCCTTCGGCACGCAGTTGCAGCAGGCGGCGACCAATGTGGTGGATGCTGGCGGCGGAAAGGTGCTGGGCGCCGTGCGCGCGCCGCTTGGAACCTCGGACTTTTCGTCCTTTCTCCTCCAAGCGCAGGCCTCAGGCGCTCAGGTTCTCGGCCTCGCCAATGCCGGCGCCGACACCTCGAACTCCCTGAAGGCGGCGCATGAGTTCGGTCTGACAAAGAGCATGAAGCCCGCGGCGCTTCTTGCCTTCCTGACGGACATTCACGCGATCGGCCTCGAGACGGCGCAGGGGCTGTACCTGACGGCGGCGTGGTACTGGGATCTCGACGACAAGAGCCGCGCTTTTGGCAAGCGCTACATGGAAAAGACGGGAGCGGAGCCAACCTTCAGCCAGGCCGCCTATTATTCGGCGACGATGACCTATCTCAAGGCCGTCAAGGCTGCGGGAACCACCGATTCCGACAAGGTCATGGAGGCGATGCGCAACGAGAAGATCGACGACATGTTCACGAGCGACGGCGTCATCCGGCCCGACGGCCTGATGGAGCATTCGATGTATGTCATGCAGGTCAAGACCCCGGCCGAGTCGAAGGGCCCCTGGGACTATTACAAGGTCGTGAAAAAGATGTCGGGCGCGGACGCGTTCGGGCCACCGAATCCGGCCTGTCCGCTGGTCAAGAAGTAGCAGCCCGATGCGGGCGTCGCATGTAAGCGGCGCCCGCGTCGCTCAGGCCCGGGCGCCGGCGAAGGTCGATTCGCCAAAAGCGCCGAGTCGGACCGTGCCGGCCATGCTGTCGCCGGAAACCGTCCCGGTGAAGGTCAGCGTCATCGGCATGGGCACGACAATATCGATCGACCAGCTCGCCTCGTCGCCATCGATCGTTCCATTCTCGATGTCCTGCGTGCCCTGATCCCCGGATTGCTTGCCAGTGAGCGCATTGCCGGAAGCCGTGACGTCTAGCGTGGAAGATTGTTCGCCGAGCGGCGTCTGAATGGTGAGGGTCCACTTTCCGTCGAT
The DNA here is from genome assembly GCA_963824465.1 of uncultured Alphaproteobacteria bacterium. Lineage (GTDB taxonomy): Bacteria > Pseudomonadota > Alphaproteobacteria > Rhizobiales > Beijerinckiaceae > Roseiarcus. The sequence continues at coordinate 15,682 of CAWGPL010000001.1, forward strand.
CGCCATGCCGTATCTCCTGAGGGCGCGCTGATTCGCTCTCGCTTATAGTCGGGACGTGACACGGGCAAGGCGAAGTCCCGACGGGCCTTCCCTGATCAAGAAAAGGCGCGGCGTCGCGCGCAATCCAATTTTGGCGGCGTCCGAGAGGCGGTCCCGCGAAGCCGCCCCTACCTCGAAAACTTCTTGTACTTGAGCCGGTGCGGGATGATGCTGTCGATGCCGAGGCGGCGCTTCTTGTCGTCCTCGTAATCGGCGAAATTGCCCTCGAACCATTCGACATGGCTGTCATCTTCGAAGGCGAGCATATGGGTGGCGATGCGGTCGAGGAAGAAGCGGTCGTGGCTGATGATGACGGCGCAGCCCGCGAAGTCGAGCAGCGCCTCCTCGAGCGCGCGCAAAGTGTCGACGTCGAGGTCGTTTGTCGGCTCGTCGAGCAGGAGCAGGTTCGCCCCGCTTTTCAGCATTTTTGCCAGATGCACCCTGTTGCGCTCGCCGCCCGAGAGCATGCCGACCTTCTTCTGCTGGTCGGACCCCTTGAAGTTGAAGGCGCCGCAATAGGCGCGCGAGTTGATCTCGCGCTTGCCGAGATAAAGGATATCGTTGCCGCCCGAAATTTCCTCCCAGACGGTCTTCTTGCCGTCGAGCGAGTCGCGTGACTGGTCCACGTAACCAAGCTGTACACTCTCGCCGATCTTGATCGTGCCCGAGTCCGGCTTTTCCTGACCCGTGATCATGCGGAAGAGCGTCGTCTTGCCGGCGCCGTTCGGCCCGATCACGCCGACGATGCCGCCGGGCGGCAGCTTGAACGAGAGCTTATCGATCAGCAGTCGGTCGCCAAAGCCTTTCGACAAATTATCGAAGTCGATGACGTTTTGCCCGAGCCGCTCGGCCACCGGAATGATGATCTGCGCGGTCGTCGGCGCCTTTTCGTTGCTCTTGGCGACGAGTTCGTCGTAGCGCTGAATACGCGCCTTGGACTTGGCCTGCCGGGCCTTGGGCGAAGCCGCGATCCACTCGCTTTCCTCCGCGATCGCCCGTGCGCGGGCGGCGTCCTCGCTCTTCTCCTGTTCGATCCGCTTCTGCTTCTGCTTCAGCCAAGCCGAATAATTGCCCTCGTAGGGGATGCCGCGGCCGCGATCGAGCTCCAGAATCCAGCCCGTCACATTGTCGAGAAAATAGCGGTCGTGGGTGACGATCAGGATCGCGCCCGGATAGTTGCGAAGGTGGCCTTCGAGCCAGTTTACCGTTTCGGCGTCGAGGTGGTTCGTCGGCTCGTCGAGAAGCAGCAGCTCGGGCTTTTCGAGGAGCAGCCGGCAGAGCGCGACGCGGCGCCGCTCGCCGCCCGAGAGCTTTGTCACGTCGGAATCGTCCGGCGGACAGCCGAGCGCGTCCATCGCCTGCTCGACCTGGCTTTCGAGGTCCCACAGGCCCTGCGCCTCGATCTCGTCCTGCAGGCGGGTCATCTCGTCGGCGGTCTCGTCCGAGTAATTCATGGCGAGTTCGTTGTAGCGGTCGAGGATCGCCTGCTTTTCCGCAACGCCGAGCATGGCGTTGCCCTTGACGTCGAGGGATTCGTCGAGCTGCGGCTCCTGCGGCAGATAGCCGACTTTCGCGCCCTCAGCGACAAAGCCCTCACCGGTGAATTCCTTGTCGACGCCCGCCATGATCCTCAGCAGCGTGGATTTGCCCGCGCCGTTGACGCCGAGCACGCCGATCTTGGCGTCCGGATAGAAGGACAGGTTGATGTTCTCAAAAACCTTCTTGCCGCCGGGCCAAGTCTTGTTCAGGCCCTGCATGTGATAGATGAACTGGCGCGCGGCCATGGGGGGTGCGTCCTTGGTGAAGCGTAGCTTTAAGGGATTGGAGGCAGCGCATATCAGGGGCGGCGAGGCGAAGCAATGGCGAGGAATTGTTGTGACGGGCGGCCTGCTCCGTTACTGCAATTCAAAGGACGATGACCCGCGAAAGATTGCCGGTCATCCCATCCAGTGCAAATGATCGCCCGGATCATCACTGTGGATAAGCGGCGCGCGCAAATGCCGCATCTTTGAGTCGTGCGCCGCCAACTTCCAACCCCAAAAAGAGGTATTTACTGCTGCAGGTCGCTTGTCGGCGAAATTCGGGAGGGGCGGTTGCGCGAATATCGGGAAACCGACCCGCATGAATTGCAAGACACAGGCGACCAGCTCCCGAAGCGCGGCATATCCAGACGGGGACTCGTCAAAATCATCAATGGCATCGGCGCCGCGGTCATCGCGGGCGCAGATGCGACCGCCGCTTTCGCCCAGCAGGCGAGCGGCGCATTGGGCTCGGTCCTGCCGTTTCAGCCGGTTCCCACCGCGAGCACTGCGGGACCGACTTTGCAGGAGTCGAAACATGTCCGGCGCGCCGAGCCGAACCATCTTTCGGCCGATGCTCCGAACGTCCTGATCGTCCTCCTCGACGACGTTGGCTTTGGCCTGGCTGACACGCTCGGTGGCGAGGTTCATACGCCGACATTGACGCGCCTTGCGAGCGAGGGCATCGCGTTCAATCAGTTCCACACGACCTCGATCTGCTCTCCGACCCGCGCGGCTTTGCTGACCGGGCGCAACCATCAGCGCGTGGGCTCCGGCACGATCGCCGAGCGGGCGCTCGATTTCGACGGCTACACCGGCGTCATCCCCAAGACTGCGGCCACCATCGCGCAGGTGCTGCACGACTACGGTTACAAGACTTCCGCCTTCGGCAAATGGCACAACACGCCGGCGACCGAAACGACCGCGATGGGTCCGTTCGACCGTTGGCCGACCGGCTATGGCTTCGACTACTTCTACGGCTTCATGGCCGGCGAGACTTCGCAATATGAGCCGCGCCTGTTCGAGAACACTATTCCGATCGAGCCGCCGCGTGACGAGACCTATCACTTGAGCTCCGACATGGCGGACAAGGCGCTGGGCTGGCTTCGCAAGCACCGCGCCTTCGCACCCGACAAGCCGTTCCTGATGTACTGGGCGCCGGGCGCGGCGCACGGGCCGCATCACATCTTCAAGGAATGGGCGGACAAATACAAAGGCAAGTTCGACGACCGGCTGGGACGCCTATCGCGAGCGCGTCTTCCAGCGGCAGAAGGACATCGGCTGGATTCCGCCGGACACCAAGCTTACGCCGCGCGCCGACACGATGGCGTCGTGGGACAGCATCCCCGAATCGCAGCGCCCCTTCCAGCGCCGGCTGATGGAAGTCTTCGCCGGCTTCGTCGAGCATGTCGATGCGCAGGTGGGCCGGCTGGTCGACGGCCTCGAAGCGATGAGGATTGCGCGACAACACCATCATCTTCTATGTCTTCGGCGACAACGGTTCGAGCGCCGAAGGGCCAGAACGGCACCATCAGCGAACTGCTGGCGCAGAACATGATTGCCAATACGATCGAGCAGCAACTGGCCGCGCTCGACAAGATCGGCGGCCTCGACGCGCTCGGAACGGCCAAGACCGACAACATGTATCACGCCGGCTGGGCCTGGGCCGGCGACACGCCGTTCCGCTATACCAAGCTGGTCGCCTCGCATTTCGGCGGCACCCGCAATCCGCTGGTGATCTCGTGGCCGAAGGGCATCAAGCCCGACAAGACGCCGAGACCGCAGTTCCACCACGTCAACGACATCGCGCCGACGATCTACGACATCCTTGGCATCAAGGCGCCGGATGTCGTCGACGGGTGGAAGCAGCTCCCGATCGACGGCGTCAGCATGACTTACGCTTTCGGCGACCCGAAAGCGCCGGGGCGGAAGTTGACCCAGTATTTCGAGAACAACGGCAGCCGCGCGATCTATCACGACGGTTGGATCGCGGCCGCCTTCGGGCCGCTGATCCCGTGGCTTCCGGTCACGCCGGGGCTCGACACATGGGACGCCAACAAGGATCGGTGGGAGCTCTACGACATCCGGAAAGACTTCTCAGAGGCCGAAGATCTCGCCGCTCAGGAGCCCGAGCGCCTCGAAGCCATGAAGAAAATGTTCCTGAACGAGGCGAAGGACAATCAGGTCTTTCCTGTCGGCGCGGGCTTGTGGACGCGCCTCCATCCAGAGGACCGGGTGAAGGTTCCCTATACGCATTGGGACTTCGATGCGACGACGACCCGGCTGCCTGAATTCGCGGGGCCCGGCTTGGGTCGCGAAAGCAATCGTGTCGTAGTGGAGCTGGAAGCGCAGGAAGGCGCTTCAGGCGTCATCTACGCGCTCGGCGGCATCGGCGGCGGACTGACGCTCTACATGGACAAAGGCCACCTCATCTACGAATACAATATGATGATGATCGAGCGATATGTCGGTCGGTCGGCCGCCGCAATCGGTCCGGGCAAGCACCGGATCGAGGTCGGCACTACGATCAGTAAACCCGGCGGCCCGGCGGACGTGGCGATAACAGTTGACGGGCAGGAAGCCGTGCGCATCGCCGTCAAGCGGACCGTCGCCGGCGCGTTTTCCGCGAGCGAGACATTCGACGTCGGCGTCGACCTGGGCTCCCCAGTATCGTTCGATTATTTCGACCGGGCGCCGTTCGCCTTCGACGGGAAAATCGGCGGCGTTACAGTCGATCTCATCTGAGCGCGATCTTAAGGGTGGCTCGAGACTTGCGCCCCGGCCCTCATCCTGAGGAGCCAGTTGAGTAGCTAGGCGAGGCGCAGCGTCTCGAAGACAAACAATCCGAATATCAAGTTTTTATCGATGCTGCTGGCGGGAGAAAGCGACCTTACCCGCTGCCAGATTTCCCAGGTATGCGCTGATAAGACGCTGATTCCCCCTGAACCGGCGCCCCGATCGTGGTCGGCGAGGGGCTGGTCCCTGTGCCTCCCCAGTCGAAAGCGGCCGCTGACAGAAGCGTCCGCGCTCGCTATATAGCGGGCTTCAGTAGCCCAGGCCCCCCAGGCTGGGCTTGGTCCCGGGCTTTCCCCTCGCGCCGTTGATCCGCGCAGCTTTGAGTTCGCGGCCGCAATGGCTTTTCCGCATTGTGCTGGAAACGCGCGGATGGCTGGATCAAGTCCGGTCGGGGTGGCGTTGGGCCGAACGTCGTTTCTTCAAGAAGGTCCTTCATGTCCGGCCCCAGTCTGAGCAGCGCCGATCTCGACGCGAGGCGGCGGCGGATTCTGTTCCGCGCCTGGCGCCGGGGCTTGCGCGAGATGGACCTCGTGATGGGCCAGTTTGCGGACGCCAATCTGCAGTCGCTGAGCGACAGTGAACTTGACGAGTTCGAGAAGCTTCTCGGGCTACCCGATCCGCAGGTGCTCGCGTGGATCACCGGTTCAGAGACGACGCCCGCACATTACGACACCGCGCTTTTCGCGCGCATGGCCGAGGCGCCGCGCGAGGCGTTGAAGCGGGCAGGGGGCGCCTCGTGAACGTTGTCGAAAGGCCAGTCAGCGCCGCGGCCTCCGCCGCGCGCCGCCTTGCGGAAGGCGGCATGGTCACGCTGGCGCGCGCGCCCGAGGGCTATCGACGCCTTCGTCGTCGCCGATCTCACGCGCGCGTTGGCCGCCGCCGGCGAGAAGCGCGCGGTGACGCTTGTCTTCGTCGCGCGCGACGGCGTGCGCGCGCAGGCCTTCATCGACGCGCTGGCCTTCGCCGCGCCCGAGATCGAAGTCGCTTTATCTGCCCTCGTGGGACTGCCAGCCCTACGACCGCGTTTCGCCGAACGCCGCCATATCCGCCGAGCGCATGACGGCGCTGGCGCGCCTCGCCAAGACCCGCGGCGCGCTCGAGCGGCCGCGCATTCTCGTCGCTTCGGTCAGCGCGCTGACCCAGCGCGTGCCGCCCCGCGCGTATATGGAGCCGGCGCGCTTCTCGGCCGCGCCGGGCAACACGCTGAAGATGGAGGACGTCGTCGTCTGGCTCGAGGCCAACGGTATCCAGCGCGCGAGCACCGTCCGCGATGTCGGCGATTACGCCTCGCGCGGCGGCATCCTCGATCTTTATCCGCCCGGCGCCGCCGCGCCGATCCGGCTCGATTTTTTCGGCGATACGCTGGAGATCGATCCGCGCCTTCGATCCCGAGACGCAGCGCTCGACGGGCCAATTGCGCTCGCTCGATCTCGTGCCGATGAGCGAGGCCCGCCTCACCACCGAGATCCATCAAGCGTTTCCGCCAGGCCTATGTCGCCGAGTTCGGCGCGCCCGCGCGCGAGCGACGATCTTTATGCGGCGGTGAGCGAAGGCCGGCGCGCCATCGGCCTCGAACATTGGCTGCCGCTGCTCTACGACCATCTCGACACGCTGTTCGACTATGTCGGCGACGCGCCGCTGCGTGCTCGACGCCCAGGCGGACGAAGCGGCCGCGCAGCGTATCGCGCAGATCGCGGACGCCTATGCGGCGCGCCGCGCGGCTTATGCGAGGACGCCGGGCAAGTCCGACTACAAGCCGCTGCCGCCCGGCACGGCTCTATCTCGCCGAGAGAGATTGGCGCGGGCGCCTCGACGTCGCGCCGGTGGCGCGGCTCACGCCTTTCGAGGCCGAGCCCGGCGCCGCGCAACATCATCGATTGCGGCGGCCATGTCGGGCGCAATTTCGCGCCCGAGCGGCAGGACGAGAACGCCAATGTGTTCGACGCGGCGGTCGCGCATATCAAGGCGCTGCGGGGCAGGGGCATGAGCGTCATCGTCGCGGGCTGGAGCGACGGCTCGCGCGAGCGCCTGAGCCATGTGCTGGCCGAGCATGGGCTGAAATCGCTGGAGCTGGTCTCCTCGCTTCGCATCAGGCCGGACCGCGCGCGCCGGCGCGTTGCCGCTGGCCGTGATCGCGCTCGAACAGGGCTTCGAGGCCGCCGAACTTCGCCGTCATCGGCGAGCAGGACATTCTCGGCGACCGGCTCGTGCGTCAGCGCCAAGCGCAAGCGCCGCGGCGCAGGATGTGCTGGCGGAAGTCGAGCGCGCTGACGGCGGGCGATCTCGTCGTCCATATCGACCATGGCGTCGGGCGCTTCGTCGGCCTGAAGACCATCGAGGCGGCGGGCGCGCCGCACGACTGCCTGGAAATCCATTATGCCGGACGGCGACCGGCTCTTCCTGCCGGTCGAGAACCTCGAGCTTCTGTCGCGCTACGGCTCGGAGAGCGGGCGAACTCGACAGGCTCGGCGGCGCCGGCTGGCAGTCGCGCAAGGCGCGGCTCAAGAAGCGCGTCCGCGAGATGGCGGGCGAACTGATCCGCGTCGCCGCGCAGCGCATGACGCGGCCGCGCCGCGCCTCATTCCGCCCGAGGGCCTTTACGACGAATTCTGCGCGCGCTTCCCCTATGACGAGACGCGAGGACCAGGGGAACGCCATCGACGCGACGCTCGACGATCTCGCCGCGGGCCGGCCGATGGACCGGCTGGTCTGCGGCGACGTCGGCTTCGGCAAGACGGAAGTCGCGCTGCGCGCCGCGTTCGTCGCCGCGATGGGCGGCAAGCAGACCGCCGTCGTCGTGCCGACGACGCTGCTCGCCCGCCAGCACTGCAAGAATTTCCGCGAGCGTTTCGCCGGCCTGCCGGTGCGTATCGGTCAGCTCTCGCGCATGGTCGGCGCCGCCGAGCAGCGCGACGTGAAAAAAGGGCTCGCGGAGGGCGGCGTCGATATCGTCATCGGCACCCATGCGGTGCTCGGCAAGGGCGTCGCGTTCAAGGATCTCGGCCTCGTCGTCGTCGACGAGGAGCAGCATTTCGGCGTCGGCCACAAGGAGCGGCTGAAGGAATTGCGCGCCGAAGTGCATGTGCTGACCCTGTCCGCAACGCCGATCCCGCGCACGCTGCAACTCGCGATGACGGGCGTGCGCGATCTCTCGATCATCGCGACGCCGCCGGTCGACCGGCTCGCGGTGCGCACCTTCGTCTCGCCTTTCGACGCGCTCATCGTGCGCGAGGCGCTGCTGCGCGAGCGCTATCGCGGCGGCCAGATCTTTTACGTCTGCCCGCGCATCGAGGATCTCGACGAGGCCGCGGGCTTCCTGCGCCAGAACGTGCCGGAGGCGAAATTCGTCGTCGCCCACGGCCAGATGGCGGCGACCGAACTCGAGGACAAGATCGGCGCCTTCTACGACGGCAAATACGACATCCTGCTCTCGACCGCGATCGTCGAATCCGGCCTCGACATTCCGCGCGCCAATACGATGATCGTGCATCGCGCCGACATGTTCGGCCTCGCGCAGCTCTATCAATTGCGCGGCAGGGTGGGGCGCTCGAAAATTCGCGCCTATGCGCTGTTCACGACGCCGCCCAAAGCGAAGATCACGCCGCAGGCGGAGAAGCGGCTCACCGTTCTGCAGTCGCTCGACACGCTCGGCGCCGGCTTCCAGCTCGCGAGCCACGACCTCGATCTGCGCGGGGCTGGCAATCTGCATCGGCGAGGAGCAGTCCGGCCACATCAAGGAAGTCGGCTACGAGCTTTACCAGCAGATGGTGCGCGAGGCGGTCGAGCGCATCAAGTCGGGCAATGACGCGCCGGTGGAGGACATGTGGTCGCCGACCATCCAGCTTGGCGCGCCGGTGACGATTCCGGAGGCTTATATCGAGGATCTGCCGACGCGGCTCTCGCTCTATCGCCGTCTGTCGTCGCTGGAGGACGAGGCCGAGATCGAAGCGATGGGGGCGGAGGTCGTCGACCGCTTCGGTCCGCCGCCGAACGAGGTTGGTCTCCTGCTCAAGCTCGTCACGATCAAGGCGCTTTGCCGCAAGGCCAATGTCGAGAAGCTGGATGCGGGCGCAAAGGGCCTGACGCTCGCCTTCCGCGGCAATTCCTTCGCCAATCCCGCCGCGCTCGTGAAATGGGTTTCCGCCAACCCGATGGCCCGCGTGCGCCCCGACATGCGCATCGTCGTGTCGGATGATTTCGAGAAGCTCAAGGACCGGCTGGACGGGACGCTGAAGGTGATGCGCGAGGTGGCGAAGATCGCGGGCGTGCGCCGTTAGACTTCAATCCGCTCTCAATCTCATTCCCTACGACTTTCTCTCCCGGTTCCGCAGCCGGCTCGCCAGACCAAGAGCGACGAACCCCGAGAGAATCATCGTCCACGTAGAGGGTTCCGGCACGGGCGGGGGCGCAACACTGACGGCAATTGAGGTCGGGTCCATCGCAAACGTCTGCAGGATCGAGAGGTCGGCGCCATCGAGGTTCGCGTCCAGCACCTGCGCGCCGTCGATCCAATAGAGCTTTCCCCCCTCGACCGTAAGGCTTTGGGGATCGGTTGCCGCGGCGAACGGCTTGCCCGTCGCGTCCGGCGTCAGCGGATAGACGCCGATGTCATGGCCAATCGGAGTGTTGAAGCCAGCGAAAAGCCGTTCGCCGGAAAAGTCGACCCCGATGGAGGTCGGGACGTCCAGGAAGGTTTGCAGGACGGAAAGGTCCGTGCCGTCGAGGTTCGCGTCGAATATCTGCCCGCCGTCGATCCAGTAGAGTTTTCCCCCGCGACCGTAAGGCTTTGGGGATCGGCCGCGGCGGCGAACGGCTTGCCCGTCGCGTCCGGCGTCAGCGGATAGACGCCGATGTCATGGCCAATCGGAGTGTTGAAGCCAGCGAAAAGCCGTTCGCCGGAAAAGTCGACCGCGATGGAGGTCGGGACGTCCAGGAAGGTTTGCAGGACGGAAAGGCCCGTGCCGTCGAGATTCGAGTCGAGTATCTGCCCGCCGTCGATCCAGTAGAGTTTTCCTCCGGCGATCGTAAGGCTTTGCGGGTCGGTCGCAGCGGCGAACCCGTGTCCGATTGCATTCGCCGTCAGGGGATAAACATCAATGGCGCTGTCGCCGGGAGCGTTGAAGCCGACATAGAGCGCGTTTGGAGCAGATCCAGCGAATGCAGCAACGCACGGGAAGTTGGACACCGACAGCAGAAAGACCCACGAAAAAAGTCTTCGCATGGTGAAACCCTCAGCATCTCGTGGACGCCAGCCATCTATTTTTGCGCGTCAGAACGGAATTTAACATGGTCGGGGTGGCCCATGAAGCGGGCGCCGCGCTCCCGAAAGCTCGCCCAGGCAAGCAGTCGGTCAAATGATCGTGAAGGCTACCCAGGACGACAGGGGCACAAGGCATTCCCGGCGCCGACCTGACGACGCTGTCTCTTCCGACAAGGACAACAAAAGCCACGTGAGACGGGCGCGCCACGTCACGCGGAAGTTGAACCCGACGCCGGCGCCTGCGGCCCCATGCTTCTCGCGTCCTAAATCATGCGGTTGCGCGAGGGGCGTGAACCTGACCGTGCGCCGGACGTCGGCGACTCAGTTCGGCCCCTCGGCGTTTCGTGAGCAGGCCCTCGGCCTTGCGAAACTCGCTGCGATGATCATGCCGGTCTTCTTTGGCGAAGCGCCGCGCCTTCGCCGCTGAACCGAACTGTTCGGAGACCTTGCCGTCCTTCTTGACGATCACATAGCCGCCTTTGGTCATGCTGAACGGCTTCGTAAGGCGGCCAAGGTGGTCAAACTTTGTCCCGGGCCGATGCTTGAACGACTCGAACCACGACGGATGCAGGAAGTTCGACATCGGCACGCCGTCGACGAGGAAGGTGTCTTCCTCGACCGCGTCGCACATCTCGTAGGCGTATTCCGTTCCGTCGGCCGCTTCCGCCCACAGGTTGGCAATCGGATCGATCGCCATTTCGAAAAGTTCGTGACAGGCGGTCACGCTCACGGATTCGTTGTCATCGAGCGTCGTCTTTACGAACACCTTCGAAACCGGCTGGCCGTTCTTCGTCAGCTCATGATAGCCGAGCGCGTTGGCCTGATCCGCTGTTTCGAAGTAAATGAGCTGCCAATCGGACGCCTTCGCTTTCGTCGTGTTGTAAAGGTGTACCGGATAGCCCCACACAGGCTCAAAGTATTGATCGTAACATTTTTGGAGTGCAGCCGTCAGTTTATCCAGAGGAACGCCAAGATCTGTCTTGGCCTTGTTGATGCAGGCAATTGTCACCAAGCCGCCTTGACCCGCCTGCGCGGCGCGAATTGTACTCATTGCAATCTCCAATACGGTCAGAAAAAAAACGTCGAGTATCCACCTGAAAATAACAGTAATGATAATCATAATTTACTATGAACGTCAACAAAATTAGCCGGCGTCTTGAAAGTCCAGGGTAGGCCTTCCGCTTGTCTCCGAAGGCGTCGGATGATTGGCGCGCAACTTTCGCTTTCGCCGGCGCGTTCGCTGGGGCAAAATCGGAACGCGAGAAGGGCCGGGGGAGCGCGCTCAATGGAAAAAATGCATTTCACGCGGATGGATGAGGGGACGGATGAGGACTTCAAAATCCTTCAGCACGTCCACGAGCAGAGTATCCGCGAGCTTCCCGGCCGACTCTTCGGTCTGATGGAAGATCTAAAGAACGACACCGCATACAACATCACCCGCTACGACCACTGCCTGCAGACGGCGACCCGTGCGCTACGCGATGGCAAGGATGATGAGTATGTCGCGGTGGCGCTGCTTCATGACGCCTGCGAGCGGCTCGGGCCGTTCAACCACGGCGAAGTGATCGGGTCGATTTTGCGGCCCTTCGTAAGCCGCGACAACTATTTCATGCTGACCCAACACGGCCTGTTCCAAACGTATTTCTACGCCAAGCATCTCGGGCTCGACCCGAACGCGCGCGACAAGTTCAAGTCCGATCCGGCTTATGAGCAGACCGTCGAGTTTTGCGCGAAATACGACGAGGTTTCCTTCGACCCGGACTATAGAAGCGAACCGCTCTCGACTTTCGAGCCGATGGTGCGCAAGCTTCTGGCAAAGGCCTGGACGCCGCCAAAGTGACAACAAAAAGCCGTCACCCGCAACGCGGGCGACGAAGGTGATCGAAGTGCCCGGAGACAATCACGAAATCGGCACGACGAAATCGAATTGTCCATCTCAATTGAGCTGGTTCTAGCGCCACGACTACGCGCCTGTACTTGGGAAAGCATAGCTGTTTTCATTCCTGCTCCGTTCCGATCAAAATACCGCCGGAAGAATATCTTATTTCTGGAGGGTTGAAAAAATGGCGCGGAACCCTGCCTCGCTTTCGCTCGTTCCTGAATTTACAATGCGAATGGCGTTCAAGGAGGATGTGATGAGTCCCGCCAAGAGGTCTGACGAAACCAAGCAAGAGGCTGCCGACCGCGAACTGGACGAGGCGCTGGAAGAAATCCTTCCCAGCCAGCGACCCGATTCAAAGCACCGGAACCTCGGCTGGCGGGCCGGAGGAGCACGAGACGGAAAAGAAAAAGCCCGCCAAGCGCTGATTCCCATGGCCGTCCGCTTCATGCCGCCCGCATGGATCTGATCGCCTCCACGGATCGCGGCCTCTATTGTTCGGCAGGCGGATTCTACATCGACCCATGGCGGCCGGTCGATCGGGCCTTGATTACCCATGCCCATGGCGATCACGCGCGCCCCGGTTCGAGCGTCTATGTCTGTCATACCGACACCGCGCCCTTCCTGAAGAGACGCCTCGGCGACGTCGCCATAGAGGGGGTGCGCTATGGCGAGACGCTGATACGCGACGGCGTCGAGGTCTCCTTCCACCCTGCTGGACACGTGCTCGGATCAGCGCAAATTCGCGTCGCGCACGGCGGGGAGGTCTGGGTCGCCTCAGGCGACTATAAGCTGCAAAGCGACGGCGTGGCCGCGCCGTTCGAGTCCGTGCGCTGCGACGTCTTCATCACCGAGTCGACGTTCGGCCTGCCGATCTACCGCTGGCGGGCGCAAGAGGAGACCTATTCCGAGATCAACGCCTGGTGGCGCGACAACGCCGCCGCGGGACGCGCGAGCATCCTTTATGCGTACGCGCTCGGCAAGGCGCAGAGGGTGCTGGCGCATCTCGACCCGTCGATCGGCCCGATTGTTTGCCACGGCGCCATCGAGCCGATCAACGCGCTTCATCGAGAGATGGCCGTAAAGCTGCCGCCGACCAAGCTTGTCGCGGACATCGCGGATAAGTCCGAATTTCGCAGCGCGCTGATTCTTGCCCCGCCATCCGCCGCCTCGAGCCCATGGCTAAAGCGCTTCGGCGATTTTTCCGACGCTTTGGCGAGCGGCTGGATGCAGGTCCGCGGCAATCGCCGCCGGCGCGGCCTCGATCGCGGCTTCGTCCTTTCAGATCACGCGGACTGGCCGGGGCTTCTGGCGGCCATTGCGCAGACCGGCGCGCGCCGCGTGCTTGCCACGCACGGCTCCGTCGGCCCGTTGACGCGCTATCTACGCGAGAGCGGCCTCGACGCCGAACCGCTCGTCACCGCTTACGGCGACGAGGACGAAGCGGAGGGTAGCGTCACGGAGACGCCGGATTGAGGGCCTTCGCGGATCTCTACCGGCGGCTCGATTCCGCGACGTCGACGCGCGCCAAACAGGCGGCTCTGGCCGAGGCCTTTGTTGCCGCTCGCGACGATCCGGAGCGGTGGGGCGGCGCGGCCTGGATGATCTATTTCCTGGCGGGCGGAAAGCCGCGCCAAACCGTGCCGACGAAGCTTCTGCGCCGCCTTGCGGTCGAGCTTTCCGGACTGCCGGAATGGCTTTGTGAGGAGTGCTACCACAGCGTTGGCGATCTTGCCGAGACGTTGGCGCTCTTGACGCCGGATTCGTCGGGGGCGGAGGAAGTCTCGCTGGACGCATGGATGCGCGACCGGCTGTTGCCGCTGCCGGCGCTGGATGAAGAAGAGCGCTACGTCCGATTGAAGCGCTGGGTCGAGGCGCTCCCCTCCGACGAGCGGCTGGTTTTCTTCAAGCTTATTACCGGCGAATTGCGGGTGGGCGTATCGCGTCTGCAAGTCGTCAAGGCCCTCGCCGGAATCGCGGGCGTGGAAGAAAGCCGCATGGCGCAACGTATGATCGGCTATGCGCAGGCGCGCCGGGCGCCCGGGCCCGCCGATTTCGAAGCGCTGATCGGCGAGGTGAAACATGATGAGGGCGCGGCCCTCGACGCCGGCCGAGCCTATCCTTTCTATCTGGCCCAGTCGTGGCAGCGGCCGGCCGCGGAGATGGAAAGCGCGCTGGGGCCGCCTTCGGATTGGATTGTCGAATGGAAGTTCGACGGCATCCGGGCCCAGCTTGTCCGGCGCGGCGACGGGTGGCGCCTGTGGTCGCGGGGCGAAGAACTGATTTCCGAGGCTTATCCGGATCTCGCCGGGCTGGCGTTCGCTCTGCCCGACAATGTCGCGCTTGACGGCGAGCTTGTCGTCATGGCGCCCCCGGCCGGCGAGACGAACCCGCATTCGCTCGCGGGCCTCGCGCCTTTCGCCAGCCTGCAGCAGCGGCTCGGCCGCAAGGTTATCAGCGCGAAAACGCTCGCCGAGCTTCCGGTCGCCTTCATCGCCTATGATTTGCTCGAGCTGGATGGGCAAGATATCCGCGCCGAGCCGCAATGGGAGCGGCGGGCGAAGCTTGAAGCTCTTGCCTCCCGGCTCATTGGAGAGGCAGGTGAGGCCGGCGGACGCCTGCCGTTGCGTGTAAGTCCGGCGGTGACGGCTCCGACATGGGAGGCCATGAATGTGATCCGGCTCGAGGCGCGCGCGCTTGGCCGTGAGGGTCTGATGCTGAAGGCGCGCGAGGGAGCTTACGGCGTTGGCCGCCGCAAGGGGGGCGACCGGGCCGACGTCTGGTGGAAATGGAAGCTCGACCCGATGAGCGTCGACGCTGTGCTGATCTACGCCCAGCGCGGACACGGACGGCGCTCGGCGTCTACAGCGACTATACGTTTGGCGTCTGGACCGCCGAGGAGGGGCGTCCGGGACGCGAGCTCGTGCCGTTCGCCAAGGCGTACTCCGGCCTGTCGGACGCGGAAATGCGCGAGGTCAATTCCATCATCCGCAAGACGACGGTCGAGACGTTCGGGCCGGTTCGCAGCGTGACGCCGACCCAGGTGTTCGAACTCGGGTTCGAGGGCATCGCGATCAGCAAGCGTCACCGCAGCGGCGTCGCCGTGCGCTTTCCCCGGATGCTTCGCTGGCGGCGCGACAAGCCGGTGCGGGAGGCGGATACGCTCGACAATTTGCGGGCGCTGCTTCCGAGCGAAGCCTCAGTAACAGAGGGTCCCGCTTCGACGTAAATCCGCGAAGGGACGCGTGATTCGACGGCTGGACGGATGGCGCGTTCCATGTCACGCCTATTTTCGGAAGGGAGGGTCGCTTGAATTCGCTCGCCGTCGCCATCGCCGTGCTTCTCAGCATCACCCTCTGCGGGTCGCTCGGCCTCTATCTCCAGACGCGCCTTGCGGAGCATCACACGACCGAACGCTCGCGGGATATGATCGGGGGCGTGGTGGGCCTTTTGACCTTGCTGCTGGCGCTCGTGCTCGGCCTTTTGATCTGGACGGCCTATGGCGTCTACAGCACCCAGCAGAGAGAGATCAAGTCGATCGCGGCCAAAGCGCTCGAATTCAATCTCGAGATGCGTCACTACGGATCGGAAGGGGCCCCTGGCCGCGAACTTCTGCGCAACGACCTCATCTCGGCGCGCAAGCAGTTCTGGGGCGACGACCGTGAAATGGCGGAGTCTTATCAGGCTTCATATAGAGCCATGGCCAGCATCAGCAGCTTTTTTGACAGCCTCGATCCGAAAACCGAAGCTCAGAAACGGTTGCTGGCCAACGCGCAGGCCAACTACGCCTCGATCGGCGAAAACCGCCTGCTCATGTCCCTGCAGGTGCTGAGCCCTCTCGCGTGGCCGCTCATCTATGCGGTCGCCGGATGGTCGTGCCTGATGTTCGCGGGTATGGGATTGTTGTCTCGGCCCAACGCGATGACTTTCACGATGCTTCTGCTTGGCGCGGCCTCGGTGAGCCTTGCGATCTTTCTCATTCTTGAGTTCAGCCAGCCTTACACCAGCTCCATCCGCGTCTCGCCGGTCGCCCTCGACCACGCGATCGCTGATCTTGCGAAACCTTCCGGGCCGGGGGACGCCCGCTAATCGGAGACCGACATGGCCCAGTACAAGATTCTATCCGACGCAGAAATTAAATCCGCCCTCGCCGAACTCCCCGACTGGAAGCTTAACGCCCCGAATATCGAGGCGACTTTCACGCTCAAGACGTTCCGCGATGCGATCGCCTTCATTGTCGAGATCGCGATCGAGGCGGAGGTGATGAACCATCATCCAGAATTCAAGAGCTCCTACAACATCCTTTCGTTCTCCTTCTGCACGCATGACGCGGGCATGAAGATCACGGACCTCGACATCGAGACGGCGACAAAGATCAGCGCGCTCGCCAAGCGCTTTCAGGCGATGCCCTGATGCGCGCAGAGGCCCAATCCCATGCTCCGCGCCGCCTTTCCCAGCGTGCGGGAAAGGGCTGGGGTGAGGGTCCGTGACGGGCGCCTTGTTCGGGAAGGTCGCGCTCGTCACCGGCGGCAGCGCGGGGATCGGCTTCGCCATCGCACGCGCTTTCGTCCGCGAGGGCGCCAATGTCGCGATCGCGGGGCGCAACGTCGAACGGCTTAAACATGCCGTCGAGGCGATGGCGGAGCGTGAAAGCGCCACGCCGCTCGCGATCGAAGCGGACGTCGCCTCCGTCGTGGACTGCGAGCGCATGGTCGCGGAGACGGTTGAGCGCTTCGGCGCCTTGGACATCCTCGTCAACAACGCGGCGCATTTCGCGCTCGTCCCGATCCTGGATGCCGATGCGATCGAGGCGGCGCGGTTTCTGGCCTCCAATCTTATGGGACCCCTGCACGCTTCGCGCGCCTTCGCCGCGTGGGCGTTTGAGCGGAGCCGCGGCGGCGCGATCGTCAATATCAGCAGCATCGCCGCGGTGCGTCCGGCGCCCGGATGCGCGCTCTATTCCGCCTCGAAAGCCGCGCTCGACAGCCTGACGCGCTCGATGGCGCTCGAATGGGGAGGAAAAGGCATACGCGTGAATGCGGTCGCGCCCGGCCACGTCAACACGGAGGGCGTGCTTGAGGACTTCCGCGCCGGGCGGCTCGACGAGGCGGCCATGCTGAAGTCCATTCCCGCCGGGCGCATCGCGGATGTGGATGATATCGCCGACGCCGTCCTCTTCCTTTGCGGCGACAAGGCGCGCCACATCATGGGGCAGGTGCTCACGGTCGACGGCGGCGAGGGTTTCTAGCCGGCGCGACGCATCTTGAGATAGCGATCCAGCGAGAAGGGCCCCGCTCCGCCAATGCAGAGAGCCAGAAGCGCGGCGAGGTAGAGCATGTCCGTCTCATAGCCGGGCTGGCCAAAGTGAGCCCCCGCCGCGTCATATGACAGGAGCTTGATGGAGCTGAACCCGTTCGGAAGATGGACGGTGAGCGTCGCAACGAGCAGCACGACGATCATTGGCGCGGCTGCGAGAGGAACAAAAGCGCCGGCCAGAATGAGCAGCCCGCCCACAAGTTCGATGGCGATTGTCGCCCAGCCGAGGAAGCCCGAGAAAGGCATCCCGAGGGCGTGAAGAATTGCGATAAACGCCTCCGGTCCCCGAGACAGTTTGGCGAGGCCATGGGCAAAGAACCCGAGGCCTACGATCAGCCGAAGCGGGATCGCATACCACTCTCTTGGAAGAGGAAGCGGCGAGACCGCAAAGATGCGAAAGGCGGTCGCGATGTCCATGGCCCGGCTTTCGCTCCGCCGCCAGGGCTTGTTACGCGCCGCGCGTTGAAATCGGGGTTCGAAAGACCTGAGAAGGCTCGTTGCGCTTGAAAGACGGGGCGCCTCAAGCCGTATCGTCGAGCTTCGAGCGCTGTCAGCCTCTCGCGAGCTTCCGCCCATATCCGCTGAGTGAGCGCGCCAGCGTCTTCCTCGCGCGCCAGCGCCGCAGCTTCGCCTGCCCATAGGGGCGAGTACTCGCCGGAGCCTCTCTTTTCCCAATGGGCGCGTAAAGGCGCGACCGCGCCCGTGGCGAGCGGGAACGTCGGCGCCGCGGCGTTCATCGGCCCGTGCTCGCTCATGAAGCGGTTGAGAAGTCCGCGCGCGGGGCGGCCGGTGAAGACGTTCGTCATCCGCGTCGCGTCGTCGCGCGCTTGCGCGAGCGCCGCGCGGTGCATGGGCGAGGACATGGCCTGCGGCGTCCGCAGATAGGCCGTGCCGATCTGCACCGCGCTCGCTCCGAGCGCGAAGGCCGCCGCGATCCCACGCCCATCCGCGATCCCGCCCGCCGCAATAACCGGCACGCGCACCGCGTCCACGACCTGGGGCAGCAGCGCGAAAAGGCCGGGCTGGCCAAAAATATCATCGGAGAGGAACATGCCCCTGTGGCCGCCTGCCTCCGCGCCTTGCGCGATCACCGCATCGACGCCGCGCTCGTCGAGAAAACGCGCTTCCGCAACCGTTGTCGCCGACGCGTAGATTTTTGCTCCGGTCGCCCTTACCCGGGCCAGCAGGGAGGACTCGGGCAGGCCGAAGTGGAAGCTGATGACGGGCGGCTTCAGCTCCTCCATGATTTCGGCCGTTATCGCATCGAACGGCGCCCGTCCCAGTCCGCCTGAAGCCCCCGGCGGGTCGAGCCCGGCTTCCGCGTAGTCTCCTGCGAGCTCCTCAAGCCAGGCGAGCTGCTTTGCCGGTTCGGGCGGAGGCGGCGCATGGCAGAAGAAGTTGACGTTGAAGGGCGCGTTCGTCCGCGTGCGTACCTCGGCGATCTGCTCGCGGAGCGCCGCGGGCGTCAGCATGGCGCTCGGCAGCGAGCCGAGCCCGCCAGCTTCGCAAACCGCCACGCAAAGCTCGACGCCCTGCGACCCGGCCATCGGAGCCTGGATGATGGGAAGGCGGGAGGGAGGGGTGGGGGTGGGCATGGCCGGCTCCTGTGCTTGTGGCGCAACGACTATAGCCCAATGGCGATCTTCGGACGGCCGCCCAAATCACCCGAACGCCCGCGCCGCGGCCTTGTGCTTGGCGATCATGGCGTCGAGGTCGACGCCTTCCGGCATGCCGCCGATGACGCGCCACTCGCCCGCCACCATCACCCGGTCCGCGCGATGCGCGCCGCAAAGAACGAGCGCCGCGATTGGGTCCTGCGCGCCGGAAAAGCGGGGTTCTTCGAGGGTGTAGAGCGCGAGGTCCGCCTGCATGCCGGGCGCGATGCGTCCGATGTCGTCCCGGCCAAGGTTTTTCGCCGAGCCTTCCGTCGCCCAGCGCAGGGCGTCGTAAGGGCTGATCTCGTGGCCGTAGCGCGAGCGCTGATACATGAGCGAATGCCGCGCCGCTTCCATCATGTTGGAGGAATCGTTCGAGGCTGATCCGTCGACGCCGAGTCCAATGGCGACGCCTGCCGCCTCGAGTTCGCGTGTTGGGCAAGCGTGGAGCCCGAAAGCCATGTCGGAGGCCGCGCAATGGCAGACCGAAACGCCACCCTTGCCGAGCCGTTCGATCTCGTCGGCGTTGAAATAGATTCCATGCGCCACCCACGTCCGGGGGCTGAGCCATCCGGCTTCTTCCAAAAGATCGACGGATCGCTTGCCAAAGGCCTGCATCGCGTATTCGTCCTCCTCCGGCGACTGGCAGAGGTGGCAGTGCAGGCGGCAGTCATAACGCTCGGCCAGTTCCGCCGAGCCCGTCATCACCCGCTGCGGCACCGCAAGCGGAGAGCAAGGCGCGAGCGCCACGCGGATCATCGCGCCGGGCGCCGGGTTGTGAAACAGCTTTAGCACGCGCTCGCTATCGGCGAGGATCGTATCGGAATCCTGCACAATCGAATCCGGCTGCAGCCCGCCATCCTTCTCGGAAATGCCCATCGAGCCGCGCGTCACCGTCATGCGCATTCCGAGCGCCCGCGCTTCCTCCACCTCGATGTCGATGGCGTTTTCGAGACCGGGCGGAAACAGGTTGTGGTGGTCGGCGGCGGTCGTGCAGCCCGACATCAGAAGCTCGACCAGCGCCATGCGGACTGCGATCCTCAAGGCGTCGGGCGTCATGCGGTCCCATACCCGCTCCATTGCGGAAAGCCAGGGAACAAGCGCCTTTCCCTCGCCCGCGGGATGGGCTCGGGTGAGAGTCTGGTAGAAGTGGTGATGGGCGTTGATGAGCCCCGGCAGCACCACATGGCGCGAAGCGTCGAAACTGACGTCGCAGCGCGCGCTCGGAGACTGCCCGCGGCCGATGCATTCCACGATTTCGGAGCCTTCGACGACGAGGCCGCGTTCCGCGCCCGGCGCCAACACGGCGAGCGGGTCTTTTATCCAGAGTCGCATGAGGCCACTTTTCCGTTCATCGCCCGCCGCCCTGCGGGGCTCCCTGGCGCCTTATAAAATTTGGTTCCGAAAGACGCCAATCCCCATCCGTTCCGCCTTGCGCGGCGAAGCGGCGCCAATTAGCGTCCCCACTGAGGCCCTTAAGGCGACGATGACCGCCGGGGGCCCGAGGGAAACTTGGGGGGAGGCGCCTGGGCAAGTTTGCGCCTTCCGCCGGCATGGGAGTGAGTTGGATGCGGGTTGCGCTTTTTGCTGGATTTATCGGCCTCGGCCTTCTCGGGGCCGCCAGCCCCGCGCTCGCTCTGGACAAGGTGACCTTCGGCACCAACTGGCTCGCCGATCCCGAGGCGGGCGGGTATTATCAGGCCAAAGTCGATGGCACATACGAAAAATATGGGCTCGACGTTACGATTATGCCAGGAGGCCCCTCGTCCAATGGCGGCATGCTGCTGATCGCCGGCAAGATCGAGTTCTACATGGGCGGCGACCTGATCGGCGATTTCCTTGCCGTGCAGAACAACATTCCGACCATCGCGGTCGCGGCGCATTTCCAGAAAAACCCGCAGTGTTTCATGTCCCATCCCAATGTCGGCCTCGACAAATGGACCGATCTGCCGAACGCCAACCCCGCATTCGTCAGCGCGGGCGCGGTGAACACTTTCTGGGCGTGGATGCGGCTCGCCTGGGGCTTCAAGGACGAGAACATCAAACCTTATAACTTCAACTCGGCGCCCTTCATCGTGGACAAGCATTCGATCCAGCAGGGGTACGTCACTTCGGAGCCGTTCGAGATCGAACAGCAGGGCCATTTCAAGCCCAACGTCTTTCTGCTGGCGGACTACGGCTATTCCACTTACTCGACGCTCATCGAAACGCGCCGCGAGATCGCCGAAAAGAACCCGGATCTTGTTCAGCGCTTCGTCGACGCCTCAACGATTGGCTGGTACCACTACCTCTATGGCGATAACAAAAAAGCCAACGATTTGATCAAGAAAGACAATCCCGAAATGACTGACGATCAGATCGCCTTCTCCATCCACGAGATGAAGAAACACGGCATCGTCGATTCTGGCGACGCGCTCAAGCTCGGCATTGGCGCCATGACAGACGATCGGTGGAGCGATTTTTACCACAAGATGGTCAAGGCCGGCGTGCTAAAGGACGGCATCGACTACAAGAAGGCCTATACGCTCCAGTTCGTGAACAAGGGCGTTGGCTTGGACCTCAGGCCGAAAGACTAACCCAAGGGTCAGGACGCGGCCGAGCGGCCGCGTCGCCGCTCCTTACTTAAGCGAATCCGGCAAGCCATTGTAGGCGTCCGCCGGGAGCACTGCGGAGACGAAGAGCGAGACTTTGTCGGTCGGCTTGAACGGGCCCGGGACCTTGTTGTCGACCGCCGGCAGGCTCTTCAAGAAGGCGACGATGGCGGCGACGTCGTCATTGCTGAGATGCGCGAAGCCCGGCCAGGGCATCACAGGGCTGAGTTCGCGGCCCGATGGAGTCTTGCCTTCCCGGATTGCGGCGGCGATCTGTGCGTCTGTCCAAGCGCCGAGGCCGGTCGCCTTGTCGGGCGAAAGGTTCGGGCCGACGAAAACTCCCGCGCCGGGCACGGCGAAGCCGACGTCCGATCCCCCGAGATAGCGCTTCATGTCCGGCGAGCCGAGCATGCCGCCGGGCGTGTGGCAATCGGAGCACCCGGTGATCGACACAAGGTATTTTCCGCGCGCCACTTGAGCGTCGTCGGCGGAGGCGGGCAGGGAGAAGCCGAGAAGCGCGATCGCCCCGAACGCGAGAGTCCGTCTCCCCAACAATCCAGCCATGGCCGCAATCCTCCCTGAAAATCGCCAGCGCGTCAGCCGGCGGGAATGCCCGAGATCGTGAGACCTTTGAGATGATCAGGAACGCTCCAGCGCTGGCTCGGATCCGGCTTATGCGCAATCGGAGCGATTTCGCCACGCCATGCGGCGCCCACCATCTGAGCCGTCTGATAAGCCATGACGTTCCAGCCCTGGGCTTCGAGGGCGCGAAGGCCTTTGGCGACGTGCGGCGACACGAGGTCGTGGAAAAGCACCATCGCGGTCGGCTCCATGAGACGCGAGACCGCGTGCGCGTCACGGGTCGGCGCTTCTCCGTCGTGATCGCCATCGATGAAGGCGAAGGACCAGCGGACGCCTTCGCCGCCGAGTCGCTCGATCGCCGCCGGGCTTGCCTCAGGGACAAGAATCGTCGTGTCTGCGCCCCCGGCGCGCGCGACGGTCGCCGCAAATTCGGCCCCCCATTCCGGGTCGGCGAGCAAGGGCTCGACCACATGGAGCGATGCGAGCCCGGCCGCGATGAGATGAGCGGTCGACCAGCCCCGCCAAGCCCCGACCTCGACGCCCTTCTTGCCTGCGAACAGGCGGGCGTTGCCGTAGAGGATCGACGCCTCGTCCCTGTTGATGAAGCCCACGATCGGGTTACGCCGGTCGGCGCGGTACGGATGGTCGATCTCACGCCGCAGCCAGGGCCATGTCGATATGCTCTTGTCGAACTCGACCATATCGGGAAAGAGGTGGTCGAGCGCGGGCGCCGTCAGCGTATCGGCCACATAATCTTTCGTCATTGGCCGGGACCGCCGCCTTGGTTATTGAACTCGGACGCGAGCGCCAGAGTCGGGATGGCATGGCCTCCCTGGGCCCGTCAAGGATGGGCGCCGAGCCTCAACACAGAAGGCAAAAAGCATCGCGCGGCTCCTGTATGTGCTTAACTCGACTGGCCCTTGCGGGACGACCGGGGCGAGACTAAAGTCCGGCTTGTTCCACCGATTTAGTATAGAATAAACGAAGACAGGCAATCTAGACATGTATAATAGGGCGCCGGCGTGTCTCGCGTCGATCCGGCCGCCTCGGGGCAGGAACGACGCGAGTCCAGGAAGAGCTTTCCCATGTCGCTGAAACCCGAAACCCTTGCGCTGCACGCTGGCTGGCGCGCCGATCCGGCCACCGGCGCGGTCGCCGTGCCGATCTATCAGACGACCTCGTACCAGTTCCAAAGCGCCGAGCACGCCGCCAACCTGTTTGCGCTGAAGGAGCTCGGCAACATCTACACCCGCATCATGAACCCGACCAACGATGTGCTCGAAAAGCGCGTCGCGGCGCTCGAAGGCGGGGTCGCGGCGCTGGCTTTGGCGAGCGGGCAGTCGGCCTCGGCCTTCGCCCTGCAGAACCTCGCCAAGGTGGGCGACAATGTCGTCTCCTCGACCGATCTCTATGGCGGGACCTGGAATCTCTTCGCCAACACGCTGAAGGACCAGGGGATCGAAGTGCGCTTCGTCGATCCCTCCGATCCGCAGAACTTCGCGAAAGCAACCGACGCGCGCACCCGCGCCTATTATGCGGAGACGCTTCCCAACCCAAAGCTGATCGCGTTCCCGATCCGCGAGGTCGCCGACATCGGCCGGACGCTTCGGCATCCCGCTGATCATGGACAATACAGCGGCGCCTCTGCTGACACGGCCGTTCGATCACGGCGCGGCGGTGATCGTGTATTCCTCGACGAAATATCTCGGCGGGCACGGCACCTCGATTGGCGGCATCCTCGTCGATTCCGGCACCTTCCCCTGGGACGAACACAAGAGCCGCCAGCCGGCGCTGAACACGCCCGACCCCAGCTATCACGGCGCGGTCTGGGCCGAGGCGGTGAAGCCGCTTGGCCCCATCGCCTACATCATCAAGGCGCGCACGACGCTGTTGCGCGATCTGGGCTCCGCGATGTCGCCGTTCAACGCCTTCCTGACGCTGCAGGGTATCGAGACGTTGCCGTTGCGCATGGAGCGCCATTGCGCCAATGCGTTGACGGTCGCCAATTGGCTCGCCAAGCGCCCGGAAGTGACGAAAGTCATCCACCCCTCGCAGCAGACTGGCGAGGCGAAGCGGAGAGCGGACGTCTATCTCAAGGGCGGCCTCGGCGGTCTTGTCGGCTTCGAGATCAAGGGCGGCAAGGATGCGGGGCGCAAGTTCATTGACGCCCTGAAGCTGCTCTACCACGTCGCCAATATCGGCGACGCCCGCTCGCTCGCCATTCATCCCGCGACGACGACGCACTCGCAGCTTTCAGCGGAAGAGCAGCTGGCGACCGGTGTGTCGGAGAGCTACGTACGCCTCTCCATCGGCATCGAGCACATCGACGACATTCTTGCTGACATCGATCAGGCGCTGAAGGCGTCGGCTTAGCGCTCGCGCCTCCTCCCCTGCCGCCGACCCGGGGAGGGCGCACGCCCTCGCCGGCGTCGCGGGCCGAAAACCTCGATGTGCGTCAATCGGGCGTGGTAAAAGCGTCGAGGGAAAGCTTTCGGTCAGACTTTTCCGGTCTATGTTGCCGTCGCGGGCCTCGCGCCGGGGACCGAAACGCTAGGGCGGAGCAGTTCGATGACAAAACGACGATTTGGCGTGGCCGCGACTGCGCTTGCGGCTCTGATGGCCCTTGGCGCCTTCCAGGCGGACGCCTGCACGCGCGTGCTCTACGAGACGGGAACGAAGGGCTATATCGTCGGCCGGACGATGGACTGGATGGTCGATCCGCATTCCGACCTGTGGTCCTTCCCGAAGGGCATGGAGCGCGACGGCGGAGTCGGTCCCAAGTCGATCAAATGGACTTCGAAATACGGCTCGGTCGCCACGTCTTTCTACAACATCGCGACTGTCGATGGCATGAACGACGCCGGCCTCGTCGTCAACACGCTTTATCTCGTCGAGACGGACTATGGAAACGCGGAGGCCTCGGGCAAGCCGCTCATCTCGGTCGGCGCCTGGACGCAATACGTGCTGGACAATTTCGCGACGGTCGCCGAAGCGGTCGACGCCTTGTCCAAGGAGCCTTTCGCGATCGTCGCCCCGGACCTTCCGGGGGGCAAGAAGGCGGGCGGCCATCTGTCGATTGCCGACGCCTCGGGAGATAGCGCGATCTTTGAATATCTCGACGGCAAGCTCGTCATCCACCACGGCCGACAATATACGGTGATGACAAACTCGCCCAGCTATGACCAGCAACTCGCCCTCGACGCCTACTGGCAGACAGTGGGCGGCATCAAGTTCCTTCCTGGCACCGCGAGGTCTTCGGACCGGTTCGTCCGCGCGAGCTGGAACCTCAACGCCGTGCCGCATGAGACGGACCCGCGGCTTGCGGTCGCGACAGTCTTCTCGCTCGTGCGGACGGTGTCGGTGCCGCTCGGCCTCGCCGACCCGGACCAGCCGAACATTGCCGCCACGATTTGGCGTACGGTGTCGGATGCGGGCGCCAAGCGTTACTTCTTCGAACTCATCCTATAGCCCGACTGTTTTCTGGGTAGACCTTGACAAGCTGAAGCTTGCCGAGGGCGACAAGCCAATGAAGCTTGACCTCAGCGGCCATCCGGCGATCGCGGGCGAAGCTTCGGCGAAATTCGAACCCGCCGAGCCGTTCAAGTTTCTCTCGCACTGACCGGGCATGCGTTCGACTCTGCCCGTGTCTTAAGCTGTCGTCACGCGCTAATTTGCCGTCTCTCCCGCGGTGGCCGCTGCAGATGCGGCGGCGGCCGCGTCTTGAGCGCTTTGCTTGGCCGTGTCCGAGTTGACGCGCCAAACGGCGTTGGTCGGATCGTCGGCGAGATTCATGTCCCAGATGCGCTTGGCGAGCCAATAGGCCGATTGCGCGTCCCGCCAGTCCTTTGCGTCGGCGAAGACCTTCGCGAGAGCAAGCGCGTTATCCGCTTGGTGCTTGATGGCCGCGGGCGGTTTGGAAAGTCCCGCAACGCGCTTCCAGGCGCGGATCGCATCGCGATAGGCTTCGATCTGCGGGACGCCCTGACTGCGGTCGCCAAGCGCCTGGGCAGCGGCGGCGAAACTCATTTGACGTGAGGCGCTGTTGGAGTCGCGTATCGTCAGGTCTTTTCTGAGATCATAAGCCGTTTGGAAATAGCGGTACGCCTCGTTCGAACGATGGAGGTCATCGAGGATCTTCGCCACCGCCTCATAGTTGGGGGCGGCAAAGGCGACCCATTGCGGATTGCTGGGATCGCTCTGCATCAGCGCCTTCTGCATGTCGATTCCCTGCTTGAGCTTGGCGAGCGCAAGTTCGAGATCGCCCTTGCTGCGGGCAAGCAGGCCCCAGTGATTGTAGGTGGAAGCGAGATTCGACCGCACGGTCGTGTTGCCGGGATCCTTGGTGATGATCGCGAGCTGATCTTTTTCCGCGAGCCGGTACTCGTTTTCCGCGCTGTCCCATTGCTTCTGCTGACGCAACGCCTCGGCGATGCGGAAGTGGGCGTTGGCGCGATTCCGCATAGCGTCAGCGCTGCCGGGAAATTTCGCGACCGCATTCTCGCATACGGCGAGCCCTTCGCGGTATTCGAGTATCGCGTCCTCTGGCTGCCGCTTGATCTGGTAGATGTCGCCGATCTTGAGATGGGCGTCGCTGACGGCGCCTTCGGTGTCGTCGGTCGCGTTGCGTTGAGCGAGGCTCGATCGCGACTTTGATCGCTTCCTCATACGTGGTCAGCGCTTCCTGCAGCTTGCCGCTCTCGCTTGGGAACATGGCGAGCGCGTTGCCGTAGCGAATGAGCGAGTCGTATAGCTTTTGTTTGAGGCCGGCATCGTTTGGATTCGCCGCCGCCAAAGGCTCGGCCACCTCCTTGGCCTCCTCCGCGAGCGAGAGTTGCTTGGCTGTATCCTGCGCATTCGCCTGAAGATCGGATTCGAGGTTCAGCGCGTCGATCCATACCGGATCGGCGGCGTGGGTCGTCTGGCCCTTGCGCAGTTCGCGCAGGAAATCTTCTGAGACGGAGGCGAGGCTCTTTGCGCCGTCGAGGTTGAGCGTTCCGGAGCCGTAGGCCGCGAGGACGTTGCGCAGCATGGCGGCCGCCGAATCCATCGCCCCACGTTCGATCGCCTCCTGTTGCGCGCGCACCTTGTCGATCTGGAATTTGACGACGGTGCCCACGAAAAGGAAAGCCGCAAGAACGAAGCTTGCGATGATAAGGACCCGGTTGCGACGCCAGCGCTTCTTGGCCAAGATATTGTCTTCGATCAGGCGTTGGACCGCCTCGAAGCGGTCGCCGTAGCGTTCGCTCCACGCCGCCGTTCGCGGCCGCGAGTCCCACCAGCGCTTGGTGCCCAGAGGGTCCTTCAGTGTCGCCGTCTCGTCGTCCGGCGTGTCGCCGATGAGAGAGAGCAGCGTGCGATAGCGTTGGCCGTCGTTCTGCTCCTCCGTCATCCAGCCGGCCAGCGGGCGGCCGGTCGCCGGGTCCATCGTGGCCGGATCGCCCGCGAGCTTCTTCCAGCGGCGCAGGAGCGTCTCATGGCCAACGTCCACCCTATCGTCCAGGGCTATTTTGGGCGTTCCAACCAGAGGCGGGACCAGGAAGGAGCAGCCCGGCGCCCGAAAGCGCGTCAGGACTTCGCGCAGATCCGCTTCTGCGACACCTGTCTCGGCAAGCAGTTTGTCGAAACGCAGCGCGCGCCTCGTTGCGCGGCCGTCTCGGTCGAGTTCGGAGAGCGCACGGAACGTTTGTTCGGCCGCGAGCTCTCGGCCCGCGCATTGAGCGAGCACTTCGTCCGCATGGCGCGATAGGGCCTCGGCCATGCGGCCAACGTCGTCATAGGTCTTTCGCGTGAGCCGCCTTGGCTTGTCGAGGCCGTCCGCTCCGGCGCGATCCCAAAGACGCATGAGGCAGTGCTGCAGGACAGGAAGCTGGTCGAGCTCGTCGCCGCAATCGTTGATGAGCCGCTCGACGAGTTCCGGTTCGATCGTGGCGCCGGCCTTCTCGATCGGTTTGCGGATCACGTCCTCAAGCTGACTGCGGGTGAGGTTCGGCACGAGATATTGCGTTGCGCTGACCGCTTCCGACAGACCATGAAAGTAAGCGCAGTCCCCGATGAAGTCGGAGCGCATGGTGATGAGGACATGCACGTCCTTCAGTCGCCTGCGGTCGGCGTCGAGCAGGATCTGAACGAACTGGGTCGCCTCATCGCGGGCGCGCGTCTCCTCGACGCTGGCGCGGCGGAGCGCGAGCCCCGCGAGCCCGAAGCGGAATAATTCCTCGAATTGATCGACGACGAGCAGGAGCGAGCGGCCCTTGAGGCCGCCGGCCTCCTCGAGCGCATTCTCGAAGCTGAAGCTCGACTGGCGCAGCGTCCACTCGATGCGGTCGGCGCGGCGCGCGGCATCGTCCGGACTTTCCTTGTCCGCGAGCGTCGCGAGGGCCGCCGCGAGACGTTTGATCGGCGCCCCGCCGGGACGCATGTCGCGAAAAGCCCAGGTGGGACCGCTTTCGTCCGCGGTCTCCTGCGCAAGCAGACTTTGCAGCCCCGCGAGCACGAGCGAGGACTTGCCGCTGCCGGAGCTGCCGATAACCGCGATGAAACGTCCGTTCTCGACGAGCCGGTAAAGTGAGAACGTCTGACGCTCGCGGCCGAAGAAATAGGCGCGATCGGCGAAGCCGAAGGGCCTCAAGCCGGGGAACGGTCGCGCGGCCGAAAGGGTCGTCCCGTCGTCCGGCGGCGGAGGCGAGAGGGGGGCCTCGGCGAGCGCGGCTTCGCTCATGGTTTGGCGCTCGGGGCGGATATAAGCCCGCTCAGCAACTCGGGGGTTGGCTGGCCCTTGTCGACGAGATTTACGACCCGGTCGAACTCGCCGTCCTGGAAGATGAGCGAGAGCGTGTTTGTCTTCTTATGCGCTGCTGGCGGCGGGCCCGCGATCAGGCCGCGGAACGCGAACTGTTCCTTTCTGCCGAGCGTCTGCCAGTCCGAGAGGCGGTCGGCTTCCGAGCGCACCCAGACCTCAGAGGCGTTCGCCCAGCAGAGCGTCACCGCGTCGCATTTGGCGAGAAGATCGCCATTGAAGCGGCGCGAATCGGCGTCGGAATCGGCGACCGGAATGCGCGGTTTGACGGAGGAGGCGCGCAACGCCTCTGCGATCGCCCCCGCATAGTCTTCGTCCGCGGCCTGATACGAGAGATAGACTTCGAGCTTGTTGCCGGCCGCAGTGTTCGCGGCCGGCTTCGGCGCGGTTTCCGTCAGATATTGAAACAGGTATTCGACAAACTTGCTTAGGATGTCGCCATCGATCTTGTCGGTCGCGATCTGCTGATCGAACTTTTCGAGCGCCTGAAGGGGATCTCGTTCGACCACCGGACCGGCGGGCGTCGCGCCGCCTTCGTCAAGGACTTTCGGCGCCCATACGATGCGACGCTTGATCCGCTCGCCCGGCGCGCCCTCGATCTGCGCGGCTTGATCGCGCGCAAGGGCGAGCTGGAGCTTGACGATCGGATCCAGGCCTTCAGGGGCGAAGCCGCCGCTTTCGCCGACAAGATGAATCAAGGCTTCGGCATTGGCCATCGCTTCGGCGAGGAAAGGCTTCGCGCCAGCGTCGTCCGGCACGTCTTTGTCGGGGTCCGGCGCAACGGTGAAGCCCTTGCCTGTCAGTTCGGTTACGATGCGGGCATAGGCCTGTTTCACGTCGCTCGCGGGCTTGGCCAGATAGACCGTGCGCCCGTTCGCAGCGACGATCGGCGTTGTCTGGGACATCGGCGCAGGCGTGCCTGCATTGATCAGGCCGATCTGCTTCTCCATGAAGATCGCGAGGTCGTCGCGCTCGGTCGAGGAAACGAGTATCGCCTTTGCCGCGATTGAAGAAGGGGGTTATCGCGGCCACATCGTTCTGGTCGTCGCGAGAATAGAAGAGGAAGCCTTCCTGTCCCTGGAGCTCGATCGGCCGCCGCAGACGGTCGACGTAGCCCTTGCCGACGACGATCATGCGTTCGACCACGTTTGCGACGCCCTCGTCCCGCCTCAGCTTCGAGAACATCTCAAGCTCTTTCTGGCAGTAGGGGCGCTGCATCCAGTTCGGCGACATGACGACGACGAGGAGCGAAGCTTTCCGCAAGCCGTTGTCGATGACGGCGTCGAACTGGTCGCCCTGGCTGACGCGCTTGCGGTCCCGCCACAGGACGGTATGCCGCACGCCGAGGTCGCGCAGCTTCACGTCCAGCATCTGGTTCAGATAGGTGACGAAACCCAGCTCGCCCTCGATGCCTGCGGTCGCGAGGTCGTCGTCGTGGGCGTAGGATAGGAAGACGTAGAGGTCGTCGTCGTCATCCGGCATCAGCCATCCCCGTCTCTCGGAACTTGGGCGTCCCGCCAATCCGCTTTCTCATGCCCTCCGAAGTCTCCGTCGTCTGTGACGCGGCCACGGCGCACGCGGATATTCGGCCTCCCTTCAAAATTGGAATTATTATGCGTTCCAGAAGCGGCGTATTCCCGAAAAGCGGAAGTAAACGCTTGAGGGCGCCGCCGGTCAAGCCGGCTCTTCGGCGCACGCGGCGCTCCGGCAGGTTGGCGAAGACCATAAGCGCTCGTCGTCGTGCGCGTAGAGGAGGCGGATGACGAGGTCGCCGGCCATCGAAGTTCATCTGGTATATGCCAACAGAGGCCGCCGGGAGCGGGCCGATCAAGCGAAAGCGAGGACGTCAGCCGCGTTCGCGCATCAGCCGTGATTTGTCGCGGTTCCAGTCGCGCGACCTTTTCGGTCTCTCGCTTGTCGTGCAGCTTCTTGCCGCGCCCGAGCGCGATGGCGATTTTGGCGCGGCCTTTGGCGTTGAAATAGATGCGCAAAGGCACGATCGTCATGCCCTCGCGCTCGACGCCCTTGGCGAGTTTGGCGATTTCCTTGGCGTGCAGGAGAAGCTTGCGCGGCCGTTTCGGCTCATGGTTGAAGCGGTTCGCCTGCAAGATATTCCGGGATATTGGCGTTGTAGAGGATCACTTCGCCGCTGCGGTCAACGGCCGCGTAGCTCTCGGCGACCGTCGCCTTGCCCGTGCGCAGCGACTTCACTTCCGGTCCCGGTCAGCATCATGCCCGCCTCGAAGGTCTCGCCGATCTCGTAGTCGAAGCGCGCGCGCCGGTTGTCGGCGACGACCTTGAAATTGGGCTTTTCCTTCTCGGCCATGGGCGCAACGCTCGCGTCAGGCGTTGAGAAGGCCCGCGTGGACCATTGCGCGGCGGATCAGAGATTCCGTCGGCGGGCTCACGGGCACAAGCGGCAATCGGGTTTCGTTTTGGGCCCGCCCGAGCAGGCTCAGCGCATACTTCGTCCCGTTCGACGCCGGGCTCGACGAAGATCGCGGCATGAAGGGGCGTCAGGCGATCCTGTATCTTCAAAGCCTGCTCCCAGTCGTCACTGAAAACCGCTTCCATCAGTTCGGCGCAGAGTTCGCGGCGCGACGTTGGCGGTTACGGAGATACATCCGTGGCCGCCGGCCGACATAGCGGCGAGCGCGGTCATGTCTTCGCCAGAAAGTTGAATAAAGTCTGCTCCCATGGCGTGTCGTTGCCGCGACACTCGGCCCACGTCGCCAGTTGCGTCCTTGACGCCGACGATATTGGGAAGCTCGCTTAGTCTCTTCATGGTGTCGACCGACATGTCGACCACGCTGCGAGGCGGGATATTGTAGATGATGATGGGAATGCCGATTGCGTCGTTGACGGCCTTGAAGTGCTGATAGAGCCCTTCCTGCGTCGGCTTGTTGTAATAGGGGGTCACGACGAGCACTGCGTCCGCGCCGGCCTTTTCGGCGTGGCGCGCAAGCGCAATGGCTTCGTGCCGTGTTGTTGGAGCCGGCGCCGGCGATGACCGGGAACGCGTCCGCGGGCCTCGTCAATGCAGATATCGACGACGCGCCGGTGCTCTTCATGGCTCAGCGTCGGGCTCTCGCCGGTGGTTCCAACTGGCACCAGCCCATGCGAGCCCGACGTGATTTGCAGGTCTATAAGCGCCCGAAAGGCGGGCTCGTCGACCTCGCCATCCTTGAAGGGCGTCACCAACGCCGTCATCGATCCGTGAAACTTCGCCCGCTCTCTCATGATCCGCGCCCGCTCGATCGCGAGGGCCGGTTTCTCCCGTCTCCCTCGCGAGGCGGGACACATAGACCCGCTGCGCCCGCCCGGGGAAGGGAAAAGCGGCGCCTCTGATAGGGTTAACGCTTCGTCAGCAAACTCGGACCAAGCTGCGCGCCAAGGAGTGCGGCAATGACGATCTGGCGGAAGCGCGTCGCTTATTCGGCGCCTCGACGGCGGTCCTTCTGATCGCCCTCGCTCCGGCCGGCCGGGAAGGCTGGCGGGAGCTTGACTTCGCTCAAACGGGTTGCCGAAGTTCAACTGGCGATCAAGAAGCTGGGAGAACGCCGCCTCGCTCATATGCTCCCGTTGCCTCCGCCAGAGGCGGGTTGGACCGACCAGAAGACGCCGGATGGCGGCGCGCTGGTCGAAAAGGAACTCGATGCGGAAAGTCCGAAGCCTGGCTCCGGCGTCGAGACTGCGCAGTCGAACCCATCCGCGCCCGCCGTGCAAGCGAATGAGCCCATTTCGCCCGCGCCGCCCCCGGATCCGGCGACCCTCGCCATGCCCGCGCCGCCTGGCGCCCCGACGTCGGCGGCCGTCGTCGCCTACGGCAAAGGCGACTACGCGACCCTCGTCGCGCTTGCGAAAGCGTCCAACGATCCCGACGAGCGTCTCGGGCTCGAATGGGCGGCGCTCAAGATCGATCCGACCCCGTTCTTCCTCCGAACTTTCCGCTTTCCTCGCTGCCCACCCGACTTGGCCGGGCGCTGGATGGATCCGCTATCGCGAGGAGGCGGAACTCGCCGTCCATCCGCAGCCGCCGAGCGGCCGCGCTCGCCTTCTTTGCCGCACAGCCGCCGCAGTCGAGCGCGGGCAAACTGGCTTACGCCCGAACGCTTGTTGCCGTGAATCGCGTCAACGACGCGATCACCGTCGTTCGCGCCCTGTGGCGGGAGGGCAATTTCGATAGCTGGACCGAGCGGCAGACGCTGAGCGAATTCGGGACAGTTCTGCAACGGGTGGATCACAAGTACCGCGCCGATCGGCTGCTCTACTCGGAGAATTTCGGCGCGGCGATGCGCGCGGCCGCGCTTGCCGGACCGGACGAGGTCGCGGTTGCCCAGGCGCGCATGGCCGCCGCGCGCGGGCCGTTGAGCGCCGCGCTCATCCGTGCCGTCCCGCAGTCGATGAAGACCGATCCGGGGTTCCTCTTCGCGCGCATCCAGGACGCGCGCCGCTCCGGCCGCGTCTACGAGGCGGCGACTCTCCTCAATCTCGCGCCAACCGATCCCGCGGCGCTCATCGATCCCGACAAGTGGTGGGATGAGCGGCGCCTCGTCGCCCGCAAGCTTCTCGACCTGAACGAGCCAAAGCTCGCGTTCGAGGTTTGCGCCAAGGCGGCCGAACCGGACGGATATGCCGAACGCGTGGACCAGGACTTCCATGCCGGTTGGATCGCGCTGCGTTTCCTCGATGAGCCGTCGGCCGCCTCCAAGCGTTTCGCGCTAGCCGCGGAGGCGGCTCAGACGCCGCTTTCCATCGCCCGCGCCGCCTATTGGCGCGGACGAGCTGCCGAGGCGCTTGGCGACAAGGTCGGCGCCAAAAGCTTCTACGAGGAGGCCGCCGCGCAACCCATCGCGTATTATGGCCAGCTCGCGGCTGAAAAGCTCGGCGAGAAGCGGCTCGCGCTGCGCGAGCCGAAGGCGGTTGCAACCGGTGACGAGCGCGACGAAGCGGTTCGCGCGGT
Organism: uncultured Alphaproteobacteria bacterium; assembly: GCA_963824465.1. Taxonomy (GTDB): domain Bacteria; phylum Pseudomonadota; class Alphaproteobacteria; order Rhizobiales; family Beijerinckiaceae; genus Roseiarcus. The sequence continues at coordinate 49,358 of CAWGPL010000001.1, forward strand.
GGAAGCCCTCTACGCGATCGGGCTCGACGCCGTCGCGACGCCGCTCGCCTATGAGGCGGCGCGAAGCTGGACCGATCAAGCGCAGATTGCTGCGATGGCGGAGGTCGTGAAGACGCATGCGGACGCGGCGACCGAGGTGCAGTTCGGCAAGATCGCGACCTTGCGAGGGTTGCCGTTCGACGACATGGCCTTTCCGGCTACAGGCGTGCCGGCATTTCTGCCGCTGACCGGCTCCGCTAATCTGGCGAGCGTGTATGCGGTGGCCCGACAGGAAAGCGAATTCGTTTGGCATGCCGCCTCGGGCGCAGGCGCCAAAGGGCTCATGCAGATCCTGCCTTCGACGGCGGCCGGGACCGCGCGGCGGGCGGGCGTGCCCTATGATCCGGCTCGGCTCCTCGCCGACCCATCGTTCAACACGCAGCTCGGCGCAGCTTTCCTCGGGCAATTGATGACCGATTTCGACGGGCCGCCGGAACTCGCCTTCGCGGCCTATAACGCGGGGCCGGGGCGGGTTGCGCAATGGATTTCCGCCTATGGCGACCCGCGCAAGGGGAGCACCGATCTCGTCGACTGGATCGAGCGCATCCCCTTCGAGGAGACCCGCGATTACGTGCAGCGCGTCGCCGAGAACCTCGCCGTTTATAAGCAACTCTTCGCCGACGATCCGCCGGAAAGGCCAACGCTGTCGCCGAGGCTAGCGCGGGAATAACTCTCCTGAAGCGGGCGAGGCGTCACCCGGCGAGCGCCTCGACCGTCTGCACAAGCCTCTTCACATCCACCGCATACGCGAAGACAGAATCCTTCACGTGGCGGGGCGCGGCTTCCAGCGTCTCCGCCGATTGAGGTTGGAACAGCACGACGTGCTCGAGCCCGAGCATCGCCGCGAGATGCGAAGACCATGGGTCGTGCTGGCCTTCCGCGATGATCTCCACGACCTTCGTTCCGGGCGGACAAAAGAGCACATTGGTCATCGCCGCCCCGAATTCGGTGACGATGATCTCGGCCTGCGCGAAGGTCAGCGCCTGTTCGTCGAAGCTCAACTTTTCCGGCTGGATCGCGGCGAAACCGAACGGCGCCAGAGCCTCGATCATCTCGGCGCGATTGACGATGTTGCGGCTGTTGGCGAGGCTGCGCACAATGAGGATGCGCTTGGGCGTCTCGAGTCGCCCGCGCGCGGCGCGGATGTTGGCGAGCATGCGCGCAAAAACCTCGCGCGTCTCAGGGTGCGCGTTCTGACTGGCCTCCCCGCTGTGCCGGTTGCTGACGATCACGTGTTCCAGAAAGACCGGTTCGGGCCGGAGCTCGCGAATGAGCCCTTCGGGAACCGCGAGTCTCTCCACCGCCGCCCGCTGCCACGGTTTCAGCGCCCAGGTCAGCATCGGCATTTTGTATCGGGCGCCGAGGTCGATGAGCGGCGCGATATCGAGCATCCAGTGGCCGTAGTTGGCCTTGTCTGAATTGGCGACAATGAGGCGGGCCTCGCCGATTTTTGGCGCCCGCGCGAGCTGCTGCGGATAGAAAACCGGCTCGCCGCCGCCGGGCGAGGGGCGTTCGACGATCTGCTTTACGGATGAGAGAAAATCGGGCCGGAACGGTCCGAGGAAGGAATGGCGCCAGACCCGGCCCTCCGGCGAGATCATGAGCCCCAGCGCCGGAAACCAGAACTGGTCGGTCAGATGCTCCAGCGTGAGCGACGGCGCATGTGCGGTATGATCGACATAGTGCATCGCCTCGGTGGCCGTGGAATTGACGCTCAAGGGATGCAGCCGGGTCGGGTAGCTCGCGGCCTCGATGACCGTGCATTGCGAGAGAGGCGGCGGAAAGGCGCCCGCGAAGGGGACGCTGGCGAGTTCCGTCTCGCGGTCCACCGTCACCGGCGCGCCGCCTTCCATGCGGGCCGCGCGGGCCGCCCGCGCGCGTTCGCGCAGGCGCTTGATCGGCAGCCGGACGCTATCGCGCCACGCGCCATGCAGCGCCCGGCTCATGCGCACGAGCGCGGGGTTCTCGACGTTGCCTGAGCTCGACGTTCGCTTTCCGTTGGCCAAGGTCCTGTCCGCCGCCACGTAAGAGGGCGCGTCGGCGCGCTATGCCCCAAGCCGGGGGCGGCGCCAAGCCGCCCATCAGCCGCTGGCGACTCGGAAGCGGCCCTTAAGGTCAGGCTTTTCCACGGAGATCGGCGGCTGGCCCGTCGACTTCGCCCGAATCGGGGACTAGCCCTCGATTCGAGTCCATGCCATTCCAATTCGTGCACACCGCCGACATCCATCTCGATTCGCCGCTGCGGACGCTCGCGCTGCGCCAGCCGGAACTTGCGGAGCTGATCGGCGGGGCCACGCGCAAAGCCTTTTCCAACATCGTCGATCTTTGTCTCGCCGAGCAGGCGGACGCGCTCATCATTGCGGGCGATCTGTACGACGGCGAGCAGACCTCCATGAAGACGGCGCGATTCCTTGCCGATGCGTTGCGGCGCCTGCACGAGGCGAAAATCCCAACCTTTCTCATTCGCGGAAATCACGACGCCGAGTCGCGCATCACGCGCGAGTTGACGCTGCCGGACTCGGTGAAAGTCTTCGGCGGCCGGCCGGAAGCTGTAACGCTGACGCGCGTCGCGCTCGATGTCGTGGTGCAGGGGATCAGCTTTGCGAAGCCCCAAGCCCCGGAGAGCCTCCTGCCGAAATTCCGCCCGCCGCGCGAGGGCGCCTTCAACGTCGGAATCCTCCACACCAGCCTTGGCGGTTCGGCCTCACACGATGTTTACGCGCCGTGCTCGGCCGCCGATTTGCAGGGTGCGGGCTTCGACTATTGGGCGCTCGGCCACATCCATGAGCGTTCCGTCGAGCGGGGCAGGGCGGCGATCGTGATGCCCGGAAATCCGCAGGGACGCGATGTCAACGAGGCCGGCCCGAAATCGGCGACTCTCTGTGACCGTGGGGGACGACCGGAGCGTCACGATCGAGGCGCGTCCGACCAGCCTCGCGGAGTTCGTCCGCGTCGCGGTGGATTGCGTCCGGCGTCACGGACTGGCGGGGCGCGATACGACGCATCGCCTGCGCCCTCGAAGAGGCGCGGACGACGGCGCGGAGCGAACACCTCGTGGCGCGGCTCAAGCTTCTTGGCCCGACTTCGCTCGCCTGGGCGCTGCGCGCCGACCCCGACAAGCTCGCGGAGGAGGCGCGCGCCGCCGCCAGCGCGGTCGGCCAGACCTGGATCGATAAGGTCGAACTCGCCTGCGTCGAGCCTTCCAGCGAAGCGCCCGACCGCAACGACCCGATCGCGGAACTGCGCGCGCTGATGGAAGGCGAAGTCGCCGGCTCGAGGGCCCTCATGGATCAGTTGCGCGCGTTGGCCGAAGACCTCCGCAGCCACATTCCGATGGATGCGCGCGAAGACCTGTTCGGGGCCGATGCAGGCGGCTTCCAGCGCATCCTCGACGACATGATCGGCGAAGGCGTCGAGGACGCCTTGGCGCGGTTGCGAGCCGGCACGGAGCGAGCCTCATGAGGATCGCCCGGCTCGATCTGGCGCGCTACGGGCGCTTCACCGACAGAACGATCGACTTTGGCGACAGGCCGGAAAGCGGCCCGGACCTCCACATCGTCTACGGCCTCAACGAGGCGGGCAAGTCGACGACCGCCTCGGCGATCCTCGATCTTCTATTTCGGCATCGGCGACCGCACGGCCTATGGCGCGGGCAAGGGCGGGTCGGGCGCGCCGAACTGGCATCCCTACAGCGCCATGCGGATCGGCGCACGGCTTGAGCTTTCGGGGGTGCCCTGCGAGGTCGCGCGCCTGAAGCGCGACCGCAACAGTCTCGTCGATCCCGACAATCGTCCGCTTGACGAAGCGCTCCTAAGGGCAGACCTCGGCGGCGTCGACCGCGACGCTTTCGCCGCGATGTTTTCTCTCGACGACGAGAGCCTGGAGAAGGGCGGCGAGGCGATCCTCGCGAGCCGGGGCGATCTGGGGCAATTGTTGTTCTCGGCCAGCGCTGGTCTGGCCGAACTTGGCGCGCGTCTCGGCGCCTTGCGTGAGGAGGCGGACCGTTTCTTCAAGCCGCGCGCGCACAAGACGGAGCTCGCCGAGAAGAAGCGCGCGCTTGATGCGCTGAAGGGCGAGCGCGACGCGCTCGACATGCAGGCTTCGGCCTACGCCGAGCTTGTGCGGCTGCGCGACGACGCGCAGGCGGCTTACGACGCCTCATCGAAGGCGCTCGGCGAGCGGCGCGCCCGCGCGAAAGGGATCCAGCGGCTTCTCGACGGCCTGCCGCATCTGGCGTCGCTGCGCGAGGCGGAAGCCGCGCTCGTCCCGCTCGCTGAACTGCCCCCGACACGCGAAGGCTGGCGGGACGAGATCGCGGGGCTCGAGTCTGAGGCCATCCGGCTCGAAGCTGAGCGCGACGCCGCGGAGCGCGCGGTCGCGACGCTGGAGAGCGAACTCGCCGAGATTCGCGAAGACGCCGCAGCGCTTGGAGTCGCGGGGCGTGTCGTCGAATGGCGCGAGGCGCGCGGCCGATTCGTAACGGCTAAAGACATTCCCGTGCGCCAAGGCGAGCGTGACGCGAAGCGGGCGGCGATAGTCGAGATCCTGCGCAGGCTCGGCCGGGAGCAAGAGGCCGACCCGAAGCGCCTGCTCCTGCCGGTTCAAAAGATCGGGGCGCTCGAAGATCTTGTCGCGGAACATTCGGGCGTGCAGGCCAAGCTCGACGACGCCCGCGCCGCGCATCGTGAAGCTAGGCTCGCATTGGAGGCGGCTGAGGGTCTTGCGCCGGATGACGAGCCCGACGCCGCCGCGTTCGTTGCGCTGAAGCGCGAACTCGCCAGAGCCCGGCGCGACGGTTCCGAGGCGCGACTTCAGGCGATGCGCGAGGAGCGTGAAAAGCTCGGCCGAAGAATCGTGGATGCGTTGGCGGTCCTCGCGCCGTGGCGCGACGACCCGACCCGCCTCGCAGACGTTAGCGTTCCCGGAGAGGCCGAGACGGAGGCTTTGCGCCAGCGCCGCGCGCGAACGAATGCCGCGTACGAGGATCATCGTCGGCGCCTCGCTGAGACAACGGCCGAAATCCAGCGGTTGAAGGCCGAGGACGCCGCGGCGGGGCGCGCGGAAATCGTCGGCGATGCGGCGGCGGCGGAAATCCGGGCTGCCCGGGAGGCGGCGTGGGTCGCGCATTGCGCGGCGCTTGATGCGATGAGCGCGAAAGCCTTTGAAGCGGAGATGCGGCGTGACGATGCGGCCGGCGCGGCCCGCCTAGCCCACGCGCATGAGATCGCCGCGGCGCGCGAGCGCGCGGTGAGACTTGCAGGTCTGGAGGTTGCGCGCGCAGCCGCGAGCGCGGAGCTTGAGGCCGCTGAGGCCGAACTTGCCGGGCTGCACGCCGAGATTATCGCGTTCATGCCCGTCGCGGCGCCGGCGGGGCGCGACCCGCTTGCCTTTCTCGACGCCTGGCGGGTTCGCCGCGTGGACGCGCTGACGCTGATCGCGCGGCTCGACGAAATGAAGGACGAGGCGCGGCGGGTCGACGCCGACGCCGTGCGCGTACGTAAGGCGCTCGCCGTCGCGCTTAAGAGGGCGTCGGCGCCTTTTGACCCGGAGCGAGGCGTCGAGGCGCTCATCGAAGCGGCGGAGGCCGCCATCGCCGCAGAGGCGGAGGTGGAAGGCCTTCGCCGCACGGCGAGGGAGCGCCGGGCAGATATGACCCGGGCCGACAGCCGCCTGAAAAGCGCTGTCGAGGGCGAGGCGCGCTGGCGCGCCGCATGGCGCGCGATCTGCGCCGGAACCTGGCTTGCGGACGATGGCGCGGAGCCCGCGCTCGGGGCCGTTCGCCAAGTCTTGGCGGCGCTGGCCGACCTGCGCTCCGCGCTTGGCGAATGCGACTCGCTCGATCACCGCATTGCGGCGATGCAGCGCGACCGCAGCCTGTTTGCCGAGGCCGTGGCCGAGGTCGCCGAGGCGCTCGCGCTCGATGCAGACGGCGACCCGCTCGCGCTTGCGGATGTCATCGAGGCGCGCGTGGCGGCGGCGCGCGAGGGTGAGCGCTGGCGTGAGGAGAAGCGGGCGGCTCTGGCCCTTTCGCGCGCGGCGCGTGCCGGCGTGGCGGAAAAGCAGGCGCTGAACGGCCGGCTCGCCGGCGCCATAATGGCGCGCCTCGGCGCCGCGACGCTCGGCGAGGCGGCGCAAAAACTTGAGGCGTGCCGCCGCCGCGACGCGCTGCGCGAGGAGGCGGCGAAAGCGAGCCGCGCCGTTCTGGCGCTCGGAATCGCAGACGGCGTCGAAGGCTCGCGCGCGGCGCTCGAATGCGGCGGATCGCACCGCGCTCGCCGACGACCTTGCGGATTTCGAGGCGTGGCAAGCGGACGAGGACACGGCCCACGCCGAGCGCTTCGCGCGCCTCGATCAAGCGCGCAATCGCCTCGAGGCGGTTGGCGGCGACGACGCGGTCGCCCGCATCGAGGAGAAGCGCCGGACGATCCTCGAGGAGATCAAGGACGGCGCCCGGCGCTATCTGTCCCTCCGCGCTGGCGTCGCCGCGGCCGAGGCGGCGCTGAAGCTATATCGCGAGCGCCATCGCGGCGCGATGATGGAGCGCGCCTCGCGCGCCTTTTCCGAGATCAGCCGCGGCGCCTATCGCGGCCTTGCCGCCGAGCCGAACGGCGACAGCGAGACTTCTGATCGCGATCATGAGCGACGGCGGCTCGAAGACGGCGGACCAGTTGTCGAAAGGCACCCGCTTCCAGCTTTATCTGGCGCTGCGCGTCGCCGGCTATCACGAGCTTGCCAGGAGCCGCCCGCCCGCTCCCTTCGTCGCCGACGACATCATGGAGACTTTCGACCATTTCCGCGCGGAGGAGGCTTTGCAACTCTTTGCAGAGATGGGCCGGGCAGGGCAGGTGATCTATCTCACCCACCATCTGCATTTGGTCGAGATCGCCAGGCGGGTCTGCCCGGAGGCGCGGGTGCACGAACTGGCGGCTTAAGGGCCGTGTGCGCTTTTTTATGCGATCTCGCTTTTTCAGAGGGTTAGGCGGGGGCCATGTACGCGCCGATAAGCGACGAGGACGTGCCGGCTGTCGTGGCGCTGATGAACCGGGCCTATCGAGGCGCTGGCGCAGCGTCCGGATGGAGCACGGAAACCGCCTATCTCGCGGGGGATCGTACGACGAACGAACTTCTGCGCGCGGACCTCGCGGCCAAACCTGCGGCCTCGCTGCTGAAATGGGTGGACGGCCGGGCGGAGCCGTTCAGGGGTTGCGTGTGGCTCGAGCCGCTGGGCGGCGACACGTGGTATCTTGGATCGCTGGCGATCGACCCGGCTCAGCAAAACGGCGGGCTGGGACGCACCATGCTTTCCGCCGCCGAGCAATGGGTGCGTGAGGGTGGGGCGAAGCGCGTCCGGATGAAGGTGGTCAATGTGCGCGACGCGCTGATCGCGTGGTACCTTCGGCGGGGCTACCATAAGACCGGCGAGTCAGAGCCCTTCCCATATGACGACAATCGCTTCGGTGTGCCGCTGCGCGACGACCTTTGCTTCGTGGTGTTGGAGAAAGAATTGGCGGCGGAGGCGTAGCATGAGCGAAGGGACGGCCTCGGCGTCATGCCGCGGCCGTGGCCGTCCAAAGTCAGGCGGAATCAGCCAGCAAGCGCCTCGGCCTTTTTGGTGCGATGGTAACCGATGAAGCCGAGACCGAGAAATCCCGTTATCATCATCGCCCAGGTTTCCGGCTCCGGGACCGGCGTCGGAAGCCCGAGAACCTCGGTGAAAAGTTCATTTCCGACGATATGATGGGCTTGGTCGGAAGGATGAACGTTATAATAGTAGAAGTAAGAATTGGGCGTGGAGCAGGTTGGAGTACCGGGCGAGAAGAGATCCCGACAGGGGTCGGTCACGTTGGTCATGTTATATTTTGACGGATTGGTGATGATGTCGTCGTAGTCCGGCCCCCAATTGCTGAGCCCGAACACCGCATCCGGGAATTCTGACTGAAGTTCTGGAACGAGCGCTTCGTACCCGGGGTTGAAATTGTTCGCGCTGTCGGTGAAGGCCGGGATGTCGGCTGGCAACAAGGCGATTTCGAACAAACGGGCGCCGAGGTCGTACAGCGTCTGGACCTGCGCGGTCGTCGCAGCGTTGACCTGGTCCGATTGACGAGAGTATGGTCGTTCAGCCCGCCCGCAAGAAAGAACAGCGTGCTGGTCGGATCGAACGTCACGTCGCCATTTTGTACGTAATTTTGGAATTCGGCGACTTGCTGCGTCAGGCTGCGGGGCTGGGTGGCGGGCGGATTAGGCCCGACGAAAACGCGGGCGCCGCTTTCCGCGAAATTGACGCCGTCCGTTCCCGGATCGGGGTTTTTCGATGTGGTCAATGTGATCCCGAAGTTTTGTGCAAGATAGCCGACCGACGTGTCGCCGTTGGTCAGGACGACATAGGCGCCGGTGTCAGAATAGCTGTCGCCAAAGACGAACAGGTCGTTGATCAGCGCCGCCGAGCTGGGATTGGAGGCTCCTAAAACTCCTGCCGCCGCGGCAATTGCCATCGCATAGCCCTGCTTCTTGCTGGCCATAGGACCCTCCACCTTCGATTAGGGCTCGTCGCGGACACCCTCGCGGCGCCCAACGACGAGCCCAAAATGCAAGGTTGGCTGTGAGATTTAGACGAGCGAATCCGAAAGTCTGGAGACCGATTTGTCTCGCTTGCGGAAGCCTACGAAGCCCAAACCCAAGAGACCAATGACCATCATCGCCCAAGTCCGGGGCTCCGGAACCGGTGTCGGGAGGCCGAGGACCTCCTGATAAAGCTCGTCGCCGACGATATGGTGAGCCGCATCCGAGGGATGAGAGTTGTAGTAGTAGAAATATTTGCTTGGGTCGGTGCAGGCGGAATTGCCCAGACAAGCGTCAGTAACGTTTGTGAAACCGTAGGTCGACGGATTGCTGATGATGTTGTCGTAGTCTGGGCCCCAGTTGCTCAGCCCGAAGACCGCGTCAGGAAACATGGATTGCAGTTCTGGGACCAGCGCTTCGTAGCCTGGATTGAAATTGTTGGCGCTGTCAGTGAATGCGGGAACGTCCGCCGGCAAGAGGGCGATTTCGAACAGGCGGGCGTCTGAAGAATAGAGCGCCGCAACTTGCTCCTCGGTCGCCTGGTTTACCTGATCGGATGTGACTTTCGTATGATCGTTAAGTCCGCCGAGCAGAAAGAACAGAGATGTCGTGGGGTCAAAGGTCACTTTTCCGCTGGTAACGTAATTTTGAAACTCAGCAACCTGCTGCGTGAGGCTTCTTGGTTGCGTAGCGGGGGGATTTGGACCTACGAATACGCGCGCTCCGCTTTCCGCAAAATCTACGCCGTCCGTGCCGGGGTTTGCATTCTTCGATGTGGTCAGCGTAATCCCGAAGTCCTGGGCTAAGTAGGCGACGGACGTCATGCCGTTCGTCAATTTTACATAAGCCCCCATGTCAGAATAGCTGTCGCCAAACACAAATAGATCGTTGATCGATGCTGCGTCACCAGAAGTTGTAAAGCCAACAAGTGATGCTGTGACAAGACACGCGGACACCGTGAGCCGCCAATCTTTGGTCATTCTACCCTCCCTCTGTTTGGTTGCCTGCATACGCAAGACAAAAAGTCTCTCGTCATCGCCGCATCGCGGCGATCAACCCGGATAAGTACTTGTAATATTTGGTAGAGAGACCTTGTTTTGCGCTAACATGGTAGCCAGTGGCCCGTGAGAAGTCAATTTAGTCTTTGGTCTAAAGAAATATTTCATGCACTATGTGGATTATATTTGAACTATAGCAACCAATACCAACCCTGAGATGTATCGAGCGGCGACCCTTTTCCAAGAAACGAGCAGGGACAACTGGCGCAGACACGGCTGCCGGAAAGGGGCCAGGAGTGATCAAAAGAAAAAAGCCCCTTCCCGGGTCGGGAAAGGGGCTTCTGGAGGGGCCGCTTTTACGGAGCGGCGGCGTTTCGGCAGGCTAGAGCCGAACTGCCGACGGTCTCGAGAGGATGATCAGCTCTGCACGCCCTTCACGTACCAGTCGATGACGGCGAGGTCCTTGTCTTCCATGCGCTTGCCCGCCGCGAGGCGCTCCTTGCCCGACTGGTCCGAGATCGGGCCGGTGAAGACATCATAGGAGCCGTCCTTCCAACCGGCGATGATCTTGTCGCCGGCCGCCTTCACGTCTGCGGGAAGGGCCTTGTTCCAGGGCGACATCACGACGGTGCCTTCCTTGAAGCCCCACCAGGCGTCGTCGGACTTCCACGTGCCGTCGAGCATCGCCTTGGCGCGCGAAATGTAATAGGGGCCCCAGATGTCCTCGATGGCGGTCGCCTGCCACTTCGGCGCGAAGCGCGACATGTCGGCGCCTTGGCCGAAGCACCAGATCTTGCGCTGCTCGGCGACTTGCAGGCCGGCCGGGCTGTCGGTGTGCTGGGCGATGACGTCGCAGCCGAGATTGGCCAGCGTGGTGACGGCGGCGGCTTCCTTCGCGGGATCGAACCATGAGTCGATCATCACGAGCTTCGTCTGTGATCTTCGGGTTCACCGCCTGCGCCGACAAGCGTGAAGGCGTTCACGCCGAGCACGACCTCCGGCACCTTGTAGGAGCCGAGATAGCCGATCGTTCCCGTCTTGCTGAGATGGCCCGCGAGCGTGCCGCAGACTGCGCGGCCCTGATGAAAACGCGAATTGTAGGTGCCGAGGTTGTGGGCGTGCTTGTAGCCGGTGCAATGCTCGAACATCACGTTCGGGAATTGCTTGGCGACTTCCAGCGTCTGGTCCATGTAGCCGTAGGAGGTCGTGAAGATCAGCTTGTTGCCCTGCTGCGCGAGGTCTTTCAGGATCGGAATGGCGCTCGCGTCTTCCTTGACGTTCTCGACATAGTTCGAGACGACCTGGCCCTTGAACGCCGCGTCCATCGCGAGGCGCCCCTTGTTGTGCGCCCAGGTCCAGCCGTAGTCGCCGATGGGGCCGAGGAAGATGTAGCCGACCTTTAGGGGCTCCGCGGCGAAGGCGCTGCGGCCGATCGCCGGCATGGCGAGACCGGCCGCGGCGGTCTTCATGAAATTGCGGCGTGTAACGATACTCATCTCTTGCTCCCTGCTAACTCGATTTAGTTGCTTCGCCATGAAGGTCCGGCCGAGACAGGCCGGCGCTTCGCTCCCCGTGACGCCGCGCGCCGAAATGACCGCAAGCACGACGACAGCCATCATGTAGGGCATGGAGGCCCAGAACTGCGAAGGCAGGAACGAGAAGCCGGAGGCTTTGGCGTAGAGCTCCAGCGTCATCAGGATCCCGAAGAAGTAGGCGCCGATGAGCGAGCCGTCCGGCGCGCCAGCCGGAGAAGACGACGAGCGCCAGCGCAATCCAGCCGCGTCCCGCCGTCATCTGCTCGGCCCACATCGGCGTGATCACCATCGAGAAATACGCGCCGCCGATGCCCGCCATCGCGCCGCCGAAGGCGATCGCCGCATAGCGGATCGCAAGCACCGGATAGCCGATCGAATGGGCCGAGACGTCGTTCTCGCCGACTGCCCGCAACACGAGGCCCGCGCGGGTGCGGTTGAGGAACCAGCCGACCACCCCGACCATGATCAGGGCGAAATAGACAAGCGCGCTGTGGCCGAAAACGACGCGCCACACCGGGTCGGTCGCAAGCGAATCCGGAAAGACCTGATTGAACGGCGGAATGACCATGCCGACATAGCCCGCGCCGATCAGGGACGACAGGCCGATCCCGAAGATCGCCAGCGCCAGGCCCGTCGCGACCTGATTCGAGCCCAGCGTCAGCACCAGAACAGCAAACAGCATGGAGGACGCGGCGCCCGCCGCCGCGGCGGCCAGCACGCCGACCCAGGGCGCCCAAGTCTCCAAGCGCTGGTCCCATAGTCGAAGGAGATGGCGAAGCCGGTGATGGCGCCGATCAACATCATCCCTTCGACGCCGAGATTGAGCACGCCGCTCTTCTCGACGACGAGTTCGCCGGTCGCGGCGAGCAGGATCGGCGTCGTGACGCCGATCACGGTGACGAGCGCGTCGATGATGAAGTCCAGGCTCACGCGGAGGCTCCAACGGCGCGCGGTCTTGGCGCTCGGCGCGTCGCGCACGATGCGCAGCCGGTAGCGGATGAAAATATCGCTCGCCAGGATGAAGAACAGCATCGTCGCCTGAAAGATGCCGGCGGTGGCCTGCGGCACATGCACGACGGTCTGCGCCACCTGACCGCCGACATAGGTCACGGCGAGGATGAGGCCCGCGAGAAAGACGCCGGCCGGATGCAGTCGGCCGAGGAACGAGACGATGATCGCGGTGAAGCCGTAGCCGGAGGGGAAGCCAAGGTTGATCTGGTTGAGTTGGCTCATCACTTCGAGAATGCCGGCCAAGCCCCGCCATGCCGCCGCAGATCATCAGCGTCGACCAGACGGTGCCTTGGCGTCGAACCCGCCGTAGCGCGCCGCGCTGGGCGCCGCGCCGACCGTGCGCACCGAGAAGCCGTAGACCGATCGCGCCGTCAGCACCCAGAAGAGGAGCGTCAGCACGATGGCCACGATGAAGCCCGGTGGGATCGGGGTGCCGGCGATCGTCTGCGGCAGTTGCTGCGGCGGCGCTCAGCGGCGGCGTCTGCGGGAAATTATGGCCGTTTGGGTCCTTCCACGGGCCGCCGATCAGATAGCTCAGCACCTGCAAGCGCGACATAGACGAGCATGAGGCGTCGAGAGCACTTCGGAGACGCGGTATCGCGTGCGCAGCCACGCCGGAATCGCCGCCCACGCCATCCCGCCGACAATCCCGGCGATGAACATCAGAGGCAAGATTACAGAAAGCGGGCGCGTTCGGCAGCGCCAGCGCGACGCCGGCGCCGGCAGAGCGCGCCGATGATGTATTGTCCTTCTGCGCCGATATTCCAGATCTTGGCCTGGTTGCCGAGCGAGAGGCCAAGCGCGATGATGATGAGAGGCGCGGCCTTGGTCAGCACGTCCTCCCATTTGTAGGGCGCGACGATCGGCGTGATGAACGTCTGGTAGATGGCGTTCGGTCCGTCGAAGCCGATCAGCTCGAAGATGATCGCGCCAAGCAGCATCGTCAGCACGACAGACGCGATCGGGGTCGCGATCAGCATGAAGCGGCTGGGCTCCAGCCGCTTCTCAAATCGGATGCGCATGCAGAGCCTCCGTCATCTCCACGGTCGCGGCCGGATCGCCATGCACGCCGCCCATCAAAAGTCCGATTTCCTCGATCGACACTTCGCCGACCTTGAGCGGCCCGGAAAGCTTTCCAAGATTGATGACCGCGAGCGTGTCGCAGAGGGTTAGCAACTCGTCGAGGTCCTGCGAGATGACGAGCACCGCCGAGCCTGATGCGGCCAGATCGACGATCGCCTGATGGATCGCGGCCGCCGCGCCGGCGTCGACGCCCCAGGTCGGCTGGCAGACGGCGAGCACCGTCGGCCTCTGCAGGATCTCGCGCCCCATGATGAATTTTTGCAGGTTGCCGCCGGAGAGCGAGCCTGCCAGCGCTCCGGGGCCGGTCGCCTTGACGGTGAAGGCGCCGATCACATCCTTTGCGTAGCCGGTCGCGGCGGAGGGGTCGATCAGGCCGAAATGCACCATGTGCATCCGCTCCCGGCCGGTGAGCGAGCCGTTGTCGGTCAGCGAGAACTCGCCGACCGCGGCGTGTCCGTTGCGCTCCTCCGGCACTGCGTTCAAGCCCAGCGTCCGACGGGCGTTCACGCCAAGCCGGCCGACGGGCTCGCCGTCGAGCACGACAGCGCCGGAGTCCGTCGCGATTGCTTCGCCGCTCAGGGCGTTGAGCAGTTCGTTCTGACCGTTGCCTGCAACGCCCGCCACGCCAAAAATTTCGCCGGCGCGGACTTCGAACGATACCTCGTCGAGCGCGACGCCGAACTCGCTTGGCTTCGGCAGGCTCAGGCGATGGACGACGAGCTTCGGGTTGCCGAAGGCGCGCTCCGGTGGCTTTGCGATCTCCTTCAGGCCCGCGCCGATCATCATCTCGGCCATCGAGCGCGAAGTCTCTTTGCTGGGATCGCAGGACGCCACGACCTTGCCGCCGCGCAGAATGGTGGCGGTGTCGCAAAGCGCGACGATCTCATGCAGCTTGTGGGAAATGTAGAGGATCGAGCAGCCGCTCGCGGCGAGCTTGCGCAGAGTCTCGAAGAGTTGCTCCACCTCCTGGGGCGTCAGCACGGAGGTGGGCTCGTCCATGATGAGAAGCCGCGGGTTCAGGAGAAGGCCGCGCACGATTTCGATGCGTTGACGCTCTCCGACGCTCAAGCGTCGAGACGATCCGGCGCGGGTCGAGCGTGAGATGGTACGTTTCGAGAACCCTGGTGAACTCGGCCAGAAGGTCGCGCTGCGACAATCTGCTGTCGAGCCCGAGCGCGATGTTCTCGAGCACCGTCAGTGCCTCGAACAGCGAGAAATGCTGAAAAACCATGCCGATGCCGAGTCTGCGAGCGGCGCGAGGATTGGGGATGCGCACCGGCGCGCCGTCGAACAGGATCTGGCCTTCGTCGGGCGCGACGATGCCGTAGATCATCTTGACGAGGGTCGATTTCCGGCGCCGTTCTCGCCGAGCAACGCGTGAATCTCGCCGGGCTTGACCGTGAGGTTGACGTTGTCGTTGGCGCGGACGCCGGGAAAGGATTTGCTGACGCCGACGAGCTTCAGCCTCGGGGGAGCATCAGCTTTCACCTCTACACAACCTCGCTTCCTCGAAGTCCGGGAACCCACAGCGCCTCTCAGCAAGAACCGCGCCGGGCAGCGCCTTCTCCGCTCGCCGAGGGCTCTGCTTTCTCCCGGCCTGTCGACGTCGTTTCTCGCCCCCGCGACCCTAGCGCGGCGGCTCGGACTGTCAAATTATTTGGCAGTAAGATTCGCCTGCCTCTGCAATGCCTAATCTACTGGCGCCGCCGGCGAGGCTCGGACAGCGCGTGGCGGCGCGGACTTTCGCGTCACGTCGGCTCGGTCGTGATAGGAGCGGGGGCGCCAGTACTCCTTTCGGAGACCTCTGGATGTCGCGTCCCCTTCGCCCCTATGACGAGACGCTGCTGCGCCGCGCCTTCGATGTCGCCAAGCGCGCGCGGGAAGGCGGGGATCATCCGTTCGGCTCCTTGCTCGCCGACGCCGATGGCAAGGTGCTGATGGAGCAAGGCAATGGATATACGAGCGAGGGCCGCGACCGCACGGCCCATGCCGAGAAGGTTCTTGCCTCCCGGGCGGCGCGCGCCTATGACCTCGATTTCCTTGCGCGCTGCACGCTTTATACGTCCGCCGAACCCTGCGCGATGTGCGCGGGCGCCATATACTGGGCCGGCATAGGCCGCGTGGTTTACGGGCAGACGGAGAGGGCGCTGAAGGCGGCCACCGGCGCACATGAGGAAAATCCGACGCTCGACCTTCCTTGCGAGATCGTCTTCAACGCCGGTCAGCGCTCGACGGAAGTGGTGGGTCCGCTCTTGGAGGATGAAGCTGCAGCCCTGCAGGCGGACTTTTGGGATCGGCGCGACTGAACGCCGCGGGCTCGGATGCCCGCTATCGACAAATCGCAAGCTTCAGGCGTAATATCAGGGCGGAGGACCAGGGATAAATGGCGATGAGCGCAAGACCTGTGGGATGGGCGCTCGGACTTGCAGCGCTCGCGCTTGCGCTTGTGGCCTCACTGCCCGCACGCGCGCAATTCTTCACCAATTATCCAGTGATCATCGTGCCTCCGCCCCCTGCGCAGAATACTTACGCGCCGAGGCGGGACGCCTCGCCCGCCCCGTCAACGCGGCGCCGCAGTCCCCGCAGGGCGGCCGACGCGGGTCCGAACAAACACTGCCAGCTGAAAGGGCGCACCTGGGTTTGCGAATGACGCCGCCGGCGGCCGGCCCGATTCGGACTTGGCCGTCCTGGCTCGGAGCGTCAGATACGGCGGCGCGTATTGAATCCCGCCTTCGTTCCACAGTTCGTTGAGGCCGCGCGGGATGCCGAGCTTCGAATGCGCTCCGACATTGCGATCGAAAATCTCGCCGTAGTTCCCGACCGCCTTGATCGCGTTGGCGGCCCATGACTTTGTCAGACCGAGCGGCGTCCCGAAATCGCCCTCAGTTCCGACGAGCCGCATCACTCCCGGCTTCTTCGACTGCATCGCCTCGTCCATCGTCTTCGAGCTGACGCCAAGCTCTTCCGCATCGATGAGCGCGAAATTCACCCATTTCACTATGTTGAACCAGCTCATGTCATCCTGCCGGACGACCGGTCCGAGCGGCTCCTTCGAGATGACGTCCGGGAGAATCATGTTATCCCCAGGCGCCTTCATTTCGGTGCGGAGCGAGAAAAGCTGCGAAGCGTCGCTGGTGAGAACGTTGCACTTGCCGTCCTGATAATTGGCAAGCACTTCCGCGACCGTCGGCGAGGCGACGACCTCGTAGTTCATGTGGTTCATTTCAAAATAGTTCTTGAGATTGGCCTCGGTCGTCGTGCCGGTCTGAAGGCAGATCTTGCTGCCGTCGAGTTCGAGAGCGCCCTCGACCTTGCGGCTCTTGGGGACGAGAAAGCCCTGGCCGTCGTAGTAAGTGACGCCAGCGAAGACGATTCCGTAATCATTCTCGCGGCCCATCGTCCAGGTGGAGTTGCGCGAGAGGACGTCGATTTTTTTGTCCTTCAGCGCGTCAAATCGCTCGGAGGCGTTCAGCGGCACGAACTCGACCTTGGACGGGTCGTTGAAGATCGCCGCCGCCACCGCGCGGCAGAAATCGACGTCAAACCCCGTCCACTCGCCCTTGTCGTCCTTGAACGAAAACCCGGCGAGGCCCTGGCTCACGCCGCAGAGGAGCTTGCCCCGGTCCTGCACTGTCTTCAGCGTGCCGGCTTCGGCCACGCCGGCCAGCGCGGCTGCCGAGAGCGCCGTCGCGGCCAGAAGCGATTTCAGTGCGCGCATGAAGTCCCCTCGAGGAAAAAAGCCGGATCCGCTTTCGCGGACCCGGCTATGGATCAGGTGACAGGAACCGCCTGCCGGATAACGACCTTGGTGCCGACCGGCACGCGATTATAGAGGTCGATCACGTCGTCATTGACGAGACGGAAACACCCCGAAGACACCGCGTGGCCGATCGTCTGCGGCTGGTTCGTCCCATGAATGCGGTAAACCGTCTGCCCGAGGTAAAGCGCCCGCGCGCCCATCGGATTGCCGGGGCCGCCCGCCATGAAGCGCGGCAGATAGGGCTGGCGCTCAATCATCTCCGGCGGCGGACGCCAGTCAGGCCATTCCTGCTTGCGCGAAATCTTCTGCATTCCCGACCACTGGAAGCCCTCGCGGCCGACGCCAATGCCGTAGCGGATGGCGCGGCTGTTGGGCTGGATGAGATAGAGAAACCGCTGGCTCGTATCGATGATGATCGTGCCGGCCGGCTCGTTGCTTCGGAAGAAGACGATCTGGCGCTCGAAGGGGCCGCTGAGCTGTTCTTCCTAGGTGTCGGCTGGTAGCCCGGCTGGTCGACAACGTTCATGTCGATCTGCTGAGCGACGGCGAAAAGACCCGGCAGCGCGATCGCGGCGGAAGCGATCGCTCCCACGAGGAACGCGCGCAACGCAAAACCCATTCGAAAAATCATGCGTACTCCATGAAGACGCGCGATGCGTCAGCTTCGCTTCCCGCAACGTACATACACCATCGTGCCGTAGCGCGAGGCGTTGTCGGGATCAACCCAGACGGTGGTGAAGGAATCCGCCTCGATGTTCGAGATCATGCGGTCGTCGGCTGTGCCCGCATCGCCCGGCGGTCCGAGATAGGTGACGCCGTCCGGGCCTCCCTTGAGGACAAGTTCCTGAATTTGAGGATTGTCGGCCAGATACATCATTACGCCGCCGCTGGGGCCCTTGTTGATGACGACGGGCTTGCCGCACTGAGCCTTGGCTTCCTTGACGGTGCGGTCGCGGTCGGTGTCGCGATGATAGGCCGCAAGGCCCCACTTGCCGACGATCTGATCGACGCTAACCGCAGGAGGCGTCGCGACGGGAGGCGGCGGCGGGGCGCTGGCGCAGCCAGCGAGAAATCCGGCACAGAGGAGAACGGCAAGACCGGCGGACGCAAGGCCGCTTCTGCGCCTTAAAGTATCCAAGAGCGTCCCCTCGATCTCCTGCCCAATCTCCGAAGCCTCCACGCCGCGATCCGGCGGGACTTGTCCCGAGTCGTTCCAGCTTGAACCCTGCTAGCAAACGGGTCGGCGGGGGTCAATTGACCCACGAGGGCCGCCGGCGCATGGGGCTTATGGCCGAGCGGCGCAAAAAGGGCCCCGCGCCGCGCTTGGCGAGCGCCACGGCTTGGCGCCTGGGGGCGCGCGGTTCTAAAACGCCGTCCGAAGTCCCCGCGCGCATTCCGCGCCGGCCCGCGAACAGGAATCGTCAGGACATGTCGAAAGCCGCGACCGCCAAACGCCAAAGCATCATCGACGCGTGCCTGGAGATGAACGCGAGCGGCCTCAACCAGGGCACCTCCGGCAACATCAGCCTGCGCGATAAGCAGGGCATGCTGATCACGCCGACCAGCATGCCCTACGCGAAGATGAAACCCGAGGACATCGTCGAGATGGGCCTCAACGGACAGGTGAAAGGCGAAGGCCGTCCCTCGACGGAATGGCGCTTTCATCTCGACATTTTCCGCGCCCGTCCGGACGTGAACGCCATTGTCCACGCGCATCCGACCTATTGCACGACGCTCGCGATCATGGAGCGCAGCATCCCCGCGATCCATTACATGGTCGCCGTCGCCGGCGGCGCCGACATCCGCTGCGCGCCCTATGCGACTTTCGGCACGCAGGCGCTCTCGGATCATGCGGTCGAGGCGCTGAGGGACCGCAAGGCCTGCCTGCTCGCGCATCACGGCATGATCGCGGTCGCCGACAATCTCGAACGCGCCATGTGGCTTGCGGTCGAAGTCGAGACGCTGGCGCGCCAGTACGTCAATTGCCTCCAGCTTGGCGAGCCGACCCTGCTTCCGCCCGAGGAGATCGAGAACGTCGCCAAGCGGATTGCGAACTACGGGCTTTATTCACAACCGAAGTAAGCATCCGAAAGGGAGACAGGCGCCTCTGGTGTCCGGGAAAGCCGGTACGGCCATTCTCTTGGCCAAGTCTCTCCTGATCGTCGATTGGTGGAGATTCGCTCATGGCGCTCATCCGACCTCGCGTCGTTGCGGCGCTCGCGGGGCTTTCGCTCATCTTTCCGGGACAGGCTATTGCCCTTGTGAGTGAAATTCCCGAGCCTCCCTCCGTCGAGTTCGGCGCGCTGTACAGCGCGGTCGAGATGAACGAGGTCTTCTCGGACCAGAAGACCTTCGCCGACGCCGCGCCCCGCGAGCCGCCCGCCGAGATCGATCGCGCAATACGAGAAGGACAAGGACCTTCCGGGCTTCGACCTCAGGGGTTTCGTCGGGCGCCATTTCGCGCCCCCGGTCAACCGCCCCGGCTTTTTTCACCGCCGGCCGGACTGGACGGTCTCGGACTATCTGCGCAATTCCTGGGAGGCGCTGAGACGTCAGCCCGACGACATCAAGCGTTGGTCGTCGCTTCTGCCGCTTGAGCCGCCCCTATATCGTGCCGGGCGGCCGGTTCCGCGAAATCTATTACTGGGACACCTTTTTCACGATGCTCGGGCCTGGAGAGGCAGGGCGAAGCGCGATATTGCGCGCGACATGCTGGCCAACATCGCTTCGCTCATCACACGCTACGGCCATATGCCCAACGGCAATCGCACCTATTATCTCAGCCGTTCGCAGCCTCCGTTCTTCTCATCGATGGTCGAACTGGTCGCGGCGAAGGATGGGGCGAAAGTCTTCGTCGACTACCTGCCGCAGATGCAGGCCGAATACGACTACTGGATGGAGGGCGCGCGATGCGCTCGCGCCCGGCTCGCAGCACAGGCGGGTCGTCCGACTCGCGGACGGAACCCTGCTGAACCGCTATTGGGACGACCGCCCCGAACCGCGCGACGAATTGTACCGTCAGGACGTCGAGACGGCGAAGCGGGCGAACCGTCCAGCCGCCGAAGTCTATCGCAACCTGCGCGCAGGGGCGGAATCGGGATGGGATTTCAGCTCGCGGTGGCTTGCGGACGGCAAAAACCTCGCAACGATCCGCACCACCGAGTTCGCGCCCGTCGATCTCAACGCGCTGATGCTCCATCTCGAAGAGACGCTGGCGAAGGCGTATCAGCTGAACGGCGATTTGACCGCGGCGAGCCGCTACAGCGAGCGGGCGAACGCCCGGCGCGCCGCCATCCGGCGCCTGATGTGGAATGGCGAGGGCGGCTTCTTCACCGACTACCTTTGGCGCGAGGGGCGCCGAAGCGACGTTCTGACCGCGGCCACGGTGGTTCCGCTCTATTTCGGCATCGCAACCCCGGACGAGGCCCGGGCCGTCGCGGCGACGCTGCGAGCCAAGCTTCTCCAGCCGGGCGGGCTCGGCACGACGATGGTCGCGAGCGGTCAGCAATGGGATCGGCCGAACGGCTGGGCGCCGCTCCAGTATCTCGCCATCGAGGGCTTGAAGCGAAACGGCGATCCCGAGCTTGCGCGCGAGATCGCCGAGCGATGGATGCGCCGCAACGCGCAGGGCTACGCCGACATCGGCGTGCTGGTTGAGAAATACGATGTCGAGGCGCCAGAGAAACAGATCGGCGTCGGCGGCGCCGGCGGCGAATATGGGCTCCAGGTCGGCTTCGGCTGGACGAACGGCGTGCTCGCCGAACTGATGGCGGAATATCCCGATCTCGCCGACGAGGTCGAGCGGGCGAAGCCATGAGGGAACGCCGGAATTTCTAATTCCGGTCCACGAAAATTGCGCGAAAATCGTTGACGTTGGTGAGCGTCGGCCCGGTGACGACGAGATCGCCAAGGGCCGAGAAGAAGCTGTAGGCGTCATCCTCGGCGAGGAACGCTTTGGCGTTCACGCCCTTCGCCTCGGCGCGGGCAAGTGTGTCCGGCGTGACGATCGCCCCGGCGTTGTCCTCCGAGCCGTCGACCCCATCCGTGTCGCCGGCGATGGCCCATGTCCCGGCTTGCCCCTGCAGGGCGACGGCGAGCGCGAGCAGGAACTCGCTGTTGCGTCCGCCACGCCCCTTGCCGCGCATCGTCACCGTCGTCTCTCCGCCGGAGAGCAGCACGCAAGGGGGAGGGGAGGGCTGCCCGTAGCGCCGGGTCTGCCGGGCGATTCCGGCGAAGACGCGGGCGACCTCGCGCGACTCTCCCTCGATGGCGTCACCGAGAATAACGGGCTCGACGCCTTCGGCGCGCGCGACGGCGGCGGCGGCCATGAGCGAAGCTTCCGGGGTTGCAATGAGATGGGTCTCGGTTCGGGCAAGCCGAGGGTCGCCGGGCTTCGGCGACTCGTCGTCGTCCCTCGAGAGCCGCCGGGCGACCGCATCCGGCAAGGCGACGCCGTATTTGGCGATAATGGCGCGGGCGTCGGCGAAGGTCGTAGGGTCGGCGACCGTGGGGCCGGAGCCTATCGTCGCCGGATCGTCTCCAGGCACATCCGAGATGAGCAACGTCACGACCCGGGCGGGAAAGGCCGCCGCTGCGAGGCGTCCGCCCTTGGCGGCGCTGAGGTGCTTGCGGACGCAGTTCATCTCGTCGATGGAGGCGCCTGAAGCGAGAAGGGCCCGGTTCACCGCCTGCTTATCAGCCAACGTCAGACCCTTGGCCGGCGCGCTCAAGAGCGCCGACGCGCCGCCGGAGATAAGCGCGACGACCAGATCGTCTTCGGAGAGACCCTGGACCAGTTCGAGAATGCGCTGCGCGGCGTCCCGGCCGCGCTCGTCCGGGACAGGATGAGCGGCCTCCACGATCTCAATGCGCTTGCACGGCGCGGCATGGCCGTAGCGGGTGACCACAAGCCCGGTCAGTTCGCCGGGCCAGTTGTCTTCGAGGGCGCGGGCCATGGCGGCGGAAGCCTTTCCTGCGCCCACGACGATCGTGCGTCCCTTCGGCGCCGCAGGCAGCCGCCGCGGCACGACTAGGGCCGGGTCCGCTTCCGCGATCGCCGCATCGAAAAGGCGCCGCAGGAAGGCGCGCGCCAGAGCATCATCCATGGGACCCCTCCGCGTCGACCAGCGCCGGCGTGAGGCGACGAGTTGGCCGATCGGGTCCGGTTCGTAGCTCATTTCGTGGCGCTTGCAGACCCAGAAAATCCGCGAATCGTAGGACACGCATTCCGTAGCGAGAGGGCCGGTTCCGCGGCAGGCGCATATCTGGCGATGGCGACTACTAGTCACGAGATTATGAACAGGATACGCACCGCCAAGTAGAGCCAACCGCTTGACAGGAATGGCAAATCCAGCGCTGATCGCCCAGAAATCGGTGTCGGGAGGACGATCGGGATGGATGGCGACAGCGCCGCCCAATACATTTTGAGCGGCGGAGTTCATGCAGTTGAGGGTTGGCTCGCCGGCGGGGCGATCACCGCCACGCTCTTTCTCAACGATTGGCAACGCCAACACGACGTGCGCGGCGGCGTCGCCGAGATCGGCGTCCACCAGGGCAAGTTCTTCCTCGTTCTGAAGGCTCTTTGCGAAGCCGGCGAGGTGGCGGTGGCGATCGATGATTTCTCAGGGCGCACGCCCGAAGGAAGCGGCGCGATCTTCGAATCCAACGTCGCGGCCTACAGCGAAGGCAGAAATATCGTCGTCATCGACAGCGACAGCCGGCGCGTCACGCCGGATGAGGTTCTTGCGGCCAATGGGGGATCGCCGGTCCGGCTCTTCAGCATCGACGGCGACCATTCCGCGGAGCACACCTTCTCCGATCTGACATTGGCGAGCCGGACCTTGGCCGACGGCGGCGTGATCCTCCTCTCCGAACTCTACAATCAGGATTGGCCCGGCGTGCAAGAGGGTTTCCATCGCTTCATGAGCGAGGCGGGCGGAGCATTCGTTCCGCTCGCGCTCGGCGGCAACAAGCTGTTTCTGTGCAAGGGGCGCGACCACGCCGAGTTGCTGGCGATCTTCAAGGAGGCGTTGCGACCCTATTGCCTGTCCTACAAGGAGGTCGTGCTCTGGGGCGCTGAGGCGGTGTCCATGTCGTTACAGGCGCCGGAGGAGGTCTTTTCGGGTGATTTGTCGCCCCCGCGCAACGCTTTCTTCCTCTGCGCCGGCGCGCTCTCGCCGCGCTGCGTCCTGGGGAGCGGATGGAGTCACGCTGAATCGAACGGCACGTGGACGACGGCCGAGCAGGCGGTGATGGAGATGCGGCTCGAGGACGTGCCGACAGGCGCCAACGCGCGGCTCAAGATGGAAATCGTCCCGTTTCTCCACAGCCGAAAGGCGAGCCGCAGGCTCGACGTCTTCGTAAACGACACATGGGTCGGCAGCCGAGACCTGACCAATCTCGAGTCCGAGACATTCGAGTTCGCGATCGAACCCGCTTTGCTGCGCCCGTCGACGACGCTGGCTCTCAAGGTCGAATCGCCAGAACAACCGAGCGCGCTCGGCTTATCCGAGGATCAGCGGCCGCTCGGCGTCAAGGTCCGGTCGGTCAGGATTTTCTGAAGCGCGCTCGCCAGGCTATCGACGACTATGCGCGGCCTTCAGGAGGTCCTGGCCGGCCTCAGTAAAGGTGCCAAGCGCGTCGGCGGGGCTCGCGGCATGAGGCCAGTCGTTGGTCGTCATCCCGAAGAACTGATCGCAATTGTCGGCGGGCTTCATCAAGTTCTTGAGGCTGAACAGGCGCCAGAACAGGATCATCTGAAGGTCGCGTTTGACGGTGGGATTGTTGACGACCTGCTGGTAGAGGGTCGCTCGCGAATCCGCATCCATCGCGTGGGCGTTGCATTTGGCGACGTCGGAGCGCTCGTCGACGCCGAATTCGCCAACGAGGGCGGAGCGTTTGTAGGCGTCGGGAATGGAACGGGTGAGGTCGTCCACCTGGCTTGCGAGGATCTTTCCCAGCGCATCCGGGCGTTCAGCCCAATGGGGATCGAAGTAGAGGTGAACGTTCGGGCGACCTGACCCGCCGGCGGCGTAATAGTCCGTGAGATAGGCGTTCATCTTCCCGAATCGCCCGGTCTTGCCCGCCGTCAGGGTCGCGACCCGGAAGACGTTGACGCTGCTCGGCGCTGTCACCTCGTTCTTCAGGCCCGCCCGGTCGAAGACCAATTGCATGATACCCTGATACCGGGCCGCCTTTCTGCGGGGAGCCGACCACGCCCTTGCACATGCCGTCGAATTCGTTCCAGGGCTCGATGAGGACATGGCGTTCGAGCCAGTCGCGATCGACGCCGGGACGGCCGCGCAGTTCAAGCAGGAGCCGCGCGATCGCCGCGCTATAGTCATAGGCCGCGCGGTCGAAGCCTTCGCCATTGCCTCGCAAAACCGTAGCATTCGCCGTGCGCCCCGGCCACCGGCCACGCGAGGGTGAAGACGATCGTGAATTTGCGGCGCTGATATTCGTTGAGAATGGTCTCGAACGCCGCGTCGTTCGCGGGCGTGGCGACAAAGCGCTCCGGCACGATTTCGCGGGCGACCCGCACGCCGTTCTGGCTGAGCGTGTCCAGGTAACTCTCCGCGACCTTCAGAGGCACGGGAGGCGAGTTGGTCGCGCAATCGGAGCAGGCGACCCCCTGCGATTGGAGGTAGCCCCAGATAAATTCCTCGTTGAAGCCGACCGCGGCGACCCCGTCCGCGGTCACCTTCTAGATCGGACGAAAATTGTTCTGCGGCGACCACGTCTCCAGGCGCAGCGAATTGAACGACGGAACGGAGCCACCTTCGGCGAGCGCCCCGGATGCGACGAAGAGCAGGTTCAGCCCCAACGCGATGGGAATCGCATGAAGGATCGGAGGGAAGACTCGCATGAGAAACCCAGTTCGTTGACTATCTACAGGTTGGGCCGGATGTGCCGGTTAAATGACCAGCGCGTCAATCTCGGATCTGGGGCTTAACCCGAGCCGGTCTCGGCGCAATCTGGGTCGCCTCAAGTGTTCGACATGCGTATGCGGCGGCGGCGCTCGAATTCTTGCTTTGCGAGGTCATAGAGGATCTGGTCGTATTCGGTGAGCCGGCGCAGGGCCCTCAAGAGGCGCGGGGTAATCGTCACGGGCCCGACCGGAGAGAAGCCGGAGCCGGAATTGGGAAGTTCGTCCGTCACCATGGCGGAGACGATCGACTGAGGCGGCGACAAGCCCAAGGCCATGAAGATCGTTTCGACCAATTCCGGGAATCGTTCGGTTAAGCCGATAGCGTCCAGCCCAAGAATCCGATCTTTTGCCAAACGCAAAGCCTCGGCGATGAGATTCGAGGCAGCCCTGTCTCTCGTTCCAGTTTCCCTAGCGAGCGCGTCGAGCAAAGGGCGATCGGCGACTGAACCTCCGAAATAGACGAGATAGCCGTTATTCACGCTGGCTGACGATAAATTTTGGGGATGTTCGAAGAATTCCTCAGGCCCCAGCTCCTTGGCCAGTCGATTCGCGAAGTCTCCGTCGAAATCCCCGCCGATAGGATGCGATCTCTTGAATCGATACCATGAGATAAGCCTAGGAACCGGTTCTCGGAAAACCGATATCCGACGGACAAGCTTTCTCGGTATGAAGCTGAAGGAGAAATAGTCCGCGTGACCGGAGAAAAAAACGTATTTCGAGAGCTCTGCAGCGGAGAAGTTGTAGAGGCTGTGGCTCCCGACCGGAAAAACGCGATCCAGTGGAAAACAGTCGCTGAGCATATTGTGAAGTGTCGTTCCGCCGGTTTTCGGCAAATGAATAAAGGCCGCCGCGTCCTCTGCCCATGAGAGATAAGGGTTGCTGTTTCTATCTGATGAAAGGTCTTTGTATTTTGACTTGAACTCTGCAGATTCGAGGAAGAACTCGACCAGTTTTTGGCGGTTGTTCTTGAACTCGTTGTTCTCAATGGCGGCCAGGCTCTCCGGCTCACGCCCAAGCAGAAGGCGATAGGCCCACCGCACGTAATCTTCGCCTTTGAAAGCAGCGTCCGGGGTTAGGCCAGATTGCGCCGGAGCTGGCTCCTTTGTTAAATTCCCGTCGTTCATTCCTGCCCGATATTGATTTTTCTTAATCCAGTTCCTGCGTCGCGGACCTCAAACTTCACCATCCTATCGCAAACGACCCAAAAGCTGCAAAGAGGCCGAATGAGAACGGCGCTAGCACAACTCTGGCAATGAAAACGCGCGCGGCAAGCGCTGCGTAGCCACTAAAATTGCTGCTCTTTGGGTTGCGTCGCGAGGGTCTGGCGGCGGTCGAACTCCCTGGCCGCAAGATCGTACAAAATTCTGTCGTATTTCGTCAGTTTATCCAGAGCCTTAGACAATCTCGGCGTCATGACAACCGAGGGGGCCTTTCGATAACGCCCTTTTTCGTCCGGAAGATTGTCGGTCACCATATGTGCGCCGATAGCCTGCGGGACCGGAAAGCCAAAGGTCCCGAAGATGAGCTCCGTCGAATTCGGCGAAGCGTTCCGTCAGCCCAATCGCGTCGAGGGACGCGATCCTGTCTTTAGCTCGAGTTCAAGGCGAAGGTGATGAGGTCGTCCTGCTTGGGCCGCGCTTGCTTGCCCATAGTCTCCGAGACTATGGCGCTCAGCGTTGCTTGATCATGGAGTGAAGCGCCGAAGACAAGCAGATAGGTGTTGTTAAACCACCTCTGGCGAATGATGTGCTCGTGTTCGAAAAACTCTTCGGGGGTGAGGGTATTGGCGAGTTGCACATTCCTGTCGTTTGGAAACTCCTCCGGCGAGTGAGACTTGACGAACCTATAGTGAGAGATCTGCCGCTTGATCGGGTCGCGGAACATCGAGACCGTCCGAACTCGGCGCCGGGGAATGTATTTGAGGGAGAAGTAGTCGAAGTGGCCTGAGAAGAGGTCGTAATCTGTGAGGTCCGACGGCGTCCATAGATGCAGAGTCTCGAAGCGTTCGGGGCAGACGCGCTCGCTCGGAAAGCAAGCGCTAAGGAGCGCGTGAAACGTCGTGCCGCCGGTCTTGTGAAGATGAATGAAGGCGACGGCCTGCCGATTCCAGGTTGAATAGGGGGAGGGGGCCGACTGGCCCAACAGACTGACATATCGTCGCCGAAACTCTGAGTTGCTCAAGAATCCTCCGCAATAGGCGATCCGGGTCGGCTTTGACTTCCGCCGGCAGCGAGGCATCGGGCTCCTTGTTCAGAAGAACGCGATAGGCCCAGCGCGTATAGTCTTCGCGCTCTTGCGCTAACTGTGCGGTCGGCTCCGTGTCTGCGCTGCTCAATTGTGGCTCATGACGAACGTGGATTTTGTGACGCTTTTCGCCCCTCGGGCGAACAAGGTCAAATCCGATGGGGAGAATTGTTCCCAAACTGTGGATTGATGGCCAGACCTCCAATCATCCCATGCAGGCGCTCGCTAAGTCGGCCCCAGTTGTGCGCTTCCAGCCAGCGGTCCGCCTGATCGACCGTGCGGTCGCGCAGCTTTCGGTCGCCGAGCGCCGAGGCGATGCTGGCGCTGAGCGCGGCGGCGTCAAGGTTGGCGGCGCGCAGCACGCTATCGCCGAGGTCGGCAAATATTTTCACCGGCGTCACCATGACCGGCACGCAACTCGCCATCGCGACGCGGACCGCGCCACTTGCCGATTCCGGCGTCTCGCGACGTGGCAAGACGACGAGGTCGCAGCCGTTCAGCAAGGCGAGCAACTCTGCATCGGGCAGGTATTCCGTGCGCCACTCCACGGCTGCGGAGACGCCAAGCGTCTCGGCGAGCGCCCGGCACCGAGCGATCTCAGCTGCAGACTCAGGGCTCGGATGCTCGGCCGTCACCATGCGCAGTTGCGCGCCCGGCCATTGCCGGCGCAGACGCGCGAAGGCGTCGATCAACGTCGCGCCGCCTTTGTCGGGAAAAGCAAAGCCGTAGGTTCCGATGATCGGCGCGGAAGGCTCGGCGAGGTCGCGGGAGGGCGGACGGCTGACCGCGCCACGCAGCGCGCCGTGCGGCAGCAAGGCGGCATTGTCGATCAGTCCCCACGCCTTCAGGAGATTGAGATCCTCGACGCCGTGGACGATGACACGCGCAACGCCGGCGAGCGCGTCGCGAAGCGCGTCCCAGCCGTCGAACTCGACCAACTCCCGGGGATTGTGCAGAGCGATGACAACCTGCCGCCCCGAGAGCCTCTCGTCCCTCAGAAGCGCCGTCAAAACATCAGTCTTGATGAGCCCGCGCTGATGCTGGATGACAACCGCGGCGGCGCCGGTCGCCGCAATCTCGCTCGCGATGCGAACAGACGATGTCGGATCGTCGAGGCGCCAGCAAATTCGCCCCTCGGGCTCACCGGGAGCGTTGAGGTTTTGCGGGAGCGTGCGCTCGTCGCAAAGGATCGTCACGTCGCGCGCCGCGTCCGGATAACGTTCAAGAAGATAGCTGGAATAAGTCGCGATGCCGCAAGGCACGTTCCAGCTCGTTACCCAGGCGACTTTCGGCGAGCGCGGGGCGTTGGGCCGGCTGGAACAGAGCATATCCAGGGAAAGATTTCTGACGCGATCCGCCCAAGCGCTGGCGTCGCCGAGCGTGCGCGCGACCTCGCGTCCGCGCCCCGCCCGCGCCGCGACTTTCGACCAGGCCTCGGCGCTGTGGGCGGCGCTGAACAATTCCTGCATCGCCGCCGCGAGATCGTCGGGATCGGGATCGGCCCAGACGGAGCCTTCGCTGCTGACATGCGATTTTGAAGGCGCGAAAGCGTAGTCGATCAGCCGCGCCACGTCGCGATTGACAAAGTCGACGTGCCCTCCATGACCGGTGACGATCAGCGGCGTTCCAGCCGCAAGCGCCTCGGCGGCTGGAAGGTTGAAGCCTTCGCCCCGCGTCGGCAGGACGACAGCGTCCGCCTGGCGGTAAAGCTCAACGACCTCGTAGACGGGCAGATCGCGGTTGATCAATGCGATCTCCGGCAGATCGCGGTCAGCCTCCTGCATAGCCTTAATTGCATCGGGGATATCATTGTGGGGATTGGGGAATCCCTTGATCAGCAAGCGAACGGGGTCCTCGCTCCGGAAGGCTTTGGCGTAAGCTGCGAGGAGCGCGTCGACGCCCTTGCGCGGGAAGCAGGATGACACGTGCAGGAAGACGAAAGGTTTGTCCTTGCTTGGCCTCCCGCGCGGCTCGGCAGTTGCGCGTTGCGCACCGACGGCCGCGAAGGCGTCGAGATCGGGCGCATAGCCCATCAGTCGCAGGGGCGCGCGCAGGCCGGAATCGATCAGAGCCTTCGCGACGAACCGGGTCTGGACCACAACGCCCTCGAACCGGCGGTTCAGGAACTGCACCATGTCATGAGGGACCAGGCTCTCTTCCCAGGCCACCCATCCGAGCTTGAGATCGGTCTGGTGCGGGCTCGCCCACATCGGCCAATGCTGGGTGATCTCGACGTTCGGACCTTCTTCGTGCCACTCGCGCCGCGCGAGCGCGGCGACCGAGCCGCGTTCCGCCGCCGGAACGCGGCTGAGGTCGCGGCTGGCCCTCCCGTCCTCGATCTGCTCGATGCGGACCGTTCCGGGCCTGGCGCTTTCAAGCGCCAGCGCAAGGCGCCGGTTCGTTGCGGCGAGGCTGTAGCTGCCGTTGACGTGTCCAGCGACGCTGACCCGCAGGTCGCGGTCGTAGGCCTGGCGGAAGGCGTCTCGTTCCTCGCGAGGATCGGGAAAGAGAAGCGCCTCGACAAGTCGCCCCGGCGCGCCGTCTCCGTCTCTGCGCCCGTAAGCGGCGCCGGTCATCACAAGCGGAAAGACGCGCCCGAATTCCTGTGCGGCCGGCGAGAACGCCTTCGTCGCCAAGGTTAATGAAGCCCTTCGGTCCGCGTCGACGCGACAGTCGACCCATAACGAAAATTCGCGCGGATCGTGCGGAAGAACCGCGATGCGCGCCGGCTCGCCGGAGTCCGGCGTCACCACGATCTCGCCGCTGTGACCCGGCTCGGCGCGAAGCTGAAGCACGATGCGCACGGTTTCGTCGGGATTGGCCGCCGTTCGCACGACAACGCGCGCGCTTGCGCCGAGCATTTCCGCGCGGCCGGGCTGGGGCTCGTACCAACCCTTCGACAGCATAACTGTATGGCGCATCGCCGCCATCATCGACGAGGTCCCGAACGAGCGGAGCGATGCGGCCGGGCGCAACAGCTGGTGCTCTGGCAGGGGCGCCTCGATGTCGGACTCCGGGAAACAGATCAGACGCACAAGCCCGATGCAGAACTGTCGCGTCTCGCCCCACCATGAGGCGGGGATCGCGCCGAGGACTTCGAGGGACAGCTCGATGCGTCCGGTTCCGTCCGCCATGCAGTCGAGCCACACCAGGAACTCCGGGTACCCCTGAGCATCGGGCAGCCGCGTCGTGACGGACGCGCCGCAGCGCGAGCGGATCATCAGTTGATTGGCGTTGGCCCATGGCGCGGCGCGAAACTGCAGCGCGACGCGGACCGGTTCGGCGGTCTGGCTCTCGATCGTGAAGCCGAGACGGGCCGTCGTCCCCTTCATCCATGTTCCCCACGACTCCCGCGGATACCAGCCCCTCTCCAGGAGGAGCTGGCGCAGCGCGCGCGCGGCCATGACCTCCCGGGGCGGCAGGAAGGTTCCGTATTCCCAACCGGTCTCGATGTTGAAGGGGCGCACCGTCTGCGACAAGGGCATGGTGATTGGCTTCGACCCACCCACCCTCGGATGGTCGCCGCCGGCAAGGTCGCGGACGGCGGCGATGAGCGCGGGGACATGCTCCTCCCACGTGCGCGGCTTGAAATTCTTGCGGATATTGTCTTCGAGCCGCTGGAGCTCGCCGCGGTCGAGAAGGAGCCGGCGCACGAGATTGGCGGCGCTGCGCGCGTCGTGCGGGTCGATATAGAGCGCGAACTCGCCGCCAACTTCCGGAATTGAGGCCGCGTTGGAAGCAATGCAGAGCTTGCCGGCCGCAAGGCTTTCGCCCACGGGGAGCCCCCAGCCCTCGACGAGCGAGGGCTGCATCGTGAATAGGCAATTGCGATAGAGCGTTCTGAGTTCGCCGTCGCGGAGGCCTTCGAGGACCTTGACCCGGCCGTCGAGGTTGCGGGTCGTCTGAAGCTGCGACATCAGATCGTTGACGTTATGTCCGCGCCTCCCGACGAGGACGAGAATGGGGGGCTCGATTCCCTCGCGGATAAGGATCTGCCAGACCTGCACCAGAAGCGCCTGGTTTTTCTGGCTTGAGAACGTGCCGACGCAGAGAACGAATTCGGTGCGGTCGAGGTCGGCGATCGCCGGGGCCCAGTCGTCCACCCCCAAATCGGCCTGATCGAAGATGGCGTGCGGCTCCGGCACGGCGCGGATCGGGATGTCGGGATAGCCGCTATGGGCGATGAGCCGCCGCATCTCCCGCTGGACGTGTTCCGAAACGGTCAGCGCGAAATCGTACTGAAGCAGCGCGAGCGAGATTGTTTTGGAAAACGCCTCCGTCAGCCCCGCATCGCAATATTCCGGGTGGGTCAGCGGAATGAAATCGTGAATATAGGCCCCGAGGCGCACGCCCGCGCGCTTCAGCCGGGAATTGACGAGCACGAGGTTCGGCTGGCGATAGATCACGCCTGTCGAAAGAAGCACGTCGCCCGGCACAGGTATCACGAGTTCCCCGCGCTCGTTCAGGGACTTGATCGTCTCTTTCCGATGCGCGGCGTCCTGAACCTCCGGCTTCTCGTAGATCTCCATGACATCGAGGAGCGATTTCGCGTCCAGCCGGTAGAGTTCGTCATTGACCCACCAGACAAGCTGGCAGTCGCCCGCCCGTCCCTCTTCGCGCTCCGACAGGATATGCGAGATGATCCCGAGCTGAATGCGCTGAATGCCCGAGATCGTGACATTGTCGAGGAGGTCGGAGAACAGGTCCGAAATCTCGAACAGGATCTCTGGATCGCGGGCAGGAGCGGGGAGTTCAGAGACATCCACCTCGAAGTCGAGGTCGTTGAGTTCCGCGACCGCGGCCAGCGTTGGCTCGAGAGCGAGCGAATGTCGAAAGGCCTGGATCGCCTCGCCCCGCCGGCCATCGCGCTTGAGCGCGCGTCCGAGATCGAGGAGGAGGCTGGCGTCCTCCAGCAGGCTCTCCACTCCGTCGCCGCCTTCGGCGGAGAGGTTCGCCCCGCTTGTCGGGGTCGCGCTCAGGCCCTCGCCCTTTGGCAGGCGCTGGATATGCGCCCACAGCGCGCTCAAGGAAATGGCGCGGCGGATCGCGGGATCGCCGTAGCAAGGCGCGCGTCGTGCGAGGCTCTCGTCGCGCATCAGCGCAAAGTCGATGTCCTCCCAGCCCATGGCGGCGAGGAGACCTTCGCGGGTCCGTCCCGCGAGCGGGATGTTATCGACGATCCAGCCGGTCAGCTTGCGCAGACTTGTCCCGCCTCGATAAGGGCGCGCTTTGAGGCTTAAAGTCTCCGCCTGCCTGATCAGTCCAGCGAAGTGCTCGCCCGACGAGAGGAAGGCGTCGCACGCATTGGACAGCTCAAGTCCCACGAACTGATCGACCACCTGACTGGACTCGGGGTCGCGCCTGAGGATGAAGTTGTAGAGGACGGCAACGTCCTCCGCGGTCGTCAACCGCGGTCGATCGTCTCGCGAGGCCGGCGCATCTTTGTCGCTCTGGGAGGGAATGTCCGCCATCGAGCCAATTGCCCGCCCGTCAAGGCGAATGTCCTCCGGAATCAGGGACTTCATAATAATCTTCCCCTCGAATTTCGGCCCGAACCTCCCGACGGCGTCATGCGGGTTGTGCGGGACGTCCGGGCATTGTGGGGCCTCTGCGCAACCTCGCGCGATCCGGGCGAGCACGTCCGCTCTGGCCGATCGCCAAAGCGCCCGGGGACGCGCAAACCCGCGCCAGCCCCCGGGCCGCTCCCCCGAAAGAAATAAACTTCAAGTCCACGGGCGCCCCAGCTGCCTCAAGTCTAATTCAAAGGCTTGGGAAGCAAATTGTCCAGTCTGAAAGCCTCTTCGCTGCGGCAGAGCGCGAGATGAGGTAAGCAGCGCGCGCCTTCGGACACTTCTGCGGGGTCGTCTTCGCCGCGTCTCATCGGAAAGAATGCAGGAGAGCTGCGAAGCGCGATGGCGCATTCTTATCGCCCGCGGCTGTTCCGCTCCGCGAGCCGAGATGATATCCGCCGCCGACCCTCAGGGCGCTTTTGCCCGCCACGGGAAGGTCCAGGTTTCCGTCAGCGCTTTGGCGCCGGAACGAAGGAAGACGCGAATATCCGTGCTCTGACCCGGATCGACTGCGACATCCACGCCCGCCCGGAAGCCGCGCGTATGGGTGTTGGGGGTGAGGAAGGTTCTCAAAACCCGTCCATTGGAGGCTGTCGCGACGGTCTCCACCATCGAGGGGTCGCTCATGTAGTAGGAGAGGTCCCCGCCGGCAAAGTCGATCAGGAAGCGCGTCGCGCCGGGCGGGGGCGTCTCCGCCGCGCCGAGCGCGCGGGGCGCGACGCGGAAGGTCCCGAGCGTTCGCCCGGCTGGCGTCAACGCCTGGTCGAGCATGAGGGAAGTGATGCGATAGCCGTAGGCGAGCGACTGCGCGGCGGCGAGCTCATTCTTGGGCGCCCACGCCGCGACAATATTGTCGTTCGTCTCGTCGCTTGTCGGCAGTTCGAGGAGTTCGACCTCTCCCTCGCCCCAGCCCTCGTGGGGCTCGATCCAATAGCTGGGGCGCAATTCGTAAGCGAGTTCGAGGTCCTGGTAATCGCTGAAATTCCGGTCGCGCTGCAGGAGGCCGAAGCCGCGCGGATTCTTGTCGAGGAAGGTCGAGACCAACGGGGCGATCGGATTGCTGAGCGGCCGCCAGATCCATTCCCCCGCGCCGGTGTGCATGAGGAGCCCGTCGGAATCGTGCAGTTCGCCCCGAAAATCGTCGACGAAGCGGTGCTCGTTCTTGCCGACGAAATACATGGACGAGAGCGGCGCCAGCCCAAGCGACGGAATCGGCTTGCGGGCGAACAGCGTCACCTGGGCGTCGATGTAGGTCTCCTGACCGGGCACAAGATCGAAACGGTAGGCGCCCGTCGCGGACTCCCCGTCGAGCAGGGCGTAAATGATGATGTGCTCGGCGGCGGGCGATGGCGTCTCGATCCAAAATTCCCGGAAATAGGGGAATTCCTCCTTGCGATCGGGGCCGACGTTGATCGCGAGGCCGCGGGCGGAAAGCCCGTAGCGCTGGCCGCGGCCGAGGAAACGGAAATAACTGGAGCCAAGAAAGGAGACGACCTCATCCCAGACGTGGGGCGCGTTAAGAGGGAAGCGCAGCCGGAAGCCGGCGAAACCGAGATTGATCGGCAAATTGCCCGAGATCTTGTTGCGTCCGTAATCCCATAGGTTGGCGGCATAGGGGATGGGGTCGGCAGTCCATCCTTCACGACATTGATCACGACCGGCCGCTTGTAGAGAAATCCGAGATGGAAAAGCTCGAGGCGGAAGTTGCCGTCATGCTCGCCGAAGAAGGCCTTGTCCTGCTTGAAGCGGATGTCGCGCCAGGCGTCGAAGTCGAGATTGGCGAGGCCGTCCGGCATCTGGGGGATGGCCGCGTCGTAAGGCGCGCCGGCGAGCTCTTTCGCCCGCTTCACGACGTTGTCGTAACTGAACGCCGGCGCCGGATTTTCCCCGTTCGACTGGGCGGCGGCGGGCGCGACGAGATGCGCTCCCGACGCCGCGGCGACGCTCATGAGCAACGTGCGGCGGGACAATTCAAGCATTTGGCGTCATTCGAGAAGAGGCGGGATCAGCACAGGACGTAACTCGCGGCGTCGTCGAGCGCAATCGCGGCCGGACCCTCAATAAGGCCAGCCCACGACGCCGGCGTTGTTGGCCTTCGAAACCCGCGCCTCGATGCCCATGCTGAAATTGGGCGTCACATGATAGATCGCCCCGATGCCGACGGTGCCAACAGCCTGAACAGCGCCGGGCCCGGAGAAGACGTCGTTAAGCGCCCCGCCGGGGCTGAAGGCGCCGCCGCTGAATTCCGTGGGGCGGGCCAGCGCGAGCCCGGTGATGACGTAGGGCGTGACCTGCCCCATTCGGTAGCCGATCGTCGCCTCGCCGCCGGCGAAGGATGAGCCCGTGAAGGGCGTCAGGCCCGCGGGAGTCGCAAAGGTGAAGGGCGCGTAGCCAGCAGAACCGCGAAGTCCGACGACGACGCCATTGTCGAAGGTCTTGTCGTAGCCGATGTAGCCTTCGCCCCCGAAGCCGCCTTTGACGCCTTTTCCACCCCAGGCCGACACGCCCGTGCCGACGTAAAGGCCCGCCCAAGGATCAGGGGCGACGTCGGCCTGGTTCGGCGACAAGGCAGGATAGGCGGTGAGGGTGTTGGGAAGGTCGGCCGCGAGCGAAACGCCCTGAGCGGCCAAGCAAAGAAAAAGGCAGACGGGGATCAGGCGAATGCGCATGAGCGCCCTTGCTAGCACAGAGATTTTGGTTCGTCATGGCCGTCCGAGTGCGGCGGATTGATGACGCCGCTCCCCGCGCGTGGTCAAGAAATAGCGCCCCTTTTTGCGTCTGGACAAGGCTGCGCGCGGCGCCTATAAGCCGCCGTCGTTCGCGCCGCCTCGCATGAGACCCGCGATGCGCCCAGGTAGCTCAGTTGGTAGAGCATGCGACTGAAAATCGCAGTGTCGGTGGTTCGATTCCGCCCCTGGGCACCATAGTCGAATTTTCGCTTTGATTTTGTTACCGTTCGGCCTTCGCCGCTTCCTTGAAGCGGAACGGGAACAACAGGCTTCGGTAACCTCGGCTCGCAGGGCCGAAGTCCCGTGGTTCAGTTCAGCTCTACCGCCACCCTTTGCAGGCGCTTCAGGCGGCGACAAACGGGCAATCGGAGCTTTGTTTTCAAACCGCGTAATGGGTCCGCGGCCGAACCGGCTTCGGGCTTATTCGAAGTCTCGATGGAATCAATCTTGTGAAGCATCACGGCGACCTCCTCGTCTCTTCCAGCAATCGGGCAAGTGCGTGAGCGCGCCGTCAGCCGTGCGAATCGATTGCGAGGTGAAGCCGCCGGTGCGAGGAGAAGCCGCCGGCCCCTTGCCTGCGTCAGCAAGAGTCACCGCGTGATTCGATGGACAGGATGTTCAATGGGAGAGGCGTCCGCCGGATCGGGTCAGGTCGTCTGTTTGCGCATAACCTCGCTAAGCCAGACGCCGGCCATCATTCCGAGTACGAATACCAAACCGACCTGACAGGCAATGTGCAACGTCACCGAACCGCTCCCTAGCGTCATTCGCCTCTCAACGATGTGAACTCGGTAAGGTTCCGCGGTCGAAGGCAGCCGCCGCAATTTCAATGTGGAGGCGCGACGCGCTGCGAGGATTTCCGACATTTCTGGGGTCTGCCGAGAACGCGCCTCAGTTCATGCATCGCCAGTGCGGACTGTAGACAAGGCGTCCTGCGAAACGTTGATCGAGCAAAGCTGATTTACGGATCTTGGAGATGAACCCGAATCGCTCGTTCACGAGAGGCGCGGGCGCGGTTTTCCGCAAGCAGGGCGGATCCAAAGCCAAGGCGTTCAGCGCGAACTCACCGAGGGACGGCGCCGACAAGTGTCGACTCGTGAGGCCACAGTTGTGGACTGAGCCCGCAGAGGGCCTGGAAAGTCCCCGCGCAGACGCCGTTTCCATCCCTGTCAGCCGACGGGGCCTGGCGTCGGCGTGATCACGCGTCTCGAACTTCAGGCTCCGCCTTTGCCGCGTGATCCGGCCGGCGACTGCGGCGCGCGGCTACCCAAGGGATTCGGCGGTTTTGGCGGCCCCTTTTGCTGCTTGGGCTTTTTGGGTTCCTTGTTGCTGCGTTTCTGTCCCTTGGCCATGTTCAAAAGTCCTCTCTGCGAGGGCCGCAACCTCGATGATTGGTTCGATACTATGCTGGGTTGCGACCCGTTCGTGACCTTCGCCGTCGCTTCGCATGCGGTATTGCGGCGACCCTCCGCTCGGCGGAAGCGTAGCTGTGATGCGATAGACGTCAGGGCCGCGAAGAAGCCGCGTCAGCTGATCTTTCAGGCGAACGAGCTGGCCGACCCGGTAAAGGTGGGGTTCCGCATCGTGGCGCACGGGATAACCTGACCGTCGATGAATAGGGGCTGACGGCATCGGGTCCTGGTCCCTTCAGTGTGGCGCTGCCCCCAGGTCTCGCGACGGCTGGCGGGCGACGATTAGGGTAGCGTCAAACGGATTCTCACTCGCCATATTTCCGTCCGAACCGCAGTGATCCCGAAACTGCCAGTACATCCGTGGTCAGCGTTCGGAATACACTCCGATGTCGGAGGGTCGCGACATGCCTCACCGTTTCCGGCGAAACCGTGCGCGATCGAAAATTCGGGGGAATGGCGGGGTCTCTGACACCGCGAGGCCAGATCGGCCAAATCAACGAGTAACCTTATATGGCGGCGAAGTTCGTTCGGAACAAGGCTCAATTCGAACTTATTTTCATTTTGTCCGACGCGCAGATCGGTCGCCGACGCACCCGGCTTGGAAAGGGCGTCGGCGACGTCTCAACAACAAAAAGGCCTCTCGAAAGAGGCCTTCCCGTCAGGGACAACGCAAATTCCTCCGACAGAGACAGGCCGCCCCAAGGGGCAGCCTTTCCCTGCGGGGGGATTCAGGTGATCAGGCGATGCCGATCGGCGTCTTTCGGGCCTTGCTGAAGGCCGCGAACCCGAGACCGGCGAAACCGGCAAGAAGCATCGCCCAGGTCGAAGCTTCGGGAACAGCCGTGACGCTCACATCGTCGAGGAGGTTGCCGATGTTGTCGTTGCCGCCACTTGCGTCCTTAAAGGAAAGTACGCCGCCCGCCGTGGTGACGAGAGCGGAATAGACGCTCGGCCCCGCGTTCCAAGGCAGGGTGATCGTCTCCGACCAGTCGCCCAGCGAGATCGTCGTCGTCTTCGAGGTCATATCGGCCGAGCGAAGGCCGCCCGCGAGCACGAAGGACAGTTCGTACGTCCCGGCGTCGAACGTCGTGGTCGTCGATATGCCGCCGGCTTTATACGAGGTGCCATCGAGGTCGACGTACTTCCCGTAGCTGGTGGGAAGCAGCGAGAAGGGAGTGCCGGCGCCGATGAGGTCTACCGACCCCTGGCTGACGTCCCATTTCGCCGAACCCGGCCAGTTGATGGCATAGGAGTAGCTGTCGAAATTATCGCTGAATACCACAACTCCGGCGTTCGCCGCCGAGGCGCCGCCGATCATGCCTGCAGCCACCGCAGCTGCAGCGATCGTTCGTTTCATAGTCCACATGTCTTTGCTCCTGGCAACGTGGAGTCCACAAGGGATACCTTTTCCAAGGGCGAAGCGTTCAGTGGGCCTGCTAAGCCGCCGGTCGCTTCCGCACCCCCTCCGCAACGAAAAGCTCGCATGAGGCTAAGTATCTGTCAACAAATTTTGTGCGCCGCAAAATGCCAAGATCAAATTGTGTGCACTGCAACCTCCGACAACCTCCAGCAGCGCGCGGGCGGGCCTTCATTCTCCCGAAACCATGAGACTTTGCTGCCTTTTAACTGTGCGCACAGGCTTCTTCTTACGCAACGTCTGGATTCACTTGCTGGAAAATATTGCGGCGCAGGGTCAGACCCATGAGCGGACGGGCTGCTTTCAGTCGGCTCGCCGCAAGCGTCGAGTGGAGTCAAGCGTATGATGGGTGTAGCCATCGACAGGAGCCGGACGATCATCAGCGCGATGATTCACGGTCGCAGAGTGACGGCGCAGGACGTCGCATGGCTGCGGCGCGAGGTCTTCTCAGACGGCGCCGTAACGGAAGAGATCGCCGAGGAGCTTTTTGCTGTCGCCCGGGCGCATATGAGCAACGCGCCGGAGTGGATCGAGCTCTTTGTCGAGATGATCACGGACTACGTCGTCTGGCAGGCCCGGCCCACAGGCGTCGTGACCGACGAGCAGGCCGAATGGCTGATCGAGCGCGCCGACGAGTGCAAGTCGATCGAAGCCCTCGCGGCGATCGTCAATGTCGTGGCCGAAGCGCACCAGGTCCCCCAATGGTTTGTCGGCGCCGTGCGAGCCCGGGCGGCGGGCGGATGGCCGGGCGTGGATGCGGCCCTGAGGGCTGTCGCGGGATAGGCGAGGTCTTGCCCTCGCCTTCGCGCCCCGGCATGATGCGGCGAAAGGTCTGACGGGGCGCGGCATGAAACTCAAGGGCTTGGCGGCGGCGATTGTGGTGTCCGCAGGGATTGCGGCGGCGCCCGCATGGGCCGATTCGACGATGATCACGCCGTCGTGGAGTCCGCTGTCTGTGGATGACGCCTTTTTTGGCGGCGCCTTCTTCGGCGGGGGCGGGGACGGGCGGAATGCTTTTCCCTGGACGGCTCCCGGCCCGCGGACGCAGGGCTCGCTTGGCTGCTACTTCACCCGCACCCGCGTCGACAACGCATGGCGGCGCGTCGAGGTCTGCTACTAGCCGCCAGGCCAGCGTCCGCGCCTGAACTCTGCGGCCTTGGGCCGGTCCCGGTCCTCCTCCGAATTGATGGTTCGGCCGTTTCGCCCCCGTGTTTACGCGCCCGTGCGGTTTCAATAGAACGGCCTCGGCCGGAGAAGTCGACGAGGCTTTCCGCCGATTGGGGAGCCGATGTTCAAGAAGATCCTGATTGCGAACCGTGGCGAGATCGCCTGCCGGGTCATCAAGACCGCGCGCCGCATGGGCATCAAGACGGTCGCGGTCTATTCCGAGGCCGATCAGGACGCGCTGCACGTGGAAATGGCCGATGAGGCGGTCTTCATCGGGCCGCCGGCCGCGGCGCAATCCTATCTCGTCATCGACAAGATCGTGGCGGCCTGCAAGCAGACGGGCGCCGAAGCCGTTCATCCCGGCTATGGCTTCCTCTCCGAGCGGGCCGCGTTCGCGCAGGCGCTAAAAGAGGCGGGGATCGTCTTCATCGGGCCCAATCCCAGAGCCATCGAGGCGATGGGCGACAAGATCGAATCGAAGAAATTCGCCAATGCCGCGAATGTCTCGACAGTCCCGGGCTATCTCGGCGTCCTGGAAAGCGCCGAGCGCGCCGCCGAGATCGCCGAGGAGATCGGCTATCCGGTGATGATCAAGGCCTCGGCCGGGGGCGGCGGCAAGGGCATGCGCATCGCCTACAACCGCCAGGAGACGCTTGACGGTTTTGCCCGCGCCAAGTCGGAGGCGAAATCCTCGTTCGGCGACGACCGCGTATTCGTGGAAAAATTCATCGTCAATCCGCGCCATGTCGAGATACAGGTGCTCGGCGACAAGCACGGCAACGTCGTCTATCTGGGCGAGCGCGAGTGCTCCATCCAGCGCCGCAATCAGAAGGTGATCGAGGAGGCGCCCTCGCCCCTGCTCGACGAAGCGACGCGCAAGAAGATGGGCGAGCAGGCCGTCGCGCTCGCCAAGGCGGTGGATTACGATTCGGCCGGCACCGTGGAATTCGTCGCCGGTCAGGACCGAAGTTTCTATTTCCTCGAGATGAACACGCGCCTGCAGGTCGAGCATCCGGTGACGGAGCTGATCACCGGCGTCGACCTCGTCGAGCAGATGATCCGCAGCGCCTATGGCGAGAAGCTCAGCCTCACGCAGGAGTCCATCAAGCTGACGGGCTGGGCGGTCGAAAGCCGCGTCTACGCGGAAGACCCCACGCGCGGCTTCCTGCCCTCGACCGGGCGGCTGGTGAAGTATCGCCCGCCGCCGGAAGGCACGCACGAGGGAATCACCGTCCGTAACGACACGGGCGTCTATGAGGGCGGCGAGATCTCGATCCACTATGATCCGATGATCGCCAAGCTCGTCACCCACGCGCCGGACCGGCTCGCGGCGATCGAGGCTCAGGCGACGGCGCTCGACGAATTCGTCATCGACGGCATCCGTCACAACATTCCGTTCCTCTCAGCGCTCATGCAGCATCCGCGGTGGCGCGAGGGAAGGCTCTCGACTGGCTTCATCGCCGAGGAATTCCCGGACGGCTTTCAGCCGCTGCCCCCGACAGGCGAGACCGAGCGCAAGCTGGCGCTGGTCGCCGCGCATGTCGACCATGTGCTCAACGTCCGTAAGCGCCAGATTTCCGGGCAGCTGCGCGCGCCCGAGCATTTTCGGTTCGAGGCGAAGCGCATTGTCGCGATGGGCCGCGCGCGCATCGAGCTCGAGGTCGACGAGAGAAAAGGCAAAACCGAGATCATTTTCGCGGACGGCCGCAGGTCCGATGTCCGTTCCGACTGGAAGCCCGGCGACCTCCTGTGGCGCGGAACGATCGACGGCGAGGCGATCGCCGTGCAGACGCGCCCGATTCTCAACGGCTATGCGCTCTCGCACGGCGGGGCCGCGGTTGACGCACGCGTCTATACCCGGCGCGAGGCGGCCTTGACCGCGCTTATGATCGAGCGCCAGGGCGCCGACGGCTCCAAGTCGCTTCTGTGTCCGATGCCCGGACTCGTCAAGGCGATCCTTGTCAAGCCGGGCCAGGAGGTGAAGGCGGGCGAGCAGCTTTGCATTGTCGAAGCGATGAAGATGGAGAACGTGCTCTCCGCCGAGCGCGACGCGACGATCAAGTCGATCCTGGCCAAGGAGGGCGATTTGCTCGCCGTCGACGCCGTGATCATGGAGTTTTCATGAGCGGGCGCCGCTTCGTCTCGTCCGGTTCGCCCTTCGAGAAGGATTTTGGCTATTCGCGCGCTGTGATCGACGGCGCCGATGTGCATGTCTCCGGCACGACCGGCTATGACTATGCGACCATGACGATGCCCGACGACCCGGGCGCGCAAGCGCGCAACATTTATTCGACGCTCGCCGCGGTGATGAAGGAAGCGGGAGGTTCGCTGGCCGATATCGTGCGGCTCAGGACCTTCGTGACGCATTCGTCCTACTGCGAGGCGGTGCTCGCGGTGCAGGGAGAGGTTTTCGGAAACATCCGCCCGGCGGCGACAATCATCATTGTTTCCGGCCTCTTGAAGCCGGAGATGAAAGTGGAGATCGAAGCCGATGCGCGGCTCGCCTCGGCGATGCGAGGCTGAGACGGGAAAGCGCGTCTCAAATGGCCTTACCGATCAGCGCGCCAATTCCGGCAGTCACGCCCATCGCCACCGCGCCCCAGAATCCGACCCTTAGCGCCGGCGCGACGATGCGGGCGCCGCCGAGCCATGCGCCAAGCGCGCCGAGGCCGACCAGAAAGACCAGCGCCGAGATCGAGACCGCAGCTATCGCGCTGCTCTCGGGCGCGAGAACTGCCGCGAGGGTCGGAAGCACGGCCCCAACCGAGAACGACGCGCCCGACGCCGCCGCGGCAACCAGGGGATTCGCATTCGTCTCGTCCGAGAGTCCCAGTTCGTCGCGGGCATGAGCGCCGAGGGCGTCGCGAGCCATGAGCTGCCGCGCGACCTCGCGGGCGAGGTCGGGCTCCAGTCCGCGGCGAACATAGATGTCGGCCAGTTCCTCGGTCTCGGCCGCGGGCTCAGCGGCGAGCGCGTGCCGCTCGCGGTCAAGGTCGGCCCGCTCCAGATCCGCTTGCGAACTCACCGAGACATATTCGCCCGCCGCCATGGACAAGGCGCCTGCGGCCCAGCCGGCGAAAGCGGCGGTCAGAATCTCCGAGCGTCCGCTGGCGGACGCGGCGACGCCGACGATCAGGCTCGCGGTCGAGATCAGCCCGTCATTGGCGCCAAGCACCGCGGCGCGCAGCCATCCCGCGCGATTGACGTAGTGGACTTCCTTGTGGGCTCCAGCGCTCGTCATTGCGGCGTCCTGTTCGAGGGCGCACGACATTCGCCGCGCGGCCGTTACGAGAGAATGACGTTTCCGCTGACGTTATGGTCTGGGTCCGGGTCAAAATGCGAGCCATGCGTAAGCGAATACCGAGTTGTTGCCCGCCGCGTTGTGCGTCCCTCCGAGATACGACCCGTCGAAATTGTTCGTGCCGCCGTAGAGGTGCAGGTACTCGGTGAACTGGACGCCGATCCGGGCGTTCCAGGTCTTGTAATTATATGGGCCCGGCGCGCCATGCGAGAAGGGAAGGTAAGCCAGATCGAGGATCAGACCATCGCCGGGCGGGCTCGCGGTGAAGCTGTTGGGGAAGGCG
Organism: uncultured Alphaproteobacteria bacterium; assembly: GCA_963824465.1. Taxonomy (GTDB): domain Bacteria; phylum Pseudomonadota; class Alphaproteobacteria; order Rhizobiales; family Beijerinckiaceae; genus Roseiarcus. The sequence continues at coordinate 92,393 of CAWGPL010000001.1, forward strand.
CCCGCGCCGCTCGGCAGGCAGGGCGCCGCGGGCGACCCATACATGTTGCAGTCGCTCGAACCGGTGACATTGAAGTAGCCGAAGCCAAGGCTGTAAGTGTGATCCCAGACAAAGGCGGCGTTCGCCTTGAAGCTGTTCAGGGTGTTGCCGACGTTCGTAGCCCCGTCGAGGTTGTAGGTGGCGTTGAGGCGCTGCCATTCCATGATGTCGGTGAGCTTCACCGTTAGGCTGTATTGATCGCCGTCATATTGATATTGCGAATCGAAGCCGACATCGAGGTAGTTGTCCGTCCCAATGCCATATTGGCGTCCGGGCGCGATCTGCCCGTACATTCCAAAGGTCCCGACCATCAGATAGTGCGGACCCCAGTGCGGCTCGACCGCGACACGCCAATAGGGCGCCACATTGGTCACCGCGTCGCTCGTTGAATTGCCCGCGCCAAGCGCCTGCAGCGCCGGAACGGGAAGTCCCTTGTAGAAGGTGAAGTCGGCGTAGACCATATCGTTCCAGAAGACATACGCTCCCGCTCCCCCGACGGTCCCTGTGTATGAGCCTTCGATATGGGTGAGCGGCGGCGAGAACGCGGGGGCGACGGTGGAGGAGATCTGGGGCCAGCCCCACGACGGCGTCGTGTTCCAGGGGTCCTCGACGGTTGGCGTGTTGTTGGCGTCGATGCCCCAAATCGTGTCCTCGCCGAACAATTTCAGGGTGTCGGCGTAGCGCACGTCCGAGGCGTCGAGACCGAATGTCTGCCCGACCGGATCGTCCGTGACCTGGATGAACGAGCCGAGATTGCCGATGAGCTTGCCCGCAAGAAACACCGACACCTGTTGCGAGACGAGGTTGTTGTTGGTGTGGAGGCTGGGGGTCGGAGGCGCATCCTGAGCCGCCGCCGTATGGGTGAAGCCGGCCATGTACATTGCCGCGACCGGGGGCCCCGACCAGTCCCCGCCCTGCATCGTATAGCCGCTGATCTTGAAGCGCCGCCCGAACGGCGTCAGTTCCGGGTAGGCGGTGTGGCAGGCTGAACAGGGTTGCCCGGTCTGACGGGCGTAGCTGGGCACGGCGTGGGCGGGTGTCGCGGCCGCGACGACGCCCGCCGCCATCGCGACGAGCACGGCCAAAGTCGAGCAAATGTTGCGAACGGCGTGCTGCTGTGCGGATCGGGTTGTGGCAAGCGCGGGCATGGGACGGCCCTCCGGTTCGCGATTGTGCTGAACGGTCTCTATGGGCGGGGCTGGATCAGGCCTTCTTGACCCAAAGCGTGCACCATCCCGACGGGGCGATATGTCCTTCGACGCTCTTGCAGGCCGCCGGCGCGACAAAAAGATTGCAGGCGTCGCAGCGTTTGCCGTCCTTCGGCGTGTCTTGATACCGCACAGCTTTTTGCGAGAGCTTGGCCGCTTGCGCCGGGTTGGAGCCGAGCGCGACAATTGGCGCCGTCGCCATTGCTGCGAAAAGGACTGTGCGGCGGTCGATGAGGCGGACTTTGGGCATAAAGGTTTCCTCTGGTCCTGAGTGGCCGCCGGAAGCGCGGTCGGCGCGATCAGCGTCCGTTTTCACCCTTTCGCGCTCTGCGCGCGATGGCGGATCGAGCGCGGTCTCCCCGACAGAGTCGCGAAGACCCGCTCACAAATACCAGGAGGTTACTTGATAAATGGCGGAAATGCGGCGTCAAGTATACATCTTTGTATAGATCAAGCATCTGCGTCGACGCGCCGCAGGGTCTCTGTGTAAACAGCGTCAAGTCTTAAACGCAATGCGGCCACAGCGAATGTTTCCGCTGTGACCGCCATTACGAGTGTTTAAATAATCGCCGCGTCTTAGTTAAGGCGCTAGCATATCTTCAAGTCGACGGTCGCCTTGCGGCGACGGAAAACCCGATCAGCCGGGCTTCTTCACCCAGAGCGCGCACCATCCGGTCGTCGCGATCTTGCCGTCGACCATCTTGCAGGCGTCGGGGGCGACGAAGAAGTTGCAGGCGCTGCATTCTTTGCCGTCCTTGGGCGTGTCCTGATACTTGACCGCCGTCGGGGCCATCTTGGCTTCGGCCGCGGTGCTCATCAAAGCGAGCGCTGGCGCGGCGGCCGCGGCGGCGATCAGGACGGTCCTACGGCTCACGCAGCCGGTTTCTGCTTCTTTGCGCATCGATTCTGCCCTCTTTTGTATGAGCGCGCGGAAGCTAGCCCAGTTTAGAATGATTTCAAAGTGCGTCGTCTTCACAAATCGAAGCCGTTCCGTGCGGCGAAGCGACGCAAATTCCGATCGGCTGGCCTTTTGCCAGGGCTTCAACCCGGCCGCCTCGCTTTCGCTCGCCCCTTGTGTTAGGGGCGCGGCAACCCTTTCAAATTCGGGCTTTCGCAAGCTCCGAGTGCGTTGTGAGTGTCCGATATGGCGGATATTTTTCAGGAAGTTGACGAGGAAGTCCGGCGCGACAAGGCGGTCGAATTCTGGAAGAAATACCAGAACGCGATTATCGCCGCCGCCGCGCTCGTGGTCCTGGCCACGGCGGGCTATCGCTATTGGCGTTACGAGAACGAGCGGGCGGCGCAGGCGGCGGGCGCCCAGTTCCAGAGCGCCATCTCTCAGATCGAGGCGGGCAAGACCGGCGATGCGGCCGGCGTCCTCGGCAACCTCGGCGCGAATGCGCCCGGCGGCTATCGCGTGCTCGCCCAGATGACGGCCGCCGGCGCCAAGGCGCAATCCGATCCGACCGGCGCCATCGCCGCCTTCGACGCGCTCGCGGGCGACGCCTCGGTCGATCCGCTTTTCCGCGACGCCGCGCGTCTGCGCGCGGCCCTCATCCGCCTCGATCAGCCGAAGGAGCAGGAGGCAGGCGCAGCCGGGCTCACCTCGCTCGCTGGCGCCGAGGGCCCGTTCCGACGCTCGGCTCGGCTCGCGCTCGGCGCCTTCGCGATCGCGCGCGGCGACTATGACGAAGCCGCCAAGCAGCTCGACCTCGTGTTGGGCGACCCGCAGGTTTCGGCGAGCGAACGGCAATATGCCGAGCGCTGGCTCGGCCTCGTGGCTTCCAACCGGAAGCTGGCGAAGCCCTGAAGGGTCTCACCCGATGAGTAAGGTCGCGATCATCGGCCGGCCGAATGTCGGCAAGTCGACCCTGTTCAACAGACTGGTCGGAAGGAAGCTGGCGCTGGTCGACGACCAGCCGGGCGTGACGCGCGACCGCCGCGAGGGGGAGGGGCGGCTCGCCGACCTGTCCTTCACCATCGTCGACACCGCCGGCCTCGAAGAGGGCGATCCGGAGACGCTGGCGGGCCGGATGCGCGCGCAGACCGAAACGGCGCTTCTCGACTGCGACGCGATCCTTTTTCTCATCGACGCGCGCGCCGGCGTCACGGCCGCTGACCAGCACTTCGCAACAGCCGTGCGACGCGCGGGCAAGCCCGTGATCCTCATCGCTAACAAAGCCGAGAGCGCGGCGGGCCGCGAAGGCCTCTACGACGCCTTCAGACTGGGCCTCGGCGAACCGATCGGCTTTTCCGCCGAGCACGGCGAGGGTCTCGGCGATCTTTATGACGCCCTGGTCGAGGCGCTGCCGCCGGCGGCCCGCCTCGACCCGGACGAGGACGACGAAAGCACGCCGCTCGTTCTCGGCGAGGAGGAAGACGGCAGCGAACTCGATCCGACGAAGCCCTTGCGCATCGCCGTCCTTGGCCGCCCGAACGCCGGCAAGTCGACGCTGCTCAATCGCATCCTTGGCGAGGACAGGCTGCTCACCGGCCCCGAGCCTGGCATCACTCGCGACTCGATCAGCCTCGAAACCGAGTGGCAGGGGCGCAAGCTCAAGCTTTTCGACACGGCCGGCCTGCGCCGCCGCTCGCGCGTCATCGAGAAATTGGAAAAGCTCGCGGTCGCCGACGCATTGCGCGCGGTGCGCTTCGCCGAAGTCGTCGTGCTTCTGCTTGACGCCACGATCCCCTTCGAGAAGCAGGACCTGACCCTTGCCGATCTCGTCGAGCGCGAGGGCAGGGCGCTCGTCATCGGCCTCAACAAATGGGACCTCGTCGACAACAAATCCGACAAGGCGCGGGAACTGCGCGAGGAGGCCGACCGCCTGCTGCCCCAGCTTCGCGGCGCCCGCGTGATCCCTCTCTCCGGCCTCACCGGCGCGCATATCGACAAGCTCATGGAAGCGATCATCGCGACCGACAAGGTCTGGAACATGCGCATCTCGACGGGGCGCCTCAACCGCTGGCTGGCCCCCGTCGTGGATGGAACGCCCCCGCCCGCGGTCTCCGGGCGGCGGGTAAAAATTCGCTACATGACCCAACCCAAGGCCCGCCCGCCCTTTTTCGTGCTGTTCGGCAATTCGGTGGCGGCGATTCCGGAGAGCTACAGGCGCTATCTCGTCAACGGCCTGCGCGAGACGTTCGGGTTCTTCGGCGTGCCGATCCGCCTGTCGATGCGCTCGGGCGGCGACAATCCCTTACGATCCGGGGAAGAAGCGGAAATAGGAGCGGGGATTTTGCAGCGTGGCGAACGCAAGGCGGCGGCGACCGCCTACAAGGAGCGCAAGACAGCGGTTGGCGTGTACGCCATCCGTTGCGCGGCGACGCGCGAACAATGGGTGGGGACTGCGCCCGACCTTTCCACCATCTGGACCCGGCGGCAGTTCACGCTTCGGCAGGGCGTCGAAATGAACCGCGCCCTTCAGGCCGCCTGGAAAGCCCATGGCGCCGACAGTTTCACCTTCGAGATCCTCGAAGAGATCGACCCCGAGACACTGACTTTTGGGCGTGACCGCGCGCTCAAGGAACGGCTGGCGCATTGGCGCGAAACTTTGGGCGCGCAATCGATCTGAGGCGGATGCCCCGCTCGCTTCCGCGCGCGCTCCGCGCTAAAACGGCGTCAAACAGCCTTTCGGAAACGTCCTTCGAGTCGCCATGTCCTCCGTTCTGTCTCCCGCTGCAAAAGCTCCCGCGACGCCGCCGACCTTTCGTGAGGCGCGCGATCTCCTGCTCGAACTCAGGGACAATTACGCAGCGGCCAAGACCGCCTTCGTCTGGCCGCGGCCGGAAACGTTCAACTGGGCGCTCGAATGGTTCGACGCCGAACTCGCTTCCGGCGACAACGCCGACAGGACGGCGCTGAAGATTCTCGGCGAAACGGTCGAGACGCGCACCTTTGGCGAACTCTCGCGCGAATCCACGCGGTTCGCCAATAGCTTGCGCGCGCTTGGCGCGAAGCGCGGCGACAGGCTCTTGATGATGCTCGGCGTGACGCCGGAACTCTGGGTGACCATGCTGGCGGCGATGAAGCTCGGCCTCGTGCTCATCCCCGCCATGCCGACCCTCGGCGCCGCCGACATCGCCGATCGTTTTGAGCGCGGCCGGGCTAAATTCCTCGTCGCCCACGGGAGCGACGCCGAAAAATTCGCCGATGTCGGAGCCGATGTCGAGAAGATCGCGGTCGGCGACGCGCCTGAGGGCTGGCGCGCGTTCCAGTCCGCGCTCAGCGCCAATGCGCGCTTTCAGCCTGACGGGCCGACTCATGCCGACGATCCGATGCTGCTTTATTTCACCTCGGGCACGACGGCGCGGCCAAAGCTCGTCGTGCATAGTCATGCGAGCTATCCGATAGGCCACCTGACGACGATGTACGGGCTCGGCCTGAAGCCCGGAGACGTGCATCTCAACATTTCTTCGCCCGGCTGGGCGAAGCACGCCTGGTCGAGCTTTTTCGGGCCATGGAACGCGGGAGCGACGATCGTCGCGCTCGCCAAGCGCTTCGACGCGCGCGAGACGCTCGACATGCTGGTCGAACATGAAGTCACGGTCTTCTGCGCGCCGCCGACCGTGTGGCGAATGCTGATCCAGCATCCGCTCGGCAATTGGCCAATCAAGCTGCGCGAACTGAATTCGGCTGGCGAGCCGCTCAATCCGGAGGTGATCGATCAGGTGAGCCGCGCCTGGGGCCTCATGATCCGCGATTCCTACGGGCAGACCGAGACGACGATGATGATCGGCAACTCGCCGGGCCAGCGCGTGATCGAAGGCTCGATGGGCCGCCCGCTGCCGGGCTACCGCGTCGTCCTGCTCGATCCCGAGGGACTGATATCGGATCAGGGCGAGATCGCGCTGCCGCTCCATCCGCGCCCCGCCGGGCTCATGCGCGGCTACCAGACCGACGCAGGAGAGATCGCCAGCGTCGAGGGCGACTACTATCGCACGGGCGATGTCGCGTCGCGCGACTCCGACGGTTACATCACCTATATCGGCCGCGCCGACGACGTCTTCAAAGCGAGCGACTACCGCTTGAGCCCGTTCGAGCTCGAGAGCGCGCTGATCGAGCACGAGGCGGTGGCCGAAGCCGCCGTCGTCCCCGCGCCCGACGCGGTGCGCTTCAACATCGCCAAGGCCTACATCACGCTGGTTTCCGGCCACGCGCCGAGCGAAGCGACCGCGGCGTCGATCTTCGACCATATTCGGGCGCGCCTCTCGGCCTATAAGCGCGTGCGGCGGATCGAGTTCAGCGAACTGCCAAAGACGGTGTCGGGAAAAATCCGCCGGGTCGAGTTGCGAGGCCGCGAACAGGAACTCGCCGACAGAGGCGAGCGGGCGGCGAAGGAATTCCGGATCGAGGATTTCCCGGAAGGCTAGGGCGCGCCCCGCGATCCGGGCAGGCGTGTCCTTGACAGGTCTCGGGGAGCGGAAGAATTTCGCGGCAGAGCCTGCAGGTGCGGGCTGCGCGCGGCGGGATAACGTGTTCGCCGTCCAGGACGGTCGGGGGGCCGGGTTTGGCGAGTGTTTTCGTCTCGTATTCCCACAAGGACGAGAGCTATCGGGAGCAGCTCGACGCCCATCTTTCGACGCTGAAGAATCAGGGGCTGATCGACGCCTGGCATGATCGGCGCATCAATCCGGGCGAGGAATTCGACGCAACGATCAACTCCGAACTCGACCGCGCGGACATCATCCTCCTCCTGGTCTCCCCGGACTTTCTCGCCTCCCCCTATATCCGCGATGTTGAACTTGCCCGCGCGATGGCGCGTCACAAGGCAGGCGAGGCCCGAGTGATTCCCGTCATATTGCGGCACTGCGACTGGCGGGGAACGCCCTTCGGAGCGCTGCTCGCAACGCCGAAGGACGGCCTGCCGATCAAGGCGTGGCCGGACATCGACATGGCCTTTCTTGATGTGGTCACGACGATCCGGCGGGCTTTACCGACCGTGGAGCACAGGCCTCGCGCCATCGGGGCGCCGAAGACCGCGCTGGCTTTCAAAATCAGTTCGCCCAACGAGGCGCAGGTCGTTTTCCCGCTGCCCCCGGGTAAGACAATCAGGATTGGGCGACATGCGAGCAACGATCTCGTGCTCGCGAACGACCAGTTTGTGTCGCGGCTGCATTGTCTCGCGACCGCCCGAGGCGACACTGTCTTTATCGAAGACACCGCCCCAACCAACCCGCTGAAAATCAATGGCGTCGAATGTCAGAACGGGCAGATGCGCGTTCGCGACAAGCTCGAATTGGGCGGCACGCTCCTGGTTCTGATCCCTTACGCCTGACCCCTCGGGCCTTGTGGCGACGGGTTGGGAGATTTGCGAGGCATCCAAAACCTGCCGCCGTTCTGAGCCGCGGCGCCCACGCCGGCCATCCGCCGCTCCTGTAGCCGGATTGGCGGCGCCTGCCCGATCTCCCGGAACGGGGGCGGGTGCTCAGCGGATGCGTGAGATCGCAAAATCCACCGCCCTTTGCGCCGCGGCGCCGATGCCGCCCATCAGCCGCTCCATCAGGGATTTCCGGGCTTCCGTCCTGACCTCGATCAGCCGGGCGCTGTCCTTGGCGCGGAAGAGCCACGCCTCGCCAGTCATGATCTCGTCGACGAGGCCGAGGGGCAGGGCGTCGGTTCCGAGCCAGGTGTCGCCATTGGCGACGCGGGCGATGTCGAGGGCAGGGCGGCAGCGGGCGACATGGCTCTTGAAGGCGTCATGCATGTCGACCAGCTTTTCGCGGAAGTGTTCGCGCCCCGCCGGCGTGATCTCGCCGAGAATCGAGACTGAACGCTTGTATTCGCCCGCCGTCATCTCCTCGAAATCGACGTCGTTCTTCTTGAGCAGTTTGTGCAGATTGGGGACCGGCGCGACGACGCCGATCGAGCCGACGATCGCGAAAGGGGCGGCGACGATGCGGTCGGCGGCGACCGCCATCATGTAGCCGCCGCTCGCCGCCACCTGATCGACGAGCGCCGTCACCGTCACCTTCTGTTCGCGGAGCCGCAGGATTTCTGCCGCCGCCAGACCGTATCCCGTCACCGTGCCGCCGGGGCTTTCGAGTCTGAGCGCCACTTCGTCCGTTCCTGAGCGCGCGACCATGAGCACCGCGTCGATCTCGTGGGCGAGCCGCTTCACCGCGCTTGCCCGCATGTCGCCCTTGAAGGCGAGCACGTAGACGCGCTTGCCCCCATCGTCCGCCTTCGCGGCCTTCTTCTCCTTCTTGCGTTGTTTCAGGAGCGCCTTGCGCGCCTTGCGGTCGAGGAGAGGCGCGCTCAATTCGTCGCGCATCGAATTCGTAGCGGTCGTTGAGCGGCCGGACCTTGATCCGCGGCTCCTCGTCCTTGCCTTCGCCGGCGAGCGCGAGGCGCGCGATCAGCAAGGCGAGGCCGCCGATGGCGGCCACGATGATGAGCGTCTTGATCAGGAAGGCGGCGATGTCGAGCCAAAAGGGCATGGGGACTCTGGCGGAGCTTGAGGTTGGTCAGGCGGACAGGAGGGAAACGTCCTTGAGGCGAGGCTGTTTCATGCCGCGGCGCGGCTGGCAAGGCCAGCAGGCTGAGAACGGTCCGTCATCGCCGCCGGCGTCAAATCGCGCGCGGCCGTTCTTCCGTATGATTTCCGTCATACTCCTGCCCGGTTGTAAAAGTTTATGCCGGAACCAAATCGCTGGCCCCCGAGTTTTTTCGCCCCTTTCCCCGATCATGATCAGACCCTTCCTCGCCGCCGCGACGCTGATCGCTGGCCTCGCCGTTTTCGTCGCGCCAGCGGCCCGGGCGGACATTGTCTATGTCGGTCCCGGCTTCACCAAAGCGTCCGTGCTTCCACCCAAGTCGCAGTTTTCGCCACAACCGTCGTGGACGTATGAATCGGTGTTCGTCGATCCGCGCATCGTCCGCACCTTATGGCGTGGATCGGACGTGGTGGTCAGTCATATGGGTCCGACCGCCGCTTTCGAGGTCGGTTTCGGCGGCCCGCTCGGGATCGCAGACCTGAGTTATGCCCCCGCTCGCGCCGAGCGCCGCGAAGCGGAGGACTTTGCGTTCCAGACGACAGTCACGCCCGTCCCCGAACCGTCGACTTCAGCGCTGATTGGCGCGGGGCTTGTCGCCTTTGCCTTTCTCGCCAGGCAAAGGCTGTCATCTCTCCTGTAGCGCCGCGAGCGCCGCCAGCATCGGCCGCTGGCCCTTCAAAATCTTCGCCTCCGCCTCTTCGAGCGGAAACCATCCGGCGCGGTCGATTTCCGGAAACTCCGCGCTCTTGCCCGATCGCGGCGGCCATTCCATCGCGAAGGTGTTGCTCTTCAGCGCCGCCGGATCGAAGTCGCCCTCGCAGGCGAAGGCGACCACAGTCTTGCCGCCCGGCTGCCTGAATGCGCCCAGCGGCACGAGATCGCCCTCGACCGCGGCGCCTGTTTCCTCGAAAAACTCGCGCTTCGCCGCGGCGGATAGATCCTCGCCCTCGTCCACGAGGCCCTTGGGGATCGACCAGGCGCCATCATCCTTCTTCGCCCAGAAAGGGCCGCCGGGATGCGCGAGCAGAACCTCGAGGCCCCGTTTATGCCGTCGGAACAAGAGAATGCCCGCGCTCGTCTTTGCCATGGAGGCGCAGATTAGGACGCGTGGCATCTTGAGGGAACTGGCGTGCCCCGCGCCCCTCCCCCATGCTTCGCATGGTCCCCCTCCCCGCTTCGCGTGGGAGGATTCGAAGCCGGCGCCCCGGCCTATCCTCCCATGCCGCGAAGCGGCGGGGAGGGGGACCGTCCGAAGGACGGGGAGGGGGCGCGGCCGTCACGAGAGCAGCGGGCGCTACTCCCGAAACGGCGCGACGAAGAGTCCGCCCGACTCCGCGGGCGCGTTTGGTCCACGCGGAAGCTTGAGCCGCGAGCGCTCGCCGAGGTTGCGGGCGAAAATGTCGGCGTAGGTTCCGGCCGCGCCGATCACCCGATCCTGCCAGTCGTCGGACAGTCCGAGCGCGCGCCCATCGACGGCGACTGCGGCCCGGCCGCTCCCCGCCCAGGGCCGTTCCGGCAGGTCGGCGCGCTGCAAAGCGTAGAGCGCCCAGGCGACGATCGCCGACCAGCGCGGATCGCTTTGCGGCGTCGCGGCGAAGATCGGGAAGGTTGCGAGCGGTTCGGGCAGGATGCGGCTCTTTAGCTGCGCGCCTCCCGGCGAGAGCCTGGCGGCGGCAAGGTCGCCCATCTCGCCTGCCTGAGCAGCGCAGACGCCGGCGTTATAGGTGTCGTAAAGCTCGACATATTCCATATAGCCCATGCGCGCGAAGTCGAGCTTGTGCGCCGCCATCCAAGCCTCCAGATCGCGATGGGCGTTCGTTCCCTGATAGAAGCAGATCGACAGGCCCTGAAGATCGGCGAGCTTTTGCGCAGGCGAGGCGCCGGGAACCATCACGCCTGTGGAGACGAACACGGCGGGCGGGCCGAGCGTCACGGCTCCGGCCAGTCCATGGCCGAAAATGTCGGACCCAGACAGAAACGAAAGGTCGTCCTCCCCTTCGCGCGCCCGCGCGAACGCCTTGTCTGAATCGTAAGGGCGGAACTCGATCCTACCTTGCGGCCCGAGCAACGCGGCGCCGATAGCGCGGCAGAGGTCGAGATAGAGGCCCGAGGCGCTTTTGCCGTCCGGCGATTGCCCCACGAGGCCCGGTCGCGAGGCGCCGCCGCAACGGATGACGCCCTCCGCCTTGATGCGGTCGATGACCGCGCCCGCGCGCGCGGCGACCGCCAGCCCAAAGGACAAGCAAAGCGCCGCCAGCAGCGACGAAACAAGCCGTCTCAATTGTAGGCCGGCAGCGTCACGGGAAGCGTGTTGAAGCCGGGCGGAATGACGTTCGGAATGTTCTGCCGCACGTTCTCCGGCGTGACCCCGATCGCCTCGCAGCCCTTGCCGTCATAGTGGGGAAAGGTTTCGACCACGTTCTCCGGGATCTCGGCCAGCGAAGCGGGGAGGAGAGGCAGCGCCCCGGTCACGCGCGCCTTGTCGAAGCCTGAGAGCAGGCTGTCGGTAATTTCCGAGGGCGTATCGCGCGGCCCCAGAAATTTCTGCTCAAAGCCTTTTGGCGCGAAGGCGTTGAAGCGCGGCGAATTGCCCGCCCGCAACGCGTCCGCTTCGTCGGGAAGACTCGAGAGCGCGGGCAGGCCGAAAATCGCGTTGATCGCCTCAATGATCGCATTGTGATCGCCCTCGGCGTGCGAGACCGCGTGGGCGCGGGCGTAAGGCGAGATCAGAAGCGTCGGGATGCGCACGCCGCGCGCGAGCGGCAGGCCGTCGGGTCCGTAAGAGAGAATGCGCGGCGGGACGTGATCGTAGAGCCCGTCCGATTCGTCGTAGGTGATGACGATGGCGCTGTGCTCCCAGATCTCCTTGTTGGAGGCGACCGCATTGATGACGCGTGCGGCCATCGCCTCGCTGAGCTGACTGTCGGAATAGGCGGGATGGTCGTCGTCGCCGGACTTGCTCTCGGCGATTTTCGCCCGCTCCTTCGCGGTCAGCCCTTTGGGGTCCGGATAGTCCGGGTTCTGGATGACGGCGGTGTCCTCCGGATAGCGCAGATTGTAGAAGCCGCCGCGCAGGGTGAAGACGCCGCCCGTCTTCGGCAGCGCGCCCTTGGCGATGTCGGAGAAGAAGTCGCCAAGGCCCTTCAGATTGGCCTGCTCGGCGGGATTGTTGGCGATATAGCCGAAATATTGCGCGCCATTGTGGTGGCTCACATAAGCCTTGTGCGAGGCCACGCCATCCGCGTCGGTCGGCTCAAGATCATAGCCGTTCTGGTACCAACGCCATTGCACGGGCTGCCCGGCGAGCCCGGCGATGAAGGGAATGTCCTTCTGCACGTCGGGCAGGTCGAAGGCGGGATTGCGGTCCTGCCCCGTGAACCAGCCGATCCAGCCGCCCATCATGGTGAGCGGCAGGGAGGCGAAGGTGAGATTCGAGGCGGTGTTGCCGGGCGACCAGATCTCGCTCGGCGAAGTTGGCTCGCGCCCGCTCTTCGTGTCGTCGAAGGCCGAGCCCCACCAGGGCTGCGGATCATTGACGAGCGGCGGCCCCTGCGTCGTCCCGACGCCCGAATAGGTTTTGCCGTTGATCGTGCCGCTGATGACGGCGGTCGCGCCGGTGTTTTCGGGCGCGTTCGAATTCGAGGGATGCTTCACCCATTGCGACTCGCCCGCCTGGCCCGCGAGCATCGCGACGGCGTTCGGCGTCGAGGGCGTGTCTTCGGTCGCAAAGATATTGTCGAAGATCGTGAAGCGCGTGGCGTAGCGCCAGAAGAAGGGGATCGTGTCGCAGTCGATATGCGCCATGACGAGGCGCGCCATCTGCGTCCCCATCTTCTCGCCTTCCGGCCCGTGGCCCGGCGCATAGCGCTTCCACTCGACCTCGGCGAACTTATCCATTTTTGGCTTGCCGTCAGCGCCGACATCGATCTTGGCCGCGAGGCCCTCATGCGAATGGTCGGTCGAATCCTTGAAGGTCGCGTTTTGCTTCGGCCCGATGAGGAACGGCTGCACCGTCACCGTCTCGCCGGTCGTCGTGTCGACGTAGCTTTCCGTAAAGCCCGGCGTGTCGGAGGCGGAACGGGGCGCCTTGCCATCCGAATAGAGACCATTGACGCCCGGCAGCGCGCCATATTCGTGATCGAAAGAACGGTTCTCGTTGTAGATGACAAAGATGTATTTGATCTTCGCGCGTAGCGCCGCCGAGCTCGTCCGGCGCCCAGTTCGTATTGGACCAGCGCGGATCGGTGTCGGGCACGAAATAGGGCGCGACATCGGCCTGCGGATCGGGCTGGGTCGTGACAAGAGGGCGCGCGTCGGCGGCGAGGGCGGGCGGCGCCAGGCTCACCGAGGCGAGAAGAGCCGTCGCGATGCGAGAAACGGAATTCATCAGCGCGCCTATGGGTCCAAATGCGTTGCTTCGCGAGCGTTACAAAGGATCGCTGTCACAGTCGACGGTGTGGCCTCAGCACATGTCCGTCATGGCCGGAACAAGCCATGCGCGAGGCCGGCCATGACGCCAAAAAAAGCGGAGGCAAAGGCATGGATGCTTACGAGACGACGCTGATCTTCGCCGGCGCCGCCGAACCGCGCGGCGCCTTCGATGTCACCATGGATTCCAACGATGTCATCGAGACCGCCCACGCTTTCCCGAACGCCACGCTCGTCGGCGTCCACAATCATGGCTGGGCCCATCACCGAAAGCGCCGCCGACCCGTTGGGAACGTGGCGAGCTGGAGATGGGCAAGCCGACGCGGCTGAGGCTTTTTGAGCGCCCGCCGCTGTCGTCAGCCTAGCGCCTAGAGCCCCCGCGCCGGCCCAATTTGCGGAGCGCGCACGGGCTTCGCCATGCCGTAGAAGACCACCACGCCTTGCCCGCCGCAGCGCGTCGAGAGCGCCTCGGGCGGGTTAGCGTAACAGCTCTCGACATCCTGCCAGTTGTTCATCACCCAAACGTCGCCTGCCGGGTCGATGTCGATGTCGGTCTGCATCTGCAAGCCGCCGCCGACGTAGCCGCCGGGGGGCGAAATCTGGTCGCCGGTCTTTTTTCCGGGCGGGCAGTTTTCGGTGCGGGCGCCGCAAAGCTCTGCGATCTCGCCCGACGCTCCGGCAAAGTTGGAAATCCAGACGTTGTCGTTTCCATCCACGGCCGCGGCCCAAGGTCCTGGCAGACCGCCGCCGGTGAACGGTGAACCCGGAAAGGGCGTGCCGTCGGGCTTGAGCATGTTCACGCTGCCGCCGAACCGGCCGCCCTTCTGCTCGGACATGAGTTTCGTCAGGTAATCCGATGCGCTCTCAACGCCGCCGAGCTTAAAGTGCACCCCAAAGTCGACCATATGCATCATGCCCAGAAGCCCGTTGCCGAACCTTTCGGTGACCCAGACGTTGCCCTCACTGTCGATGGCGAGGCCGCTGCTGTTGTAGCCGACCTTGAAGTTTTCGACCTTGCTTGGATCGGAGGCGGGGAAGCGGGTGACGTGGTCGACGCCGCTGTTGCTGACCCAGATCCGGTCCTGTTGATCGATGGCCAGATGGAACGGCGCGCGGAACGACTTGCATGGCTCCGCGCTTTCGCCCTCGCAGACGATCCGGCCTTTCGTCAGGTCGCCCTTGGGGAAGAAGACGAGCTGGCTCTTCTCCACCCCCAGAACCCATACGTCGCCGCTCGGCGTGACGATGACCCCTTGCATCAGCCCGAGCCGGCCGCCGAAGGTGATGCCCTCGGGCGGCGTCAGCGGCTTGCCGGTCTTATCGAAGACGGTGATCGACTTGCTGCCGTAGTTGGTGAGCCACGCGTTGTCGTGGGCGTCGATCGCGGCGCCGAAGCGTGCCTCCCTCCATGCCCCCGCCGACGAAACCCGTGGTGATCGGCGAGAGCGGGCGGCCATTCGGCGCGAACTTGGTGGCGTGACCCTGCCAGAGCGCGTCGGAGGCCTGCCACCCGATGGTGAAATTATCGCCGACCCAGAGATTGCCCTGACTGTCGAACATCGCCTTGCCGCCCGCCCGATAGCCGCCGCCGTCGAACTTGAGCGGCAGCGCCCAGGCGCTGGGCGCGGTGTTGAGATAGGGCATGAAGGGAACCGGGCGCAGGTTCTTGCCCGCTGGAACCGGATAGAGAAAGTCGAGCAGCGCGAAGACTCTTCCCGGCAAATGCCAAGGATAGCGCGCCACGGCCTCAGCCGCCGCCAGCGTGTCGGTCGGCGCATCGCCTTTCGGCGGCGCAGTCGCCTGGAACAGCATTTCGCAGGCGACGGGCGTGACCCGCGTCGCGCAGCCGGCGAGCGCATCGGCGAGCGTGGCGAAATTCGCCATCGTCGGCGTCTGGCCGCCGTTTAGCGGGTCCTGTATCGGCCCGCCCCAGCCGCCGGTTTGCAGATCGACAAAGTTCGGGACGTTTCCCGCCGCGATGCCGAGGCTGAGCGCCGGACCTTTAATGGCGACTCCGTCGAGGAACTGCGCGTTGGTCCAGACCGATGCGACGGTGGTCATCTCGTTGACGACGACCTTCGCCGGGGGCGTGGCGCCGAGCACGGCGAGAAGGACGAGCGCCGGATTGTCGCCCGGCTCCTTGCCGACCGCGGGGACGCCGCCTCTGGCGATGAGATAGAGACTCGCGCCCGGTTCTGGCGTCTCGTCCGCCCCGAGCGCAAAGCTGCCATCGCCCGCCGTTTTCACCTGCGCGAGTTGTTTGGGCTCGCCCGCGCCGCCTGCCCAAAGCGTCACGGTCGAGCCCGCAACCGCGCCGCCGCCGGCCTGCACCTGCCCGTCGATGTGGACCGCGGCGTCCGCCGCGCCGGACGCCAGGCCCAGCAACCCAAGGACCCCGAACGCGAAGGCGCTCCGCGCCAGCCGGTTTTGCCCCTCAGCCTTCATGTCGTTCCTCTGCTTCGCAGGACGCCTTTGGCCGGCGACCCAGCCCGTTCGATCAGGTCGCAGCCCCTACCACGGCCCCGGCGTTCACGCGCGCGTTTTTGGGGGACCGCGCATGCTGCCCGGCCGAAGCCGCGGCCGTCACACGTCGACGGGCTGTCTTCTTCTCAAGCTTTTTGGCGCAACCTCATGGAGAGGCTGGATTCGGACGAGAGAGGGGAACGGCCGCTTGCAAATCCGTCTCGGTAAAATCGGCGCCCTTAATAGGAGCGGGGCATTCATCGCCTTGGCGAGCGCGTAGACGGCGCAATCACAGTAATTCAGCCTGGCCTTCGGATCGATTCCTTTGCCGTAGCGTCGGAACGCTTCAAGCGACATGGCCGCGAGATTCACGTCATGGAGGATGATCTCCGCTTTAATGAGAGCAAGGAAATCCTCAAGATCGTAGAGGCCATTGACGCCACGTTTGGAAATCAGAACCTGTCCGGCTTCCTGATAAGTGACGGCGCTGACAAGCCGACGGTCCGCACTGGCGATGGCGTCATAGAAAGCGGTGCGTTCCGGTTCGTGATTGAGAATGGCAATCAGCGCGGAGGTGTCGATAACGATCATCTCGGCAAGCCGAAATCATCGTAACCGATGATTTCGTCGATGGATCTCGGAGCGACCACGGGACGCGCGGCGCTGCGAACAGAGATGGCCTCCATCTCCGCGATCAATTCGTCCCTCGAAAGATCGGTGGACGGGCGGCCGGCGGAACTGCGCCAGGGCGCCACGTCGCCCGTATGCGACAAGGCTTCCCGCAAGATCTCGTCAGGCGTCCGACCCGTGCGCGCGGACTCGGCCTGGATCAGTGCTTCTGTCTCGTCGGAAAGGTTGATCATGGGCCCGGTTTTACCATCAATGGCGGGGCGAGCCCAGACGATGTGGCCCAAGCATCAGAGTCGTTCGCCTGTCTCACTGACTGAACCCAGAGCGATTTCGAGGGCCTCTACCTGTCCTTGACGGCGATCGCCCGCGATTTTTCAACGCTATGCTCTTCGCGGTCACGCCCCTGCCTGCGCGCTTAGGCGATCCGGGTCGTCCTGATCGTTCGCGGCCGATTTTGTCCTCGCAGTCGTCCCTGGTCATCGCCGCCGCACCTTATCGAAGTGATCGAAGACCTCGAAAAACTCTTCCAGTGTCACGATGCTTAGCGACGGCGGCAGCACGCCGCACAATTCATCCCGCTTTCCAAGGATTCTCTTGTCGTAGGTGATGAAGTAGGCGCATCCGGTCTCGGCCGCTTCGGAAAGATGCGAGGCGTCAGCCGCGTGCTTGCCTGGTTGCGAGTTGCCTTGGAGCACCGCCGCGACGCGCCGTCGCTCCTCGCGTTGCGACGCTATCAATCCGGGGCGCAAGTTGAAAATGCGCGGCAGGACGGCGGCTTGAACTGGGGCCGGCGTATGGGGATGCTGAACCCGCCGCGAACCCCGCCGCCAATTACAACCGTCAATGCTCCGGACGAAGCGAGACGTTCAAACCGATCAACCAAGGCGTCGCGCGCGCTCCCGTTCCGATCGAGCGCGTTGGCGCCATGGCCGATGTTGCAAATTCGAGGGTTAAGCACGTTCAAAACCCGGCATGGAGCTTACCGCAGAAACCGCCAGCAATTTCTTTCCGAAATAAGAAGCTGAGGATACACTGAGGAACTACACCGCCAGGCACACGGACCGAAGTGACGCACTGTTCACGCGCATCTGCAATGCTAAAGGGGGAGCAGCCGGTTACGACCTCACGTCCGTGGCGTCCATGCGGTTTCTCACAGCGGCTAGAGGCCGGCAGAAAAAACTTATCTCAGCTTTCCCCCGTAACCCCTTGAAAAAACTCATTTCCGCCGAGAGATTCCAAGAAAATCCAAACGTTTCCAACCTGTTTCATGGGGCGTTTCACGAGCCGCGAGGGCTCGCGCCAAGGAAAGCCAAGCCCGGCTCGGCTTTCCGGTAGGCGGCGGGAGCGGGGTTCGCCCGCTCCCAGAACCTCGTCAGATCACATAGGATTTTAGCGGCGGGAAGCCGTTGAAGCCGACCGTGGAATAGGTCGTCGTATAGGCGCCGGTTCCCTCGATCAGCACTTTGGCCCCGATCTCCAGCGAGACGGGCAGGAGGTAGGGCTCCTTCTCGTAGAGCACGTCGATCGAGTCGCAGGACGGGCCGGCGATGACGCAGGGGCTGAGGGCGTCGTCGTCGAACTCGGTGCGGATCGGGTAGCGGATCATCTCGTCCGTCGTCTCGGCGAGCCCGTTGAACTTGCCGATGTCGAGATAGACCCAGCGGCAGCGGTCGTCCTCGGCCTTCTTCGAGATCAGCACCACCTCCGCCTCGATGATCCCCGCATTGCCGACCATGCCGCGTCCCGGCTCGATGATCGTCTCGGGGATGGCGTTGCCGAAATGGCGGCGCAAGGCCCGGAAGATCGTCTGCCCGTAAGCCCTCACCGGCGGCACGCCCTTGAGGTAGCGCGTCGGAAAGCCGCCGCCGAGGTTGATCATCGACAGCTGGATTCCCCGCTCGGCCAGATCGCGGAAAATGGCCGCGGAGCTTTTCAGCGCGCGGTCCCACATGCGCGGATTGCGCTGCTGCGAGCCGACATGGAACGAGAGCCCATGCGCAACGAGGCCGAGCGCATGGGCGCGCTCGAGCACACGCGGCGCCATTTCCGGCGCGCAGCCGAATTTGCGCGACAGCGGCCATTCCGCGCCCTCGCCGTCGCAGAGGATGCGGCAGAACACTTTTGCGCCGGGCGCGGCGCGCGCGACCTTTTCGACCTCGGCCACGCAATCGACGGCAAAGAGCCGCACCCCGAGCGCGAAGGCGCGCGCGACGTCGCTCTCCTTCTTGATCGTGTTGCCGAAGCTGATGCGCTCCGGGCTTGCGCCCGCCGCGAGCGCAAGCTCGATCTCAGTCACAGACGCCGTGTCGAACGACGAGCCGAGATCGGCGAGCAGGCTCAAAATTTCGGGCGCGGGATTGGCCTTGACCGCGTAGAAGACGCGCGTATCCGGCAGCGCCTTCGCGAAACTGTCATAATTTTCGCGCACGACGTCGAGATCGACGACGAGGCGCGGTCCGTCCTCGCGATTGCGCGCGAGAAAGTCCTTGATGCGGTCCGTCATGAGCGGCCTCCTTCGACGCTCGCGGGGCATGGCGCCCGCGTGCGTCCTGGCAAACGAAGGATTCGCCGGCGATGCGTCCGACGCCCCGCGCTTTGGAGACGCGAGAGCGGCGCTCGTTGACCCGCCGACGCGACCGCTTACGCTTTTCCGCACCTGGGACGGAGAGTCCCTGACGGATCGCGAAGCGATCAGCTGCTTGAGCCGTGGCCAAAGTCCCTTGCGCGCCTTGCGGCCCGCTCGGTCGATGGCCATCGTTTGGACGGAGAAAAGGACCCGTCCGCACACCCGGCAAAGATAGACAAGCCTCTTTGATCGCCGACCTTTGGAGGGCCGACAGAGACCAAAAAAGCCCGGTCCGTCGTTGCTTCAAGTCGCGTCCCCCGTTGGAGCGGGGTACGCCGGTTCGCCTCCGGCTGCCGGCCTTACTCAGGGCGGTTGACTGGCCTCTTGTCCAGATCCCCGCCGACCGGCACGCGACCACAGGCACGTGCGTATTGGGCAGGGACCTTATTTGTGCGAATCGAGCCCCGGCGCAAGGGCTTTTTTGCCCTCTGGGTCAAAAACTGCGTGATGTCAGGAGCGATGCCGCATTTTTAGCGACGCGGGCCTACTCCCAGACTGGGGCAGGCGGAACGATGCGCGCAACCAGCGGCAGGGAATCCCGCCAGAGCAGGCAGGCGCGCTGGCGCGGCGGCATCGAATCGGCGAGATCGCGAATCTGTCTGCGCGAGAGCGTGCTTCGCTCGCACCGAAAAGGCCGAAGCGGCGTCCGGTTCATGTAGTTGAAGTAGAGGGCGCAACGGTCCTGCTCGGTGGCGGGTTTGCCGCGATGGTAAAGCCGGGCGGTGTCGGCGAAGACGACCGTGCCGGCCTTGCCGACGCAGCTGGTGACGTCGCGGTCGGCGTCGAAGTCCCCGAGCGCGCTTTCGACCTGCTGCTGGGTCAGAACCGGAAACTTTCCGCGCGCCGTCCGGTCCTGCCCCGGAATCTCGCGCCGAAGCAGTTCGAGCGGGCCGCCGCCGGCCTCGACATCGTTGATATAGACGGCGATCTTGAGCATGCGCCTGTCTTCGGCGTCGCGGTGCCAGCGTCGGGCGCCGCTTTGCAACCCGTCCGCCTTAGTGAAGAAGACATTGACGCCGTCGTAGCCGACCGGGACGCCAAGATAATTTTCCGCGATGTCGAGCAACCGGTCGCTCAAACCCCACCGAATGATCTTGTCGTGCCGAAGAATGTCAGCGCTGGACGCCTGGAAAGACCGGCGCCACGGAAAATGCCGAGCAGCCAGCGCGCCCGCGTCCGCCATCAATCCGTCCGCGCCCTCAAGCCCGAGCGCATCGAGCGACGTCACGCTGACTCCCGTTCTCCCGAGCTCCTCGACGATTCGGGAGTCGAAGTCGCACAAGCGGGGAAGGCGGCCGGCATGCGATCGCCGGGCCTTTTCGTACGAACCGTCGAGTCGCGCAGCCACCGCAGGCAACGCAACAACCCGCGAGCCGAGGTTGGCGGGGACTTCCAAAGCCTTCTTAAGCGCGACGCCCGCCAAACGCCGATAGGGCTTTGGGCTCGCGCCGTTCAAACGTTCCAACATTCAATACCCCGCCCGACGTCGCGACCCGCGCGGCTGGGATCTTTTTGATTGAGGTTTTGGGCTAGGGCTTTGCTCGACGCATCTTCGCGCGTTCCCCCTCGCCAAGCGGAAGGTACCGGATGTCTCTCCGGTGTCAACGCAAGATTCCGCGATCGTTACCTTGGGAAATGCAAAGACCTGTCAACTATCGGCACAACTCTGAGGTTGAGCGTCACTCAGATGCAATGGATAATTACAGGGAAACTCTTCGCGGCAGCGGTCAGTGCATCAACGGACCCCAGGACGGGTCGCTGGCGTAGTTCGGCGTAGGCACAAGAAACTCGCCGTGACCGTAAATGTCCGTCATGTAGATCTTGGGACCGCCGGAGCCGCCGGCGTCGCGGAAGAACATCAGATAAAGTCCGTTCGGCGCGAAGGTGGGTCCCTCGTTGTGGAAGCCGTCGACAAGGATGCGCTCGCCCGAGCCGTCCGGCTTCATGACGCCGATCCCGAACGAGCCGCCCTTGATCCGGGTGAAGGCGATGATGTCCCCTCTTGGCGACCAGACGGGCGTCGAGTAACGCCCCTCGCCGAAGGAGATGCGCTTCGCGTCGCCGCCGCTCGCGCTCATGATGTAGATTTGCTGCGAGCCGCCCCGGTCGGATTCGAAAGCGATTTGCGAGCCGTCCGGAGAGAAGGTCGGCGAGGTGTCAATCGCCGAGGTGTTGGTGAGCCGGGTCGTCTCGCGGCTGCGCAGGTCCATCATGTAAAGGTTGGAATTGTCGCCGTCCGAAAGCGACATGACGATCTTCTGACCGTCGGGGGAGAAACGTGGCGCGAAGGTCATGCCGCGGAAATTGCCGACCGGCTCGCGCTGGCCCGTCTCAAGATTGAGGAGCGTCACCTGCGGCTCCTCCGAGCGGAACGACATATAGGCGACCTGCTGCGCCGACGGAGAAAATCGCGGCGTCACGACGAGCGCGTCCCCATTGCCGAGATAACGGACGTTGGCGCCGTCCATATCCATGATCGCAAGCCGCTTGCGGCGCTTGGCCTTGGGCCCGCTCTCGTCGATGAAGACGACTCTCGAGTCGAAGAAGCCTTTCTCGCCTGTCACTTTCGAGAAGACCGCGTCGGCGATCATATGCGCGACGCGCCGCGCGTTCTGCGCCTCCGACGTATATTGTTCGCCCGCCGCCTGCTCGCCGGTCGCGACGTCCCAAAGCCGGAACTGCGCCGTCACCTGGCCATTGCCTGATTTCAGCACGCGCCCCGTCAGCACGAACTGCGCGTTGACAGTCTTCCAAGCCTCGAAGTTCGGGCGGGCGTCGGGATTCGTGATCTGCTCGGGAAAGCTCGACGGATTGACAGGCAGGAGAAAGATCGAGCGCGCAAAATCGTTGCCGACGATGCCGCTGATTTTTTCCGGGCTGTCATCTCCGGCAAAGGGCGTGACCGCGACGGTGACAGGCTTGAAGTTCGCGCCGGCATGAACATAGACGTCGCCTGTGGCGCTCAGAGCAGGCGCCGCGCCAAGGCCGACCAGCGCTGCGCCCAGCATGGCTGTAACGGAGCGGCGGGATACGACCGGTGAGAACTTCATCAGCTATCTCTTGAAATTTCAGGATCGCCTGCGAAAGGATCCGTCAGGGAAGGCGCGCGTCACCGCGAGGCGATTTGCGGGTCGAAGGAGATCGTCTTGGTCTTCCATTGATCATAAAAGGGGCGATATTGGGCCGGCACCTGCAGCGGATTGCAGGCCTGAATCGCCGCCATTACGCTTTTGGCCAATGGCTTTTGGGCGGGGTCGGACGGCGGGTTGACGAGCTTGGGCGCCCTGGACAACGACCCGTCGGGTTTGAAGGCCACCCGCACGAAGGCGATGTAAGGATCGGCGTCGGCGGGCTCGGCGGTCGGTTTCCAGCAACTCAGATAGGTTTTCACGACCCAGGAGTTGAAGTTCGCCTCTTCGGCGGCCGTCATATGCTGAGGTCGAGGCGGGGGCGTCGGGACCGAGGCCATTTCGGCGGGAGCCGCAGCGTTCTGGACAGGGGCCGGGGCGGGGGGCGGCGTCAATGCGGCGAACTTCTGCGGCTCCTTCGGGGCGCTGCGATGGGTGGGCCGAAGCCGGTCGTAGCCGGCGACGACAATGCCGGCGCGCCACGGCGAGTATGACCAAACGAGTCACGGTTATCTTCATGACATGGATCTCCAGGCTGCTCAAGAAATCATCCTTGCGTGTCGCGGGGATCGAAATGGATGGTCTCGACGCGCCACTCGTCGAAGAACGGCGCGTATTGCGGGGGCACGTGCAGTGGGTCGCACTTCCTCACCGCCCGCATCGCGCTCTCGGCGTGGGCGCGCCAGGCGGAGTCGCCGGGCGGGTTCAGGAGAACCGGCCGCGTCGAAAGCGAGCCGTCGGGATTGAAGACGACCTTGATCTGCGCGACGTACACGTCGCCTTCGGGCATGGCGGGCGGCGGCGTCCAGCAGTTCAGGTAGCTTTCGGTCAGCCAGGCGTCGAGCGCCGCCGCCATCGACATCGACATCTTCGGCGCGTTGTGGTTGCGAAGGCCCTGCGGCGTCGCCGAGCCTGTTCCGTCCGGCGCGCTTACGCTCTGCGCCTTGGGCTGAAGGAGCTTGGCGATCGCGTTCGGATCGTAGTTGTGCTTCGGCTTCGACGGCTCTTTCTTATCCTGCTGGAAGGCCTTTTCGACCTCCTTGGCGAGCGCGTCGACCTTCGGCAGTTCGGGCTTCTCCGGAGGCTTTTCGGGCGGCTTCTCCTTTGGGCGCACCGGCGGCTCCGGCGCCTCTTCGGCGAGTTGCTTGGGCGAAAGCTCGGGTTCGGCCTCAGGTTTCGGCGGCTCGGGCTTTGGAGGCTCTGGCTTGGGCGGCTCGGGGGTGGGCGGGGGAACCGCGTCCGCAGGCTTCGGCGGCGGCGTTGGCGTCGGCTCTTGCTCGGTCTGACGAAGCTCCGGCGGCTGCGCGGGCGGGGTCGGCGTGGGTTCAGGCTGCGGCGTGGGTTCAGGCTTGGGCGCAGGCGCCGGCTTGGCCGTCTTCTCGCCCTGCATGATCTGGTTGACGTCGTTGAGCGACACCGTCTCAACCGGTATCGCTTCCTCGCTGTCCTCGAATTTCGGGGCTGCAGCGAAGCCGAGCAGGATGAGGGCCAGGATCGCGCCGTGAAGCGCGGTCGAGGCGACCCAAGCCCAGTATGACCGCCGCTCTTCCAACGCCGCTCCCGGCTATTGATTGATCGGCTCGGTGACCAGCGCCACCTTCTTGAACCCCGCCGCCGTGACGGAGGCCATGATCTCCGCGACGCGCCCATAAGTGACGGTTTTCGACGCGCGAACGTAGATCCGCTGGTCCATGTCGTTCTGCGCCGCCGCCTGCAGCTTGGCGACAAGGTCGGCCTGCGCAACCGGCTGATCCATCAAAAAGAGTTCGCCCTGATCGTTCAGCGAGACGGAGATCGGCTTGCGCTCGACATTGAGGGGGGCCGAGCTTGTCTTCGGCAGGTCCACCGAGACGCCCGATGTCAGCAGAGGCGCGGCAACCATGAAAATGATGAGCAGCACCAACATGACGTCGATGAACGGCGTCATGTTGATGTCGGCCATGGCGCCGTAACGCGGGACGCCCCGCCGACCCCTGCCGCCCTTGCGGCTGCTGATCGAGACCGCCATTCCCGCCCGCCCTTAGGAGACCCTCTCGACGGACAGATGCTGATCGATCTGCCGCGAGAGGATGGAGGAGAATTCGTCGGCGAAACTTTCGAGACGCGCCTGGGCTTTCGCCACGTCGCCCTGGAACTTGTTGTAGGCGATGAGCGCCGGAATCGCCGCAAAAAGGCCGATGGCTGTCGCCAGCAGCGCCTCGGCGATGCCGGGCGCGACGACCGCGAGCGAGGTGTTCTTGGACGCCGCGATCGACTGGAACGAGTTCATGATGCCGAACACCGTTCCGAATAGGCCGATGAACGGGCCAGCCGAGGCCACGGTGGCGAGAACCAGCAGATTCGATTCGAGACGCTCGACCTCGCGAGCGGTGGCCACGTCGAGCACCTTGTCGATGCGGGCGTGCAAGCCCCGGAAGGAACCAGCCGCGTGCTGGAAGGACCGCTTCCATTCCCGCATGGCGGCGACGAAGAGCGCCGCCGCGCCGCTGTTCTCCTGCGTCGAAAGCTGGGCGTAAAGTTCCTCCAGCGACTGTCCGGACCAGAAAACCTGCTCAAAACTCTCCATCTCGTTCCGGAACCGGCGAAAAAGCCTCGCCTTGACGAAGATGATCGTCCAACACCAGAGCGAGGCGAGGAACAGCCCGAGCATCACCGCCTTGACGACGATATGAGCTGACCAGAACATCGCGAGGATGCTCATTTCCGGAGGCGCGAGCGCGACTGCGTCGGCTGGATTCATGGAGCGTCAGAACCTTTTTCGGACGTCAAGGCGGAGAACCTTCGCATCGGCGCCGCTCTTGCTTGGACGCCCTCAGGCGCCAGGGAGGGGCGATCTGCCCGCCAAATGGGCCGAAACTTGGGCTTCCCGCGGCAAGCCCTGGGCGCAGGTTTGTCGCATCTCATTAAGCCCCTGATAGGGTTAAGGGCGGGTTACTCTGGGGGAAGGGAAGGAAAACCGGAATAGCGAGGGAGCATGCGCGAGCTTTGAGCGCTCGCGAGCCGGCGCTCCCTATTCGTTATTCGCTAAATCCCCGCTATCGTGGATAGAGGGCGCGTCAGGAGCGAAGGAGCGGCGATTTGGGGGCGGTTGAGGCATTTGGCTGGGAGTGGGGCTCGGCGATCATTCGCTGGCTGCATGTGACGGCGGCGATCGCGTGGATCGGCGGATCGTTTTTCTTCATGCACCTCGACGCGTCCTTGCGGAAACGCGCCGGCGCCGATCCAGCGCTCGCGGGCACCTCTTGGCAGGTGCACGGCGGCGGCTTCTACGAGATGAACAAATACGCGCTCGCGCCGGCGGCGCTGCCGGACGATCTCATCTGGCACAAATGGCAGTCGTACTGGACCTGGATCAGCGGCTTCGTGCTTCTCTGCTGGGTGTATTATGGCCAATCGACGCTTTTCCTCATCGACCCATCGGTGATGGCGCTTCAGCCCTGGCAGGCGGCGGCGATCGGCATTTGCGCGCTCGCACTCGGGTGGGTCGTCTACGATCTCCTCTGCCGCTCGCCGCTCGGCAACAACGAGCCGCTGCTCGCCGTGGTCGGCTTCGGTTACGTCGTGCTGACGAGCTGGGTGTTCACGCTCTTCTTCTCGGGACGCGGCGCGCTCATCCATACCGGCGCGCTGATGGCGACGATGATGACGGCGAATGTGTTCTTCATCATCATGCCGAATCAGCGCAAGAGCGTCGCCGCGCTGAAGGCGGCCCAGAAGCCGGACCCGAAGTGGGTGAAGCAGTCCAAGACGCGCTCGACCCACAACAACTACATCACGCTCCCTGTCCTCTTCTTGATGCTGTCGAGCCATTATCCGATGACCTACGCCAACCGGCACGTCATCCCGGCCATCGTCGTCTGCATCATCGTGGCGGGCGCGCTCGTGCGCTATTTCTATAACGTCTGGCACCTCAACCATGCTCGCGCGCCCTGGTGGGCATGGGGCGTCGCCGCGCTCGCGATCGTCGCGGCTTTCTTCTTCTCGGCCTACGCTTCGCCGGGCCTGCGGCCGCTGCTTGGCGCCGCCGACTTGCCGACGGAAGTCGCGGCCGGCCGACGCGCCAAAAGCCCCGCCGGAGGTCGTGGACGTCATCATGACCCGCTGCATGATGTGCCACGCCGCGCAGCCCATGGACTGGATCGGCGAAGCGCCGAAGGGCGTGCTTCTCGACACCCCCGAACATATCGCCCGCTTCGCGCCCGCCATCGAGATGCAGGCGGTGCTCACGCACGCGATGCCGCCCAACAATTTCAGCGAGATGACCGACGAGGAACGCGCCGTGCTGGCGCGTTGGCTCAAGGTGCGGACGGCCGACGCCAAATGACCTTTCGCCTGAGCGCCGCTGATCTCGCCGCGGGCGAGCGTCTCATGGCGCGGCTCGACGCCTTCGCGCAATTCACCGATGAACCGGGGCGCTTGACCCGCCTCTTTCTGTCGGACGCGCACAAGGCCGCCGCGGCGGCCTATATTCGCTGGTGCGCCGAAGCGGGTCTCCAAGCGCATATAGACGCGGCCGGCAATGTCGTCGCCCGCTACGAGGGCAAACACGCGGGCGCGCCGGCGCTGATGATCGGCTCGCATATCGACACGGTGCGCGACGCCGGCCGCTTCGACGGCAACTATGGCGCGCTCGCCGCGCTGGCTGTGGTCGAGGGACTCGCGGCGGAAAAAGGCGCCTCGACCACGCCATCGAGATTGTCGCTTTTGGCGACGAAGAAGGCGTGCGCTATCGAACGACGCTGACCGGCTCCCTGGCGCTTGCCGGAGCCTACCCTGAAGACGCGCTCGACCAACGCGACGCCAATGGCGTCTACATGCGCGACGCCCTCGAGGATTTTGGCGGCAATCCGGAGAAGGCGTTGCAGATCCGGCCTGACAATGTCGCGGCCTTCGTCGAGGCGCATATCGAGCAGGGTCCGGTGTTGGAGGCCGAGGGCCTTCCCCTTGGCGTCGTGACCGCGATCAACGGTGCGACCCGGCTCGAAGTCGCGGTCGACGGCATGGCGGGACACGCCGGCGCGACGCCCATGAGCCTGCGCCGCGACGCCATGGCGGCAGCTGCCGAAATGATCCTCGCCATCGAGGCGCGCGCCCGCTCGGAGGCCAATCTTGTCGGCACGGTCGGGCGGATCACCGCCTGGCCCGGAGCGACCAACGTCATCCCGGGTGTGGCGCGCTTTTCCGTCGACCTGCGCGCGCCCGACGATTTTCATCGCGCTGTCGCGCTCTCCGACCTCGACCGGAGCTTTCACCAGATTGCTACGACGCGAGGCGTGCGCGTCACCTCTACGACAACGCATGAAGCCGGCGCCTATGTTTGCGACCCGAAAATCGTCGCCGGCGTCGCGCACGCGGTCGAGGCGGTCGGCGTTACGCCCCGCCTTCTGCCGTCGGGCGCGGGACACGACACGATGGCGATGGGGCGGCTGTGTCCGGCGGGTATGCTGTTTGTCCGCTGCAAGGGCGGCGTCAGCCATAATCCGCTGGAATCGATCACGGTGGAGGATTGCGCCTACGGGCTCGCGGCGCTCTCGCGTTTCGCGCGGGATTTCAGACCGGCGTGAAGCCGAACCGAACCGTTTTCAGCGCGATTGGGGCGAGCGCGCCTTCCCGGACATGAGAGCCCGGGCGCCTGTGAGGCGCATTGCGGCCCGGCCCGGGGTACGGACGATGTTCTTCGCGCCTGACGGAATGGGAGTTGTCGACAGCTTAAACGGGCGACAACTCTTGCGCGCCCTTTTTCACGCAGCGAAATTGCCCTAACGACACGGAATGATTTTTTTCCAACCCCAGCGATGAAGCTGTCCATCTCTCGTCTTCTGCTGGTCATCGCAGCGGCCATCGCCCTGTTGACGGCCGGGGCGGCCGGCTATCGCCTCTGGTCGAAGCCGCTCCACTTGCGCGTCGCCGCCGGGCCGGCGGGCAGCGCCGACGTGAAGATGCTGACGGCGTTCAACCGGATGCTCGAACAGACGCACAGCGGCGTGCGCCTGGACGTCCTGCCGGCTGTGAACCCCCGCGACCTCCTCGAGAAGGGCGAAGTCGATATGGCGGTCGTTCGCCTCGACGACACCCTGCCGACCAATGCGGGCGTGGTCACTCTGCTGCGCACCAACCTGTTGATCGCAGTCGCCCCCGGCAAACTCAATCTCGACAGCCTCTCCGACGTCAGGCGCCGCCATATCGGTCTCGTTGCGCGCTCGGCGCTGGATCTGCCCGGATTCCTGAAAGTGCTTGCCGCCTTCGGAATCAAGCCGATGGATGTGCACATCGACCTCATCTCGCCCGACGAAGTCGCCAATCTCACGCGGACAGGGCGCATCGAAGTTGTCGTCATCGCCGGCGCGCCCTCGGATCCGGAAGTGCAGGCCGTCGTCAACGCGGTTGCTGGCAGCCCGAAATATCCGCCGACGATCCTGAGCGTCGATCTCGGGGACGTCAATTCAGCGACGCCGGCGGGCAGCGCCGAGACCATCTCGGACAATTCCTTTCCGCGTCTCGGCATTCCGGATGACGAAGTCGATACGATCGGCGTCAAGACGGCCCTCGTCGCCAACATCGTGAGCGGACCCCTTCGACAGTTCATCAACAACAACGCGATCAAGGAAGTGACGCGAGGCCTGATCGAACGACACGGAGAGCTGGCGCATGAGGCGCCGATCGCCAGTCTGATCAGCGCGCCGGACAAGGACGACGACGCCCGCTTCCCGGTCCATCCCGGGACGAGCGCGTACATCAACGATGACGACACGAGCGTCGCGACGGCGTTCGGCGACCAGATCTGGAACGTCGTGTTCGTCGGCGGCGCCGTCAGTTCCGTATTCGCCGCCGCCATGAGTTTTCTGATGGTCGGCGGATCCGACCCGCTCCGCGAAATCCTCGATCGCCTCAAGGCGATCACCGAGCGAGCGGAAGCCTCGTCTGATTCTGCCGACGCCGCGGAGCTGTCGCGCGAACTCCGCAAATTGTCGTTCGAGATGACGCAGCTCGGCTATGAGCGGCGCAGCAGCTATGAGGAATTCGCGCCGTTGCAGCTTGCGTGGGAAAGCGCCCGCGAGGCCATTGCGACGCTGCGCGCCGCGCCCCTCGCGGCAGGGCGCGCCGAAGCAGGTCTCGACTGACGGCGTTGGGGGGCAAGTTTTCCTCCTTCGCCGGTCGCTTTATCCGCTCGCATCGGCTACGCCGGCGCCTGTCCTGAAATCGCCGCATCGCGGAATTGTGGGCGCACTTTCGTCCTCACTGGTGACAAGAGGTCTCCTTCAGGGCTACGAACGGCGCCAGAATCTGGGAGAATGCTTATGAGCACGGGTTTCTTCGGCGACATCAAGCCGGTGACATATGAGGGCCCGAAGAGCGGCAATCCGCTGGCCTTCCGCCATTACGATCCGAAGCGCGTCGTCATGGGCAAGAGCATGGCCGAGTTCCTTCGTCCGGCTGTCTGCTACTGGCACAATTTCGCATGGATGGGCTCGGACATGTTCGGGGCGCCGACCTTTCTGCGTCCCTGGGACGGCGACGACATGCAGAAGGCCAAGCTCAAGGCCGACGTCGCCTTCGAGATGTTCTCGATCCTCGGCTTCCCCTTTTTCACCTTCCACGACAAGGACGTCGTTCCGGAAGGAGCGGGCCTCGCCGAATTCGGCAAGAACCTCGCGCAAATGACCGATATCTTTGCCGAGAAGATGAAAGCGACCGGGGTCGGGCTGCTGTGGGGCACGGCCAATCTCTTCAGCCATCCGCGCTACATGAGCGGGGCTGCGACCAATCCCGATCCGGATGTCTTTGCCTTCGCCGCCGCGCAGGTGAAGAACGCCATCGACGCCACCCATAAACTCGCTGGAGAGAATTATGTTTTGTGGGGTGGGCGAGAGGGTTACGAGACGTTGCTCAACACCGATCTAACGAGAGAGACGGAGCAGCTCGGCCGGTTTCTCTCGATGGTCGTCGAGTACAAGCACAAGATCGGGTTCAAGGGCGTCCTACTCGTCGAACCGAAGCCGCAGGAGCCGACCAAGCATCAGTACGATTACGACGTCGCGACGGTCGCGAGCTTCCTGCAGCGCTTCGGGCTCGAAAAGGAAGTGAAGCTCAACATCGAGGTCGGCCACGCCTATCTCGCAAAACATTCGTTCGAGCACGAGATCGCGCTGGCTGCGTCGCTCGGGTTGCTCGGCTCGGTCGACGCCAACCGCAACGACCTGCAATCGGGCTGGGACACGGATCAGTTTCCCAACAACGCGGCAGAACTCGTGCCCGCGCTCTACTTCATGCTGAAGCAGGGCGGAATCGCGCCCGGCGGCTTCAATTTCGATTCGAAAGTGCGCCGCCAGTCGATCGACCCCGAAGATCTTCTGCTCGGGCATATCGGCGGCATCGACGTTTGCGCTCAGGCGCTGCTGTCCGCGGCGGCGCTCATCGAGGACGGCAAATTCGACAAGATGCGCGCTGACCGCTACGCCGGATGGGACGCGCCCGCCGCGCAGGCCATGCTGAAAAAGGGCGCGAGCTTGGACGGAATCGCCAAGCGCGTCGCGGACGAAAAAATCGACCCGAAACCACGCTCCGGCAAGCAGGAGCTCTACGAGAACGTGCTGAACCGATTCAGTTGAGCGCGATCTTGTTGAGCCGCGTTTCGCTAGGCTGCGCATACGAAAAAGGGCCGCCCATGGGCGGCCCTTTCCAAGACGAGTGAAGAAGCTCAGGCGATCGAGCGCTTCTCCTTGCGCGAACGATGCAGGGCCGCGAAGGCCAGGCCGCCGAAGCCGGCGAGCAACATCGTCCAGGTCGAAGCTTCGGGAATCGGGTTCAGGACCACGTCGGCGTTAAAGTCCAACTGGGCTGCTGTGACATGGCGATCGGCATAGAAGACTTGGATTGTGTTCACGCCCGGCGCCAAATTCTCAACCATCGTGGGCGCGTCGGCGTCGGCATGAACGCCGCCGTTATCGACGACAAGATTTCCGTTGAGAAACACCCACGTATCGTCGTCAGACCCGAGTGTGAAGGTTACGGTGCCGCCGGCCGGCGTGACGAACGTCCCGGACAATATCGCTGACGTATAGCCGATGTCGCCGCCGTTCGAGCCCGAAGGGCCGTTCGGGAAGAAGTTGGTGAAACTGATCGGCAAGGTCGCCGGATTCGGATAAGCATAGGAAGTGCCCGCGATGACGTCCCCGTTGTGGGGCGTCCACCAGAGCAACTCGCCGTCAACATTGACATCATTGAAAGTGCCAGGCGCCAACTTTACCGGCAGGCCGTTAGGTCCAAGAGTGTTTTTGACAAGGCCGGTAACGACGCCAGTGATGGCTCCGTTCGTGTCCGGGTCTGAAGACGTGATTGTCGTGTAGGTGACAGACAGTGAACTCGCGTGAGCAGAAGCGCTGGCCATAACGAAACCGGCGCAGGCCATCGCGGCGAAAGTCGATCGGCTAAAGTTTTGCATTATACTAGTCCCCATTCGCGCGCTAATTCGCGTAACCCCAAGGGGACTTTGCGAGCCGATAAGACCTGCATCCTCCCCAAAACCAGACTGGATTACCAAAAGTTAACAGTCAAGAAAAATTGCACGCAGGGGTAAGTCAAGGTTGTGTGACAGTCCGCTCCGCAGGCCCAAACAGCGGTCTGCGGAATGTTGAACTCCTGCCGGGTCGTGCAAATTCGCCCTGGCTCCCCGAGGTCAACGCAGGAAAAAGGACCGAGACGAACGAAGCCTCGAACGAACGAACGGGACCGGCTCGGTCAACGGGACTGAAAACGCGGCTAGCCCCGCGCCCGGTCTTCGCATAAGCCTTCGCGGGAATCCCAAAAAAGAGTGAGAACCCGCCATGAAAACGCGCGCCGCTGTCGCCGTCGCCGCAGGAAAGCCGCTCGAGATCATGGAGGTCGATCTCGACGGGCCGAAGGCCGGAGAAGTGATGGTCGAGATCAAGGCGACCGGGCTTTGCCATACCGACGCCTTCACCCTTTCCGGCGCGGACCCTGAGGGGCTTTTTCCCGCGATCCTTGGCCATGAGGGGGCGGGAATCGTCGTCGACGTCGGCCCCGGCGTGACCAGCCTCGCCAAGGGCGATCACGTCATTCCGCTCTACACGCCCGAGTGCCGGCAGTGCCCGTCGTGCCTGTCGCGCAAGACGAATCTTTGCACCGCGATTCGCACGACGCAGGGGCAGGGGCTCATGCCGGACGGCACGTCGCGCTTCTCGTGCGACGGCGAAAAGCTTTTCCATTACATGGGCTGCTCGACCTTCTCGAACTTCACCGTGCTTCCGGAGATCGCGGTCGCGAAAGTCAATCCGGACGCTCCGTTCGAAAAAATCTGTTACATCGGCTGCGGCGTGACGACGGGCGTGGGTGCGGTTCTCAACACCGCCAAGGTCGAGGAGGGCGCGACCGCCGTCGTCTTCGGCCTCGGCGGCATCGGCCTGAACGTCATTCAGGGCTTGAGGCTCGCGGGCGCCGACATGATCATCGGCGTCGATCTCAACAACGACAAGAAGGCCTGGGGCGAGCGCTTCGGCATGACGCATTTCGTCAATCCGAAGGAAATCGGCGGGGACCTGGTTCCCTATCTCGTCAATCTGACCAAGCGCGGCGCCGACCAGATCGGCGGCGCCGACTACACGTTCGACTGCACCGGCAATGTCACGGTGATGCGGCAGGCGCTGGAAGCCTGTCACCGCGGCTGGGGCCAATCCATTGTGATCGGAGTCGCGGGCGCCGGGCAGGAGATTTCGACCCGGCCCTTCCAGCTCGTGACTGGCCGCGTCTGGAAAGGCAGCGCCTTTGGCGGCGCGCGAGGCCGCACCGACGTGCCGAAGATCGTGGACTGGTACATGGCGGGCAAGATCGAAATCGACCCGATGATCACCCACATCCTGTCGCTCGACGAGATCAACCACGGCTTCGACCTGATGCACGAGGGCAAGTCAATCCGCAGCGTGGTGGTGTATTAGCGTGCGCGACCGCGGCGCGGACCCGCCTGGCCGCGCCGGAACTCGGTTTGGTTATCCTTGGCCGTGCTTGGGCGCGGCGTTTTCGGAACCTTGGAAGGGGCTTGGAAAAGCTTGGATTTCCTTGGATTCTCTCGGTAGAAATAAGCGTTTTCAATGACTTACGCAGGAATCTCGAAAGAAGTTTTTTCTTGAGCCCATTCCGGCGGGTGGGAGCCGGGCGCGGCAGGCTCTTGCGGCGCACCCATCCGGGCTGAGACGCTCTCGCTGACGATCTCGTCATAGGACCAGCCCGCGCTTCGCCGTGCGAAGATCCTTTTTCTCGGCCCCGCCTCGCCCAGACCTTTGAGCCAGCGGCTGGCAATTTTCGCTCTGATCCATGCTGTGTTGCGAGTTCTGGAAAAGAGCAATCATAACACATAATACGGAAAAAGAGAATAATATGTGCCTGCTGCATCATCGCTGGCTTCGTGGATCGAACGCCTGTGGCTACGCCGAATCTGCTTGCTCGGCGGCGGCGACCCAGCCGCGCGAGAGCGAGCCGAACTCCGGCGCCTGACGGAACGCGTCCTAACGGTCATTGCCCTTACTTGGGCTTCGCTCCGCCGAAGCCTCCCTGCAAGCCTCGCTGCCCCCGGTTGCCTCACTCCGTTGCGTCCCTTAAGTCGTGTCCGCCCTCTTTCGCAGCGCAATTAAGCACGAGGACCGTACGTGTTTCCGAAGCCCTCGCCGAAGCTTGCTCCCAACACCTACGCCTACAAGTCGCTTCCGATGGTGAAGCCGACCGGCTTCCGGGAATACGACGCGCGCTGGCTGTTCGAGAATGAGATCAACCTCATGGGCGTGCAGGCGCTGGGCCTCGGGCTTGCGCGGCTCTGAAGGAACTCGGGGTCAAGCGGGAGGTCGTGGTCGGCCACGATTTCCGCTCCTATTCCGCCTCCATCAAACTCGCATTGACGGCCGGGCTGATGGCCGGCGGGGCGAAGGTGAAGGACATTGGCCTCGCCATCACGCCGATGGCCTATTTTGCCCAGTTCGCGCTCGATATTCCCGCGGTCGCCATGGTCACCGCCTCGCACAACGACAACGGCTGGACCGGGGTGAAGATGGGCGCGCGCGCGCCCCGTCACCTTTGGCCCGGAGGAGATGGGCGCCTCCGCGACATCGTGATTGGCGGCGACTACGCGCCGGAGCCAGGCGGTGAATATGAGTTCGTGCCTGACTTTCCGGCCCGCTATATCGCGGACCTCACGAACCGGCCCAAATATAAGCGACAAATGAAGGTCGTGGCCGCCTGCGGCAACGGCACCGCCGGCGCCTTCGCACAGGATCTGCTCGGCCGCCTCGGCGTCGAGGTCGTGCCGCTCGACTGCGATCTCGACTGGACCTTTCCGCGCTACAACGCCAACCCGGAAGACCTGCATATGCTTCACGCCATGGCGGAGGCGGTGAAGGCGAGCGGCGCAGACGTCGCCCTCGGCTTCGACGGCGACGGCGACCGCTGCGGCGTGGTGGACAATGATGGGTCGGAGATTTTTGCCGACAAGATCGGCGTCATGTTGGCGCGCGACCTGTCGAAGCTCCATCCCGGCGCGACCTTCGTCGTCGACGTGAAATCCACCGGTCTGTTCGGCCCGCGCCGATCCCGTGCTCGCCGCCAACGGGGTGAAGGTCGATTTCTGGAAGACCGGTCACTCGCACATCAAGCGGCGCGTGCGCGATCTGAAGGCGCTGGCGGGCTTCGAGAAGTCCGGCCATTTCTTCTTCAACGCCCCGGTCGGCCGGGGCTATGACGATGGCTTCGTGACGGCGATCGCCGTGCTCGACATGCTCGATCGCAACCCCGGCAAGTCAATGGCCGATCTCTACCGCGATCTGCCCAAGACCTTTGGCTCGCCGACCATGTCGCCTCACTGCCCGGACGAGGTGAAATACGAGGTTGCCGACAGGGTCACGGCGCGGTTCAAGGCCATGCGGGAGAAGGGCGAAAAGCTGACCGGCCAGACAATCAAGGACATCGTGACGGTCAACGGCGTGCGCGTGACCGTCGAGGACGGCACGTGGGGCCTCGTCCGGGCTTCGTCGAACAAGCCTGAACTTGTGGTTGTGGTCGAAAGCCCGAAATCGGACGCGAGGATGCGGGAGATGTTCCACGCCGTGGACGACGTCCTGCGCGAAAATCCCGAGGTCGGCGCCTATAATCAGACCATCTGATCCATCGGCCGAAGATCCCGTGCTTCCGGACCTCCTGCGGCCCGGATTGAACATCGTCTTCTGCGGCACGGCGGCGGGCGCTGTCTCCGCCAAGCTCGGCGCCTACTACGCGCATCCGCAGAACAAATTCTGGCGGACGCTGTTCGAGATCGGACTGACGCCGAGACTTCTGGAACCAGGCGAATTTCCGCGTCTTCTTGAGTACGGCGTCGGCCTCACGGACATTGCCAAGACGGCAAGCGGCATGGATGCTCAACTGCCGCGTGGCGCACTGGGCCTGGAGGCGCGCGCCGCCCTGAAATCGAAAATCATGGCCGTTCAGCCCAAAATCCTCGCTTTCACGAGCCTTGCCGCGGGTCGCGCCTGTCTCGGCCGGACGGCTCGATTTGGGGAGCAGCAGGAGCGGATCGCGCAGACCCGAATCTGGGTGCTGCCATCTCCATCTCCGGCAGCCCGTTGGAACTGGTCGGAGAACGCCGCGTGGTGGCGACGGCTTGGCGCCGCCTTCGCCGGCCAAAGGGCAGAGGTCCCTTGACGGCTTAAGCCGCCTCGACCGCGGCCATCATGGCAGCGAAGCGCCGATCCGCCTCGACAAGGTCGAGCGTTTGCGGGTTGTCGGCGCAGGCGACCGCGGCCGTCGCTCGGGCGAGGGCCCGGCCGGTCAGTTCCGGCGTCTCGGAGGCGACCGCTCGCGCCTCGTCGAGATTGCCGTTGCAATGCAGCGCGATGTCGAGCCCGGCTGCGAAGACGGCGCGCGTACGCGCCTCGAACGGGCCGCCCAGCGCCTTCATCGACACGTCGTCGCTCAAGATCAGCCCGTCGAATCCGATGGAGCCGCGCATGATGTCGCGCACGACGGTCGGCGACGTGGTGGCAGGATGGTCCGGGTCGAGCGCGGAATAGACGACATGGGCCGTCATGGCCATTGGTAGGTCCCGAAGCGCCGCAAAGGGCTTAAAGTCACGCTCGAGGTCCTCGCGCGAAGCGTCGACCCGAGGCAGTTCCATATGGCTGTCGGCGCGGGCGCGGCCATGTCCGGGCATATGCTTGACGACGGGCGCCACCCCACCCGCCATCAGTCCCTCCGCATAGGCGCGGGCGAGGGCTGCGACGCGCTCCGGCCGATCGGAGAACGCTCGGGAGCCGATGACGGCGTGGGTTCCGGAATCCGCCACATCCAGCACGGGGGCGCAGTCGACGGTGACGCCGACCTCTCGCAGATCATGGGCGATGAGCCGCGCCGCGAGCCGCGCCGCGTCCTCGGCTTCCACCGCCGGCAGCGAAGCGTCGAAGCGGGCGGCTGCGGGATAGGCGCGCCAATGCGGGGGGCCCATGCGCTGCACTCGGCCGCCTTCCTGATCGATGAGGACCGGCGCATCGTCGCGGCCGACCGCCGAGCGGAAGCTCTCGGTCAGGGCCCGCAACTGTTCCCTGTCGCCGACGTTGCGTTTGAAGAGGATGAGTCCCCAAGGGTCGCTCTCCCGAATGAAGGCGACCTCGTCAGCGCTGAGGTAGAGGGCGGCGCAGCCGCAAACGAAGGCTCGCGCCATGCCGATGTCTCCTAAAGGGTCGCCTTCACCTCGCGATGAAGCATTGACCGCCATCGCCTTTGATTTGCGCGCACATCGCGGCCGCATCGGCCTTCGCAAGCCCGGTGACGCGCAGGCGATAGATCGTCTTGCCTTTGACATCGGCCTTATGAATTCCGATCGTCGCCCCGTTGAGCGCGCTCGTATATTTGGCGTTGAGTTTCGCGGCGACCTCCTTGGCCTCGGATTCCGAGCGAGGCGCGGCGACCTGGACGGCCCAGCTGCCGGTTTTGCCAGAACTCCGCCGCCGAATTCTCAAGGGCCGCCGTTTTCTCCGCCGCTTTGGGACGGGCGGCGCTCTCCTGCTTCGCGGGACCGCCGAGTCGCATCGGCGCGTTCGCTTCGCTGGCCACCGGTTCGGTCGTGTCGGTCTTGGCGACCGCGACCCGCGCCGAGGATTTGCCGTTGAGCTTGGTTGGCAGCTCGACTTTTGGCGTCGAAGGCTCAGCTTTCCCGACCGGGGTCGGGGCCTCGGGGGTTACCGTCTCAGCTGGCGCGGATGCGGACGCCATTTGCGCAGGCGCGCTCGCCCGAAGAGGGAATTGGAGTGCCGTCGGGGCGCAGGGTGATCGTTCGAACCGGCTTTGGGTCCGGGAACTGGGACGACGCCGAAGGAGGAGCTCCCGCGGACGGAACAACGATCGGCGCTTCGCCTGGGTTTTTGAGGACAATTTCCGGACCCTGCGGCGCCGTCTGTCCCGAGGGGACAGGCTGGCTCGCGGTGGGCGGATTGGCCGCCGCCGTCTGGGCGGCCAGATCGACCGGCTGCTCCTCGCTGTTCACGATCTTCACCGGGGCAGGGTGAGAGTTGTCGTGAAGCAAAGTCGCGCCGTCATTAGGCGTGGACACGGTGTCCTCGCTCGGCGGCTGAACCTTCGTAGGCCCGGTCGCCGCAGCGATGAAAGGCGGCTTACCGGACAAGCCTATGAGCATCGGCGCCTTCTGGCGAACGACGTAGGCCGCCGCTCCGATCATGGCGAGTTCCCAGAATTGTGAGGCCGGCAATACGCAGGCCCCACGCGCGCGGCTTTCGCGGTGAGCGCACTTCGGCCGCGGCGAAGGGAACAGAAGGCGCCGCGCTGTAGGCCTCCGCCGGCGCAGACTCGACTGCATCGACTTGGCTGAAGTCGACCTCCGCCTCTTCCAACGCGGGTCGGAGGGCGCCTGCCTCGAGCGGCCTCGGAGAACTCCGCGGGCAGGGCTCGAGCCGGCGAATTGACGACGGGGCGCGAGGCGAATGCGGGGGCGCGAGGCGGAGGGGGGACGATTCAACGAGCCGCGCAAGTTCGGAAAGCGGATCCTCCGCCCCGGACGTCTGCGCCCCCGCGGAGCGCAGCCTACGCTCGAATTCGTCCAGATTGATCTCGACCGTAGGGGCCCTGGAGCTGGAAACGCCCATTGTTACCTCGCACAAACCCGGCGGAACGCCCGGCGGACCTCATGTCCGCCCGCAAGACCCAGCCTTCCGCTAACGCATTTCCTCGGGGGCGCTAACCCCCAAGATTGACAGCGCGGAGGCCAAAACAAGGCCGACTGCAGTCACCAGACACAGGCGCGCGTACGTTAAATTTCGATGATCTTCATTAACAAAGCGCAAATTCTGCACATCCTTTCCTCGATTCCAGTGGGCGTGCAGCCGGGTCGCGAGTTCGTGAGCATAGAACGCGACGCGGTGCGGCTCGCGCGCTTCAGCCGATTGCTGCACGAGGCGGGGATACTGGGCGATCGTCCGCAGAAGATCGCGCTCGCCGTCGTCGGTAAGAAGCGAGAGATCCGCGTTCGCGAGCGCGAGGCACGAAAGGTCGAGATCCGGGAAGGTCGCGTGACCCTGCCGGAGAACGCTGCGGACCCTGGCATGGGCGTACTGTACGTAGAAGACCGGGTTGTCCTGGCTTTGCTCGATGACCTTGGCGAGGTCGAAGTCGAGCGTCGCATCGTTCTTGCGCATGAGCATGATGAACCGCACCGCGTCCGCGCCGACTTCATCCACAACTTCCCGGAGCGTGACGAAGTCGCCAGCCCGTTTGGACATTTTGACAGGCTCTCCGGCCCGCATCAGCCGCACGAGCTGGCAGAGCCGGACTTCCAGCGCGACTTTGTTGTCGGAGAGCGCCGCGACGGCCGCCTGCATCCGCTTCACATAGCCGCCGTGGTCGGCGCCCCAAACGTCGACAAGCCCGCCGAAGCCCCGGTCGAGCTTCGTCTTGTGGTATGCGATGTCGCTGGCGAAATAAGTGTAGGAGCCGTCTGACTTGATGAGCGGGCGGTCCACGTCGTCGCCGAAATCGGTAGAGCGGAAGAGGGTCTGCTCGCGGTCTTCCCAGTCGTCTGCGGGAGCGCCTTTCGGGGGCGGCAATCGTCCTTCGTAGATGAGTTCTTTGGCCCGGAGAAAATCGATGGCCGCGCGCACCTGATCAGGTCCGCCATCCTGGCCGGTGAGGGCCCTTTCTGAGGAAAAAACGTCGTGCTCGATGTTGAGAGCGGCGAGATCGTCGCGAATCATCGACATCATGGCGTTGATGGCGCGCTGTCGGACGAGCGGCAGCCAGTCTGCTTCAGGCTGCTCTTTAAGCGCCGGGCCGAATTCGGCGACGAGCGCGTTGCCTACCGGCTTGAGATAGTCGCCGGGATAGAGGCCCTCGGGAATGGCGCCGATCGTTTCGCCAAGCGCCTCGCGATAACGCAGGAAGGCGGAGCGCGCGAGAACGTCGACCTGAGCGCCGGCGTCATTGATATAATACTCGCGCGCGGCTTTCCTGCCCGCAAAGGCGATGAGGCTCGCGAGCGCGTCGCCAAAAACGGCGCCGCGAGCGTGGCCGACATGCATCGGGCCGGTGGGATTGGCGCTGACATATTCGACATTGACCGCCGGGGCGTCGCCCTCAGCGCCCGCGCCATAGCGCTTCCCGGCTTTCATGACCGACCGCAACAGAATCTCATAAACCGCTGGCTTTAAAACAATATTGATGAACCCCGGTCCCGCGACCGTGGCGTTGGCGACGTCGGGCTCGGCTGTAAGATCGGCGGCAAGACCCTCCGCCAGCTTGCGGGGGTTCGATCCCGCGGCCTTGGCGTCCTTGGCGTAGATCAGTGCGGCGTTGGTCGAGAGATCCCCATGCGAAGAGTCGCGCGGGGGCTCGACGACGAACCGCGAAAGATCGAGTCCGGCCGGGAGTTCGCCCGCCACGACCCGTTTTTCGATGAGCGCGGCGACGCGCGCCTGAAAGTCAGCGAAGAGGTTCATTTATATGGGTCCCGTGGGGCGCGGCTCTGCTGAGCGCGCTCGCCAGCGCCGAGGCTGGGTCAACGAACCCCGCCATGCAGACAGATCGCGCTTCAAGGAAAGGCGCGCCTCTATCGCAAGTCTGCGGGCGCGTCAAAGAGGCGGGCATGTTCATTAATCGCGAAACGATCGGTCATTCCCGCGATATAGTCAGCGACGGCCTGGGCCCGCTCGCCGCGCGCCGCCTTTTCCGCCCAGGGCCGGGGCATCGCAGAAGGATCGCTCATGTAAACGTCAAACAGCCGCCGGACGATTGCGTCAGCCTTGTCGCGTACGCGCTGAACCGTCGGATGACGATACATATGGGTGAAGAGAAACCGCTTGAGCTCCCGGTCAGCCTCCGCAAAGGCTGGCGAATGGCCGATGAGCGCATGAGGCGCATTCGCGACCGCCTGCGGATCCTCTATTTCTCCTTGGGCGATTCTGCGCCCGCTCTCGCGGATTGCGTCCTCCACAAATCGAGTGATCACCCGGCGAGTGAGTTCGTGGGCGACGCGCGGAGCTTCCAACCCCGGATGGCGAGCATCGATCTCTGCCAGCAGCGTGGCGATCAGCGCCACCAATTCCCGGATTTCTGAAAGCCGAAACAGGCCCGCCCGCAGTCCGTCGTCGATGTCATGCGCGTCATAGGCGATATCGTCGGCGATCGCCGCCGCTTGCGCCTCAAGACTCGCATGAAGGTGAAGATCGAGCCTTTGCAGGCGGTCGTAAGCGAGAATCGGCGCAGGAACGCCCCGTTTCTGATATTGCTCCGCCGGCGCTCCCGCGGCGTCGGTCAAGGGACCGTTGTGCTTGACAAGGCCTGCCAGCGTCGCTTGCGACAGATTCAGGCCGTTGAAATCCGCGTAGCGATGCTCGAGTTCGGTGACGATGCGCAGACCCTGCGCATTGTGGTCGAAACCGCCATATTCGGCCATGCAGGCGTCGAGCGCGTCTTCTCCAGTATGACCGAACGGAGTGTGGCCCAGGTCATGGCCCAGCGCCACCGCTTCTGCGAGGTCATCGTCGAGTCCTAACGCTCTGGCCAGCGCCCGCGCGAGTTCGGCCACTTCAATCGAATGGGTGAGACGAGTGCGAAAGTGATCGCCCTCGTCGTATACGAAGACCTGGGTCTTGTAGGCGAGGCGGCGAAAGGCGGTCGAGTGCACGATCCGGTCGCGATCCCGCTGAAATTCGGTACGGGTGGGGGAGGAGGGCTCCGGCACGAGCCGGCTGCCCGATTTTGCCGGATCGGCCGCGTAAGGGGCGCGCAGCCGCGTCGCCCAGGGGGGAGCCATCGACGTTTTCCCGAAATTTGCGTTCTTGCGCGCGGTTCCTATCTTAGCAGTCGTCGGAAGGGAAAGGCGCCGCCATGGGCGCCAGAGGTTTGCAAATGAGCGAAGCTGCATTGGATGAGGGTGTCTCAATCAGCGAAAGCGCCGCGCGCCGCCTCAAAAAGATTCTCGGAGGGGTGGAAGGCGCAGCCTTGCGCATATCGGTGAGGGGAGGCGGTTGCTCGGGATTCCAGTATTCCTTCGACATTGACCGCAACAAGGAGCCGGATGATTTTATCGCGACCCGGGACGGGGCGACCGTTCTGGTCGATCCGGTGTCGCTGGAATTGATCAAGGGGTCGGAACTCGACTTCATCGACGATCTGATGGGCCAGGCCTTTCGGGTGAACAACCCGAATGCAGTGGCGTCCTGCGGTTGTGGGGTCAGTTTTTCGGTGTGATCTCGCTGTGAGGTCGGACATCTGCGCCATCCCGCCGCGGGACTCTCGCTGACCCTGGAATTGCAGGCGTTTGCAGGCGCCTTCCGCCATCTCGTCGCGCGGGAATCAGTCTTTTCAAGGCTTTGCAGGCCGCTTGATCGCCGACCCGCATTTTTGACGGAGATTGCCGAACGTCCCTGCGCCCATCGCAATATTCTAGCGGCGGTTAACGAAGATGGTGATCACCGTAGGCCGCATCTTTCATAAATTCGATAATTCTGACCATGGTATCATGAAAATCAGAAATTTCAAGCTTGAGAGCTTCTCAAAATTGATGGGGTTTCCGTCGGGTTGAGAGGTTTTGCGGCAGGTTGCGCCGCCCCCTCCACGCCACGCCGTCGACAAGGCTGCGCGCCTTGAGCCGCTCGCGGAAAGCCTGGCTGTCATAGGCTTTGTGGGCGAAACGCCCTCCTCGTCGCCCTGGATCGACGCGCGCGCTCCGCCGCGCCGGAGCTCTTGCCTCCAAACGCGAGCTTGCGAGGACCGATCTGCCGCCCGAGACATCTGCACTCGCGGGGAAGTGCGCTTACGCCGCCGCCTGTTTCCTCAGCGACGTTCCTGAGCGGGCGGCCTACCGGGTCACCACGAGGACGGTCTTCATTCCCGACTTGTAATGCTCGGGTTGATTGCAGATCAGCAGATACGTTCCAGGCTTAAGCTTGAGTCTCAGAGTCTTCTTCTGGCCAGGATCGAGATCGGACGCCTCGCCGAGGTCCCTGATCCTCAACTCGATCACCCGGTCGCGTTTCGTGTCGTAGGGAAGCGGCGCGTCGGGATTGGCGACCAAGACGACGATCATTTCGTGCACGAGCGACTTCGAATTATTCGTGACGAGGAAGGTCACGGGGCCTGCCTTTACTGACTGTCGGTCAGCCTTGATCATCATGGATTTGACCGACGGGCCGGCTGACGGGTCCATGAGATCGACATGGACGACGCTCTCGTCCGGCGCGCCCGCGAAGGCAGCCGAAGCAAAAAGACTGAGGATCAGGGACGCCGCCGCTGCGCGAGTCCGGACAACCATGTATTTCCTCCCATTGACGCTGCACGGCCCGACTGACCGGCGACGTCGCGGACAGGCTTTTCTCACCCTTGCGGCGAGGCTTTGTCGCGGAAGTTACGCTTTTGTGAGTCTGCTGCCATGCAGGGGACACAAGGGCCGCTGCGGGGGCTTCGTCACCCGACCGAAAACCACCCGCCCACACCCGCCGCCCGATGCTCCGGGATGGAGGATTCGATTGGCCATTTGCCT
Source organism: uncultured Alphaproteobacteria bacterium (assembly GCA_963824465.1). Taxonomy (GTDB): domain Bacteria; phylum Pseudomonadota; class Alphaproteobacteria; order Rhizobiales; family Beijerinckiaceae; genus Roseiarcus. The sequence goes on from CAWGPL010000001.1 coordinate 135,452, forward strand.
GGGTTGCTGGCGACAAAGGCGATGCTGATCGTGCGGCCGGGCTGAACGAGAATCGTGTCGCGCCAGTAAGGCTCCCAGCCGTCGTCCATCGAATGCAAAATTCTGGCGGCGTGCCCGCCAAGGCGGAGCGACTGCACGACCGCCGTGCGGTTGGCGAGGGCGAAGACGGAGACGGCGTTGCGGGCGAGCGCGGCGACGGGTTTCGGCGACCAGTCCTTGAAGGTCGCCCCGTTCAGCGCGAACGGCGCGCCGCCCCCGCCGGTTACGACGATGTCGGTCCGCCGGCCGTTTTCGAGCGCGATCTCGGCGGGCAGGAGCGGGTTTGGCGGGAGGCGGCCAAGCGCCCCGCGCTCGGCTGCCGGTTCGCCTTCCCCCTTGATTGCGATGAACGGGGTCTCCGCCTCGCCAGCGCCGCGCAGGGCAAAGTTCACGGCGGTGTCCTTGCCGCGCGGCATGTCGAAGAGGAGTTCAAACCGCGCGCCCGGCCCCATCGGAAACTGGTTGCGCAAAGGCTCGAAGGGATCGCTCGGTTGGCCGTCCACCGCAACGATGAGGGTCTTGGCTCCTTCGATCGCGACGGCGGCGAGCCGCGCCGTCGCGGCGTTGCCGATGCGCAGACGGATGCGGGCGCCGGGCCGGGCGGAGAGTTTTAGGGGGGCCGCGACCCCGTTCGCGAAGATGAGGGCGCCCCTGCGTCCCGCTCCGCGCAGGAGCGCGGGGTCCGAAAAATCGTCCTTGATCTGGCCCTTGTCGTCCAAATTCCAGTCCGAAAGGATGACGACAAAGTCCTCGTCGACATCCAGTTTTTCGGGTTCGTCAACGATGATTGGACCGAAAAGGCCGCGCCCCTGCTGGCCTGCGTCGGTCGCGCCGGCGTGGGGAAGGTAGAGATTGAAGCCAGCGTCGGGCGGAGCGAAACGGATGTCGAGGCTTTCGCCGGGTTTCAGGCGGGGCGTGGTCAAACCGCCGTAACCTGCCGAGGCGTTGGGAGGTCTCAAGCCCGGGAAGCAAAGCATCGTCGGTTCGGCCAGCCGGTTGGCGAGCCGAACCTTCAGGTCGTCGCCCCGTTTGACGCGAAGCGGAGGGCCCGGAATTTGGCCCGCATAGGCGAGAGCGGACGCCGCCTCGGCGGGCGGGGGCGCCAGCGACAGCCTGTGCGGGGCCGCCTCCATTCGCCAAAAGCCGTCCGCCGTGGGGGACGGGGCTGCAGCTGCGGGGCGCGTCAGGCGCCAGGCCACGGCGCCAAGCCCGGCCGCCAGGACGACGCGGCGGGTGGACGTCGCGAAGCTGGGGTCGGGCAAGGGCGTGACGTCCTCTTGAGATCGCGGGGGCAGGGAAGGTCTTCTAGCCAGCCGCGTTGGAAACGGAAAGGCGCACGCGTGCACCCCCGTCGCCGTCAGGCCGCGTGGCTCGCCCGGCCGCTCAGATAGGCGACGAGATTGTCGAGGGTCTGCGCGGTGCCGGTGTCGACGCCCATCTGGAGATACTGGTCCAGCTGTTCCGCCGACTGGCAGGCGATCTCGACGGTCATCCGAGTCTTGGCGCCGGACTCGTCGAGTCGGACGCGGCCGGTCGCGCCCATCGCCTCAAAGGTCAACCGGTCGGGCGGCGCAACGTCCAGATAGACGCCTGCGAAGGGCATTTCCGGCTGGCCCTTGCTGACAAATTTGAAGGCGCCGCCGGGGCGAAGGTCGATCTCGCAGACCGCAAGCGCTTGTCCGGCTGGGTCCCACCAGCAGGCGACCTGTTCGGGTCTGGTCCACGCTTCGAAGACTTGCGCGCGCGGGGCGTCGAAATCGCGGGTCAATCGAATCGTGTGCAAGCCGCGGTCGATGACAAGCCCGGTTCGGGAGGGGGAGTGGGAAACAGACGGCATCTCAATTCTCCTTTTTCGCGGTGGTTATAAGGTGGGCGTCGAGGTTGTTCAGGCGGCGCTCCCATTGCTGACGGAACGGCTCGATCCAGTCGGCAACGCCCTTCATTGCGAGGGGCGCCAGCCTGCGTGGGCGCCTTTGCGCGTCGCGGCCGCCTTCGATCAGTCCAGCCCTCTCGAGCACTTTAAGGTGCTTGGAGACTGCGGGCTGACTGAGCGCGAACGGCTCCATGAGTTGCGAGACGGTGGCCTCGCCCTCGGCAAGACGCGCTAGGATCGCCCGGCGCGTCGGGTCGCTCAGAGCGCGAAAGGCGGCGCTCAAAGGGTTTTCGTTGGCGCTGTATATCTCCATTCAGTTATATAGCCATATAGCGATATAAGAGTCAAGCGCCCTTTTGCGGGCCACAAAACTCCTCAGGGGGCCTGACCCCGGATCGACTGGCGGCATCCCTTTTTCTTCTGGCGCCGCCGCCTGAACCTGATATAGAGCGCGCCCGAAGCGCGAGACGGCCCTTTAGAGCGGGCTTTCGTCGGCGGGCGTGGCGGAATTGGTAGACGCGCCGGATTTAGGTTCCGGTGACGCAAGTTGTGGGGGTTCGAGTCCCTCCGCCCGCACCAGTTCCTCTTTTGGCCGGCGGACGAGCCTGCCCGAGGGACGCGTCGGCGCGCGCCTACCCATGTGACGCTCTGGCGACACGGCAAGAAAAATCGGCTAAGGGATTCCCAAGGCTTTTAGAGACAGGCGGATTGGATCATGCAGGTGACGGAGACGCTGAGCCAAGGGCTCAAGCGCGAGTATGACATTTTTCTTCCCGCGAGCGACCTCGCCGAGAAGCTGAACGGCCAACTCACCGAACTCAAGGCGAAGGTCCGCATAAACGGCTTCCGACCCGGCAAGGTGCCGGTCGAGCACCTCCGCAAGGTCTATGGCAAGTCGGTCATGGCCGACGTCGTACAGCAGACGATCGCCGACGCCAATAAGAAGATCGTCGACGACAACAACCTGCGGCTTGCCCGCGAGCCCAAGGTCGATTTGCCGTCCGACCAGTCCGAGATCGAGGCGGCGCTGGAGGCGCGGGGCGACCTGAAGTTCAAGATCGCGCTCGAAGTCCTGCCGGTGTTCGAGGTTGGCGACTTCTCGCAGATCGAGCTTGAGCGCGAGGTCGCCGATGTGTCCGACGAAGACGTGGACGCGATGGTCGAGCGGCTCGCGCAGGAGCGGCGCAGCTATTCCGCCAAGCCTGAGGGCGCGAAGGCGGACACGGGCGACCGCGTCACGGTCGATTTTACCGGCTCGATCGACGGCGCCGCCTTCGAGGGCGGCGAGGGTAAGGACATCCAGGTTCTCATCGGCTCCAACACCTTCATCCCCGGTTTCGAGGAAGAGCTTGTCGGCGCGACGGCGGGTGAAAACCGCAAGATCAAGGCGACCTTTCCCGAGGCCTACGCGATGCGCAATCTCGCGGGCAAGACGGCGGATTTCGACGTGACCGTGAAGGCTGTCGAGGGCCCGGAGGCGCTCGCCGTGGACGACGAGTTCGCCAAGGGTGTGGGCTCGGAAAGCCTGGACAAGCTCAAGGAGACGATCCGTGAACGGATCGGCGCCGACTACGCCCGATACTCGCGCGACAAGCTGAAGCGCCAGCTTCTGGACAAGCTCGATACGCAATACGCCTTCGAACTGCCCGAGGGTCTGGTCAATCAGGAGTTCGACCAGATCTGGGCGCAGGTGATGAAGGAGCAGGAGGCTTCCGGCCGCAGTTTCGCCGACGAGGACACGACGGAGGAGGCGGCGCGGGCGGACTATCGCAAGATCGCCGAGCGCCGGGTGCGGCTAGGCCTCCTTCTTGCGGAAGTCGGGTCGAAGTCCGATTTGAAAATTTCGGACGAGGAGATGACTCAGGCCCTGATCGCCCGCGCCCGTCAGTTCCCCGGCCAGGAAAAACAGGTGTGGGATTTCTACCGCAACAATGCGAACGCGCTCGCTGAACTGCGCGCGCCCCTCTATGAAGAGAAAGTGGTCGATCAAATTATAGAACTCGCAAAAGTCACCGATCGGAAGGTTTCGAAAGACGAGCTTTTGAAGCCGGTCGACGACGAGATGCCGGCGAAGGCCGAGGTCGAGCCGCTGCCAGCGGCTTGAGCTTCCGGAGCGCGGCGGGGCGGCGGGCGTTTCGGATGAACTAAGACGTCATGCCCCTTTTCGGAGGGGCCGCTGGCGCCTATGTTGGTCCGAGGCGTCCGCCGATTGATTCCCCGGCAAGAGAGACAAGAATGCGCGATCCGATCGACTATTATTACAATAACCTTGTGCCGATCGTGATCGAGCAGTCGGCGCGAGGGGAACGATCCTTCGATATTTTCTCGCGCCTTCTGCGCGAGCGGATCATCTTCATGATCGGGCCGGTCGAGGACGTGTCGGCTTCGCTTTGTGTGGCGCAGCTTCTTTTCCTCGAGGCCGATAATCCGAAGAAAGAAATCGCGCTCTACATCAACTCGCCAGGCGGCGTCGTAACGGCCGGATTGTCAATCTACGATACGATGCAGTTTATTAGGCCCAAGGTGACGACGATGTGCATCGGCCAGGCGGCCTCGATGGGATCGCTTCTCCTCACCGCAGGCGAGAAGGGCCACCGCTTTGCTTTGCCGAACGCTCGGATTATGGTCCACCAGCCGTCCGGGGGGTTCCAGGGACAGGCCTCCGATATCCAGCGCCATGCCGAGGACATCCTCAAGGTGAAGCGCCGGCTAAATGATATTTATGTGAAGCACACGGGCCAAGACTACGAAAACATTGAAAGAACGCTGGATCGCGACCATTTCATGTCGGCTGAGGAGGCCAAGGCCTTCGGACTGATCGACGACGTGACGACGACGCGGTCGGTCGTCGAGGCGGACGAGGCCAAGGCGGCCGCGGCCGCGACCGTTTAAGGGACAATAATTCAAGGGCCGGCCAGAGAACCGCCCGAGACCAAAACATTGGCGGACTTGATTTCGCCTCCCTTTTAATGGTTGCTTGCGATTTCCTGGGGTCGCCTGGCGGCGGCCCGGGAATTGCAGGACTGCGGGATCGGCGGAGTGGATCGCGGCGGACGGCGGAGGCGGTCGAAAGGCTACGTTTCGTTAGGATGCTATCTTTAGGTTGCTCAATTCGATTCAGAATTTGAAGCGGCCTCTATGGAGAAGACAATGGCCAAGGCCGACGGCGACGCCAAAAATACGCTTTACTGCTCCTTCTGCGGGAAGAGCCAGCATGAGGTGCGCAAGCTCATCGCCGGGCCAACGGTGTTCATCTGTGACGAGTGCGTCGAACTCTGCATGGACATCATTCGCGAGGAGTCGAAGACCTCGCTGGTCAAGAGCAAGGACGGCATTCCGACGCCGCGCGAAATCTGCAAGGTGCTGGACGACTACGTGATCGGTCAGGCGCAGGCGAAGCGGGTCCTGTCTGTCGCGGTCCACAATCACTACAAGCGGCTCAATCACGCCACGAAGCACAGCGACGTCGAGCTTGCGAAGTCGAACATCCTGCTGATCGGACCGACAGGTTCGGGCAAGACGCTGCTCGCCCAAACGCTCGCGCGCATCCTCGACGTGCCCTTCACGATGGCGGATGCGACGACGCTCACGGAAGCCGGCTATGTCGGCGAGGATGTCGAGAACATCATCCTTAAGCTTCTGCAAGCCTCCGACTACAACGTCGAGCGGGCGCAACGTGGCATCGTCTACATCGACGAGATCGACAAGATCAGTCGCAAGTCCGACAATCCGTCGATAACCCGCGACGTGTCGGGCGAGGGCGTGCAGCAGGCGCTTCTCAAGATCATGGAAGGGACGATCGCGAGCGTTCCTCCGCAGGGCGGGCGCAAGCATCCGCAGCAGGAGTTTTTGCAGGTCGACACGACCAACATCCTGTTTATCTGCGGGGGCGCCTTCTCGGGCCTCGAGCGCATCATATCGGCTCGAGGAAAGGGAACGTCGATCGGCTTCGGCGCCAAGGTTCAGGCGCCTGATGATCGCCGCACGGGTGAAGTGTTCAAGCAGGTCGAGCCGGAGGATCTGCTCAAGTTTGGTCTCATCCCCGAATTCGTTGGCCGCTTGCCCGTGATTGCGACGCTTGAGGACCTCGACGAGGACGCTCTGAAGAAGATCCTCACCGAGCCGAAGAATGCGCTGGTCAAGCAGTATCAGCGGTTGTTCGAGATGGAGAACACCGATCTTACCTTCCAGGACGAGGCGCTGAACGTCGTCGCCAAGAAGGCGATCGAGCGGCGCACGGGCGCGCGCGGGCTTCGCTCCATCATGGAAGGCATTTTGCTCGACACGATGTTCGACCTTCCGGGCCTTGACGGCGTGGAGCAGGTCGTGATCGGGCCAGAGGTCGTCGAAGGCAAAGCGCGTCCGCTCTACATATACACCGAACGGGCGGAACGCGCGGGTTAACGTCAGACGAGATGGATCCGCGCGCCGGGACAGCGCGCGGGTTCTGCCGGGGGATGTCGGGGATTTGCGCGGGCGCGCCTGAAGGCGCCGTGCGGGCCCCTTAGCGAGAGCGCTTGAAAGTCTCTCGACCCACGCCCATCTTGCCTGCCTGAGACGCGCGAGTCGCGCCACGCGGCATGACTATTGCGTGACGCGAAACTGGGCAGTTCCGTCCGGTCTCCGCGAGGAGACGGACAGGCAGCGTGGACGACAAGGTTGGGTCGCCGCTTTTTTTGGGGCCCTGTTTGTCGGCGGGCGTCGTCAACCAAACAGGGGCGGTCCTTTAAGCCGATCCCCGAAAAGGATAGCCATGACCAGCCAAAGCAAATCCATCGTGCCGGGCGCACTCGACACCTATCCTGTCCTCCCGCTGCGCGACATTGTGGTCTTCCCGCATATGATCGTGCCGCTCTTTGTCGGACGCGAGAAGTCGATCCGCGCCCTGGAAGAGGTCATGCGCACGGACAAGCCGATCCTGCTTGCGACGCAGAAGAACGCGGCGGACGACGATCCGGCTCCGGACGCGATCTTCAAGGTCGGAACGCTCGCGAGCGTGTTGCAACTTCTCAAGCTGCCTGACGGCACCGTGAAAGTGCTTGTCGAGGGCGCCGCGCGCGCCGAAGTCACTGACTATATTCCAGGGGACACATTCTTTCAGGCCGAGGCAATGGCCGTCGCCGACGAGCCGATCGACAAGATCGAGGCCGAGGCTTTGTCGCGCTCTGTCGTGTCGGAGTTCGAGAGCTACGTGAAGCTCAACAAGAAAATCTCGCCAGAGGTCGTGAGCGCGGTTGGTCAGATCGATGACTACGGCAAACTTGCCGACACGATCGCCTCGCATCTCGCCATCAAGCTCGCCGACAAACAGGCGATCCTTGAAATGCGCACGATTTCCAAGCGCTTCGAAAAATGCCTCGCGCTGATGGAAAGCGAGATCTCGGTGCTGCAGGTCGAGAAGCGCATCCGCACGCGCGTCAAGCGCCAGATGGAGAAGACGCAGCGCGAGTATTATCTCAATGAGCAGATGAAGGCGATCCAGAAGGAGCTCGGCGACGAGGAAGGTCGCGACGAGATGTCCGAGCTGGAGGAGCGCATCAAAAACACGAAGCTCACGAAGGAAGCGCGCGAGAAGGCGCTCGGCGAAGTGAAGAAGCTGCGCCAGATGGCCCCGATGTCGGCGGAAGCCACTGTCGTGCGCAACTATCTCGACTGGCTGCTGTCGATTCCGTGGCAGCGCCGTTCGAAGATCAAGAAGGACCTCCCCGCGGCTCAGGCCATCCTCGATGCGGATCACTTTGGCCTCGACAAGGTCAAGGAGCGCATTGTCGAATATCTCGCCGTGCAGCAGCGCGCGAACAAGTTGACCGGGCCGATCCTCTGCCTCGTCGGACCTCCCGGCGTCGGCAAGACTTCGCTCGGCAAGTCGATCGCCAAGGCGACTGGACGCGAGTTCGTGCGGATGTCGCTTGGCGGCGTGCGCGACGAAGCGGAGATTCGCGGCCATCGTCGGACCTACATTGGTTCGATGCCGGGCAAAGTCATCCAGTCGATGCGGAAGGCGAAAACGTCCAATCCCCTCTTCCTGCTCGACGAGATCGATAAGATGGGCATGGACTTCCGCGGCGATCCGTCGTCGGCTCTGCTCGAAGTGCTCGACCCCGAGCAGAACCAGAGCTTCAACGATCATTACCTCGAGGTCGACTATGACCTTTCGGGCGTGATGTTCGTGACGACGGCGAACACGCTGAACATCCCCCCGCCGCTCATGGACCGGATGGAGATCATCCGGATCGCGGGCTACACCGAGGACGAGAAGGTCGAGATCGCCAAGCGGCATCTCCTTCCGAACTCGCGGGCCAAGCATGGCCTTGACGAGAAGGAATGGGAAGTCGCGGACAGCGGCATCCTTGAACTGGTGCGTCGCTATACGCGCGAGGCCGGCGTCCGCAATCTCGAGCGCGAAATCTCCAACCTCGCCCGTAAGGCGGTGAAGGAGATTCTCATCAGCAAGAAGAAGCAGATCGTCGTGACGGGCGCGAACGTCCACGAGTTCCTTGGACCGCCCAAGTTCCGTTACGGCGAGATCGAGGCGGACGATCAGGTCGGGCTCGTCACGGGCCTTGCCTGGACCGAGGTCGGCGGCGAATTGCTGACGATCGAGGGCGTCATGATGCCGGGCAAGGGCCGCATGACGGTGACGGGCAACCTTAAGGATGTGATGAAGGAGTCGATCTCCGCCGCCGCGTCTTATGTGCGTTCTCGCGCGGTCGATTTCGGCATCGAGCCGCCGCTGTTCGACAGGCGGGACATCCACGTGCATGTGCCGGAGGGCGCGACCCCGAAGGACGGCCCCTCGGCCGGCGTCGCCATGGCGACCGTGATCGTGTCGATGCTGACCGGCATTCCGGTCCGACGCGACATCGCCATGACCGGCGAGATCACGCTGCGCGGACGGGTGCTTCCGATTGGCGGCCTCAAGGAGAAGCTGCTGGCGGCGCTGCGCGGCGGCATCAAGAAGGTGCTGGTGCCGGAAGAGAACGTGAAGGACCTGGCCGAGATCCCGGCTTCGGTAAAGAACGGGCTCGAAATCGTGCCAGTGTCGCGGATGGACGAGGTGCTCAGGCATGCGCTCGTCCGCGCGCCGACGCCATTGGCTTTCCCCTGGGAGGAGAATGCCGCCGTCTCGCCGGCCTCTCCGGCTGAGGACGACGGAAAGGGTCTCGTCGCGCACTGAACGTCGGTAAAGTCTGATCGACAGGCCCCGAATCCAGCCGGATTCGGGGCTTTTTTCATTTCAGCGCCGTTTATCCCTTGGAAAGCGGCGCTTTTTGTGTGGCCGGTCCTCGCAAACCCTTGCGTTCGCTAGGCGATGAGCACAGCAATGGATCGAACTTGGTCGTCAATTCGCGCGAGAACGCAGGCTTCGGCAAAGCCGCGGGGCGCGGGGAGGAACGACTAAGAGGGCAGGGCGAAATCGGTCCCGCGACAAGAACGGCGGTCGCGAAGAAAGGCGCCGGATCGGTCTATGAAGAAAGGCAACATATGAACAAGCTTGAGCTGGTCGATCACATTGCGACAGAAGCGGATCTGACCAAGGTGAGCGCCGCCGCGGCGCTTGAGGCGGTCCTTGAAGGCATCGTCAAGACCCTTAAAAAGGGTGAAGAAGTCCGGCTCGTCGGCTTCGGCACTTTCCTTGTGAAGGAGCGCGCCGCCGGCAAGGGTCGCAACCCTGCGACAGGCAAGGAAATCAAGATCGCTGCTTCCAAGAACGCGCGTTTCAAGCCCGGCGCGGCGCTGAAGGCGACGCTGAACAAGAAAAGCAGCGCGAAGAAATAGACGGGTCTTTTCAGACTTTATGGTCCAGCGGCGGGCGGCCTGTGGCCGCCCGTTTTGCTGTCGCGCGCGACAGGCAGTCTTGGCGCAGCCGCTGGGAGCCTGTATCGTTGCGAAGAAAACCGGGCGGTTAGCTCAGTTGGTAGAGCATCTCGTTTACACCGAGAGGGTCGGCGGTTCGAGCCCGTCACCGCCCACCAGGTTACGCGCGGACATAAGCGCGACAGTCTCAACTCCCCGAAATGGCCGACCCGACGCATTTTCCCGTGCGACCTGCTCCCGCGAGCCATAGGGTCCTTTGAATCCCGGGCCCCATCGCGCGCTATTCCTCGTCGCCTGAGCGGAGATGAGGCTTGCGGAAGGGCAGGCGGTCGAGGCAGAATCCCTGTTGGAAAGCCTCGTCCGGGCGAAGGAAGTGTCGGTTGTCTTTGTTCGCGCACGCTTTTAGGCAGGGGTGGGCCGTCGTGGCGCTGGCCGCCTGCGCGACCATGGGGTTCGCGCCGGCGCAGGCGTCGGATTCGATGAGCTTCCATGTTGCGCCGCTCGACATGGGAACCTGCGGCGCGCGCTGTCCGCATGTGATTGTCGCAGAGGGGGTGATCGAGACGGACACGCCCCAGCAGTTCGTCGATTTTCTAAAGGGAGTCAGCGAAGACCGTAGCCTCCGGCGCATCGTCTTCTTCGATTCGCGGGGCGGCAACGTCGTCGCCTCCATGGTGTTCGGCCATATCCTGCGAGAGTTGCGGGTTGCCGGAGTCGTCGGGCGCTTCGAGGGCGGGGGAGACAGGGGACCCTTCGTCGGCGAATGTCTGTCGGCCTGCGTCTACGCCATGATGGGAGCGGTGCGGCGGGTGGCGCCGGCAGGCAGCCAGGTGGCTCTCCACCGGATGTCGATCGTTGAACATGAGGGGGGCGCCTGGGGGTTCTCCGACCATGTCACGCGCAGCTTCGCCGACAAGCCCATGGTCTCGATCCTGAAGCGCTACGCGCGGCGGATGGGCGTCAACCCAAAGTTGGTCGCGCTCGCCGAGTCGCTGCCGCCGGATTCGATGCGCATGCTGACGCCCGAGGAGATGCGCCGCTGGGCTTTCGCGACGGGGCGGTTCTGACGGCGCCACGCGTTGCCGGGCGCCGCGTCATTCCCCACGCTGCCTGAGCTTTTCGCCCACGTTCGCTTGACTTGAGCTGTGCGCTGGCTTATCCGACCCGCTCCCTTACGGGGGAGTAGCTCAGTTGGTTAGAGCGCCGGCCTGTCACGCCGGAGGTCGCGGGTTCAAGTCCCGTCTCTCTCGCCATTTTCCGCCATATTCCGAAAGATGAGCGAGCGTTTCGGGGTCGGTTCCAGAGCTCGACCGGCGATCGGTTTAGGCGCAACAAGTTGGAGTCTCAGGCGGCGAGACCGGGCGCCGCGATCCGCAGGTTCCGTGGAGAGTTCAAAACAGGGTCGAAACCCCTGTGAAAGGCGAATATCCGCCTTTCATCTTGCATGGTTCGCTGCGCTGCGATACGCCCATTTAGAAGGGGTCTAAGACGCCGGGACGCAACGTCCGGGCGGCCCCAGCAAACCTCGCGAGCAAGGCCGATGCCGAGCCTTATTTCCGACTATCTCCCGCTGGTCGTCTTCATCATTCTGGCGGCGCTGATCTGCGGAGCGCTGATGATCGCGCCCTTCCTCCTCGCCTTCAAGGCGCCGGATACGGAGAAATTGTCGCCCTACGAGTGCGGCTTCCCTCCGTTTGACGACGCCCGCATGCGTTTCGACGCGCGGTTCTATCTGGTGTCGCTGCTGTTCATCATTTTCGATCTCGAAGTTGCGTTCCTGTTTCCCTGGGCGATCGTCTTTCATTCGCTCGGCGGATTTGGCTTCTGGTCAATGATTCTCTTCCTCGGGGTCCTGACGGTGGGCTTCGTGTACGAGTGGAACAAGGGAGCGCTGGAATGGGATTGATCGCCGAGCCGATCGTCGCCCCGCCTGCGAAGGGACTGGTGGACGCTTCCGGGCGCCCGGTTGGGCGCGACGACCCCTACTTCAACACGATCAGCGACGAACTTGCCGACAAGGGTTTCCTGGTCACGACGACGGACGATCTCATCCAGTGGGCGCGCACCGGCTCGCTTATGTGGATGACCTTTGGTCTTGCGTGCTGCGCGGTCGAGATGATGCAGGTCTCGATGCCGCGTTATGACCTCGAGCGTTTCGGCGCCGCGCCACGCGCTTCGCCCCGCCAATCGGACGTGATGATCGTCGCCGGCACTCTGACCAACAAGATGGCGCCCGCGCTCCGCAAGGTCTACGATCAGATGCCGGAGCCGCGCTACGTGATCTCGATGGGCTCCTGCGCCAACGGCGGCGGCTACTACCACTTTTCCTATTCGGTCGTTCGCGGCTGCGATCGCATCGTACCGGTCGACATCTATGTGCCGGGCTGTCCGCCGACGGCCGAGGCGCTTCTTTACGGCGTGCTCATGCTGCAGAAGAAGATCCGCCGCACCGGCACGATTGAACGCTGAGTAGGGCAGATGGACGAGACGCTGCGCGCGATTGGCGAGAAATTCACGGCCGCCCTGCCAGGCGTTGTGCTTGAGCAGGCGGAGGCCTTCGGTGAGTTGAACTTCATCGTTGACGCGGCCCGCGTGATCGAGGCGCTGACCTGGCTGCGCGACGACCCATCGGCGCAATTCGTGTGCATTATCGACATTTCGGGCGTCGACTATCCGGAGCGCGAGAAGCGATTCGACATTGTCTACCATCTCCTCTCGCCAAAGCTGAACCGACGCGTGCGCCTCAAGATCGCGACGGACGAGGAGACGCCGGTCGCAAGCGCGACGGCCGTCTATCTGGGCGCCGACTGGTACGAGCGCGAGATCTACGATCTTTTCGGCGTGCTGTTCATTGGCCATCCCGACCTGCGGCGCCTGCTGACCGATTACGGCTTCGAGGGTCATCCCCTGCGCAAGGACTTCCCGATGACCGGCTTTATGGAAGTCCGCTATGACGATCAGGAGAAGCGCGTGCGCTACGAGCCGGTGCGACTCAGCCAGGAATTTCGAGCTTTCGATTTCCTGAGTCCGTGGGAGGGGCCGCCGTTGCCGGGGGACGAGAAGGCCGCCGGGGGCGGCAAACCCTAAGCGGAGCGAGCGCCATGACCGAGCAGCAAAACCTCCGCAATTTCTCCATCAACTTCGGCCCGCAGCATCCGGCCGCGCATGGCGTGCTTCGCCTTGTGCTCGAACTCGACGGCGAGGTTGTCGAGCGCGTTGACCCGCATATCGGACTTCTCCATCGGGGCACCGAGAAGCTGATGGAGGCGCGGACCTATCTGCAGAATGTGCCCTATCTCGACCGGCTCGATTATGTCGCGCCGATGAATCAGGAGCACGCTTATGCGCTCGCGGTCGAGCGGCTGCTCGGCGTTGAGGTTCCTCGCCGCGCCCAGCTTATTCGTGTCCTGTATTCCGAGATCGGCCGTCTTCTTTCGCATCTCCTCAATGTCACCACCCAGGCGATGGACGTTGGCGCGCTGACGCCGCCGCTCTGGGGCTTCGAAGAGCGCGAAAAGCTGATGGTCTTCTACGAACGCGCCAGCGGCTCGCGGATGCATGCCGCTTACTTCCGCCCGGGCGGCGTCCATCAGGATCTGCCGCAAAAACTCGTCGACGACATCTATGCCTTCTGCGATCCGTTCCTGAAGATTTGCGATGACCTGGAGACCTTGCTCACGGGTAACCGCATCTTCAAACAGCGCAACGTCAACATCGGCGTCGTGTCGCTCGCCGACGCATGGGCGTGGGGGTTCTCGGGCGTGATGGTGCGCGGCTCCGGCGCCGCCTGGGATCTCCGCAAGTCGCAGCCCTACGAGTGTTACGAGGAGATGGAGTTCGATATCCCGATAGGGAAGAACGGCGATTGCTTCGACCGTTACCTGATCCGCATGGAGGAGATGCGGCAGTCGACCTCCATCATGAAGCAGGCTTGCGAGAAACTGAGCGTAACGGCCGGGCAAGGACCGATCGCGACCGACGACGGCAAGGTCGCGCCTCCGAAGCGCGGCGAGATGAAAAGATCGATGGAAGCGCTGATCCATCACTTCAAGCTTTATACCGAGGGGTACAAGGTGCCGGCCGGCGAAGTCTATGCGGCGGTCGAGGCCCCGAAGGGCGAGTTCGGCGTTTTTCTCATTTCCGACGGCTCGAACAAGCCTTATCGCGTCAAGCTTCGCGCGCCAGGCTTTGCGCATCTGCAGGCGATGGACTTTCTGTGTCGCAAGCACATGCTCGCCGACATCAGCGCCATTCTCGGCTCGATTGATATCGTGTTTGGGGAGGTCGACCGGTGAGCGTCCTCGACTCCCTGAAAGCGCGTGCGAGCCTCATTCTGTCGGGCGCGGTTTCGTTCGTCGTGGTGATCGGGGCGATGCGTTTTGCCGACGGCGCGCCGCTGGTTCAACCGCAGGCCGATGTCGGCGTCGTGGCGGGCGTCGCGTTGGTGACGCTATTTCTTGTCTTCAATGATACGCGCCTCGGGGAAAAACGATGACGTCGCGCTTCTCCGCGTTTCTCAGGGTTCGTTAACAAGATGTCTGTTCGCCGTCTCGCAGAAGTCCAGCCCGAGAGTTTCGAATTCACGCCTGAGAACAAGGCGTGGATCGAGAAAGAGGTCGCGAAATATCCGCCCGGCCGTCAGGCGTCGGCGGTCATCTCGCTTCTTTGGCGCGCGCAGAAGCAGAGCGGGTACTGGCTGTCGAAGCCGGCGATCGAGAACGTCGCGGAAATTCTCGACATGCCGAAGATTCGTGTGCTTGAGGTTGCGACCTTCTACACGATGTTCAACCTGTCGCCGGTTGGCAGATACTATGTCCAGCTGTGCGGAACTACGCCTTGCATGTTGCGCGGCGCCGAGGCCATCAAGGATGTGCTCCGGGAGCGGATCGGCGAGCCGGGCCATGTCACTGCGGACGGCCTTTTTTCATGGAACGAGGTCGAGTGCCTCGGCGCCTGTTGCAATGCGCCGATGGTGCAGATCAACGACGACTATTACGAGGACCTGACGCCCGAAAATTTCGGCAAGCTCCTTGACGACCTCGCCGCGGGGCGCCCGTTCAGGTCGGCTCGCAGATCGGCCGGGTTTCGTCCGAACCGGTTGGCGGATTGACCTCGCTGACGAGTCTCTACGGCGTGGACGGGAAGGGCGCTGCGGCGCCCGCAGGCGCGAAGCCGGGAGCCTGAGCGATGCTGGAAGACAAGGATCGCATCTTCACCAATCTCTACGGCCTCGGGGACCGGGGCCTCGAAAGGCGCGCGGGCTCGCGGGCAGTGGGACGGCACGAAGGCGCATTCTCGACAAGGGCCGCGACTGGATCATTTCCGAGATGAAGGCCTCCGGCCTTCGGGGGCGCGGAGGGGCGGGTTTCCCGACCGGCCTGAAGTGGTCCTTCATGCCCAAGAATATCGACCCGAAGCGTCCACACTATCTGGTCATCAACGCCGACGAATCCGAGCCCGGCACCTGCAAGGACCGCGAAATCCTGCGCAACGATCCGCACACGCTGGTCGAAGGCGCGCTCGTGGCCTCTTTCGCCATGGGCGCCCAGGCGGCTTATGTCTATCTGCGCGGCGAATACATTCTTGAGCGCGAACGGTTCCAGCAGGCCGTGGATGAGGCCTATGAGGCCAACCTCATAGGCAAGGACAACGTCCACGGCTGGCCGTTCGACCTGTACGTCCATCACGGAGCCGGCGCCTACATCTGCGGCGAAGAGACGGCGATGCTGGAATTGCTCGAAGGCAAGAAGGGCATGCCCCGGATGAAGCCGCCGTTCCCGGCCGGCATGGGCCTCTACGGCTCGCCGACGACGGTGAACAACGTCGAAATCGATTGCGGTTGCGCCGACGATCCTGCGGCGCGGCGCTTCGTGGTTTTCGAGCTTCGGCGCGCCCAACAACGCGGGGACGAAGCTTTTTTGCATCTCCGGTCACGTCAACAAGCCGTGCAACGTCGAAGAGGCGATGTCGATTCCGTTCCGCGAATTGATCGAGAAGCACAGTGGCGGCGTGCGCGGCGGTTGGGACAATCTGCTCGCGGTCATCCCGGGAGGCTCCTCTGTGCGCCTCGTTCCGGCCGCTCAGATCATCGACACGCCGATGGACTTCGATTCGCTCAGCAAGCTGCGCTCTGGCCTCGGCACCGCGGCGGTCATCGTGATGGACAAGTCGACCGATATCGTCCGAGCCATCGCGCGGCTGAGCTACTTCTACAAGCACGAGAGCTGCGGACAGTGCACACCCTGCCGCGAGGGAACCGGCTGGATGTGGCGCGTGATGACGCGCATGGCGGAAGGTCGCGCTCAGAAGCGCGAGATCGACATGCTTCTCGACGTGACGAAGCAGGTGGAGGGCCACACGATCTGCGCGCTGGGGGACGCGGCGGCCTGGCCGATCCAGGGCCTGATCGCCCATTTCCGCGACGAGATCGAGCGGCGTATCGACGCCTATTCGGCCAACCCGCACGACGAGCCCGTGCGGGCGGCGGCGGAGTAGGCGATGGCGGACGCGCCGGAAATTCTTCTTCGGACGCTGCGGGCTGGAGGCCCGGCGATGAGGCGGGCGGCTTGCCTGCTCGCGCTGGGCGCCTTCGTCGCCGCTTCGCCTGTTCTCGCGCATGAGGGGATGGCGGGGATGGACGGCATGCATCCTGCGCATTTTGCCGCCGACGCCCGCGCGGGCGCGCCGGGCGATCCGAAAGCGACTGCGCGCAGCATCGATATCGTGATGTCCGAGGACGGTTCCGGCATGCGTTTCGAGCCCGCCGCGGTCTCGGTGCGGCCGGGCGAACAGGTGCGGTTCGTCATCCATAACAAGGGCCAGCTCGCCCATGAGTTCGTCCTCGGCACGAAGGCCGAGAACCGTGAGCATGCGGCCATGATGGCGGACATGCCGGACATGAAGCACGACGATCCGAACGCCGTGACCGTCGCGCCCGGAGCGACGGCCACTCTTCTGTGGCGGTTTCCAAACAAAGGCGACCTTGAATTCGCCTGCCTGATCCCCGGCCATTACGAAGCCGGCATGCACGGAGAGGCAATCGTCAAATGACCCATCTCGCGCAGCTCAACATCGGCCGCTTCGCCTTTCCGACCGACGATCCGCGGATGGCAGCATTCATGGACAATCTCGATCGCGTGAATGCGATCGCGGAACGCAGCGAGGGCTTCGTCTGGCGCCTCAAGGACGACAGCAACAACGCCACTGCGATCCGCCCGGCGAGCGATCCGACTATGGCTGTCAACCTCTCGGTCTGGGAGAGCGCCGAGGCGCTCGAACGCTTCGTCTGGGCGACCGTTCACAAGCAGTTCTACAATCGCAAGGCCGAGTGGTTCGAGCGCCCTTCAAAACCGCACTTCGTGATGTGGCCCGTCGAGGAAGGCCACATCCCCGACCTTGAGGAAGCAATGGCTCGGCTCGCGCATCTGACCGAGCATGGCGACAGCGATCATGCCTTTGGCTGGACGCACCTGTCGCACATCAAGCTGTGGATGAGCCGCAAATGCGGATGAGCGGGAAGAGTACGCGCGCATGAAGATCGAAAGCGCAGAGCATCGGCTTGAAGTCAAAAGCGCGTGCCTCTCGGGATCGCACTTCGACGACGTCAATCTGTCGGGCAGCAACTTCCACGACATCAACATGTCCGGCTGTTCCTTTGACGACGTGAACATGTCGGGCTGGCGCATCCAAAACGCCAATCTGTCCGGTCTCAGGATCGAGAAGGCGAACCTCTCCGGAGCCTCGATCGGGGACGCGCAGCTTGATGGCGCGACGATCGACGGGATTGCCGTCACGGACTTGCTCGCTTATTGGCGGGCTGGCCACGAGGCAGAGCGGGCATGAGCAAGATTGTCATCGACGGCAAGGAACTCGACGTTCCGGCTGAATATACTCTGCTTCAGGCGTGCGAGGCGTCGGGCGCCGAGATTCCGCGGTTCTGTTTCCACGAACGCCTGTCCATCGCCGGCAATTGCCGCATGTGCCTCGTTGAGGTGAAGGGCGGTCCGCCGAAGCCGACCGCATCTTGTGCGATGGCGGTGAAAGATCTGCGCCCTGGCCCCAATGGCGAGCCTCCGGTCGTCCTCACCAATTCGCCGATGGCGCGCAAGGCCCGCCAAGGCGTGATGGAGTTCCTGCTCATCAACCATCCGCTCGACTGCCCGATTTGCGATCAGGGCGGCGAGTGCGACCTGCAGGACCAGTCGATGGCCTATGGCGCGGATTCCTCGCGCTTCCACGAGAACAAGCGGGCGGTCGAAAACAAATATATCGGCGCGCTGGTGAAGACGGTGATGAACCGCTGCATCCAATGCACCCGCTGCATACGCTTCGTCACCGAAGTGGCGGGCGTGCCCGAGCTTGGCGCGACCGGGCGGGGCGAGGACATGGAGATCACTTCCTATCTCGAAAGCGCGCTCACTTCCGAGCTTCAGGGCAATGTCGTGGATCTTTGCCCTGTCGGCGCGTTGACCGCCAAACCGATCGCTTTCCATGCGCGCCCGTGGGAGTTCGAGCACACCGAGTCCGTCGACGTGATGGACGCCGTTGGGTCGGCGATCCGGGTCGACTCGCGCGGCCGCGAGGTCGTGCGCATCCTTCCGCGCATCAACGACGCGATCAACGAGGAATGGATCTCCGACAAGACGCGCCACGTCGTCGACGGGCTCAAGACGCAGCGGCTGGACCGCCCTTACGTTCGCGTTGACGGAAGGTTGAAGGCCGACAAGTTGGGGCGAAGCTTTCGCAGCGATCGCGGGCAAGGTGAGGGCGGCCGACGCCTCGCGGATCGGCGCGCTGGCGGGCGACCTCGCCGCCGTCGAAGAGATGTTCGCGTTGAAGGGCCTTATGGGCAAGCTCGGCGCGGCGAGCCTCGACTGCCGGCAGGACGGATCGCGGCTGCATCCGAAATTCGGCCGCGTATCCTATCTGTTCAATTCGACCATTGTGGGCCTGGAACAGGCGACGTCGATCATCATCGTCGGGGGCAATCCGCGCCGCGAAGCGCCGGTGCTGAACGCCCGCATCCGCAAGCGTTGGCTGAAGGGGGTTCCGGTGAGCCTGATCGGCGAACGCGCCGACCTCACATATGAATACGCCTATCTAGGAGCCGGTCCGGAGTTGCTCGTCGAACTCGCGAAGAAGCCGGCTTCCGGCGACAAGCCCATGCTGATCATAAGCGCCGGGGCGCTTGCGCGCGGTGACGGCGTTGCCGTGCTGGCTGCGGCGGCGAACGCGGCGCAGGCGATGGGCGCGGTCAAAGACGGCTGGAATGGCTTCTGCGTCCTGCAATCGGTCGCCTCGCGGGTCGGCGGCCTCGACCTTGGCCTCGTTCCTGGCGAGGGTGGCCTCGACGCCCGGGAGATGGCGAAGGCAGGCGCGGTCGATGTGCTGTTCAACCTCGGCGCCGATGAGATCGACGTCGAGCCGGGCGCTTTCGTGGTGTACATCGGCACGCATGGCGACCGCGGCGCGCATCGCGCCGATGTGATCCTGCCGGGGGCCGCCTACACGGAGAAGACCGGCATTTACGTCAATACCGAAGGGCGGGCGCAATTCGCCGAGCGCGCAATCTTCCCACCCGGCGACGCGCGCGAGGACTGGTCGATCTTGCGTGCGCTCTCGGACGTGCTCGGCGCCAAGCTGCCTTACGATTCGCTCGGCCAATTGCGCGCCGCAATCGCCGCGGCGCATCCGGCCCTGGTCAAGTTCGATGGAATCGAGGCCGCAGACCCAGCTCCGCTGACTGGACTCGCGGCCGTCGTCGGTTCCCTCGACAAGGCCCCGTTCGGGTCGGGGGTCGAGGATTTCTATCTCACCAATCCGATCGCGCGCGCGTCTCGCACCATGGCCGAATGTTCGGCGCTGGCGCGCGGCGTCCATCTGCAGGCTGCGGAATAGGCCCCCATGACGAGCGTCACCCCCTCCCGCCCACGCGCCTCGCTTTCGGTTTCGACGGCGCTTGCCGGGCTCGCGGTCGCGGCGGTCGTTGCGATCGCGATCGTCTGGTGGCTCGTCCATGTCGGGTTCTTCGCCGCGATCGGCCGCTGGATGTATGGCACGGGGCTGGGGACGGCTGTCCGCTACATCCTCGAGGCGCTGGCGCTTCTGGTCTGTGTGCTGCTTTCGACAGCGGTGCTGATCTATCTCGAGCGCAAGATCTGGGCGTCGGTGCAGCTCCGGCGCGGCCCGAACGTCGTCGGGCCCTGGGGCATCATGCAGCCCTTCGCCGATTTCGGGAAGTTCATCCTGAAGGAGCCGATTATTCCGTCGAGCGCCAACAAGATGGTGTTCGTGCTGGCGCCGCTGGTTTCAGTCATCCTGTCCTTCGCGGCCTGGGCGGTGATACCCGTCAATGACGGCTGGGTCATCGGCGACATCAACGTCGGCGTCCTCTTCCTGTTTGCGGTCTCCTCGCTCGGCGTCTACGGCGTCATCATGGCCGGCTGGGCGTCGAACTCGAAGTATCCGCTGCTTTCGGCCCTGCGCTCGGCGGCTCAGATGGTTTCGTACGAGGTCTCGATCGGATTTGTGATCGTCACCGTCGTGATGATCGCCGGCTCGCTGAACATTTCCGACATCGTGCGGGCGCAGGATACGCGGTGGGGCCTGCTTCGGCTGGTACTGGCTGCCCCTTCTGCCCATGTTCATCATCTTCTTCGTCTCCGCGCTCGCCGAGACCAACCGCCCGCCATTTGACCTCACGGAAGCTGAATCGGAACTGGTGGCGGGATATCAGGTCGAATATTCAGCCTCGCTTTTTTTGCTGCAGTTCCTGACGGAGCTGGTCGCGGTGCTGGCCATGTCGGCGATGACGGCGACGCTCTTCCTTGGCGGCTGGCTCTCGCCCATTCCGTTCCCGCCTTTCACCTGGATTCCGGGCTGGATCTGGTTCCTGTTCAAGACCTGGTCGGTGGTGTTCTGCTTCTCGATGGTGAAGGCCTTCGTGCCGCGCTATCGCTATGACCAGCTGATGCGGCTCGGCTGGAAGGTCTTCCTACCGATTTCGCTGTTCATGGTTGTCGTCGTGGCGGCGGTTCTGGAATTCACCGGCCTCGGGATGCCGGGGCAGGGTTGAGGAAAGTCCAATGGCTCTCAGACTGGCGCAATCGGCCCGCTCGTTGTTCCTGCTGGAATTTCTTGCCGCTTTCGGCCTTTCGGTTCGCTATATGTTCAAGCCGAAAGCGACGCTGAACTATCCTCACGAAAAATCGCCGCTGTCGCCTCGTTTCCGGGGCGAGCATGCGCTTCGCCGCTATCCGAATGGAGAAGAGCGCTGCATCGCGTGCAAGCTTTGCGAGGCGATCTGTCCGGCCCAGGCGATCACGATCGAGGCCGGACCCCGCCGCAACGACGGCACGCGACGCACGACCCGTTACGACATCGACATGACGAAATGCATCTATTGCGGCTTCTGTCAGGAGGCCTGCCCGGTGGACGCGATCGTCGAGGGCCCCAATTTCGAATTCGCGACAGAGACGCGCGAAGAGCTCTTCTACGATCGGGACCGGTTGCTCGCGAACGGGGCGCGTTGGGAGCGCGAGATCGCTCGCAACATCGCGATGGACGCGCCATACCGGTGACGACGTCTCCTGGGCTGGCGAGGGTTGGGGTGAGGTTTGCTGTGCTCGGCTGGCGCTTCGCGCCGTCTTCTTCCGCGATCGGAAGGAGAGAGCTTATGAGTTTGAAAGGCTGAATCGACGATGGCCGACGTAATCTTCTTCTGGATCTTCTCCATCGTCCTCGTCGGCTCGGCGCTGGCCGTGATTGTGGCGCGCAACCCCGTGCACTCGGTGCTGTTCCTCATCCTCGCTTTTGTCTGCGCCGCCGGACTTTTCCTGATTTTGGGCGCGGAGTTCCTGGCGATGATCCTGGTCATCGTTTATGTCGGCGCCGTGGCGGTGCTCTTCCTTTTTGTGGTCATGCTGCTCGACGTCGATTTCGCCCGCTTCAAGGAAGGTTTCGTGCAGTATCTGCCGCAAGGGGCGCTGATCGCGCTGATCGTGGCGGCCCAGCTCATCTATGTGGTGGGCGGCTGGCATAGTTCGCCGTCCGCCGCCGCAGCGGCGACGCCGTCCGGCACGCTCTCGAACACCGCCGCGCTCGGCGAGGTGCTGTACACTCGATACTTCTATTTCTTCCAAGCGGCGGGGATGATCCTGCTGACCGCGATGATCGGCGCGATCGTGCTGACCTTGCAGCACAAAGCCAATGTGAGGCGGCAGAACGTCGCTGATCAGGTGGCGCGTACGCCCAAGGATGGGGTTGAATTGCGCAAGGTTCCTTCGCGGGCCGGGATCTGAGGGGCTAGAAAATGGATTTACCCGCTTATCTGATCCTCGCCGCGATCGTGTTCACGATCGGGATCGCCGGCATCATCCTCAACCACAAGAACATGATCGTGATCCTGATGTCGATCGAGCTGATCCTGCTTGCGGTCAACATCAACCTTGTCGCCTTCTCAACCTTCAAGGGCGACCTGACGGGCCAGGCCTTTACCCTGTTCATCCTCACGGTCGCGGCCGCGGAGGCCGCCATCGGGCTGGCGATCCTTGTCGCCTACCACCGGAATCGCGGTTCGATCGCGGTCGAGGACATCAACGCGCTGAAGGGTTGAGGCAGGCGCCATGTATGATGTGATCGTCTTTCTTCCGCTTTTCGGCTTCCTGATCGCTGGCATATTCGGTCGCCTTATCGGCGCGCGCGGGTCGGAATTCGTCACGACTGGATTTCTGGCGATTTCGTTCGTGCTCGCCTGGATCGCGTTTTTCCAGGTTGCTGCCGGGTCGGACTCGCATATCCCGGTCGCGAACTGGTTCGTCTCCGGCAAGCTCTCGGTCGCCTGGGCGCTCAGGGTCGATACGCTGACAGCGGTGATGCTGATCGTCGTGACGACGGTGTCTTTCCTCGTGCATGTCTATTCGATTGGCTACATGCACGACGATCCGTCACGCCCGCGGTTCTTCGCCTATCTGTCGCTCTTCACTTTCGCGATGCTGATGCTGGTGACCGCGGACAATCTCGTCCAGATGTTCTTCGGTTGGGAGGGCGTCGGACTCGCTTCCTACCTTCTGATCGGATTCTGGTACGAGAAGCCTTCCGCCAATGCAGCGGCGATCAAGGCTTTCGTGGTCAACCGCGTCGGCGACTTCGGTTTCGCGCTCGGCATCTTTCTGACCTATGTCCTGACCCGGTCGGTCACCTTCGATCAGATTTTCGCGTCTTTGCCCGGGCTCCAGGGCAAAACGATCCATTTCATCGGTTTCGACTGGGACGCGATTACGCTGGCTTGCCTGCTGCTGTTTATGGGCGCCATGGGCAAGTCGGCGCAGTTCCTGCTCCATACTTGGCTTCCCGACGCCATGGAGGGCCCGACGCCGGTCTCGGCCCTGATCCACGCCGCGACGATGGTGACGGCGGGCGTGTTCATGGTGGCCCGGCTTTCGCCCATGTTCCAGATGTCGGAAGTGGCGTTGAGCGTGGTTCTGATCGTTGGCGCGACCACGGCCTTCTTCGCCGCGACCGTCGGCCTCGTTCAAAACGATATCAAGCGGGTCATTGCCTATTCGACCTGCTCGCAGCTCGGCTACATGTTCGTCGGTCTGGGCGTCGGCGGCGGTTTCAGCCTCGGCATGTTCCACCTTTTCACCCATGCCTTCTTCAAGGCGCTTCTGTTCCTGAGCGCCGGCTCGGTCATCACGGCCATGCATCACGAGCAGGATATGCGGAAGATGGGGGGACTGCGCACGCAAATCCCCTTTACCTTCTGGGCGATGATGGCGGGCACACTGGCGCTGACCGGCGTCGGCATACCATTCACGATCATCGGCTTTGCGGGTTACGTTTCAAAGGACGCGATCATCGAAGCCTCGTTCGCCACTCACACTTTTGGCGCCACCTACGCCTTCTGGTGCGTCGCGATCGCAGCCGCCTTTACCGCCTTCTACTCATGGCGCCTCGTGTTCATGACGTTCTTCGGGACGCGTGGGCAGCGCGAGTCGTGGATGGAGACCACTCCGGAGCCCGATCATGGCACACGTGTCGAGGGCCACGACGCGCAGGGTCACGATGTCGGCCATGATGATCATGCGCACGAGCATCCTGTGCACGAATCGCCCATGGTGATGCTCATTCCGCTTGCGGTCCTGTCGCTTGGCGCGGTCTTCGCCGGCGACGCTTTTCGCTACTGGTTCATCGGCGGCGGCGTCGAGGCGTTCTGGCGCCACGCGCTGGTGATCAAAGAGGGCGGAATTCTGGAAGCGATGGAGCATGTCCCGATGTGGGTCTCCATCTCTCCGACCATCATGATGCTCGCTGGATTCGTGGTCGCCTACTACATGTACATCGTCGCTCCCGAGGCGCCGCGGCAGCTCGCCGCGACCTTCCCGGACCTGTACCGCTTCCTCCTCAACAAGTGGTACTTCGATGAGCTGTATGACTTCATCTTCGTTCGACCGGCGTTCTGGATCGGGCGTCTGTTCTGGAAGGGGGGCGACGGCGCGATCATCGACGGGTTCGGTCCGAATGGAGTGGCCGCGCGCGTTCTGGATGTCACGCGCGGCGCTGTGAAGCTGCAGAGCGGTTACGTCTACCAATATGCGTTCGCGATGCTGCTCGGCGTGGCCGCATTCGCGACGTGGTACCTGTTCACGGGGGTCCGCTGATGTCCGGTTCGTGGATCCTCTCGGGTCTTCTGGCCCTGCCGGTGCTCGGGGCGCTGTGTATCCTGTTGCTGCCCGGCGATTCTGAAGCGGCGAAGCGGAACGCGCGGTGGATCGCGATGGTGACGACACTCGTCGCCTTCGTGGTGAGCGTCTTCGCGTGGGCCCGCTTCAATCCTGCCGAGCCCGGATTCCAGCTCGTCGAGGAGCACAACTGGTTCTCGCACGCCATCCTCTACAAGCTCGGCGTTGACGGCGTGTCGATGCCGTTTGTGCTGCTGACGACCTTCCTCATGCCGTTTTGCATCGCGGCCTCGTGGACCTCAATCCAGAACCGCGTGAAGGAATACATGATCGCCTTCCTCGTGCTCGAGACGCTGATGATCGGCGTGTTCGTGGCGCTGGATCTGGTGCTGTTCTACCTCTTCTTCGAGGGCGGGCTGATCCCGATGTTCCTGATCATCGGCATCTGGGGTCACAAGAATCGGGTCTACGCGGCCTTCAAGTTCTTCCTCTACACCTTCACCGGTTCCGTGCTGATGCTGCTCGCCATCATGTACATGTACTGGACGGCGGGGACGACCGACATCACGGTGCTGCTCAAGACCGCCTTCGACCCGAAAGTGCAGACCTGGCTGTGGCTGGGATTCTTCGCCTCGTTCGCGGTCAAAATGCCGATGTGGCCGGTCCACACCTGGCTGCCCGACGCGCATGTCGAGGCGCCGACGGCGGGCTCTGTTATTCTGGCTGGCATCTTGCTCAAGATGGGCGGCTACGGGTTCATCCGCTTCTCGTTGCCGATGTTTCCGGACGCATCCCTCTATTTTACACCGCTAATTTACGCGATGTCGGTGATCGCGATCATCTACACGTCGCTGGTCGCCCTCGCCCAGGACAACATGAAGAAGTTGATTGCCTATTCGTCGGTCGCCCACATGGGCTTCGTGACGATGGGCATCTTCGCCGCCAACACGCAGGGCGTTCAGGGCGCGGTCTATCAGATGATCAGCCACGGACTGGTTTCGGGGGCGCTCTTCCTTTGCGTCGGAGTGCTGTACGACCGGACGCACAGCCTCGAGATCGCCGACTATGGCGGGATTGTGCAGCGGATGCCCCTTTATGCGCTCGCTTTCATGCTGTTTACGATGGCGAATATCGGCCTGCCGGGCACGTCGGGCTTCGTCGGCGAATTCCTGACGATGATCGGCGCCTTCCAGTCCAACACCTGGGTCGCCTTTTTCGCGGCCTTCGGCGTGATTCTCTCGGCGGCCTATGCGCTCTATCTCTATCGACGGTTGATCTTCGGAGTCATCGAGAAGGCGAGCCTCGTGACAATCGCCGACTTGAACTTGCGCGAGGTCGCGATGCTTGTCCCTCTCGGCCTGCTCGTCCTGTATTACGGCGTTCATCCGCAGCCGATCATCGACGCGAGCGCCGCCTCGATCGATTCGTTGCTCACGAATGTCTCGCAGGCCTTGCACGTCACCAAGACAGCGGGACTTTGATCGGCGATGCGCGCCGCAGAAGTTGAGAGCGAGCGTTCCCCATGCATTTGACAGCGATCTCTCTCCCCATTGTGCTTCCGCAGGCCGTGCTCGCGGGCGGCTTGCTCCTCATCGTGCTTTTCGGAGCTATACGGGGCGAGCGGGCCTATAACCTCGTGACGGAGATTTCGGTCGGGCTCCTCGGGCTTGTCTTCATCCTGGTCGTCGCCAAGAACCGGCCGATGGGTTTGACCTTCTACGGAAGTCTCAGCGACGACGCTTTCTTCCGATTCATGGCCGCGCTGATGTTGATCGGTTCGCTTGTGACGCTCCTGCTCTCGCTCGAATTCATGCGGCGGGAGCGGTTAGCGGGATTCGAGTATCCAGTGTTGGTCCTGTTGTCGACGCTCGGGATGCTGATGCTGATCTCCGCGAACGATTTTATCGCGCTTTATCTCGGCCTCGAACTCATGAGCCTGCCGCTTTATGTCATCGCGGCCTACCGGCGTCACGACCTCAGGGCGACGGAGGCCGGGCTCAAATACTTCGTTCTGGGATCGCTCTCGTCGGGCATGCTGCTCTATGGCGTGTCGCTGATCTACGGCTATTCGGGCTCGGTGTCATTTGCGCAGGTCGCGGGAGCCGTGCACGACCACAATAGCATTGGCGTCCTCTTTGGCCTGGTCTTTCTTCTGGCGGGCCTCGCCTTCAAGATTTCCGCGGTGCCCTTCCACATGTGGACGCCGGACGTATACGAAGGGGCGCCCACGCCGGTCACCGCCTTTTTCGCTTCGGCGCCCAAGATCGCGGCTATGGCGGTGCTGGTGCGAGTGGCCCTGACCGCGTTTCCGGGCGTTACCAATGACTGGCGCCAGATCCTCACTTTCGTGTCGATCGCTTCGATGGCGCTCGGCTCATTTGCGGCCATCGGCCAGACGAATTTCAAGCGCCTGATGGCCTATTCCTCCATCGGCCATATGGGCTTCGCGCTGGTCGGGCTTGCCGCAGGGACCGTTGAGGGCGCTCAAAGCGTGCTTGTCTACATGGCGATCTACGTCGTGATGACGCTAGGGACGTTCGCGGCGATCCTTTCGATGCAACGCAGCGGCAAGGCGGTCGAGACGATCAGTGACCTTGCGGGCTTGGCGCGCACAGATGGGCCGATGGCGTTCTTCCTCGCCACGATGATGTTCTCGCTCGCCGGCGTTCCGCCGCTTGCTGGGTTCTTCGCCAAATTCTACGTCTTTGCCGCCGCGATCAAATCCGGACTCTACGGACTTTCGGTGATTGGCGTGCTTGCGAGCGCGGTTGGCGCCTACTATTATCTGCGCATCGTGAAGCTCATGTATTTCGACGAGCCGGCGCCGGCTTTTGATCGTCCTGGCTTCACCTCTCGCTTCGTGCTTGCCCTCGCCGCCGTTCTCGTCATCGTGTTTGTCTTTGCGCCCTCGCTGGTGACCGACGCCGCCATGGCTGCGGCGCAATCGCTCTTTTGAGTTCGAACGAGACGGGTCTGGGCGCGGCCGACTGGCGCGTCGCGCGGTTTGGCGCGATAGATTCGACGAGCGAGGAAGCGCGCCGTCGGGCGCTTGCGGGCGACCCGGGCCGCCTCTGGGTGATCGCCGGAGCCCAGACAGCCGGGCGGGGCCGTCGGGGCCGGGCGTGGGTTTCGCCTACCGGCAACCTCTATGCCAGCGCGCTCCTCATCGATCCCTGTCCGCAGGCGCGGGCCGCGGAACTCGGGTTTGTCGCGGGCGTCGCGCTCGCTCGCGCGGCTCGTGACCTCGGAACCCAGGCGCGGCTCAAATGGCCGAACGATCTTCTTCTCGATGCGGGCAAATGCGCCGGCCTCCTCGTCGAGGGACTACAACTGCCGCTGGGCGGCTTTGCCTGCGTTGTCGGCATCGGGGTCAATTGCGCAAGCGCGCCGGAAGCCGTTGGCTATCCCACCGCCACCCTAACGAGCGCCGCAGGGGGCGCAATTGACGCAGACGCGCTCTTCGCAAGACTTCGGATCCGGTTCGCGGAGGCGTTGGCGACCTGGCGACGCGGCGAAGAATTTGCGGCCGTTCGTGATGCTTGGCTTGCGTACGCAGGCCCGATCGGCGAACGGATTCGCATCTCAACTCCGCGGGAGCGGCGCGAGGGCGCCTTCGAAGGGCTTGACGTTGACGGTCGTTTGCTATTTCGCGGGGAGAGCGGGATCGAAACGATCGAGACCGCTGACCTCTGGATATTGCCAGCATTGAATGACTCGCCCGCGGCGGCCCATTCCGCGCTTGCAGGCGAAGGCCGGACTTAGATGACCGAAGAGAGCGAGTTCGTATTCGCGGCCCTTGGAGGCCTCGGCGAAATTGGAATGAATTGTGCGCTTTACGGCTACGGGCCGCAACGCGCCCGCAAATGGCTGATGGTCGACCTTGGCGTCGCCTTTGCCGGCGACGAGGCGCCTGGAATCGACCTCATCATGCCTGACGTCTCGTTCGCCGAGAAGATCGGAAAGGATCTTGTCGGCATCGTGATCACTCATGCGCACGAGGACCATATCGGCGCTCTCGCGGAGCTGTGGCCGAGTCTTCGCGCACAGGTCTATATGTCGCCGTTCGCGGCCGGGCTTGCCGAGGCGCGCCGACTGGGGGAGCCGGGCGCGCCGGAAGTTCCGATCCGGATCGTAAGGGCCGGCGATAGGATCGACGTCGGCCCGTTCAACGTCGAGTTCATCGCCGTCGCCCATTCCATTCCAGAAAGTCTGGCGCTCGCCATCCGCACGCCTGCGGGGCTCGTCGTGCACACAGGCGACTGGAAGATTGATCCAACGCCGATCATTGGCGCTCCGACTAACGAGGCGCGGCTGATGGCGCTTGGCGACGAGGGCGTGCTGGGTCTGGTGTGCGACTCAACCAATGTCCTGCGCGAAGGCGAGAGTCCATCGGAACGGGACGTCGCAGCGACTCTCAAAGATGTCATTGGCCGGGCGAAAAATCGCGTCGTCGTGACGACTTTCGCCTCCAACGTCGCACGGTTGCGGGCCGCGGCGGAAGCGGGGCTTGCCGCCGGGCGGCAAGTCTGCATCTTGGGCCGGGCGATGGAGCGCGTCATCGCAGTGGCCCGCGAAAACGGCCTGCTCGACGGCGTGCCGCAGTTCCTTGGGATGGACGCCTTCGATCGACTGCCGCGCGACAAGATCCTCGCGCTCGCGACCGGCAGCCAGGGCGAACCGCGCGCGGCGCTTGCGCGCATGGCGGAAGACGAGCATCCGGTCGCCGAACTCAGCGCAGGCGACATGGTGATTTTTTCGTCGCGCACCATCCCGGGCAACGAAAAGGCGGTCGGAAAGATCGTCAATGCCTTCGCCAAGGCGGGCGTCGAGGTCGTCACCGACCGTCACGCCCTCGTTCATGTTTCGGGCCATCCCCGCCGCGAGGAGATGGCGAAGATGTATGCGTGGCTGAGACCAAGAATTGCTGTGCCCGCGCATGGCGAGCCCGTCCATCTCACCGAGCACGCCGCCTTCGCAAGAGAAATGGGAGCCAAGCGCGTGCTGCGCGCCTTCAACGGCGACCTCGTCCGCTTTGGGCCGGGCGATGCGGATGTGGTTGGCAAGGTGCACGCCGGCAAACGGTTCAGGGATGGCGACATTCTTCTGCCAGCGGAGCAGGACTGCGTCGCGCAACGAAGGCGGCTCTCTTTTGCGGGCGTCGTTTCGATCGCAATCGCGCTGACGCCCAAAGGCGAAATGGCCGGCGATCCTGACGTGATCATTGCCGGGCTTCCGGAACGGACGCGTCACGGAGCTGCCCTCGACGCCATCATCGACACCGCGATCTTCGAGAGTTTCGAGGGTCTGCCACGCGGCAAACGCCGCGATCCGGATTTCCTGTCGAGCGCAATCGAGCGTGGCGTGCGTGGGGCTGTCGGCAATGTCTGGGGCAAAAAGCCCCAGGTCCATGTGCTGGTCGTCGAGGTTTAGCGCCCGCCAATATTGTCAAGTGTCGCCTGCCGCTGTTTTTGATACCCGCGTCACATATACAAATTGATTTCGGGGACGCATGAAAGACCTTGCGGGGAAGACCGCCTTCGTCACCGGGGCGGCGTCCGGGATCGGGCTCGGAATCGCAACCGCCCTGGCGCAGGCGGGCGTGAAGGTGATGCTCTGCGACATCGAGGAAGAAGCCCTCGCAAAAGCGGTCAGCGGGCTGAGAGAGACCAACGCCGACGTCGACGGCGTCAAGGCTGACGTATCGCTCAAGGCCGAGTTGCAAGCCGCGGCAGATGCGACGATCGCCCGATACGGAAAGGTGCATGTCCTGGTCAACAACGCGGGCGTAGGCGGCGGCGAGCCATTGAGCGCCTGGGCCTTTTCGGCCTGGGATTGGACGCTCGGCGTCAATCTGATGGCGACGATCTGGGGGATCGAGATTTTTGGCCCGTTGATCCAAAAGCATGGCGAGGGCGGACAGATCGTCTCGACCGCGTCGATAGCGGGGCTCATATCGCGCGGCGCAACGATTCCCTACACCGTGTCGAAATACGGCGTCGTCGCGCTTTCGGAGGGCCTTCGCTCTCAGGTCGCCCCGCTGGGGATCGGCGTATCCGTGCTATGTCCCGGTTTCGTCCGCACCCGTATTATGGATTCGCTCAGGAACCTGCCGGAGCGCTTCGACCGTCCGCCGCCAGACCTGTTGGCGGCCGCTCGGTCTTCCGACGGGTTCAAGGCCTTCGAGGAGCGCGTGTCGGGCGGCATCGATCCAATTTATGTCGGCGAGCTCGTGCGGGAAGCCATCGAAGGCGACTGGCCTTACATCTTCACCGACCTCGAATTCGAGCCGTTGGTCGACGCGCGCTTTGCGGCGATCAAGGCGGGCTTCGACCGGATCCGAGGCCGAACGCCGCGCCGTTGAAACCATAGCGACGACGAAATCCGGCGACGGACCCTTGCCTTGCGGCGGCGGGTTTGCCATGCGTCCGCGGGCGCGAAAGGAAGCCCATGATCGGAAGACTGAACCACGTCGCCATAGCCGTGCCCGATCTGGAAAAGGCCGTGAAGACCTATCGCGACATCCTGGGCGCGCGGGTTTCCGAACCGAAGGATCAGCCCGCTCATGGCGTAACGGTCGTATTCGTCGAACTGCCGAACACCAAGATCGAGCTTCTGCAAAAGCTTGGCGAGTCCTCGCCGATCGCCAAATTCCTCGAGCGCAATCCCGACGGAGGCATCCACCACATCTGCTACGAGGTCGACGATATCCGGGCGGCCCGCGAGCAACTCAAGGCGCAAGGCGCCCGCGTGCTCGGCGACGGCGAGCCGAAGATCGGCGCGCACGGCAAGCCGGTGCTGTTCCTGCATCCGAAAGATTTCGCCGGTACGCTCGTCGAGATCGAGCAGGTCTGAAGCATGACGCCATCCGCCGTTTGGGGCGGCATGAGCCGCCTCACCGCGGACGGCATGCTCCTCGTCACCGCCTTGCTATGGGGGGTGACCTTCGTTGCGCAAAAGGAGGCCGCGGCGGTGACGCCGCCCATGGCCTTCGTTGCGGCGCGTTTCCTCGTCTCCGCGCTGGCGCTCGCGCCCTTCGCGCTGTGGGAATTTCGCAGGGAGCAGCGTCCGCCAAGCGGGAAAGATCTGCGGCTTGCGGCTGTCATCGGCCTCACCCTTTTTATCGGCACGAGCCTGCAACAGGCCGGCATCGAGACGACGAGCGCGACCAACGCCAGCTTTCTTACCGCCTGCTACGTGGTGCTCACTCCCTTTGTGGTCTGGGCGCTGGTCGGCAGGCGCCCCCGCGGGCTGGTGGTCGCTGCGGGCTTCGTATCGCTGTTCGGGGCATGGCTGCTTGCGTCGGGCGGCGCATTCGCGGCTCCCGGTCTCGGCGATGGGCTGGTTCTGATCGCCGATTTCGCCTGGGCGACAGGGATCGCCCTGACCCCGATCTATCTGGCGCGGGGAGGTAGACCGTTCCTACTCGCGATTGTCCAATATGCGATTTGCGCCGTGCTCGCGACCGGCTGGTCAGGGCTGTTCGAGACGGTCGAGCCTGGCGCGCTGACCGATGCAGCTGGCTCGATCCTGTTCTCGGGGCTGCTCGCCGGCGCGGTCGGATTTACGATGCAGATTTTCGCCCAGGCTCACACGCCGCCGGCTGAGGCGGCGTTGATCCTGTCGCTGGAAAGCGTATTTGGCGCGCTGGCCGGCGCCTTGGTGCTCGGCGAGCGCCTAACGGCGTTGGGCGTCGTCGGCTGCGCTCTGATCCTATTCGGCGCGGTTGCGGTCGAGATCGAGCCGCTTTTCTTTCGGCGCTCAGCGCGGGCCTGATCGTTGCGGCTGTGGAGGCTGCGTCGGACGTGAAGGGGAGGGTGCCAGTCTTTTGGAAAAGCTCTCGCCCGTCGTCGCGCGGCGCGTTGCGCTCGCCGCGCAAGGGTTCGGAGGCCGCCGTCCCGAAACAGTGACCGCCTCACGCTGGCTGAAGGTCATCGACCGGCTTTCCCTTCACCAGATCGACAGCGTCAATGTTCTCGTCCGCGCCCACTATCTGCCCGCCTTCTCGCGTCTCGGTCCTTACGACCGGTCCTTGATCGACAAGGCGGCGTGGGGCGGCAGGCGGCAGCGGAAGCTCTTCGAATATTGGGCGCACGAAGCCTCGCTGCTGCCGCTTGAGATGCATCCGCTGCTCCGCTGGCGCATGGCGCGCGCCGATCGGGGCGAAGCCGGCTGGCGGGGTTTGCGCGTCTTCGCCCGCGAGCGTCGCGCCGAAGCCGAGGCGCTGCTGAAGCGACTCCGCGAGGAGGGTCCGTGCGCAGCCTCCGACCTCGACGAGACGCGCGGTCGCTCGGGCTGGTGGGAATGGAGCGACGCCAAGCGGGCGCTTGAATGGTTGTTCTGGGCCGGCCATGTCACGACCGCGACGCGCCGAGGCAGTTTCGAACGCGTCTACGACCTGCCCGAGCGCGTGATCCCGGAAAACATCCTCGCATTGCCGACGCCGCATGAACGCGACGCCCATCGCGCGCTTATCGAGCGCGCGGCTCGGGCTCTCGGCGTCGCGACCGCGCCTGAGTTGCGGGACTATTTCCGCCTCGGTCCGGAGGAGGCGAAAACGGCCATCGCCACGCTGACCGAGGAGGGGCTGCTTCTGCCGGTCGAAGTCCCTGGCTGGGCGAAACTCGCATACCTGCACCGCGACGCCCGCCTGCCGCGCCGGCTGTCCGCGCAGGCGCTGCTCGCCCCCTTCGATCCGCTTGTCTGGGAACGGTCGCGCACCTTGCGTCTTTTCGACTTCCACTATCGCATCGAGATCTACACGCCAGCAGAGAAGCGCCAGCACGGATATTATGTCCTGCCTTTCCTCCTCGGGGACCGGCTCGTCGCGAGGGTCGACCTCAAAGCCGATCGGCTGGCTGGCCGGCTGCTCGTCCACGCGGCGCATCTCGAGCCGCACGCCCCGCCCAACGCCATGGACGCGATCGTCGAAGAGCTTTCCGCGATGGCGCAATGGCTGGGGCTTACAGAGGTCGTCCTGCCGTCAAACTTGTCCCGCGGCAAAGCCAACGCCCGTTCCTAGCGTTCCCGGCGGCTCAGGAACGCAAGCTTTTCGAACAGGTGGACGTCCTGTTCGTTCTTGAGCAGGGCGCCGTGCAGGGGCGGAATCGAGCTTTTTCGCGTCACGCTCCCGCAGGATCTCGGGCGACACGTCCTCGTTGAGGAGGAGTTTGAGCCAGTCAAGGAGTTCGGAGGTCGTCGGCTTCTTCTTCAGGCCTGGCGTCTCCCGGAGGGTGAAGAAGGAGCGCATGGCCTCTTCGACGAGTCGGGGCTTGATGCCGGGATAGTGCAACTCGACGATCTCGCCCATCGTCGCGGTGTCGGGGAAGCGGATGTAGTGGAAGAAACAGCGTCGCAGAAAGGCGTCCGGAAGCTCCTTCTCGTTGTTCGAAGTGATAATCACGACCGGGCGAACTTTCGCCTTCACCGTTTCACCTGTCTCGTAGACATGAAACTCCATCTGGTCGAGTTCGAGCAGAAGGTCGTTGGGGAATTCGATGTCGGCCTTGTCGATCTCGTCGATAAGCAGGACAGGCCGGGCAGGGGAGACGAACGCCTCCCAGATTTTGCCGCGGCGGATGTAGTTGGCGATGTCCGAGACCCTGGGGTCGCCGAGCTGCAAGTCGCGGAGGCGGGAGACGGCGTCGTATTCGTAGAGGCCCTGCTGAGCGCGGGTGGTTGATTTGACATGCCATGCGATGAACGGCGCGCCGATCGCGGTCGCAATCTCCTGCGCCAGGAGCGTCTTTCCGGTTCCGGGCTCGCCTTTGACGAGCAGCGGCCGTTCGAGCGCGATGGCCGCATTGACCGCGGTCTTCAGCTCGTCGCTCGCGACATAGGTCTTCGTGCCTTCAAAACGCATGATGCAAGCCGCCTGGCTTTCGGGAATGTCGGACGCGGCCGCGATCAGCTCATCACGCTCTTTACCGTCTCGATCAGCTGTTTGAGCGTGAACGGCTTGGGCAGGAAGGCGAATTCCTGCTTCTCCGGCAGGTTGCGCGCGAATGCGTCGTCCGCGTAGCCTGACACGAATACCACCTTGGCCGTCAAGCCCCGTCGCCTAAGCTCGGTCAGCATGGTCGGCCCGTCCATTTCGGGCATGATCACATCCGAGACGATGAGGTCGATGGGCTGCTCCGCCGCCGCGACGACTTCCAGCGCCTCAACCCCCAATTCCGCCTCCAGAACCGTATATCCGCGCGAGGTCAGCGCGCGGGCCGCGAAAGCTCTGACCGCCTCCTCGTCCTCGACGAGCAGGATCGCGCCGTGGCCGGTGAGATCCACGGGCCCCTTAACGGCCTGCACCTTGGCCGGCTCCTCTACCTCAGTCGCCTCCATGAGGCGAGGCAGCAGAATCCGGAAGGTGGCGCCCTTGCCCGGCTCGCTTTCGCAGAAAACATAGCCGCCCGTCTGCTTGACGATGCCATAGACCATGGACAGGCCGAGACCTGTGCCCTTTCCCACCTCCTTGGTGGTGAAGAACGGCTCGAAGATTTTCGCCCGCACAAAGTCCGGGATGCCATGGCCCGTGTCCTGAACCTCGATCTCGACATAATCGGCCGGCGCGACCTCCGCTTCTTTGAGGGAGGCGCACTCCGAGGCTGGAAAATTCCGCGTGCGCAGGGTGATCTTGCCCCCGTCCGGCATGGCGTCGCGGGCGTTGACGACCAGATTGACGATCACCTGCTCGAACTGGTTGAGGTCGGCCTTGACGAGCCAAAGATCGCGCCCGTGCAAGACGTCGAGGGCGATCGGCTCGCCGACAAGGCGGCGTAACAGCATTTGCAGATCCGACAGCACGTCGTTGAGCTGCAGGGTCTGTGGGCGCAGGGTTTGCCGCCGGGAGAAGGCGAGCAACTGCCGAACGAGCCCGGCGGCCCGATTGGCGTTCTGCTTGATCTGCATGATGTCCTGAAAGGACGGGTCCGTCGGGCGGTGGTTCGCCAGGAGCAGATCGGAATAGCCAATGATGGCGGTCAGCACGTTGTTGAAGTCGTGAGCGACGCCGCCAGCGAGTTGTCCGATCGCCTGCATTTTCTGACTTTGGGCGAGGTTTTCCTGCAGCGTCCGTTGTTCGGTCGTATCAAGGGCGAAGACCGTGGCGCTCGCGTCCTCGTCCACTGAGGGGTCGGCGGCGGAGATGAAAAGCCGCGCCGAGCGCGCCGCCTCTGTTCCCTCAAGCGAAACGTCGAGGGGCGCGATCTCCGCCTTACCCTTTGCCGCGGCGTCGAGGGCCGTCTTGAGCGGCCCATGGTCGCGCTCGGCCACGAGCTTGAAGAGGGAGGGCCGGCCGATCTGCCCGTGCGAGCGCATCCCAGCGGGCGCAAGGCGTACGAAGGCCGCGTTCGGGCGCAGAAGCGCTCCGGAAGCGTCGACCGCCGCAATTGCGACCGGGGTCGCATTGAAAAGGCGGGCGAAGCGGACTTCCGCGGCCTGAAGGTCGTTCTCGCCCCCCGTTTCGCCGGGCGCCCGATTGATCACGACGGAACGGGAAGGGCCCGGCGCGCCGTTGCTGGCAAAAGCCACCTTGTGCAGGATTCGCGCCGGTAGGAGACGCCCGTGCCGCGGCTTGAGATCCACGTCGAACTGGTGGGTTGCGACCTCCCCGGGTCTGCCGGAAATGGCCGCGAGCATCCTGCCCCCATCCCCGGCGATGATGTCGTTGATCTTGAGCTGGCCGAGGCCAAATTGCGCAAGATCGTAGTCCAGCCATCCGGCGAGGGTCGCGTTCATATGGACGATAGCGCCGTCGGCTTCGGCGGAAAAGAAGCCGGCCGGCGCGTGGTCGAGATAATCGATCGCGTGTTGGAGATCCTGGAAGAATGTTTCGTGCCGGTCGTGCTCTCGGGTTTCGTCCGAAACGGTCCAGAGCGTCGCCTTGTCTCCTGCGGCGTCGAGAGGCCGAACCCGGATGCGGTACCACGCCGCTTCGGTCGGCCCGCTCGAGCCGCCCGCCAATCGAAGGTCCTCGCTCGCGCGCGCGCCCGCCTTCGCCGCCTGCGCCAATCGGTAGATCGATTCGGATACGTCGGGGGAGCCGGTGAAGAGTCGTTCGACAGGCTTGAGATCGACGGCTCCCAGTGTCCTGGAAAGCCCGCGATAGGCTTCGTTGGCGTAGACAATTCGCAATTCGCGGTCGGTGATGACAATTCCGTCCGGGCTTGAAATCCGCAATCGTCTGCACGGTCTCGGCCCGGTTCGTGTCGGCCGGAAAACGCAGCGCGCCGACCCCGACGAGGATGACGGCGAGCGCGCCGAGAAACGCGAGCGCGATCACCAGCGCTGAGAAAATCGTGGGTCCCGCCGCGTTTGGAGCAAGCCACGCCGCGAGCGCCGCCCCGCCAAGCGCCAGAGCGAGCAAAATCATCGCCCACAGGCTCGGGCCGCGTCCGATGCGGCCAATCGACGGAGCGGAAGGCGTCGATGTCATCGGCAGGTCCAACCCAACGCGCTGCAGGCCTGATGCGCCCAAGAGAAAAATCGCGCCCGTCCGAGGCGCCCGGTTATTAAGTCGCACACCCTTTCCGCTGTTAGCATGGGGCACATTTCCTGTCTCGACTGGCGACTTCGACCGCCGGTAAAACAAGACAAAAGCCACAGTTTTCAATCGGACTGGGTTTTGTTATGTGTGCCAACCGGCTCGCCGGGCCGTTGGATATAGATGCGCCGACTTTTCGAAGCTTGAGAGCTTCGGTGGCGGACTTTCTTCGATCCGCTCAAATTTGCGGGGCGACGTTGACAACGCCGCCGGGCGGAAGGCTGAAAGCGAGCTGAGACGGCTAGGGCGCGCGGCGGCGCAAGCGTTGGATATGGCATGCAGTGGCTCAGTGACCTTTTTCCTTTTAGCGACAACAGGGTTTTGCAGATCGCCGTCCTGGTCATCTGCGGCATCGCGGCGCTTGTGATCGTCGCGATCGTGTACCGTGTCATATTCGCTCGCCGCCTGCGGGTGCCCGGCGGACGCACGCGCCAGCCGAGATTGGGGCTCGTGGACGCCTTTAGCCTCGACGGCCAGCGCCAGCTGGTCCTCGTCCGGCGCGACAACGTCGAGCATCTGGTGATGATCGGCGGTCCGAACGATGTGCTTGTCGAATCGCAGATCAATCGCGCCCTGCCTGCCGCCCGCGAAAACAACCACGGGTCGGCGCCCGCCTCATCTTCGCGCTGGACCGAACCCGCCGCCGCTCCCGAGCCCCCTCCGGCGCCTCAGCCCGCGCCGCAGCCGGCCCCCGCTCCGCGGCCCGTAGTCGCTTCCCAACCAACGCCCGCCGCCGCGCCTC
Source organism: uncultured Alphaproteobacteria bacterium (assembly GCA_963824465.1). Taxonomy (GTDB): domain Bacteria; phylum Pseudomonadota; class Alphaproteobacteria; order Rhizobiales; family Beijerinckiaceae; genus Roseiarcus. The sequence continues at coordinate 173,140 of CAWGPL010000001.1, forward strand.
GCCCGGCAAAACCTTTGTCGCCGGTTGCGACGCCCGCCGCTGCGCCAAGTTCGCCCGAGCCCGCGGCTCCGGAGGCGGCCGCGCTTTCGGCTCCCCCTCTCCCCGTCCCGCAACCTACGCCCCCAGCGCCGCCGCCCCCAGCGCCGCAGCCTCGCAGCGAGGCTCCTTTGCCTCAAGGCAACGCCGCCCGGGTGAGCTCCCCTCTGCCTCGCGCGTCTCTGGGCGCCCGGCCGCCGAACTCCCCGCCTGCGCCTGCGCCTCAGGCGCGCGCCCTGCCGGCGCGACCCTCGATGCCGCCGCCGATCGTTCCTCCGTCGCGCGCGACCCCGACCCCCACCGCCGAGAAACCGGCCGAGGTTGCGCGAACAGGCGCGCCTCCGAAGCTTCCGGAGGCAGGCCCTTCCTCTTCCTTTCGAACGGAAATGACGCCGGCCAGGCCGGAGCGGTCCGAAATCGGTCGCCAAGGAGGCTCCGCCCGCCAGGGAGTCGCAGCCTGTCATTCACCTGGAGCCGGCCGGGACGCCGGTTATCACGAGGATGGAGGCGAAGCTTGAGCAGGCCGCGCCGACGACAGAGCCGGTGAAGGCCACGCCGCGGCCGCCGGACCAGGGAACGCAACCGCAAAAGGCCGCCGACCCCTTTGCCGATCTGGAAACGCTCGAAGCCGAAATGGCTCGATTGCTCGGACGCGACAAGCTGAACTGAAAGGAACGAGGGCGGTCGGAACGGCGGCTCTGGCTACTCGTCCCGGTATATTCGCTCGCGCCGTTCGTGTCGCTCCTGAGCCTCAACCGACAGGGTCGCGATTGGCCGAGCGTCGAGCCTTTTGAGAGAAATCGGCTCGCCGGTCTCGACGCAATAGCCGTAGGAGCCGTCGTCGATTCGGGCCAGCGCCGCGTCGATCTTGGAAATCAGCTTGCGATGGCGGTCGCGGGCGCGGAGTTCGATAGCCCGGTCTGTCTCGGAAGACGCCCGATCGGCCAGGTCGGGGTGGTTCTCGCTTTCGAGTTGGAGCGCGGTGAGCGTGTCAGCGGCTTTCCACGAGGATCAATTCGCGCCAAGCCAGCAACTTGCGACGGAAATACTCGCGCTGGCGTTCATTCATAAACGGTTCGTCGTCGGAGGGCTTGTAGCGGTCAGCGGCGACATCATTCATGCGCGATTCCCAAAACACTCCGTGGCCGCCGGCCTTATAGCGATCCCTCTTCGCCGGAACAACGGCTATCGTAAAGGACGCGAGCCGGCAGAAACGGAGCCGCCGCATATTGCCGCAGAGGGTTGCCAGAGCGCGATGAGGCGGCCAACCTGCCGCTTCCGATCGAGTTCTGTTTGCGACCCGACGGCCAAAAACGGAGGCCCTAACGGATGTACAAGCGCATCGTCCTTGCCGTTGATCTCGCGGAGGAGTCGGTCCCGGCCTTGAAGGGGCTTTCCGAGGCGCTCGAACTCGCGAAGTTCGGCGGAGGGGAATTGAGGCTGGTCAACGTGCAGCCCGTCGTCCCGGCCACCTTCATGGAATATGTGCCGGCCGATTTCGACGAGGAGCAGATCAAGCGGGCGCAGGATTCCCTGGAGGAGATTCTCAAGAGCGTGGACTTGCCGGCCGCCCGGAAGAGCGCGGTCTCCCGCGCCGGCGGGGTCTATCACGAGCTGTTGCAGGAAGCCGTCGAGTGGGATGCCGACCTGGTCGTCGTTGGATCGCATCGCCCTGTCATGAGCGACTATCTCCTGGGCTCGAACGCCAAGACGATCGTCCGCCACGCGCAATGCTCGGTCTTGGTCGTCCGCTGAACGCTTAGAGCGTCAGGCGGCAAGCGCCCGCATAGCCGCCTCGACCCCGTCCGAGGTCAGCGGAAACATCCGGCGCTGAAATATCTCGGTGATCATCGTCGTCGATTGCGAATAGCCCCAGTGCTTTTCCGGCGTGGGATTGATCCAGACCGTTCGCGGCCAGGTGAGGACGGCGCGCTCGAGCCAGGCTTGCCCAGGCTCAGGGTTAAGGTGCTCCACCGACCCGCCTGGCGAGGCGATCTCGTAGGGACTCATCGAGGCGTCGCCGACGAAGACGACCCGGTAGTCGCGTCCGTAGGAGTTGAGGAGATCGTGCGTGGCGATCCGTTCTTCGTGCCGGCGCCGATTGCTCTTCCACACCGTCTCGTAGAGGCAATTGTGAAAGTAGAAGTGCTCAAGCCGCTTGAACTCGCTTCGGGCGGCGGAGAACAGATGCTCCGCTTCCTCGACATGCCAGTCCATCGAACCGCCGACATCAAGGAATAGCAGCACCTTGACCGCGTTGCGCCGCTCGGGCCGCAACTGGACGTCGATGTAGCCCTTGTCCGCGGTCGAGCGGATCGTCCCGTCGAGATCGAGTTCGTCCGCTTCGCCTTCGCGCGCGAACCGCCTGAGCCGGCGCAATGCGATCTTGATGTTGCGAGGCCCTAGATCCGCTTCCCCGTCGAAGTCCTTGAATTCGCGCCGGTCCCAGACCTTGACGGCGCTGCCGCGTCGGCCCCTGTCCTGACCGATCCGCACGCCCTCCGGGTGGTCGCCATAGGCGCCGAAGGGAGACGTTCCCGCCGTGCCGATCCATTTCGAGCCGCCCTGATGGCGGCCCTTTTGTTCAGCCAGTCGCTGGCGGAGCGTTTCCATGAGCTTGTCGAAGCCCAGCTTCTCGATCTCGGCCCGCTCCTCGGGACTGAGGTAGCGCTCCGCCATCCGCCGCAGCCAGTCTTCGGGCAGTTCCTGCGCCTGCACCGCGGCTGAGATGGAAAGGATCCCCTTGAAGGTCGAGGCGAAGACAATGTCGAACCGGTCGAGATTGCGCTCGTCCTTCACGAGGAGAGCGCGCGCGAGCGCGTAGAATTCATCGACCGATCTGTCCGCCAAATCCCCTTCGAGACCGCGCATGAGATCGAGATATTCGCGCGGCGTCACCGGGACATGCGCCTGACGCAGATTGGCGAAGAATGTAAGGAACATCGTTCGAATTCTAGCGCGTTTGGACAGGGGCGTGCAATCTTGCTCACGCCCGCCCCCGAGAATCAGAATGGCCGCAATCGTATCCCGCCACGCCTATCATCTGCCGCGGGCCATCGCTCCGGGACTCGAGATTTTTGCCATCGGCGACATTCACGGCCGTCCGGATCTGCTGCAGGCGCTTCTGGATCAGGCGACCCGCGAGCCCCGCCGCAGCGCGCGGCGCGTGGTCCTCTTTCTCGGCGACCTGATCGATCGGGGCCCCGACAGTCTCGGAACGATCGATCTTGCCATCGGCGCGAAGGAGCGTATCCAGGCCGACGAAATCCACGATGCTGATGGGCAACCACGAAGCCATGATGCGGCTTGCCCTCGATTCGGCAACTCCCTGGGACGTCGCGCTCGACGCCATGGCGACATGGATCCGCAATGGAGGTTCGGCCGTCGTGAGCCAATTTCTCGACCCCCGGAACATTCCGGGCGGCCCCGAGGAGCTTCTGACGATCATACGCGTGTCCGCCCCGTCGCGCTTGCGGGATTGGGCTGGAAGCCTTGAGCCGTGGCGCCGGTCTGGGGACGTGCTTTTCGTCCATGCGGGCGTCAATCCGAGCGAGCGGCTGTCGACCTTTCTCTCAACGCCCTGGAATGTTCCGCTAGCCGACCTCCAGGAGGAGCGACACTGGGCCTGGGTGCGCGGGCCCTTTCTGGAATATCGGCCGGGAAAAGAGGGCTTCGAGGGATTGTTCGTCGTGCACGGTCACACTCCGAACGACAAAGGGATCGCACCGAGGCATGAGGAGCAGATCGCCCGGTTCCGCCTCAACCTTGACGCCGGGTCGGGAGTGACCGGCATGGTGAAAATGGCGGTCTTTCGGGACAATGAGGCGAAAGTGTTTACGGCGCTTGGGCCGACGAATGCGATGCTTGGCCGGCGCTGAAGCGGCCCTCACCGCGTCATGTCGTCGAGCGCGTTGCGCATCGACGTGCTCGGGATGCCGAATACGCCTCCATAGGGCGCGTCGAGGTCGGCGATGACAGCGACCGCGATCGTGATCGAGATGGCGGTCAACCCCACAATGAGGATCGTCACCCGGTTCAAAGGCGCCGTCAGACCGAAGCTGGCGAAGAGGATGATGAGCCAGAGGTCGAGCACCCAATAGAAGGGCGGGGTGATCGACCGGTCCGAGCCTTCGATGACCTCCCAGCGACTCTTCGTCAAGGTCGGCGAACTGGTTCATGCAGTCGGCGAGAACCCGCTGTTGAAGGGAGGTCTTGGGCTCAAGGCTCCGCAACTGGGAATGCACCCGGTCCAGAATGGCCCCGAGTTTCGGGCTTTCGCCAGTGATCGGGATTCCTTCAACGGAGGGGTAGTGGATATTCTTTGGAGGGGGCTCGTCCGGCCAGGTGCTGGCGATCACGGCCGCCACATAGCTTCGCAAATCAGCGCGCATGGGCTCCGTCTCAGGCCCGTAGTCGCGCAGGCATTGGTCCATTTGGGCAAGCTCGGCCGCGTAGGTTCCGCGGGCGTGGTAGGCGGCGTCGAATCCGGATTTGACCGATCCCGTCAACAGCCCGAGCACGATCGAAGTAAAGGTCACGAGCAAAGTGATCGTGAGCTGGACGAGTTCCATCGATTCGCGTGAGCGGTGCTCTTCGGGGAGGCGGCTGCGAATGAACGAGCCAACGGCGGCCGCGCCGACGAGGAGCAAAAGCAGACCGGCGATCGAAACAAAGTCCGGCATCAGAAGTGCGGTCTCGATCCATGAGGGGATAGCCTGCGTCCGCCTCTTCCGCGGGGCGGCTGTTATCGCCCGTTTCGTCTCCGGCCTCAAGGACGCGCGTTCGGCAAACGCGGCGCCATGGGAGCTTCAGTTTGGCGTTGTGCCCTCTGCGTCGTAGTTTGCGTCCATGACCGAAGCCACGCCCGTCAAGATCGCGTCGGCGCGTTTCACTGCGCGGGCGCTCATCGTCGGCGAGCGCATCGACACGACGGGGCTTGAGCGCCCGGACACGATTTCGCTGCTGCCGCTGGCCTTTCGGGTCGGGGATCAGGGCATGGTCGCGCTGTTCCGCTTCGGCGTGGCGGTGATGGCCGGTCTCACCCCCCTCGAAGAGGACGACGTTCTCCAGAAGATGAAGTGGCGCGTCTTCGGGGAAAGGGCGCGAGGCGACGACGAGACGGCGGTGCTTGAAATCTCGCCGGAAGGCGACGGGCAGAAGACGTCGGGCGGCCCGATCCAGATCAAGGACCTGTCGCCCGAACGTTTCCTGGTGGTCGCCGATGCGCTCGCCAAGACGGTGGCGCTCGTCCGCGACGAGCACGAGGTCAACGCTGTCTTCGATGTGATCGAACCCTTCGCCTCGAAGCTCGCCGCGACCGGCCGACCTCCGTACCGGCGCAAGGCGATGCTGAAACTGATCGGGCAGGCGCTCCTCGTCCAGCACCGCGTTTCGGGGCGGGTGGCGGTTGAGGAAAAACCCGACGTTCTGTGGGACCGGCCCGATCTCGAACGGCTCTACGCCCGGCTCGAGGACGAGTACGAACTGAAAGAGCGGGCGGGCGCGCTCAAGCGCAAGCTCGACGTGATCGTCGAGACCGCCCATGCGTTGACCGACATCATGGACGCCGACCGCGCGACCAGGCTCGAAGTCGCGGTCGTGGTGCTGATCCTGTTCGAACTGATTGCCGCAATCTTCGAGATTGCCTATCGGCATGGGTGACGCGCCGAACGTCTTCGTCCTGACAGGCGCGGGCGTCTCAGCCGAGAGCGGGCTCGGAACGTTCCGCGACAGGAGCGGAGAGGGGATTTGGGCTCGCTTCGATCCGATGAAGCTCGCCACTCCAGAGGCCTTCGCCCGCAACCCGGTCGAGGTGCTGGCCTTCTACGACGCCCGTCGTCGCAACCTTCTCGAAGCCGCGCCCAATGCAGCGCATCGGGCGCTCGCTCGTCTCGAAGTGGGACTTGCCGCGCGCGGCGGACGTCTCGCCCTCGTCACCCAGAACATCGACGACTTGCACGAACGCGGCGGATCGCAGCGCGTGCTCCACATGCACGGAGAGCTGCTCAAGGCGCGCTGCGTCGGATGCGCCGCGACCGGCCGCTGGACGAAGGATCTCACGGTCGGTGACGTGTGTCCCTCCTGCGAGTCGGCCGGATCGTTGCGCCCCGACGTCATGTGGTTCGGGGAAATCCCGATGCATCTCGACGCCATCGAGCGCGCCCTGCGGCGCGCCGACCTTTTCGTTGCGATCGGGACTTCGGGGGCGGTCTATCCGGCGGCAGGCTTCGTCGCGGAGGCGCGCGCCGCTGGCGTCCAGACCTTCGAGATCAATCTCGAAGCCGCTGACAACGCAAGTCTGTTCGACGACGCCCGCTACGGCCCGGCGAGCGAAATGGTTCCGGCGTGGGTCGAGGACATGCTTCATCTGGCCGGAGGCTAGGCCGCTCGCGGGCGCGCCGCCGCTGCCCCCGCGATCCGCTCGGCGTCGATCCCGATCTGTCGGAACTGACCGAGCGCGGAGGGAATGGCGCCGCAGAAGAACAGCCCTGGCTCGGCCGTCGCGCGCCCGCTCGTCAGCGGCGCGCCCGAGGCGTTGAGGACGCCTTTCGCGTCGGGCAGCAGCGTGCGCAAGTCCGGCCGAAAGCCGGTCGCCAGGATGACGGCGTCGAAGGCTTCGGCCTTTGACGGGTGGAAAACAACGCCATCCTCCGTAAAGGCCTCAACGTCACCCCTCAGTTCGATGCGCCCGGCGCGAATGGCTTCGAGCGTGCCGATATCGATGATCGGTACGCGGCCGTCTTCCTCGGTCGCCTGGAGCGGTCCTTTCTTTGCGCACCGAAGGCCGAGGTCCGTGATCGACCCGAGCGCGAGGCGCAGAATCGGCGCGTTGACTTTGTCAGCGACCCTCGCGGGCAGGAAGCGCCGGGCGAGACTCCAGGCCAGGATCGGGCGGCCCAGGAGTTCCCGAGGGATCACATTGACGGGACTGCGTACGGCCAGCGCGACCCCTACGCCGGCTTCCGCAAGGTCGAGTGCGATCTCTCCGCCTGAATTGCCGTAGCCGATAACGAGAACCCGCCCTCCGGCGAAGGGCGTGGGATTGCGATACAAGCTGGAATGCAGGATCGGACCCTTGAATGTCTTCATTCCTGGCCATGAGGGCTCGTGCGGAAAGTCCGCGAGGCCGGTGGCGACCACGGCAATCGGGGCGATTGCCGATTCATCTTTGGCTTCCGCTCGCCAAAGTTTGTCCTCGCGCCGAAGCTCTCGGACGGTCGTGTTGAAGAGCGGCGTCAGACCAAAGGTCGCGGCGTAGGTTTCAAGATAGCTCACCACCTGCGCGCGCGAGGGATAGCGTCCGAAGGTGGAGGGCATGGGCAGACCGGGAAGCGCCGACCGGACGCGGTCGGTGTGGAGGTGAAGGCGGTCGTAGTGGCGTCGCCATACGGCACCGACCGTCTCGGCCTTTTCGAAGATTGTCGGGTCGAGGCCGTGAGCCTTCAGACGGGCCGCGGTCGCCAGACCCGCCGGGCCGGCGCCGATGACGATCGCGTCGCATCGACGGTTCAAGCCTCTTGCGCTCCCTCGTCCCCGGGCCGTCCGATCAAGAGAAGCGCAGCCCCGAGGTGGAAGGCAATTTGCTCTCTCCCGGCGCTGCGTACAAGCCGGCTGCGCGACGCCGCCGAACGGCGCCGACGGACCGGGGCCTTAAGCGCGACGGCGGTTGCATGTTTTGCTTCGCGCCAGTCGCTGTTGGGCTTGATACCCGGCCGCCGGCTTGAGGGCGAAGGCCGCGATTCACCGATCGTTGATCGAATTGGGAGGCCGCGGAGGATGTGAACGGCGTTATGCGCCCCTGTGCGCCTTGCCAGTTGAAGGCGCATGTTGCCATAGTCCGGGCGGCCGCCGGCCGAATTCATTTTCGCGTGGGTCTTGCCTATGACTGGATGCGGGCGGACTGGCGCGGCATGGCGCTCAAAGAGGAGGGATCCGATGAAGGCATGGACAATTGCTGTTCTAACGCTTGCTTTGGGCTGCGGTACGGCGTTTGCGCAGAATACGGAGGTCATCAAGCAGCGGCAGGCTCTGATGAAGGAGAACGGGCGTACGACCAAACCGCTGGGGCCGATGTTCAAGGGCACGACCCCGTTCGATCTTGCGAGCGTCCAGACGGCGCTCAAAGCCTACATCAACGCCGCCGAGAAGATGCCAGGGCTTTTCCCGCCCGATAGCAAGACGGGTGAAAAGACCGAGGCCTTGCCCGCGATTTGGGAAAACCAGGCCGATTTCGACGCGCGGTTCAAGAAGTTCGGGGAAGACGCGACCGCCGCGCTCGCTTCGATCAAGGACGAGGCGAGCTTCAAGGCGACGATGCCCGGCGTATGGAAGAATTGCGGCGGCTGCCACGAAAAGTATCGCGCCAAGGAGTGAGGCTCGACGCTTGAGGGCGATCGAGCGGAGGGGTTTTCAACAGAGCGCGACGGGAGGCCCGGCGTGAAGCTGGGCCTCGCAATCGTTGCGGCGCTGGTCGTCGTGGTGGCGGGACTGGCCTGGTTCCTGACCGCGCCGCGTCCCGTCAGCGCCGAGATCGCGCGCGCCGTCGCGGAGCCGGGGGACCCGGAGGCGGGACGGATCGTCTTCCACCTCGGCGGATGCGCTTCCTGTCACACGTCCTCGGACGCCGACGCCAAGGCCATGCGCCTTGGCGGCGGAAAGGCGCTGAAGACGCCGTTCGGCTCGTTCTATCCGCCCAATATTTCGCCCGATCCAGTCGATGGCATCGGAAAATGGACGACGGTCGACTTCGCCAACGCCGTGCTCGCTGGCGTCGCGCCGGACGGCCGGCATCTCTATCCCGCGTTTCCCTATCCCTCGTACCGGCACATGGCGGTCAAGGATGTGCGCGACTTGCACGCCTTCCTGATGACATTGCCGAAAGTCTCGGGAAAACCGCCGCCCGACGACCTGAAATTCCCCTTTTCGATCCGGCGCGCGGTCGGCGTGTGGAAGCTTCTCTACATGCCCTGGACCGTCGACCCTCCCGCGGTCGCCCCGACCGAGACGGAGGCGCGCGGGCGTTATATCGTCGAAGGGCCGGGGCATTGTGGCGAGTGCCATACGCCCCGTTCGTTTCTCGGCGGCATGATCCAGTCGGAGGCGCTGACCGGCGCCGCGGTCGAGGGCAAGCGGGCTCCCAATATCACCGCGAGCGGGCTCAAGAAGTGGTCCGAACAGGATATCGAAGACGCGCTTTCCACCGGTTTCACGCCTGACGGCGATGTGCTCGGCGGCGCCATGGGCGAAGTCATCGCCAACATCTCGCAGGCGCCCGCGGCGGACCTCGCGGCGATCGCGCACTATCTCAAAGGTTTTTCGCCTTAAGGCGCCGCGCCGCTCGGTCCGGCGCACCGTCAGCACATGGGGTCGGCTTGGGCGGCGATCCGACTGTGAACCTCCGACGTCATCCGCTCGATCCTTTCGGCGAGCGCGCGGACCGATTCCGTCAATTCGGTGTTTTGGCGCAAGAGGCCCTCAACGCTCTGGGTCAAGGTGGTGTTCTGCTGCATCATGTCGAGGAGGAGCGCGGCCTGTTGATTCAATTGCTCCTGACGCTCCCCATTGACGCGGTAAAGCTCCTCGCGGTGCTGCGCGTCGGCGATAGAGTTCATCTTGTCCCGGTCGGCCTGACGGGTTTGGGCCAGCAGAATGAGAGGCGCCGCATAGGCCGCCTGCGTCGAGAAGGCGAAGTTAAGGAGGATAAACGGATAGATGTCGAAGGTCGTCCAGCCGACCGCGTTCACCAGAATCCAGATCCCGACCAGGATCGTCTGTGCGATGAGAAAGGTCGGCGTGCCGAAGAAGCGCGCGAACGCCTCGGCCTTGAGGCCGAACCAGTCGCTGCCAAACACCGAATCGAGATGGGCGTGCGGAATATGGAATCTGCGCGCCCGATCAAGACCATAAGATCCACTCATTCACCGACCTCCCGGAGCGCCCGATCTCCGCAAACATTCATCCTCGCCGATTGCGCTCATATGACAAGAGGCACAAGACAATTGCGCCGCGCAACCGCTTTCGCGCCAACGATCTGATCGCCCGAGGGAGATTTCCGGCACGCGTCCGCCTCGGCGGAATAAACGCACCCCGCTGCGTAGGCGCCGCCAGGCAGAAGAGGCACAGGCGTTATCTATGGCAGGAATGCGGACTGACGTTTGACCGCGAAAGGGCGGAGCTATAAGCTTTGCGACAGCGTGTTGACAGTTCGCACATTGACGCGAGCGGAACGGCGAAGGGGGCGGCATGTCCGCTGAGAGGGTGGGCCAGCCCTATTCGGCCCGCTGGAAAAACCGCACGGGGCGCCTAAATAAGCTACCAAAACCGATCGGCGTGTCGGAACTCCGGCCATCGCCAGGCGGTTGGTCAAACAAATGAACAAATTTGCTTCCCTGGCGCTTGAAGTCGGCGAGAAATTTTCCGCCGACCGGGCGCGTGCGCCGCTCACGACCTTCACGGAAGTCGACAAGGTCTTCACCAACAAGGTCACCGCTCTCTCCGGCCTCAACCTGGAAATCCGATCCGGCGAGTTCCTGTCGCTGCTCGGGCCTTCGGGCTGCGGCAAGTCGACGGTGCTCAAACTTCTGTCGGGTTTGACGTCCCCGACGCGCGGCGAGATCGCTTGGTCATGCGAGCGCCCGGAATTCGGTTTCGTCTTTCAGGAGCCGACGCTCACTCCATGGTCGGACGTATTTTCAAATGTCTGGCTGCCTCTCCGGCTGGCTGGCGTCTCCAAGGAAAAGGCGCGACCTCGGGTCGAGGAAGTGCTGGACCAGGTCGGGCTTGCGAAATTTGCCAAATCCTACCCACGCCAGCTCTCGGGCGGCATGAAAATGCGGGTATCGATCGCACGGGCGCTGGTCACCCGTCCCGCTGTCCTGCTGATGGACGAGCCGTTTGCGGCGCTGGATGAAATCACGCGCCTGAAGCTCAACGACGACCTCTCGCGACTTCAGGCCTCGCTGGGCGCAACGGTTGTCTTCGTGACCCATTCCGTATTCGAAAGCGTGTACCTTTCCGATCGCATCGTGGTCATGGCCGCCAGACCGGGGCGAGCGGTCGCCGAGATCGAGATCGATCCGCCTTCCGAGCGGGGAGAGGATTTCCGGTTGTCCGAGCGTTACGCGGAACTTTGCCGTGAAACCTCGCGGGCGCTGCATCTGGCCATGGGAGAAGCAGCGCCGGGCGAGATCTGCGGATGACCAAGGAAGATATCGTCGGTTACGCCGTTCCAGCCTTCACCTTGGGACTCGGGCTTTGCGCCTGGGAGGCGGTTGTCAGGATTTTTGACATCCCGCAATACCTGCTTCCCGCGCCAACCGTTATCATCGCGACGCTGTTCACGGACTGGGGCACGCTGTCGGCCTCGCTCTGGGTGACGCTCTCGATCACGTTGAAGGCGCTGTTGGCCGCGGTCATCGGCAGCGTGGCGCTTGCGGTGATTTTCGCACAATCTCGGCTCGTGGAACGCGCCTTTTATCCCTTTGCGGTGGCTTTGCAGGTGACGCCGATCGTCGCGATCGCGCCGCTTCTCCTGATCTATCTATCGCCTTCGGTTGCCGTGCTGGTCTGCGCCTTCCTGGTCGCCTTCTTCCCGCTGCTCGCCAACACCACCCTTGGCTTATCCTCGGCGGACCACAATCTCGTCGACCTTTTCCAGATGTACCGGGCGACGCGCTTTCAGCAGTTCATGCTGCTGAGGTTGCCGTCCGCGCTGCCGTATTTTCTCGCGGGCCTTCGCATCAGCGGCGGTCTCGCGCTAATCGGGGCGATCGTGGCGGAGATCGCCGCCGGTTCGGCGGGGCAGGGGTCGGGACTCGCCTATCGCATTGTGGAATCTGGGTTTCGCCTGAACATTCCGCGAATGTTCGCCGCTCTCCTCTTGATCTCTGTCGCCGGCATCACAATTCATGTTTTCCTGACTGCGCTTTCGCACTGGCTGCTGCATGATTGGCATGACAGCGAGCGCGGTCGAGAAGCGTGAACCAAGCAAGAACGCCATTGTTGAGAGAATTTGCGGCTTCGGCTGGCGCTCCGCCGGTCGCCCGCGCCGCGCAGCGGTAGACTGCGTCGAGGGGAATAAGGGCGAGACGATATGAATATCGAATACAAGGTCAGCCCGCGCCATTCTGTGCTCAAAAAGCTGGGGCTTTCAAATCTCGTTAACACCGCTCCTTTCGACATCGAAGCGGCTCATCAGGCGCTCGTCCAGCGGCAGGCGGTGCCGGAGCGCATCGAGACCGACGGCCTCGTCATCGACGTTCCAGCCGGGGTCTATCACCCGCTTCCTGATTCCAGTTCGGAATTCTTCATCCGCAACATTCGCGCGATGGAGCCTAGGCAGCTCGACAAAACCTGCGAGATCGGCTGCGGCAGCGGGATCATCTCCCTTTTCATCGCGAAGAACTATTCGTCGCATGTCGTCGCGACGGACATTTCGCCGGTCGCCGTGCAGGCGACGCTGGACAACGCGGCGCTCAATGACGTGGCCTTGACCGCGTTCGAATCCGATCTGTTCGAAAATATCCGCGAGCGGGATTTCGGCCTGATCGTTTTCAACACGCCGATGATCGACAAGAATCCCGAGAACGATATCGAGAAATACAGCCTCTGCGATCCGAACGGGCGGATCACCGAAACTTATCTCCGACAGGCGAGCCGCCACGTGGCGAAGGATGGATTGATCATCTTCTCCATCTGCAACAACTCCGCCTATGAGGTGCTCGAGACCGTCGATCTGGATTATTCCATTGTCGGCTTGGAGCTCGCCTATAGCGGATTCTGGCGCGCTATCGTCGGCGCGCGGCTCTAAACCCTCAAGCCCACGTAAGAATGAGTGGGGAAAGCGGCGGCTTGCCGGCGGAGGGCGATTGACTGCCGCCCGCCGACCCCTCACGATCCGCGCGGCTAGGGGGGAACGCCCTCCATAGGAAAGATTGGGACGGAGGGGTTCGAGGATGGTTCGTCAAGCAATGCTAGTGGCCGCTCTGGCTGCGGCCCTCGGGGCTGCGGGCTGTCAGACGATGGGCGCGCAGGAGAAGGAATCGCAGCTCTCCGCCGCGGGCTTCATGCGCCTCCAGGCCGACACGCCGCACAAAATCGCCAATATCCAGACGATGCCGCAGCATCAGTTCGTCTTCGTGACGCGAAAGAAGGGCAACGTCTACATCTGGGCGGATTACGCGGGCTGCAACTGCGCCTATGTCGGCAACGAGGCTGCCTTCCAGTCCTATCAGGCCCTGCGGAGCGCCAACAACATCGCGGAGATGCAGGAGACGACGGCGATGCTGAACGCGGATGCCGCGGCCGACTGGGGCGGCGCATGGGGCCCATACGTTCCCTACTACTGACGCCGCGCCCCTTGTGAGAATCATTCGGTCCTGACATCGGACTTCGCCACATCGGACGCGATAGCGGTCCTCAGCGACAGCTGGTCTCACGACTGGCTGTGGGGGCTGCCGTTAATTGTGCTGACGGTTTTGCTCCACGCATTCGGGCTTGTCGGCATTCATGGCAGAGTCCTGGGGCGTCTCATTCGCACCGTCGGGGCGGACCGTTCGCTCACGGTCTTTGCCGCCGTGGTCTCGGCCACCGTTCTGGTGCTGACGGCCTTGCATGGCGTCGAGGCCGCTGTCTGGGCTGTCGCCTACGTTCAACTGAGCGCATCGCCGAACATGCGGATCGCCATGCTCTATTCGCTGAGCGCCATCACCAGCTACGGACATGCCAATATCTACCTCGATCCACACTGGCGACTGCTCGGGGCCATGGAGGCGCTGAACGGAATGATGCTGTTCGGGCTGACGACCGCCTTCCTGTTCGGGGTGCTGCGCGACCACTGGCCATATGCGGCGGAAAGCGTTGGCGATTGAGCTTCAGAGGGCCGGCGGCCGTGGCGCGCTGGCGGCCGCATCGGCGCGCCGCGCCTTGCGAACGAAGGCTTCCCGCAAGGAATCGTAGATCGGCGCTTCGCCGAGCGCCTTCGGAACGAGCATGGCGATCGCACAAGCCCCAAGCATCGGAAGCAAGGCTGAGCCATTCCCCGTCATTTCGCTGACCAGGATCATGCCGGTCAGCGGCGCCCGGACGGTGGCCGCGAAGAAAGCGGCCATCCCGACGAGCGCGAACGATTGCGCCGGCGCGGTGACCCATGGAAAAATTGCGCGGCAGGCGGAGCCGAACATCAGCCCGAACTGGGCGCCGAGGGTGAGCAGCGGCGCGAAGAGACCGCCGGGCGTACCCGTCGCATAGGACGCCGCGCCAAGAACGAAACGCGCCAGGAAGACGGCGGGCAGGACGGCGAGGTCCGCGCTGCCGTCGAGCGCGCTTTGGGTGAGCGGGTCGCCGCCGCCGACCAGTCCCGGCCAGACCCAGGCAATTGCACCGACAGAAGCGCCGATGAGCGCGGCGCGGACCTCGACCGGCATGGGCAAGCGCTCAGCAAGCGCGGAGGCCGCGAGCACGGTTCGGTTGTAGGCGAGGCCAACCAGGCCGAGAACCGCTCCAAGGGCGAAGAAAAAGACCCGCGACTCCGCCGACACATCGGGAATTGGGACGATGTGGAAGTCCATATGATTACCGATGAGGGCCCGCATCACGGCGATCGCGGTGGCGGCCGCCGCGAGACCGGCGATGGTGATTCGTTGGTCGAAGCTTTCGATGAGCTCTTCCAGCACGAAGGCCGCTCCGGCGAGAGGCGCGTTGAAGGCGGTGGCCAGCCCCGCGCCGGCGCCTGCGGCGAGCAGCGCTCGGCAGTCGGCCCATGGCGCTCGGAAAGTCTGCCCAATGAGCGCGGCGATGGTGGCTCCCATCTGGACCGTCGGGCCCTCGCGTCCCAGCGCAAGCCCGGAACCGATCGCCAGCACGCCGCCGACGAACTTTACCGGCGCCAGGACTGGCGGCGCGGGAGGGAAGCCGTCCCGCAGAACCGCCTCTACGTGAGGAATGCCGCTGCCCGACGCCAGCGGCGAAAAGCGCCTCACCATCCAGGCGGCGATCGAGGCCGCCGCGGCGCAACTCAGCACGATCAGCAAAAATCCGATCAGCGCCCATTCATGGGACGCGCCGATAAGGGCGTTGCGGAACCGGTCGGCCGCATCGAGCGACGCGCGGAAAGCGGCGCCGACGACTCCGGTGAACAGACCGGAAATCAGAGCGAGCACGGTCAAGGCCACGAGGCCGCCCTCGCGATCCGCCCCGGGCGGAGGCACGGAACTCTCCTTGCGGTCCGTCTCTATAGGCCCAGCCCCTCGAACGCGATTGCGCGACAAATCTCGCCCGACTTTGCCGCCGGGGCATGGGGCGGGCGTATAATTAGACCTTCCGCTCGCGCCATCGCCTTCACCAGCGAAGAATCCTGGTCGGCGATCGGGATGACCGTTGGAGCGCCATCCCTTCCCTCGGCGAAGGCAGCCCGCATGTAGTCTTGTCGGGCGCCATTGGCGTCGACGTCGGCCCCAAGGCGCGCGATCCGGCTTGGATCCGCGCCCGATTCCGGCTCGCCAAGGAGGGCGCGCAAGAGAGGACGCAGGAAAAGGACGGCGCAGACCATCGAAGAAGTCGGATTTCCGGGCAGACCGAGGACGAGCATGTCTCCGAGCCGTCCGTGCATCAGCGGCTTGCCGGGCCGCATCGCAATGCGCCAGAAGCCGAGTTCCATGCCGAGGCCGACGAGCGCCTTCTGTACGAGGTCGTAGTCTCCGACCGACGCGCCGCCGAGCGTCACGAGAACGTCGGCCCGTTTCCTTCTGGGCGCGCCCGACCGCGGCGGCGATGTCCGCCGACGTATCGCGCGCGATGCCGAGATCGATAGGGACGCCTCCGCAGGCAGCCACCAGGCCCGCGACCGCGAAATTGTTCGAGGCTACGATCTGGGCCGGTCCTGGCGTTTCCCCCGGTGGGACGAGCTCATCCCCGGTTGCGAGGATGGCGACCGTCGCCTTCCGGCGCACAGGCAGCGTCACGTGATTGGCTGCGGCGGCAAGCGCCACATCGCGCGGGGTCAGTCGCCGGCCCGCCGCGAGAAGCGTCTCGCCGTCCCGGAAGTCGAGCCCGGCTTCACGAAGGTTCTCGCCGTATGAGATTTCCGTTGTAAGAACAACGCGATCTCCGTCCCTCTTCACATCTTCCTGAACGACGATCGCGTCGGCGCCGTCGGGCATCGGAGCGCCGGTGAAGATCCGAACCGCTTGGCCGGCGCCGACCGCGCCGCTGAAGGCGCGTCCGGCCGCGGACTCTCCAATGACCGCAAGGGTTGCCCGTCCCGTCCTCGTATCCGATGCGCGCAGCGCATAGCCGTCCATGGCCGAATTCGGAAACGGGGGTTGCGTTCTCAAAGCCGCGACGGCGCGGGAAAGCACACGACCGTGCGCGGCCTCCAACCTGACGCGCTCTTCGGCAAGCGGCGTCTTGACGGACGACAGAACTCGCGCGAGCGCCTCCTCGACCGAGATCATTCCGCTCATGCGCTTTGCCCTGGCGCGCGCCATGCGCCCGACTTGCCGCCGTGCTTCTCGATGAGCCCTATGCCCTCGATAATCATCCCCCGATCGATGGCTTTGGCCATGTCGTAGACGGTGAGGCAGGCCACCGACACGGCCGTCAGGGCCTCCATCTCGACGCCCGTCGGGCCGACGCAGCGCGCCTCCGCTCGAATGCGCAGGCCCGGCAGCCCCTCGTCCGGCGTAATGTCGACCGCGACCTTGGTCAGTTGCAGCGGGTGGCAGAGCGGGATGAGGTCGGATGTGCGCTTCGCGCCCATGATTCCAGCGATCCGCGCCGCGCCAATGACGTCGCCCTTTTTCGCGTCGCCCGCCAAAATCGCCGTCAAGGTCGCGGCTGCCATTCGCACCCGCCCTTCCGCCACAGCAAGCCGAGCCGTTTCGGCCTTGGCCGAAACATCCACCATTCGGGCCTCGCCATCTGCGCCGACATGGGTCAGCGTCGGCGCCGCGCGATCCGGCCTATCCAGCGAAGGCTCCATTCTCTGATCCTTGGGGTCCGGTCCGTTGAAGCAAAATAATGTCGGACGGGCAATCGGGAAGGTCACATTGCCGCCGCGAGGGGCGACCTTTAACAGTGGCGCAAACAGGGAACGGCCCGCGCTGCTCGGCTGCCGGTCCGCATGACGGCTGGGAATGGCGGGACATCCGACGATTGCTTACGTGCTCCTGCGCAATGCGCATTTCGGGCCGAAGCTCGCCTCTTCGGTGGAACTGTGCGTGCGCGACCTCGCCCTCCACAGCCGATACCGGACCTCGACGCTCGTCGTCTGTCCGAAGATCGACGCGCCCTTCGAGGGGGTCGAGGTCGCCGCCGTTCCCGAAGTTTGGGCAGGCGGAAACGTCGCCAAGGCGCTGGCCGTCGGGCGCATGCTGCGCCGGCGCGGCGTCGATATCGTCATCGTCGAGAATCACCTTCCGGCGGCGGGATGGATTGGCGCCGTTTCAGGCGCGCCGACAATTCTTCACAGCCACGCCTATGTGACGGCCCCGGCCTCACCGCTCAAACGCCTGGAGCGGAGAATTGAGTTGAAGGGCGTTGCGGGGTTCGCCTTTGTCAGCCGCGATTGCGCCGCCCGGTTTCAGGAGGGCTTCCCGCATGTGCAGGCCCCCGTGCGCGCAGTTCCGAACGGCCTCGACATGACGGTCTGGGCGCATGAGACGCCAAAGGACAAGACGATCCTGTCGGTTGGCCGCGCCCTCGACGACAAGGGTCATTTGCAGGCGATGCAGGCGATCGCGCAGGTTCTGCCCTCCCGGCCGGAATGGACCGCGCGTTTCATTCTCTCAGCGACCGACCGGGAGCCGAGCCTCGTCGCGCGGCTCAAGGCGATGGCGCAGCCATTTGACGGTCGTGTGCGCATCGACAGCTATCTGCCCTATTCGGACGTGCAGCGGGCATGGGAGACGGCGGCGATCGGCATGGTGCTGACGAAGTCGCCGGAGCCTTTCGGGCGAACGGCGCTCGAAGCCCTCGCCACAGGGACTGCGCTCGTGACCTCGGGGCTTGGCGGCCTCGCGGAAGTTGCCGGCAAGGACGCGGAAATCGTCGCGCCGGGCGACGAGCCGGGCGTTGCGGCGGCGCTAGCCGCGCTCATGGACGCGCCGGAGCGACGCGCGGAGCGCGCCCGCGCCGGCCGGACGCGCGTCGAGCGCCTTTTCGACATCCGCAAGGTGGCGGGCGCGATGGACGATTTCATCGATGAAGTGCTTGCGGCGCGGTCGGTCGGTCGGTCGAGTTAGGGATCCAGTGAGTTGGAGGTTCAAGCCTCCACAAGCGGGCCGGCGCGAAGCCCGGCGTTGCGTGAGCGGACGCCGGCGGCGCCCAGCATGTGATCGTAGAGGACGAGGAGCGCATCGACGTGGCGCGCGGGCGTCGGCGGCTCGGCCCAGAAGTCGCGATAGGCGCCCCGTGACAACCGGGTCACGAGGGCATCGTCATCGAGTCTGCCCATCGCGGCGGCCAGCGCATCGGCGTCGCCGCTTCGGAACCAGAGGCCCAATTCGCCATCGCAGAATCGCTTCGCGTCCGGCGCAGGCGTCGGAGACGATGACTGGCGAGCCAAGCGCCTTGGCTTCCATCACCGTCAGCGGTTGGCCTTCGTACCAGAGCGAGGGGAAAACCAGCGCGCGAGCGGCGCGCATGAGGGCGCGGACCTCGTCGGGATTTTTCCATCCAAGCAGACGCGCCTCCGGGTAGGCCGCCTCCAATTCGCCCCTCGCCGGCCCATCGCCAGCATAGACAGGCGAGAGGCCGGCGCGACGGGCGGCTTCCGCAAGCAGCAGCGGGCCTTTCTCGCGAGCAAGACGACCAACGAACAGAATGTCGCCAGTCGCCGGCCGCGACTTCGGCCCGAGATCCGGAACGTCGATGGGATTGCCGATCCGCCACAATCGCGTTTCCGGGCTGAGCCGCTTTTCGACGACACGGCGCTGCAGATCGGAAATCACGATGACGTCGGAGAAGACCTCTGGCAGCCGGGCGATCTCGGTCATCGCGATGTGGCGTGCGCATCGCCAGAGCTTTTGGGCGTAGGAGCGGGAGTCGCAATTCGTCGTCAGGCAGGCGGCGGACATTGGCTCCAGCGGGCAGATCTCGCCGGCCGGATAGTTGTAAAAGCCGCCATTCGGACAGAAGAGGAAATATTCGTGCAGGGTGCAGACGGCCGGATAATTCGACCGTGAGATCGGCCCGGCGATGGCGGGCGACAATGCCTTTGCCCAGCCATGGACGTGCACGATTGATCGGCCGTGCGGCAGCAATTCGAGCAATCGCGCGAGCTCGCCTGCCGCGTCGAAGTTCCAGACGCCTCGCGTCGCCGCCCGCAGGCGGGACGGCTCCGTCAGAATATCGCGCTGCCCTAGGCAGACGACCTCGACGCCGGATTGCGCAAGCTGTCGATCGACGGGGCCGGCGGCCGCGAACAGAACCGGCCTATGGCCGCGTCGCTTGAGTTCGACCGCGCTGTCGAATGCGACCTTCGCCGCGCCGCCCGTGACGCTGGCGTGGTCGATCACGAGCGCGATGGTGAGCTCTGACGACAATTCGGCCTCCGCGCTCGCGTTCGAGCGTCGGAGAAGCACGCTGCACGCGACAGGTTGCGGGGGTCTTAAGTCGGCGGCCGCCGGCTTTTCGCCGTCCCGCCATTCCAGCGTGACGACTTTTCCATTCTCTATGGTGAGCGCGAGGCGTCCATTCTTGAGTTCGAGGGCGCGCTCGCCGAACAGGCGGCGGCGCCACCCTGACAGCGCTTGTGTCTCGGCCTTGTCGTTCGTTGCAATGGCTTCGAGATCGTCCACCGTCGCGATCAGCTTGCCGGCAACCCCGCTGTCCTCGCTCACCTGGCGCAGAAGCACTTTGAGCAATTCGACGGTGGCGCCGATGTTCGCCCCGTTGCGGCGGTCGCGCTCGATGCGGGGCAGGGTCTTCGGGTCGCGCGCCAATCCTTGCTCGATCGCGGTCAATATTTCGCCCGCGGCGCGCGACCGCTCCATTCCCCGCGGGAAGGCGCGGAGATTTCCGAGCGCTTCGACCGATCGCGGCGCAGCGAGCGCGATCTCGATCATCACGTCATCCTTGAGCACCCGCGCGCGGGGAATGTCGCGCGCCTGCGCTTCGCTCTCGCGCCAGGCGGCGACTTCCATGAGCACCGCCAGATCGCGGGGCTTCCGCGCCCGCGACTTGTATCGTTCCCAGGCGCGCTCGGGATGCTGCTCGTAGGTTGCCGGCGAGTTCAGCACCTTCATCTCGTCCTCGAGCCAGGACTGGCGCTTGGAAGACTTCAGCCGCTCCGAAAGGACCTTGTAGATCTGCCTAAGGTGAGTGACGTCGTTGATGGCGTAAGCGATCTGCGTCTCCGACAGGGGCCTGCGCGCCCAGTCCGTGAAGCGCGACGACTTGTCGATGGTCACCTTGCAAAGCGAATGGGCGAGTTCGCTATAGGAGACCTGATCGCCATAGCCGCACACCATCGCCGCGACCTGGGTGTCGAAGAGCGGGGTCGGAAGGACGCCCGCGAGCTTCCAGAAGATCTCCAGGTCCTGCCGGGCGGCGTGAAAAACCTTCACGACGCTGTCGTCGGCCATCAGCCGGAGTATGGGTTGCAGGTCTAACCCCTCGGCTCTGCAATCGACGGCCACCGCCTCGTCTTCGGATGCGAGCTGGATGACGCAAAGGATCGGCCAAAAGGTCGTCTCGCGCAAAAATTCCGTATCGACTGTTACGAAGGGATGACGCGCCATGCGGTCGCAAACCGCGGCCAGCTCCTCCGTCGTCGTGATCAGCGCCAAAGTTCCGTCTACCCTTTCGCGTTCGGATGCTCGTGCCCCGTCTGGGCCGCGGCAACAGCCGGCTTCGCCCGCTCCTTCCGGACGGGCGGGGGCGCATGTCGCGGCATTCCGAGCCGCTTGTCGAGATATGCGCCGACGACCGTCTGCAGATCATCGATGCAATCCTCAAAGAAATGGTTCGCTTCCGGGATGACTGCGTGCTCGATCAGGATGCCCTTCTGCGTTTTGAGCTTCTCGATGAGACCAAGCACTTCCTTGAGCGGCGCCACGCGGTCCCTGTCGCCGTGAACGAAGAGGCCGGAGGAAGGGCAGGGGGCAAGGAAGCTGAAGTCGAATCGGTTGGCGGGCGGCGCAATCGAGATGAAGCCCTCGATTTCCGGACGGCGCATCAGAAGCTGCATTCCGATCCACGACCCGAACGACACGCCGGCGATCCAACAGGCGCGCGCCTCCGGGCTGATCGACTGGGCCCAGTCGAGAGCCGACGCCGCGTCCGAAAGCTCGCCCTGACCGTGGTCGAACGAACCCTGCGAGCGGCCGACGCCACGGAAGTTGAACCGGAGCACCGAAAAGCCGCGCTCGGCGAAATTGTAATAAGTGTTGTAGACGATCTGATTATTCATCGTCCCGCCGAACTGCGGGTGCGGATGGAGAACGACCGCGATCGGCGCTCCCCGCTGCTTGGCGGGGTGAAACCGGCCTTCCAGCCGGCCGGCGGGACCGTTGAAAAAAACTTCGGGCATGAAAGCTCCAGACACGCGCGCGCCCCATCCGCGGGCTTGTCGCGAACGCCGCCTGAGGAGAAGGGCCCAGGTTGCGGCGCGCCAAGGAGGCGCGTATCTCATCGACAATCCGGCGGGGGTTCGCCTTGGAGGCAGCCTCATAGCACGCAAGGCGCCGGATATTGCAAGGAAAAACTGAGGCATGCGCCTCACGAAACCGCTCGCCGGAGGGCGTCGCCGGAACCGCAATGGCCGCCAGAGAAAAGACCAGAAGCTACCTGGATTATAATGCCAGCGCGCCGCTCCACCCTGAGGCGCGCGAGGCCGTTCTCGCCGCCCTCGATGAGACGGGCAATCCTTCGTCGGTTCATCGTGAGGGCCGGGAGGCCCGCCGAATCGTTGAGGACGCCAGACGAGAAATCGGCCGGCTCGTCGGCGCGGCTCCTCGTTGCGTTACTTTCGTCTCCGGCGGAACTGAGGCCGCCGCCACGGCGCTCAATCCTTGGTTCGGGGCGGGGCCGGCCGGGCGGCCGCTCGAAAGGCTCATCGTCTCGGGCGGCGAACATCCTTGTGTCCTGAACGGGCATCGATTTCCCGCTTCCGCGGTCGAGACGGCGCCTTTGACCGGGAACGGCCTGATCGACCTCGGCTGGCTCGCCAAGGCCTGTGCAAGACCCGGCCGCATCCTGCTGGCGCTTCAGGGCGCCAATAATGAGACAGGCGCGGTGCAGCCGCTCGCCGAGGCCGCCACGCTCGTCCACGCCGGCGGCGGATATGTCTTCTGCGATGCGGTTCAGCTTGCCGGACGCATGACGTGCGACATTTCCGCGCTAGGAGCGGACGCCCTCTCGCTTTCCGCCCACAAGATCGGCGGCCCGAAGGGTGTGGGCGCCCTCGCAACAGCAAGTCCGGATGTGAGCCTCGGCGAGCCGCTTATCCGCGGCGGCGGACAGGAGCGCAGCGCGCGGGCGGGAACGGAGAATGTCGCCGCCATCGCGGGATTTGGCGCAGCGGCGCGCGTCTCACGCGGCGCACTGGCAACCGAAGCTCCACGCTTGCGCGCCCTCACCGATCGGCTGGCGGATGCGGTCCTGGCGGCCTCGCCCGACGCTGTGTTGTTCGCGAGCGACGCGCCACGCGTACCGAATACGCTTTGCTTCGCGGTTCCGGGCATCGACGCCGCGACGCTTATGATTGCGCTCGATCTTGCAGGCGTGGCGGTCAGCTCGGGGTCGGCGTGTTCTTCCGGCAAGGTCGCGCCGTCGCACGTTCTTGCCGCGATGGGGGTCGAGCCAGCGCTTGCCCGCGGCGTGATCCGCCTGAGTCTGGGCTGGGCCTCGGAGCCCGAGGACGTCGTGCGCTTCGCGGCAGCCTTCGCAGCGACGATCGCCCGAATCCCGAGGCGAGGGGCGGCATGACCGGCCGTGCGATCTTCGTTGCCGGCGCCACCGGCGCAATCGGCCGGCGCCTCATTCCGCTCCTGGTCGCCGATGGATGGGATGTCACGGGCTCGACCCGCTTCGAACTCGAAAATCGAACTTTTGCAGAGTTTGGGAGCGAGGCCGGC
Source organism: uncultured Alphaproteobacteria bacterium (assembly GCA_963824465.1). Classification (GTDB taxonomy): domain Bacteria; phylum Pseudomonadota; class Alphaproteobacteria; order Rhizobiales; family Beijerinckiaceae; genus Roseiarcus. Next base: position 196,251 of record CAWGPL010000001.1, read on the forward strand.
GGTCGTCGATGTTTTCAACGCCGCAGCGCTGCGAGCCGCGCTCGAGAGGGCTGCGCCCCAAATCGTCGTTCATCAACTCACGGACCTGCCGGCCGGGCTCAATCCGGCGGAAATGGCCGAGGCTCTGCCGCGCAACACGCGGATTCGCGAGGAGGGAACCCGGAACTTGATTGCCGCGAGCCTCACTTGTGGGGCCCGCAGGCTAATCGCCCAGAGCATAGCCTTTGCCTATGCCGACGGTCCGCTTCCCCGCCGCGAGGACGATCCGCTGAACCCAACGGCCACCGGCGTGAACAGCCTTGAAACCCAGGTGCTCGCCGCGCCGATCGAAGGCATCGTTCTTCGGTATGGCCGCCTTTATGGGCCTGGAACCGGTTTCGGGGCGCCTCATGGCGCCCCGGCGCTCCATGTCGACGCCGCGGCGCAAGCCTGCCGACTTGCCGTGACCCTGGGGTCATCCGGGATCTACAATATCGCCGAAGACGACGGCGCAGTTTCCAGCGAGAGGGCTAAGCGAGATCTCGGCTGGTCCGCATCCTGACCAAGCGGGCGAATTAATCCCGTCATTCGAATCCCAAGCCGGCGGGCTCTCTAGATTTTTTGGCCTGCTCGCGAAGCACGTAACCCGTTGAAAGCCTAAATTCGGTCGACTTAAACCAAGCTATCGGAAGTTAGCGGAAGCTATTTCCAAGCTAACGCGAGTTAAGACCAGCTAGCCCAAGCCAACGGAAACTACGCCTTTCACTCCATCAGCCCGGAAATCTCCTCCCGAAGTCCGTCGGCGGTGTCGGCGCGAAGCCCCACGTCGCTTAGGGCGCGCACGGCGGCGCCCACGAGATCGGCGTTCGAGCCGGCGCGTTCTCCGTTCGGCATCAGGAAATTATTCTCAAAACCCACTCTGACGTTGCCTCCCAGCAACGCTCCGGCCGTGACGCAAGCCGTCTCGCTGCGCCCGAAAGCGCAGACGGTCCACGAGGCGAAGCGCGGCGCGTCGGGGGCCAAGAACGGGAGCAGATCGGCCGGCGCCGCCGTCCGAAGCAGCGCAAAGCGCCCGAGCACGTAAAGCGCGGCGATGCGCTCGAACGGTATGAAGCCCTGCTTGTGCATGGCCGCGAGCCGGAGCGCGTCCTCTCTGGAATAGAGCACAATCTGAGGCCATACGCGGTTCTGCTTGAGTTTGATGAGGAATTCCAGAAACGACTTGTCGTGCGAGCGGTCAGGCGCGATTTCCCGCAGCGCGAGCGTCACGGCTTCGGGGTTGGTCCTGAGCACCGCCTCCTGCTGTTCCAGCGGAGAGTATCGTCCAACCGATTCGCTTGTGAGCTGGACGACGAGCCGGTCTCCGACCGCCTCGCAGATCGCGGCGATCGCGGCCCGATACGCGTCCGGATCGAGAGTGTGCGCGCCCGCGGAGTCGCGGACGTGGAGGTGGATCATCGAAGCGCCCCGGTCGAGGCATTCGGCGGCCGTCCTCGCTAGTTCCTCCGGGGTGAGCGGCAAGGCGGGGTGATCGTCCTTAGTCCGGCGTCCGCCGTTCGGCGCGACGGTGACGACGATTCGCCTTCCCCGTCCCACTGCCACCCACTCGCCCCTTTGATGTTCCAATTCACCGGATCGAGCCAGCCTGTCTGCCGCTCAAGCGTGCGGTAAGAGGCACGAAACGCACCGATGCGCCATAGAAAACGCAAACTTGGATCGGAGGCAGCGCGGCCCCGCGCGCTCGCTCTTCCCCAAGAGAGGCATTTGGCTCAAAAGCGCGCTGTGGTCGAGAGGACTCGATGCCAAAATCGATGGTGTTCATGGCCCTGGCCCCGCTCGTCGTCGCGCTGACCGTCGCGTCGGTCGCGGCCGCGCCGCTGGACCTTCAGCCCGCCGCCGCGTCTAGGTCCGCCAAAGCGCCCAGGAGCGGTCCGGCTGCTCAGCTCTCGGCACAGGAGGCTGTCGCGCGCGCCGACGCCTGGCTTGACGCCGCACGCGTGCTCACCGCCGATTTCGTTCAGATTGGCCCGGACGGCCGGCGCTCCGAGGGGCAGCTAACCGTGCAAAGGCCGGGCCGAATGCTGTTCAAATACGCCCAGCCGGCGCGCTACGAGATTGTGGCCGACGGCCGTTCTGTCGCCATCATCGATCACAAGCTCCATACTCAGGATGAGTATTTCATCGGCCAAACGCCGTTGAAATTCCTGCTCTCCGACCATATCGATCTCGCCCGGGACACCCGAAGTCCTCAGCGTCGCGCAGGACGAAAAGTCGGTGATCATCGAGATCGAAGACAAGGCGACCATGGGGGGGACCGCCCATATCGAACTCATTTTCGATCCGACGACCTTTGCGCTCAAGCAATGGACGGTCATCGACGCGCAGGGCTTCCAGACTGTCGTCACGCTGTTCAACGTCGATCTGAAGTCGGTTCCGGACCCAAGCCTGTTCCATATCGACGAGAACCCCCGCACTTTGCTCGGCCGGGGCCGCTAGCGAACGGATATGTGGGGAAAGCAGTCGCGGCTCTTGCCGCGAGCCGCCGGGTCTGGCCTCTCCTGACCAGTGTGTGGCTTCGGGGGCTCGATTGAATTTTTCCATCACGACCTGGAACATCAATTCGGTCCGCCTGCGGATCGACCTCGTGACGCGGTACCTTGCCGAGTTCAAGCCCGACGTGCTGTGCCTGCAAGAGACCAAATGTCCGGACGCCAATTTTCCTCACGGGGCGTTCCGCGCGGCAGGCTATCCTCACATCGCCATCTGCGGGCAGAAGGGCTACCACGGCGTCGCCATCATCTCGCGCATCCCTTTTTCCGGGTCGTCGTCACGTGACTTTTGCGCCAAAGGCGACGCCCGGCACCTGCGAGTGACGCTCGATGGGGATGCGGCAGGGCTTGATGTGCACAATTTCTACGTGCCGGCCGGCGGCGACGAGCCCGACGTGGAAATCAATCCGAAATTTGCCCATAAGCTCGCCTTCGTGGACGAGATGGCGGCCTGGGCCACCGAGGAGCGGGCCGCCGGCGGGCGCGCAATTCTTGTTGGCGACCTTAACATAGCCCCGCTGGAACATGATGTCTGGAGCCACAAGGCGCTTCGTAATGTGGTGAGCCACACGTCGGTCGAGATTGAGAAGCTCAAGAAGGCGCAGGCTGCGGGGCCGTGGGTTGACGCCCTTAGAAAATTCGTACCGGAGGATCAAAAGCTCTACACATGGTGGAGCTACCGCTCGCCGGATTGGTCCAAGGCGAACAAAGGGCGGAGACTCGATCATATCTGGGTGAGCGCCGAACTGGGTCCTGCCGTCGCAACCATGGACGTGTTGCGCGAGGCGCGCGGCTGGGAGCGGCCATCCGACCACGCGCCTGTCAGGGCGATGTTGACGCTCTGACGGGCCGCTAACCCTGGGGACAAAAGCATGAAATGGCGGCTGTTCCTCTGGATCATCAGAGGGTTGCTCGGGGCGGTCATGGTCGCCTTTCTCTTCGGGGCCTGGCTCTTCTGGCGAGCGATGCCAGAGACCTCGGGAACCGAGACATTGCCGGGGCTTTCGGCCGAGGTTCACGTGTGGCGCGACGCCTACGGCGTTCCGCACATCTTCGCTTCTTCCATGGACGACGCTGCGGAGGCGCTCGGATACCTTCATGCCAGCGAGCGGCTCTTCCAAATGGAGGTCCAGCGGCGTGTAGGGCAGGGGCGGATGGCGGAATTTGCCGGGCCGGACCTTGTGAAAGTGGACAAGTTTATCCGCACCCTCGGCTTTTACCGGGAGGCGGAGGCGAGCTTTAAGGCGCTGTCCCCACCGGCCCAGAAGCGGCTCCTCGCTTATTCGGAAGGCGTCAACGCGTTCCTCGAAAGCCATCAGAACGCGCTGCCCGTCGAGTTTCTATTAAGCGGCTTACATCCAGAGCCTTGGAGGCCCGCCAACTCGCTCGTCTGGGGCAAGCTGATGGCTTTGCAACTCTCGCATAACTACGAACTCGAAGCCCTTCGGGCCGAGCTCCGCGCCAAACTCGGCCCTGAGCAAGCGGGGTGGCTCTTCCCGGGTCTGAAGCCTGACGACCCGATCACCACCGAGCCGCGGCTTGGCGACAGCCATGCGAGCGCCGGAAGCGTGGAAGACGCGATTGGCGACCTTCTCGGCATGAAACGCGGCGCGTCGAACGAGTGGGTCGTCGCGGGATCGCGAACAGACACCGGCAAGCCGATCCTCGCCAATGACCCCCATTCGAGTCTTGGAGCGCCGATTCTTTGGTATCTGGTGCGGATCGTGACACCCCAGGGCTTCGTCAAGGGCGCCTCGGTGCCCGGAACGCCGGCCGTGCTTCTCGGTCAGAACGATTCGATCGCGTGGGGCTTCACGACCGCCGACACCGACGCGCAGGACCTTTTCGTCGAGACGATCGATCCCGACAATTCGGCCAACTACCTAACCCCGGATGGCTCGAAGCCGTTCGAGGTTCGAGAGGAGACAATTCACGTCAAAGGGGCTTCCGATGTTCGTCTCACTGTGCGGACGACCCGACACGGACCGATCATTTCCGATGTCAGCGAGCGCGTGGCCGCCATCGCGGGGCAGGGAAAGGCGGTCGCCTTAGCCTTCACTGGCCTTGGCGACCACGACACGACCACCGAGGCGGTCCTCAAGCTCGATGCGGCGCAAAACTGGAATGAATTCCTTGAGGCGCTGCGGCTGTTTCAGACCCCGACCCAGAACATTGTCTATGCCGACAAGTCTGGCGACATCGGATTTTTCAGTCCCGGTCTCATTCCCCTTCGCAAGTCGGGCGATGGGCTTGCGCCGGTCGACGGCGCGTCAGGCGCGTTTGACTGGACCGGAACGGTCCCCTTCGAGCAATTGCCGCAACTGCACAACCCGTCGGTCGGCTTCGCCTTCAACGCCAACAACGCGAACGTTCGGGACGACCATCAGCCGACATTCGGCCAGGACTGGGAAGAACCCTTCCGCGCCCGGCGCATCCAGCAATTCTTCGACATGATTGACAAGCACACCCTCGATACATCGGCCCGTATGCAGGCCGACCGCCTGTCGCTTGCGGCGAAGGCGCTCCAGCCCTTCATCGCGAGCATTCTTCCGTCGGATGAGCGGGCCCGGCAGGCTCAGGCGCTGATCGCCCATTGGGATGGAGAGATGGACGAACACCGGGTCGAGCCCTTGATTTTCACCGCCTTCATGGGCGCCCTTCATCGCATCCTGCTGGTGGACAAAACAGGGCTTCCGATGGAGGCGAAGGGTCCCTTCGCGCTCACGACCATGCTTTCCCTCATGCGCGATCATCCTTCATGGTGCGACGAGCCGGGAAAGCCGGATCCGGCGTGCCGCCGGGCGCTTGGACGGGCGCTTGACGAAGCGCTTGCGCTATTGGTCAAGCGGAACGGCGCCGACATGAGCCAGTGGCGCTGGGGCGAGGAACATGTAAGCCTCTTGCAGCATCAGGTCTTCAAACAGGTTCCCCTACTTGATCGGCTGAGCGACCTCAGCGTGCCCTCGGGCGGCGGCTTTTACACACTCGATCGCGGCGGCGGTTTCGAAGAGCCGAAGGACAAACCGTTCGCCCGGACGCACGGCGCCGGCTATCGGGCGATCTATGACCTGTCCGACCCGGCCAATTCGCGTTTCATGATTACGACAGGTCAGTCGGGGCATATATTTTCGCCTCACTATCGCGATCTCGTGCCTCTGTGGAACGACGTGCGCTCCATCACGATCACCGGTTCCGAGGCCGACCTTCAGAAGGCGGGCGCGCGCGAATTGACCTTTAAGCCCTAGACCCGCGAGCGAGCTTGATGGTTATCCGGGTGCTGATTGTCGGCGTGGCGCTGCTTGTCGTTCTGATCGTCGGAGGACTGGCGTTCGTGCGTTATGAGCTTCGGGCCCGTCCGGCGAAATTGGACGCCGCCGCCACCGGACTTCCCGTCGAGAGCGTCACAATCCCCTCGATGTCCGGATCTCGACTGGCTGGATGGTGGTTGCCTGGCTCCGGCCGCGGGGCCGTTCTCCTGCTGCACGGCGCAAAATCGAACCGGCTGACGCTTGTCGATCGGATGCGAATGCTGCACGAGGCCGGATACGGCGCTTTAGCGATCGACTTTCAGGCGCACGGAGAAAGTCCCGGCGACGAGATCACCTTTGGCGAGCGCGAGTCTCTCGACGCGCGCTCGGCGCTCGCCTGGTTGCGGGCCCGCGATCCCGACGACCGAATCGCGGTGCTCGGGATCTCGATGGGCGGAGCGGCGATTTTGACCGGATCTCCGATCAAGGCCGATGCGGTCATCGTGGAATCGACCTTTCCTGACCTGGCGGATTTTGTCACCCGTCGTCTTACCAACGTTGCGGGCCCGGCCGGCCGTCCTCTGGCGCTGCCGCTTCTCTACGCCATGCGCTTGTTTGGTGTGGATCCCTGGAAACTACGACCGATTGATGGAGTCCGCCGCCTTCATGTCCCCATATTTGTGATGTCTGGGACGGACGACAAAAAGGTGACCGTAGAGGAAAGCCGCAACCTCTTTGCCGCAGCAAACTCGCCAAAGGAATACTGGGAAGTTCCAGGCGCGTGGCATGTGGATCTAGCGGCGATAGGGGGCGAGGCTTACCGTGAACGGCTGCTCCAGTTTCTCAATGCGACTCTGCGAACGGAAGATTCCGGCGCAACGAAGGCTCGATGATCCCGCCAACTCCGATGTGGGCTGCTGGCGGTTGATCGAAGCTCAAGCTATTGTGATCTCATGATTTAGACGAGACGCATCCTTATCGTCGACGATGACGCGGAGTTGCGCGGGGCGCTCGCGGAGCAGTTTGAGCTGCACCCTGAGTTCGAGGTGGAGACGGTCGGGTCCGCGACCGCCGCCGTCGCCACCGTATCGGAGACGCCGCCCGACGTTGTCATCATGGACGTGGGCCTGCCCGATCTCGATGGGCGGGAGACCGTCCGGACGTTGCGGCGGGACGGCTACAAACGACCGATCATCATGCTCACGGCGCGGGATTCGGAGGCCGATACGGTCATCGGTCTCGATTTAGGCGCGAACGACTATGTCAGCAAGCCGTTCCGTTTCGTGGTCCTTCTCGCCCGCATTCGGGCGCATCTGCGTCAGTACGAATTCGAGCGAGGACGCCGAGTTCCAGGTCGGGCCGTACACCTTCCGCCCGTCTTCAAAAAATCTGGTCGGGGTGGATGGCGCCAAGCTGCGGCTGACCGAGAAGGAGGCTGCGATCCTTCGTTATCTCCACCGCGCGGATCAGCAGCCGGTCGCCCGCGAGATGCTGCTCAAGCATGTCTGGGGTTACAACTCGAACGTGACGACCCACACGCTCGAAACGCATATCTACCGCCTCAGGCAGAAGATCGAGAGCAACCCCGCGGACGCCCAGCTTCTCGTCACGGAGGGCGGCGGCTACAAGCTCATCGCCGGCGTGCCCGAACGGGCGCGCGAGGGGCAGGCCGAGTGACGCTCGAGGGGGATGTTGCGCGGTTTTCGGGGACACGGCCGTTCGACCTTCTGCCGCGCGAGGCGCTGCAACTGATCGCTTTCACCTGCGGCAAGACCCGAGTGCGGGCGGGAGAGGCGTTGTTCCTGGCGGGGGACACAGGCGAGGCGGCCTATTTCGTCCATTCGGGGGCGGTCGAGCTAAGCCCTCAAGGCGGTCGGATCCCTCTTCGTCAAGTCGGCGCTGGAGCCCTGATCGGCGAAAGCGCGCTCTACGCGCCGGTCGCCCGGCAGGTTGACGCGCGAGCGGTCGAGGAGACGGTTGTGACGCGCGTGCCGGGCGAGATGTTTCGCAAAGTCCTTGCGGAATTCCCTTCGGCGGCCCACGCCGTGCGCTCCGCCGTTGCTCAGCGAACGCGCGATCTTGTCGACCGGCTGGAAGCGTCGCGAACGGCGTCCCTCGACCGTCCTCGTGCGGCGCGGACCGCGCCGTGACCGCGGGGGTTCGCTCCCCCTTTGGGGCGCTGCAAGCGCCCGCGCTGGCTGACATCGAGGCTCTGGCAGACGCGGCCTTCGCGAGGCTTCCCGCGACGTTTCGCCGCCTTTGCGAAGGCCTGGTCATCCAGGTCGATGATTTCCCCGACGACGATACGCTGGAGGAGATGGGCGCCGAGAGCGAGTTCGATCTCCTTGGCCTCTTTCGCGGCCGCGGCCTCGCCCATCGCGGAGCGGCCGAGGAGAGCGGAGAACTTCCCAATATGATCTGGCTCTATCGCCGCCCGCTCCTCGACTATTGGTGCGACGGCGAAGACACTCTCGGCGACGTCGTGACCCATGTGCTTGTTCATGAGATCGGCCACCACTTCGGTCTTTCCGACGACGATATGGAGGCGATCGAGAGAAAGGCGCGTTGAGCCATCCAGCGAACCGGGCGCCTTCACAACGGCGTCACGTAGGGCGTAGACTAGAGCCGGTAGGCCGGATTCGCGATCCGGCGCGTGCGACGTGCGGAGGACGGAGCGTCTCGGTTTGACGGTTCATGTTCAGGCAGTCACGCCAGGCAACTGCCCGGCTTTGGTGTTGAACGCGGATTTTCGCCCGCTTAGTTATTATCCCCTGTCCATCTGGTGTTGGCAGGATGCGATCAAGGCGGTGTTCCTCGATCGCGTGAACATCATCTCCGAATATGAGACGCTCGTCCGCAGTCCCTCCTTCGAGATGCGGCTTCCGTCAGTTGTATCGCTGAAGAGCTATGTAAAGCCCACGCGCTTTCCCGCCTTCACCCGGTTCAACGTTTTTCTTCGCGACCGGTTTACTTGCCAATATTGCGGCGGGAAAGAAGATCTGACCTTCGACCACGTCGTTCCGCGCTCTCGAGGCGGCGTCACGAGCTGGGAAAACGTCGTCGCGGCCTGCTCGGTGTGCAATCTGAGAAAAGCCGACATGATGCCCTCGATCGCCCGCATGTGGCCGGCGCGCCAGCCCTATCAGCCGACCGTCCACGATTTGCACCAGAACGGCCGGTTATTTCCTCCGAATTATTTACACGAAAGCTGGATGGATTATCTATATTGGGACAGCGAGCTGGAAGAGTGAGCAGCCGTACCCAGAATTTCGGCTAGCTTCCGTTCTCTTCGCCCAGCTTCCGTTAGCGTGGAATTCGCTTCTCCTAGCTTGGGATAAGTTGGTTTAAGTCGTCTAATTCGTTGTTTTCAAATGCCTTACAGCCACTTATGATCAGAAAATTGGTTTCCGGAGCCCTTTATGCCGATGTGTGCTTGCCGCCGCCCTCAATGACGCGTCGGCCAGGTGCAGGATACCCTATTCCGATTTTCCGCAAGGTTTTACCACCCGCGCGGCCGCCGGAATCATCGTTCGAGCAGTGATGCAGATCACGGCCGCAAGAACAATTACTGGTTAATGGAACCTTACCGTGTCGTTCAGGGTTCGTACCCCGGACGGACGGAAGGAGCTTCCGATGAATATCCGTGGCATGATTTTCGTGGTGACGTTTTCGGTGCTGGCGATCGCGGCGCTCGCTTCGCTCAACGCGACAGGCGCCAAGGTTGAGCGCCATGCCCAAGAGCGCGGGTCCGTTGCGACACTGGTTGTGGACGATAACTGAGGCGACGCTTACGTCTCGTGCCTTGTCACCGTTGCTGATAGATTCGGAGCCCCGTTTGCGGGGCTCCTGTCGTATGGGGGGAAGCGTTTCCGCTCCCACTCGCGTAGCCGGCTGCAAATTTTCGTGAATTGACGCCTCACGGGAGGCGGTCGCCCCCGTCGTGCTCCTGTTGTAAACCCCGCACATGAAAAAGGGTCGCGACACGCGGGGGCCTTATTGATCATCGTCCATTATGTGACAAAGCCGGCGCAAGCTGCCGGCGGGCACTCGCAATCTCCGGTGGCGCGCCGGACGCTTGGGACCGACGAGGCGATTCCCCCGGGGGCGGTCTGGATCGACATGATCGAGCCGACCATGGACGAGGATCAGCGGGTCCAGGCCTATCTCGGCTGCAAAATACCCACCCGGGCCGATCCGGATTTCGCGGAGCCCCCGGAGGCGCATTATGCCGAGGACGGCGTGCGCTACCTTCAGGCAAACGTCGTCAGCGAGGCGGAGACGTCGCCGGACATTACCGACGTCACGTTCGTCATCTGCGACGCGACATTGGTGACCGTCCGCTACGACGAGAGCGATTCTTTCGAGATTTTCGGCAAAAAACTCTGCCGGTCCTGGGGGCAGGCGCTTATGCCGGACGCGATCGCCCTTGGGCTCATCAACACGATCATCAATCTTTCCGCTCGCGCGCTCGGCAAGGTGGGAGTGAGCCTCGACAAGACCGGCGACGCCGTTTTCAGGGCCGAGGGAGACAATTCCAGGCGAAGCGCGGTCTACTCGGCCACGCTTGGGGCTCTCGGCCGCGAGGACGAGCGAATCTCAAACTTGCGGGAGAGCCTCCTGTCGATCGAGCGCCTGCTGCTCTTCCTGTCTTCCGAAGGAAGGCTTGCCGAGAAGACTCCAAAGCCGGTCCGCGACGCCACCAAGGCCGCGTTGCGCGACTTGCAGTCGCTCGAGGAGGACGCGAGCTTCAAGGCGCAAAAAGTCCAGTTTCTCTTGGATGCGACGCTCGGGTTCATCAACCTCGCCCAGAACGACATCATCAAGCTATTTTCGGTGCTCGCCGTCATTTTCATGCCCCCAACCATGATCGCCTCGATTTACGGCATGAATTTCAAGGTGATGCCGGAGCTCGAATGGCCGTTCGGCTATCCGCTGGCGCTCGTTCTCATGGTGCTCGTGGGCCTTGGGCCGTACGTGTATTTTCGCTGGAAGAAATGGCTGTAAGCTATTGAGTAAAATAATATCTGTCGCCTGCGAGGCTGGCGCGTACGAGGCTGGCGCGTAGATACTTGGGCCAAGCGAATGTGCTCGCTCCAGGTTGGAGGCGAGGATCTCGTCGCAAGCAGCCTCTGACCAAGGGTCGCAGCGTCGAGCGACGAGATCCGCCACGCGCCCGCCGCCTCGGCAAACCGAGACGGCGGGGTAGGATATTCAGCGTCAGGCGAGGCGGAAGGATCGGCGCCGCGAGGCGACCAAGGCCGCCCCGGCGAAGCCCATCATCATCATGGCCCAGGTTGAAGCTTCGGGGACCCCCGAAACCGCCGCGTTGGCGTCGATGTCGGTGTTAGGCGACGTCTCAAACCCGTAGGCTTCGAGATCGCCGCCAGCAAATTGCGCAAATCCGTAATAGGTGTTGTCCCCAACCATATACCGGAGGCCGAGGAAACTATCGGTGGAGGAGTAGGGGATGTCAGTTGCGGTCGCAAACGACGCATAGGATCCAAATTGATCCGGCCCGAAGATCACGTCATGACCCCCGCGCATGTCTGTGAAAAACGTGCTCGGCTCAACGGGAATCCCGAGAAAGCCGCCGAAGGAAGACACTTCCGCCGTGCCGGTCGTCGAGACGAACGTGTCGGCAAAGTACCCGCTTGTTGGGTAGCTGAGGGAAAATTGATCCGCCGGGGACGGACCAAATGTAAAGGGTGTTGCAGAGAGTTGAACGGGTCCGCCTAGAACAACTGCGGCGGAAGCTGGAGCGGAAACACAAAGACTTATGGCGAGAGTGACAAACAGTTTCTGCATGACGAAACGCCTTCCGTACTTAGCCCCCTAATCGCTACGGCTGAGGTCGCGTCGGGATGCAGAAGGTCAGATCAAATACTTGTGATCGAGGGTTATGGAGGAGCGTCTTTTCGGTGACAGGCTGGTCGGTCCGCAACTGCACGCGGCCTGGTTGACTCTCGTCGAGCGGTGCGCCCCCGCATGGCAGACCGAACTACGCGGCCTTCGCTTGTGGGGCGCGAGCCGCGTCGCGAAACGCCTGCGCCGTGGCGGGTATCCCAACCTCGAACGGGGTCGGGTCGCTCCAGAAGGTTTTTGCGAACTTGTTTGCGTCCACCCGATAAGGGCGGTCCCAGGTGAAGCGCATTTCCGGCAATTCGCGAAGGAACGGCGAAAACACTCCGGCTGGCTTGAGGAGCCACACAGGAAGGATATTCAGGCGCATCTTCACCCCCAGGGCGTCGGCCGCCATACGGATGAGGTCACGCGTCGTCCGGGTCGGCGCGCAGGGGACATGCCAGGCCTGCCCATAAGCCGAGTCGGGCGCTTCGATCAGCGACAGGGCGGCCCGCCCGATGTCGGGCACATAGGCGTAGTCGTGCAAGATGTCCGGCGGCCCGACGAAAAGCGCCGCCTTGCCTTTGGCCAGCGCGCCGATCGACGTATCGCCGAGATAGGAATTGCCCGTGCCGGGGCCATAAAAATCGGGCGCGCGGAGCGCGGCGAATCGAACCCGGCCCGATGTCGCCGCCTCCATCCAGATCCGGGTCGCTTCCGATCGGGCGGCGGGTTTTGCGCCGAAGTCGGTGAGCGGCATCGTCTCGACGAGGGGCGCCGTCTGCGGCCCGTACATATAGAGATTGTCGATGAAGACGACGCGCGCCCCGGTTTTTTCGGCGGCGGCGACAACGTTGCGGACGGTCTTCGGCCATACATTGCGCCAGAGCGCGCCGTCGTACGGGTAGCCGATCGCCAGCACGATGTGGTCCGCTCCGCGCGCGGCGGCCAGCACGCTGTCCGCGTCGAGCGCGTCGGCGACAAGGTAGCTTGCCCCTTTCGGGAGATCGCCCGGCCGATGGCGCTGAGCGATGGTGACCTCGACGCCAGCGCTAAGCAGCTTGTCCGCGATCGCTCGGCCCGTCGGGCCGAAGCCAATTATCACCGTTTTGCCGGACATCGGGCTTTTGTCTCCTGTCTATCCCAGCAGGGATAATCCAGGCTTGAACATATCAGAAATGCATAGTTGATATATCGATCATGCGAGAAGTGAATTTATCCGCCATCGACCTCAATCTCATTCCCGCCTTCGAAGCGCTTCTGAGACTTCGCAATGTCACTCACGCGGCGGCGGAGGTCGGGCTCAGCCAGCCTGCGATGAGCCGGGCGCTCGGACGCCTGCGGGAGACTTTTGGCGATCCGCTCCTCGTTCGGGCCGGCGGATCGCTCGCCCCGACTCCGTTCGCGGAAGCTCTCGCGCCCAAGGTCGCGGCTGCGCTTGGCGAATTGCGCGGACTATTCCACACGCCCGCCTTCGACCCGTCCATGCTTGAGCGCACGATCCGGATCGCCGCGGCGGACGTGCAGACGATCCTCTTCGCCCCGCCGCTGATTCAGCGGTTGCATCGGGACGCTCCGGGCGTCGATCTGCGTTTCGAGCCGATCGGACGCGACATCCTGCGCCGGATGGAGCAGGGCAGCGTCGATCTTTGCTTCGCGACCGCCGCCACGCCGCTGCCTCCCGGCGCGCTCAGCGATACGCTGGCGCAGGACCGGCTGGCGCTCGTGATGCGGCGCGAGCATCCGGCGGCGAACAAATCCTGGACGCTGGCGGATTATGGCGTCTTTCCCCATGCGACGGTCGCCTTCTTCGGGGATGGTCTGTCCGACGTCGACGCGCGCCTTGCAGCCGCGGGGATCGAGCGGCGCATCGCGTTGACGACGCCCCATTTCATGGCGGCGATCGCCGCCGTGGCGGCGAGCGATCTGGTGACGACCCTCTCCGCCACCTTCGCCCGAAAATTTGCGGGCGCCTTCGGCCTCGTCCTGCGTAAGCCGCCGTTCGACGATACGCTCGACCTGACGGTGGTCTCCCTGCGCCTTCGCGCCGCGGATCCCACGATGCGCTGGTTTCGCGGCGTTTTGCGGGAAGTGGCGGACGAGATCTACGGAGGGGGACAAGCCACGGTGAAATCGGACGAATAGCCTCAGCGGCGCTTGGTCTTGAATTGCCGCAATTGCGCGACCAGTTCGAGACGAGGCGTTACGGGCCCGCAAGAGGCGTAACGACGCCGCGTCAGACAGGAGGTTTGCATGGCAATGGAAACTTGGCGCGGGGGCAAAAGCGTACAGGACTGGATCAATCTGGCTTGTGGAGCGCTGCTGTTTATCTCGCCGTGGGCGCTCGGCTTCTCGGGCGACATGATGGCGGCGAGAACGGCATGGGTTGGCGGCGTCGTGATCGCCGTCATGGGAATAGCCGCGCTCGTTCAGTTCGCCGAATGGGAAGACTGGATCGCGCTCATCGCGGGCGCCGCGATGATCGTCGCGCCCTGGGCTCTCGGCTTCGCCGCGATGCACGCGGCGGCGTGGACCCTGGTGGCGCTCGGAATCATCGTCGCGCTGGCGTCGATCTCTGAGATCTGGAGCGTGCATAGCGAAACAACTCCGGCCCACTGATCCGACTTTGGCGGATCGCCAGTCAGGCGGTCCGCCGGAGCGCGTGGTTCCTCAGTCGACGAATTCGATCCCGGCGTTATCGAGGTTGCGCCAGACGATTCTGGCCGCGCGGGCGGAATAACCGCCGAGATCGTCAAAGATTCTCAGCTCGAACGTCTTCGGCAGGCAGAAGAGTTCGTGACCGGCGATGCGCGCGCCGCCGGGCGCAATGTTGCGCACCATGACGTCGAGCGTAGAGGCGCCGCCATTGAAGACGCAGGAGGCGCGGCGCAGACGCCTGGCGCGGTGGGATCGGCGTTTTTCCGAGATGGCGGAGACGCGGGCGGGCATGCGCTGAATTTGGCGCCATGGCGCTTGCCCGAAGCTGACGGCCCCATCGTTCCGCGGTACAAAGCCCGGAAGAAGGCGAGCAATTCGGAGATCGGCATGCGTTTGGCGTTGCTCGTAGCTCTTGGGGCGGCCTCTCTCGGGCTTGCGGCCTGCAATTCACCCGCGGCCGCGCCGCCGAGCACCACGGCGATGACGCCAGCCGCCGCTCTTCCCGGGGGCAGCGACTGCGCCGCCGTCATCGCGCGCTATCGCGCCGTCGTCGAAAGCGACGCCTCGACCGGCAATTTGGAGCAGCCCGTCTACCGCAGGATCGCCAAGGAAATCGCCCCGGCGGAGAGCGCCTGCGCTGCGGGTCATGACGCCGAGGCCAAGGCGATGATCGCGGCCTCGGCCCAGCGACATGGCTATCCGACCTCGCTCTGAGCTCTCTCGAACTCCGCCCGGATGTAGGCCGCGACGAAAGAGGGCGTGCGGTCGGGATTGATGTCGGACGGCTCGCGCACGATATGGATTCGGGAAAATTCTGCGTGCTCGCCCTGCGGAAGGAGCGCGTCGAGCCGCCTCTTCGCGGCCGCGGCCGACATGGGCAAGGTCATGAGCTTCATCGCGGCCACGCGGCCCTGGGCGAGAATGACCGTCCATCCTCGCGCGACACGCGTCTCCGAGGCGTCGAGGCCGGTCTCTTCCCTGAGTTCGCGACGCGCACTCGCTTCAAGATCGACCCGCGTCCCGAAGACGTCGTCGCGGTCCGGAGTGCCGGCGGGAAAGTAGATCTGCCCCGCGTTGTAAGTCTCGGGAGCCATTTCGCCGAGCAGGAAGGCGCCGTCCTCGGAGCGCAGCGCGGCCATGGAAAAGGCGTTCTCGACCGGCTCGCCCGGAAGGCCGAACGCTTTCCAGGCGACGAACGCGGCATAGTCGGTCTCGAAGAAGGCGCCTGTCAGGCGCAAGGCGCCGTCCGCCCGGGTCTCGAAGGCGCGGCGCGCCAGAAGGAGCACTCGCCCGTTGTAAAGCGTCGGTTTCTCGCGCACCGCCGCTGCCCAAAAGTCCGCGATCTCGGCGGCGTGGGATTGCGCGAAGCCCCAGGGTCTGGGCTCCAGCCAGAAGTCCAGCTCGGCGACCGGGAACATCTGCAAAGCGCCAGTCAAAGATCCAAAGTCCCGCTTGACACGATGACGGCCGAGCCGCCGATCGAAGCGCCTCGAAGCGCGCCGTTTTCAACCGTCATGGTGAGGGCGATGAGGCTTGGGCGCCCATCTCGAAGCCTTGCTCGATGACGAGCGTCGTCTCGCCGTCGGGCGGCGGCGCGAATTCCATGACGACGCCCGCGAACGCCGCCGCGGCGCTGCCGGTCGCGGGGTCTTCCGCCACGCCCCAGTCGCCCGCGAACATTCTCGCATGGAAGGCGGAGCCGGGACGCTCGCATTCGCGCGTGTAGAAAAAGACGGCGGGTGCGGGCGGCTCCGGCCAGGCCAATGCGCCCGGCCGCGCCCGGCCGATCGCGTCGAAGGAACGAAGCGGCGCGAAGAGGAAGGGCGCGCCTGCGGTATAGAGGCTTGGCCGATGGCTTCCAAAGCCGATATCGCCTTGGGCCAGGCCAAACGCCGAGGCTATTTCGGCGTCGCTCGGCGAGGCGCCGGGCAATCTCTCGGGAAGCCGAGGCAATTCGAACGTTGCGGCAAGCCCCTGACCGGGGCGGCGGCGCACGTGGCAGAGGACGTCGCCGACGCCTTCCTCAAGCACCACGCGCAAATCCTGGCTGGCGAGCAGGGAAGGCGCGCGCAATTGCGCAAGCAGACAGGCCGTCCCGATTGTCGGGTGGCCCGCGAACGGCAGTTCGCGGCCGGGCGTGAAGATGCGAAGCCGGGCGGTATTGATCGGATCGCGAGGCTCGAAGACGAACACCGTCTCCGACAGATTGAATTCGCGGGCAATCGCCTGCATCCGTGGGGCGTCAAGCCCTTCGGCGTCGACGACCACCGCAAGCGGATTGCCTTGCAGCGGTGTGTCGGTGAAGACGTCGAGGGTGAAGAAACGGCGCGTCAAGATTTAGCCTGAAGGGCGCCGGTCGCCCGCCTCAGGGCACGCAGCAGCCCGGTACGGTGAAGTTGTTGGGGACGCGATCGAGACCCCGCACGCCAACCGTCGTGTGATCGACATTGGGGGTGAAGGTCGTGGAGCCGCCCGTGAAGGTGCTGAGTGCGTAATTGTTGAACTCGCCGACGGTGGCGCCGGTGCCTGCGGTGAGCCACGACTCTCGCGGGTGCACCACGATCTCACGGCCCTGATCCGCATGGCGGGGCGCTGGGTGACGCGCGGGACGATGCGCGGATTGCGCATCGGCGATTGAGGGGAGAGCGAACGCAGCCACCAAGGCCGCCGCAGCCAACGCCTTGAACCAACGCGTCATGATCTTTTCCCCAGCCGCCGGGTGAGGAGCCGCCCGACGGCGCAGATTATCGAGGCGAATGCTTCGAAAAGCAAATCGCGTTAGAGGGGCTCCGCCGAAAAAACCTTCGAAGGACTAACCAGTTCCTCCTGCGCTGCGACAATTGCGAGTTCTTCCTCGCCCCTGGCGTGCGTTGAGGAAACGATCCCAAAAACCGACGAAGCCGTCGCGCTCAGCGCGGTCGGAACCGAACGGCCCTTCAGCCAATGGTGGAAGAAGAGCGCGGCGAAGAGATCGCCCGTCCCGCTGAGATCGACCGGAAGCCGGGGCGTTCGCACGATCCAGGCGCCGTCCGGGCTCGCGGCGATCATCTCCAACATTCCGTCGGGCGTGTCGTCGAGCATCAAGGATTTCGCGACGACGACTTCCGGCCCGCGTTGGCGCAGCGTGACGATCGCCGCGAACGCGTCGCTCCGGCTCACAATCTTTTGACCGGTCAGCGCCTCCAGTTCGAAGGCGTTAGGCATAAGCAGCGTCGCGGCGGGAACTGCGCGTTCGCGAAAAAAATCGGCAACGCCCGGCGCGACGTAAAACCCGCGATGAACGTCGCCCATGACGGGATCGCAGGCGTAAGCCGCGTCGGGATTTGCCGCACGCATGCGCGTTAGGGCGCGCAAGACGGCTTCTCCGATTTCGGGCTTGCCGAGATAGCCAGTGACGAGGCCGCTCGCGCGCGGCAGCGCGCCGATGCTCGCGAGCCCCTCCATGCATTCGTCGATCATGGCCGAATCGAAGGCGCGGCCGCGAAAGCCCGGATAGCCGGTATGGCTCGAGAACTGCACCGTCATCAGCGGCCAGACTTCCCGTCCGAGCCGCTGTAGCGGGAACGCCGCCGCATCGTTTCCGACATGGCCGTAAACGACATGCGACTGGATGGAGAGGATGGGCTTAAACGTCATAGGCTCGCGTCGGAAAAGGCGACGCGCGATCACATCACCATACGAGGGTGGACTGCAAGCGGCTCCGCAAGAAGGTCCATGACGCTCGCGGAGCCGCGATTAGGGCTTGGTCTATTTCAGCGCTGCGGCCAACTGGGCGTCGTCAATGACCGGAACGATTTTCTCATCGAGAAGATCGCTCCACTCGATATTGCCCCGGGCGACCGCGACGGGGTCGTCAAATTCGATGAGCGCAAAACCGTGACCGGAGCCCATTTCATGCCACCGACCGAGAAGCTTCGTGCCCTCGGGCGCCGGGCGCCCGTCTTTTTGAAACGCTCGACCGCCGACGTCATATTCTCGGGCCTGATTGTCCATGTCAGCATGTATTTCATTGTCGCGTTCCTTCTGAAAATAGCTGCTAAAAAGCCGCCCGGGGCACGGAATGTCTGCTTGCCTCAGGCGAAAGCGATTATTTCACGATTTCGTGTTCGGCGCCAGGAATAGCACAATCCGGTCGTGGGCTTGGCCCATTACCGACAATCCGCAGGTCAAACCCGGCCTGCCTTCGCGAGGAATTGTTCATGAACGATGCTGTCGCCTTTCTGTCCCGCGCTATCGCGGCCGGGCAGGGCGCCGAGAAGGCCGACGTCGTTCTGAAGGGCGGTAGGATTTTCGATCTCGTCAGCGGCGAATTGCGCGCGGGCGACATCGCCATCTGCAATGATCGGATCGTCGGCACGCTCGCCGACTATAGCGGCGAACGTGAGATCGACATCCGCGGCAAGATCGTCGTCCCCGGTTTTATCGATACGCATTGTCACGTCGAAAGCTCGCTGCTCACCCCGCTCGAATTCGACCGGTGTGTGCTCGCGCGCGGCGTCACGACTTCGATCTGCGACCCGCACGAGATCGCCAACGTGCTGGGGGCGCCGGGCATCCACTATTTTCTCGCCGCCTCCATGGCGATGGCGATGGACTTGCGCGTCCAGCTTTCGAGCTGCGTGCCGGCGACCGATCTCGAGACTTCGGGTGCGCGGCTCGAAGTCGACGATCTTTTGCCGCTCGCCAGCCACCCGAAGGTGCTAGGCCTCGCGGAGTTCATGAATTTTCCGGGCGTGCTGGCGCGAGATCCGGCATGTCTCGCCAAGCTCGCCGCGTTTCAGACGCGCCCGATCGACGGACACAGCCCACTCCTCAGCGGGCTTGCGCTAAACGGCTATCTCGCAGCGGGCATCCGCACCGACCATGAGACGACGAACCTTGCCGAAGCTCAAGAGAAGCTCTCGAAAGGCATGCAGGTGCTGGTGCGCGAGGGATCCGTCTGCAAGGATCTGCATGCGCTCGCGCCCATCATCACCGAACGCAATTCCCCTTTCATCGCGTTCTGCACAGACGACCGCAATCCGCTCGACATCGCGGAGGAGGGGCACCTCGATTTCCTGATCCGCACAGCGATCAAGCTTGGCGCGCCGCCGCTCGCGGCCTATCGCGCCGCCAGCATTTCCGCCGCGCGCATCTTTGGGCTGCGGGACAGGGGCCTCGTCGCGCCTGGCTGGCGCGCGGATCTTGTCGTGGTCGACGACCTCGGCTCGTGCGCCGTCTCCTTGGTCATGACCGGGGGACGGATCGTCGACGAGAAGCTTTTCGCCGCCCGGGGCGCCTTGGAGCCCGTCGGGCGCAAAAGCGTCAAGGCGAGGCGCGTGTCGGCCAACGATTTCGCCGCGAAAGGGCAGGGCCCCTCGACGCAGGCGATCGGGATTATTCCGGGAAAAATCATCACCGAGCGCGTCCCGATCACGCTGCCCTACAAGAACGGCGAGCGCGCGATCGACCTTGACCAGGATGCGCTCAAAGTTGCCGTCGTCGCGCGTCATGGAATCAACGATAATATCGCCACCGCCTTCGTAAAAGGATTTGGCATGAAGCGCGGCGCCATCGCCTCCTCGGTGGGTCACGACAGCCACAACATCTGTGTTGTGGGCGCAAACGAGGCGGATATGGCCGTCGCGGTCAATCGGCTGGGTGAGATTGAAGGCGGTTTCGCGGTTGCGGATGGCGGTAAAATCGTCGCCGAAGTTGCGCTGCCCGTCGCCGGACTCATGAGCCTCATGACCTTCGAGGACGTGCACAAGGCGCTGATCCCGCTGCGCGCCGCCGCCAAGTCCATCGGCGTGACGCTCGCCGAACCCTTCCTTCAGGTGGCGTTCCTTCCGCTGCCGGTGATCCCTCACCTCAAGATCACCGACAAAGGGCTTGTCGACGTCGACGCGTTCGCCTTCGTGCGGGACTGAGCGCGCCGTCTATTTGAGGCCGCTGTTGAGCGACCAGTCGGGGATTGCGCTTCGCGCTTTTGCGCTCGGGGTGAGCGGCGCCCTCGCCGTGGTCAGCGCGCATTCGCCGCCTGGCTGCAGCGCCGGATTGATCAGGCTGAGATAGGTGGTGAGCGCGTGCCAGCAGGCGAAGGTCGGCTGCACCTTGCCGGTCGATGATAGCGGGATGAGAGCGCTCACATGTCTGAACCCGAGGAATTCGGGCGGGAGCTGGGGCACAATGTCCGGGCCGTTGGCGAAACGCCAGGAGGTGAGACCGAGCCCGTTAAAGGCCGCGACGAAGCCCGCGTCGCCGACGCGAGGCGATGCGAAAGTGCAGACCATCGGGGTCTGCAACCGCTTCGTCTTGGCGTTCTCAAGCACATAAAGCGAGGCGAGGGCCGACCCGAGGCTGTGGCCGGCGACGGAAACGGAGGGGGCTGGGGTCGCGGCCCGTCCCTTCGTCCTTGCGGACAGATGGCTCGAAACAATCGTCTCGATCTGTTGCGACAGGCTTCCGGAAAGCCGCGGAGTCCTTTCGGCGCTGGGGGCGTTTGCAGACGGCGCCGAAGCGTAGGGCGCGAGTTCGATCGTGTCGTAGACGCGCGCGAAGCCGGCGCCGACCTTGCCGCATCCGGGCACGCGAAATGGTGTGAGGACGATCGCGTTCAAGTCATCCCACCATTCAATCCCGCCCTGTGTCCCCCGGATTGCAACGACGAATTCATTCTCCGCGCTCGTGCTCTGCGCGACGAAGCCGTAAAAGACATGGTCCGTGCTGGCGAAGATGAAGTCTCGCATTCCGATTCCAGCGAGCAGCCGATAGCCGTTCGGGAAGTTTGTGCTCGGCGGCGGGGTCAGCGTGTCGGGATGGGCCGCGTACATCGCATAGGCCGCCTCGACGAACTGGCCAAGCAAGGTGGCTTCTGGGATGCTGTAGGCGACGGCCGGGGCGATCGCGTGCCGTTGGGCCCGGAAATCCGCGCCGCGCACATAGCGCATGGGCTTGGCCGCGGCCTTCCGCGGTTTCCGCGAGCGCGCCATCGCTCTCCTCCTGTAAATCCACGGCAGACAATACAAAAATGTTCGTATAGCCGCGGCTCTGAACGGCTTGCCGTGACTGGCGTCACATTGGGCGCGCGTGACCCGTCGGGCTCAGTGTCGGCGGGTCGATTCCAGCAGGAACGTCAGGAACAGCGCAGCCCAGGCCACGATCATCGACGTGCCGCCGATTGGCGCGGCGAAGGGGAACAGCCTCTGGTTATAAAAGTCATGAAACGCGAGATCCGCGGAGAAAAGCGCCGCGCCCAGGAGCATGATGACGCCGCAGAAAATCAGGGTCCGATGGAAATAGGCCAGACGCGCAAAGCAGGCGACGCCCAGAGCGGCCCCCGCATGCAGGATCAGATAGATGGCCGCGAGTCGGGTGAAGTCGCCGCCGCCCGGCAGGTGGGCGCCCGCCGCCCCAAGGGCGACCCCGGCGGCGCCAGCGAGGGCCGCTAAAGCAGCGAGGAGGGAGGCGGAACGACTTACGCGAAACTCCGGTCAAGGAATGATTGGAGGGCACGGCGGAAGCCCTGTCTTGTCAAGCCATTGTCGAGGGATGGTAAGTCGTGAGCGAGAATATTCCGTCAAATAATGTTAACGAGGAGCGCGGCTCGCGTGCGTTGGCGTCCATTCGGCTGACCAAATGGACTGGAATCCCCCCGCAACTATTCGCGAGGGCGGTGCGTTTGATCTTGTCGGCGGTCGGAAGCTCGTTCATCGTGAGGCCGGGCATGAGCAATTCCCGCTATCGTGGGCATACGCTCGCGGCCGTACGAGTTGAGAGGTTGGTAATCCATGGTTTCGCAACGTGTCGTCCGACGCGTCCGCGCGATGGCGAATGCAAACGTTCAGACGGGCCTAGACGCAGCGCTGACGATCGCCGCTCGCACCCAAGGCATGATGGGGCAGGGCGGCAATTCCTCAGACCAGGCGCGCGAAGTCCATCTGATGGTGCAGGAAAAGCTCGACGCCGCGCTGGAAGGCGCGGTCGCTGCGCAAGTGGCCTGGGGCGCATTCCTGATGAAGGCGGCGTTCGGGGGCGTTCTTACGGCAAATGACGTCTCGCTCGGTCTTGCCGGCGTGATCGAGGCCGCGGCGGCGCCCGCAAGGCGCAAAGTGAGGGCGAACGCGCGGCGCCTGACCCGATCAAAACCTCTCGGGTGAAATGGACTTCACTCCCCACATACACGAGTACCTCGCCGCCTACGGTTACCTTGCGATCTTCGTTATCGTTGGCTTGGAGAGCGCAGGCGTGCCCTTACCGGGCGAAACCTCGCTAGTGGCCGCCTCGATTCTCGCAGGGCAGGGCAAGCTCGACATCTACGGCGTGATCGCATCGGCTGCTGGCGGCGCGATCCTCGGCGACAATTGCGGTTACTGGGTGGGGCGGGAGTTCGGCTTTCCGCTCCTCTATCGCTTTGGGCGGTACGTGAAACTCGACGAGCGCCGGCTTAAACTCGGTCAGTATCTGTTCCTGAAACACGGCGGCAAGATTGTGTTCTTCGGCCGGTTCATCGCGCTGTTGCGCGCGTTCGCCGCCTTTCTGGCCGGCGTCAATCACTTTAACTGGGAGCGATTTTTCTCTTCAACGCCGCGGGCGGAATCGTCTGGGCGACGATTTTTGGCGCGGGCGGGTATTTTCTTGGCCGCGCCTTCGAGGTCTATGCGCGCCCGGTCGGGATCGCGGCGCTTGTCTGCGCCGTCATTGGCTTTTTCATCGGCGGACGCTTCATCCGCTATCATGAGAAGGCGCTCGAGGAGGAGGCCGAGCGAGCCTTTCCGGGCCCGCTCGTCCACCCGAAGTCCTAGCTTAAGCCGCCGCCGGCCTTTCGACTGGCCCGATCCACACCCGCTGTCGCTCCGAGCGGCGCAGAAAATCGACGCTGACCGTTCGATTGATCGTGTCGGCGTCCAGCGCCCGCAACAGGTCGCCGACGCTCGTCACCGGCTTGCCGTCGAAGGCGATGATGAGGTCGCCCGTCAGCAGTCCGGCATGGGCCGCCGGGCCCGTCTGGTCGATCGTGAGAAGCCGCGCGGCGGAGACTTGCGTCAGTTCGAGCCGCAGCGCGATCCGGCGCGGAATCGCCGCCGTCGCGGCGCCGACGCCAACGTAAGCCCGTCGCACGCGGCCGTGCCGGGCGATCTCGCCCGCGACGAAATTCGCCGTGTTGGAGGCGACAGCGAAGCAGATGCCTTGCGCTCCCATGATGACGGCGGTGTTGATGCCGATGACCTCGCCAGCGGATGAGACGAGCGGCCCGCCCGAGTTGCCTGGATTGAGCGCGGCATCGGTCTGAACCACGTCCTCGATCATGCGTCCTGTTCGCGACTGTAGCGAACGGCCCAGTGCCGAGATGACGCCGGCGGTCACGGTCGCGTCGAAACCTAGCGGATTGCCGATCGCGATCGCGATCTGGCCCCGCTTCAGTTTGGCGCTGTCGCCGAGCCGGGCGGATGGAAGCGAAACGTCCGCCTCAACCCGGAGCAAAGCGAGATCCGTGTCGGGATCGTCGCCGAGCACCCGGGCCTGAAGCTCGCGACCTTCCAGGGTCGTGAGCGTCACGACCCGCGAACCCTGAACGACATGGGAATTGGTGAGCGCGAGGCCGTCTGAGGAGACGATGACGCCCGAGCCGGAGCCCGCGCTCCGGCCGCCGCGTTTGACGTCGATCCGGACAACGGTCGGACCGACGCGGTCCACGACATCCGTCAGGGTGCGGGAGTAGTCGTCGAGCAGATGGGCGTCGTTAGGACCCTCGGCGCCTGGTCCTTGAGAGGCGCTCGAAGCATCGAGCGCCAGTGTGGGCTGAAGAGTTTCGAACATGGCGCGCATATGGGAAAGGAGCCGGCCACACGCAACAGGCGAAATTCAGACGCCAAACACGCATCTGAAATGCAGATACGTAGAATCCCGTATTGCGAACAGCTTTGCTGTTTGAAACTGTTAAAGAGCGGTGTCGGACAGGCTTTCCCTTTAGGAGGAGCGACCGCCCGCGACGACTCGAACGGCTCGGTTTCTCTATTGCTAAGACCGCTTCCGGTGGCAGGTGACGCAGAACGCAGGGGCGGATCGCCCTCGCTCGGCCTTGCACCGCGGTTTTCGCATCGCGCTGCACAGGTTGCTCCCTGCGCAGAAAGCCCGCGCCCGACCCATACTCTTACAAAATTGAGCGCGAACGCGCTTGCTCGAGGTTCCGCCTTGTGGCGGGACGAGGACGCGCCGCTGTTGGCGGCGGCCTTTTCCAACAGGTCTCCCATTGGAAGAGTTTGATCGATGAATAGAGGCAAGGACTTTTGGGCGCCCCGGCGGCACGGTTTCGACGACGACGAGCCTTCGAGATTTGAGCAGCCGTATCGGCCTCAACGCACGCTCAGCCGACCCGAGGACGGGTTTGCGGAGCCGGCGGCGATGCAATCCGACGCGGACGCGGTGGACGCGACGGTAAAGTGGTTCAAGGACGAGAAGGGCTTCGGCTTCGTGGAACTGTCCAATGGCCAGGGCGACGCTTTCCTTCACGCCACCGCTCTCCACGCGGCTGGCGCGGATACCGTACCCCCCGGCGCGAAGCTGCGGGTTATGGTGGGCGCCGGGGCGAAGGGCCCGCAAGTCGCGCGGGTCCTGTCGGTGGACACGTCCACGGCTGTCGAGCGTCCGCGCCGCCCGCCGCTGGCTCCTCGTCGGGTCGCTCCGGACCCGTCGACCGCCACTGCGCTCGAGGGCAAGGTCAAGTGGTTCAACGAGGCGAAAGGCTTCGGGTTTGTGGCGGTCGCAGACGGCGGCAAGGACATCTTCGTCCACGTCTCGGCGCTAAACGCCGCCGGCATCCACCACCTTGACGAAGGACAGCCCGTCGCCATGCGGGTCGTCGACACGCCCCGCGGGCGCGAGGCGATCTCGATCGCGGTCGGTCACTGAACGTTTAAGCGTAGCGCCCTCGCGATTTGCGGCGCGAGGGTTCTAGAGGCGGCGCCTGTGAGGGAAGGTTTCCCGCGCGGGCGCCGCCACGCGCGCCGAGTGCGTTCGCTCGCGGCGCCGCACGTTCGAGAGGTTACAGACCCGGGCGGCGGATCTCTTCGGGCCAGGAGAGGCTTTCCAGATCTTCCAGCACGAACTGTTCATCGGAAATCCGCCGGAATCCGTAATCCGGATAGAGATTCTCGACGAGCTGGTTCTTTTTGGTCTTCAGGTACGTGCCGTTGATCCGCCGGCTGCCGTGCTTCCGGGCAAGCTCGCAGATGACGGAGAAGACGGATCGCTCTACGCCGCGGCCAAGCACGCGACAGCTCATCAGCAGTGTTTCGATATCCGTCGTTTCGTCTTCGTGCTTGAGGATCGCGACCCCCACCAGGCCGTATTCGCCGAACCGATCCGTGACGCGCCACGCCAGAACGGTCGAGGCAGGGTCCTCCATAAGCAGCCGGATATCGTTTTCGGTCTTGCGTCGGGTCGTTAGATTGAACTGATTACTCTTGTTGATGAGTTGCGTCACGCGGGATATGTGCTCGGGCTGCACCTCAAAAACGTCGATGCTGAGTTCGAGCTGGCGCCGGAAATCCTCCGGGCTGACGGCGGTCGCGAGATCACGCCGCTTGCGCTCCTGCAACATCATGTCGGAGCGCGTGCGATCTTCGCTGCTGACCTTTTCGCGGTCGAACCCTCGATAGGCCAGAAACTCCTTCGGGAAGCTCGTGAGTTCGGGGGGCACGAGAATGCAGGTCACCATCGGCAACGCCGCCTTGACGTGCTCGATTTCCATCGGGTTGTCGTCGACAAAGACAAAGCTGTCGAGACCGATGTTGAGTTCCTCAGCGAGGCTAGCGATATTTGTCGGCTTGTCCGTCCAATTGATGCGCGCGGCGACGATATCGTCCTGTTTGAGCGCCATTCCGTCGTGCTTGCTGAAGACTTCCCAGACGTCCGCTTCGTTGTTCTTGCTGCAAAGCGCGATCATCACGCCCTGGCTGCGCAGCGTCAGCAGCTGGTGTTGAAAGTCGCGGAACACCCATCCGGGATGGTCGTCTCCGAGGGCGATTCCGGAAAGACCGTCCTCACCGATGATTCCACCCCAGAGCGTATTGTCGCAGTCGACGACAACACATTTCTTTGGTGACACCGACTGGGCCAGAATGACCGTCGCGGCCGCCTCGCCGATCGCGTCCCAGAACGTCTCAGTATAGGGCTGATGGTACAAATACCACTTGCGCCAGTCGGTCGAGGCTTCAATTCCGAAGTAGCGCTGTAAGCCGTCGAGATCGAGCAGGCCGATGTTCTCGATTTCGCGCATCCGCGCGACCCATAGCTCTACGGCTTTGCGGTGCACTTCGCCGGCCGAAGAGAGGGTGCTCAGAGCCCGAATATGATGGTCCGAGGAGTGCGGAAAAGGCGGGACTGAGCAGACGATCGTCCCCGGATAAGTCTTGCGCAGCAGCGCGACAGCGTCGGCGAGTTCGCTGATCTTGTCGAGGACGGCGGCGGGGCTTCCGCCTCTCAGCGCGGCCTGAAAGTCGGCTCGGGCGAAATCCTCGATCCGCCACAGAATGACGATGGCGCGCGGCGTCGGCTCGCCGCAGACAGCCTGCCAGTTCTGACAAAGCTGGAAGAGCTGATTATAGGGCGCAACGGACACCGAGGGCGGCCGCGACGGATCACTGACGAGGCGCGAGCCGAGATAGGGAACGATCGGATCGGCGGTGAAGGTGGCGGCGACCACGACATGGTCGCGCACGATATCCGAGCTTTCGGCCGAACGGCTCATTTTCAGCCAATCCGTCCGCCGCTGCATAAGAGACATTCGACCTATCTCCAGGCTGGTGAGCTTGCCGAGGTCAGACTTTCGCGCTGTGCCGCTTATCGAGCACCGCGCGGACCGCCCCGACGCTTCGCATCGTCTCGATCTCGCTGGTCGAGAGCTCGATTCCGTAGGTTTCTTCGATCGCCGCGATCAACATCATGTTCGCCAAGCTGTCCCACGCCGCCGTATTCTCGGGAGATGTCGCGTCCGTGATGCTTTGCTCCGGGATATTGAGCGTAAGTGCGAAGATTTCGGTGATCTTGTCAGCCATTGCATCTCTCGAAGTTAGCCGGGAGACCCGGACGATATCGTGACGGTTATCCTGCTACGGAATTCTGACATCAAGCCACGCCCGTTTTCGGGTGGACTTTTCGTTGACGCTCTCGTCGCAAGGTTCATTCCGCTGCGCCCACGAGGCCCGTTGCGTTCTCAAACCGGATGTTCTTCGAACTTGGCCTATCCATAAGCGCAACACGCTGGGACCGAGAAAATAGCTAGCCGCACAAGGAACGACTGATCGCCCATGGTGACCTTTGACGCTCGATTGCGTTTTGGTGTGAGTTGCGACTTCCCGGGGCGTGACGCCGAGGGGGAGCCGAGTTTGGCAATTGAACTAATACATTTGGCCGGCGGCCGCAAGGTTCAGCGAAGTTTCAGCCAACCAGAAATGGGCGCTTTTGAGTAGCTGAGAGCTTTCGCATACCGAGATTCTGTCCCAGAGCGGCTATCCGCTGGAATTGTTGCACGGCGGCGGTTTTTATGGGACGGAACTTGTCGATACGGCTGGTCCATAACTCGAGACATCCGTCGTGCGGAGTTGCACTTGCCGTCGATCGCATCGTCTGTAAGGAGCGGCGTCGGCCTTCTCTGCTTCCCCGAAAATGCCGGCGATTTCGTCGGCCCGTCGCCGATTGGAAAAGGAAGGATATGACGACTTTAACTCCCAATAAGCTCGGACTCACGTTCCATCACCTGGGGCTGGCGGTGAAACGGCCGGAGCAGGCGGAAACCTTCCTTTCCGCGCTCGGGTATACGATTGGGAGCTTCGTCTATGATCCGGAGCAGAACGTTCATCTCAATCTATGCGAGCGGCCAGGTGTGCCGACTGTGGAGATCATTTACCCTGGGGAAGGCGCCGGGCCGCTCGATCAACTGCTAGCAAGGCACAAAGACGGCCTTATCTATCACATGTGTTTTGAGACGAAGGACCTGGGCGCGACCCTCAAAGCGCTGGCAACGGGATCGCGTATTCTCACCATTTCTCCGCCCAAGCCCGCCGTGCTGTTTGGCGGACGAAAGGTGTCTTTTTATCTGGTTGTCGGCGTCGGCGTTATCGAGATTTTGGAGGGCGCGGCTTCCGCCTGAGGAGGCGCTCGCCGCAGCGGCGCGGCGAGCGAACTTCCGCAACCTATTCCGCGGCATCCACGAGCTTAAGGGCCGCGGGCGGCGAACTTGGTTCAACTGGTTCCTCGTCTCGCAGCCTGGTCCCCAACCGGCCCGTCCGGATTTTTTCCATGACGCGCGCCGGATTTCCCGCGACGAGGGAACCGGACGGCACGTCCTTCATAACGACCGAAGCGGCGGCGACGATGCAATGATCACCAATCGTCACGCCGGGATAGATGAACGACCGCGCGCCGATCAGGCAATAGGATCCGATCCTGACGTCCTTATGCCGGGAGTTCACGAAGTCGTGCGTGAGGATCGTGGCTCCGAAAGTGATCGCCGTGTGATCGCCGATGTAGATTCCTTTCGGATTGGTCTTGTCGAGCCAAGCTGAAAAGGAAATCTCGGTACCCTCGCCGATCGTCATGCCCCAAAACTTTCGGAGCCAGGCTCTTCGCAATCGGCGCGCATACGGAACGACGAAAGTCCGTACCCGTGCAGTGATTGGCCTCGCGCTCATGGAAGCCTCTGTTTCTCTTGCCGCTTTGGTATTATGCCGCAACTCTCCTTAGCCAATAGACGGCCATCGGGTCGGGCGTTTGCTATACTAGGCTATTCGCAAACTTCCCGCAAGAGCGGCCAAGGTATCGATCGCTCTCGCTGTCTCCGCGATGAGATCAGCCCGAACCGAACCAGAAAATCCTTTCCTAAGCCCTGCTCTTATGCACGCGATTACAACGCCAAGTGTAAGATTCAACCGGTCTTCCCTTAAGCCCCGCGAGATAACGCCGCCTGGCAGTCGACAAAGAACCACTCCATGATCAATCTTCCCCAACATCACCGCCTGCGCCGGCGAGAGGCAAGCGAACTTGCACGCCAACTCTGTCGGCGTCCAATTTACGGACCGTTATCGAGCCGTCGTGAATCGTGAAGATCCGCCGCGCGATCGCATATGCGAGTGGGGAGACGGGCGCGGTCTCAGTCAACGAACAATCCTCAACCCCGGGGTCCGTGCCCACGATCTCGACGTGAATCCGTTCGACGTCCGAGGACGTCGCGAGGGTCAGAGCGGCCTCGCCGTTCCCCGCAAGCGCCCGGGCAAGGTGAACGAAAGCGTCCATGACCCGCGGCGCGTCGACGAGAACCGCATCGTCGGCTGCGTTGAGATGCAGCGTCGCTCCCACCGCAGGCAAACGAGCATTCCCGGCGAAGGCGCGTCTGATCAGATCGTGCAGACTCTCCCTGGCCCTCTGAGTCTCGCCGGTCCCGAAGGACGCGCGAGCCTTTTGAACGGACTGGCTTGCCCGCACAAGCTGGGCGGCCGCCTTCTCCAGCGCCTCTTCGAGGTCCGAGGCGCCCAGCCTGCGGGCCATGCGGCGCGCCGCTGAGAGATAGTTGCCGGCGGCGGCGAGCGGCTGATTGAGGTCGTGCGCAAGCGTGCTCAGCACATCGGCGAGCGCGTCCAGGGCCGCCTCGGTCTCCGGGTCTTGCATCGGCTCGATGTGTAGCCGCGATCAGCGGCTGCGTCAGCCGAAGATTACCGCCGCGACTTCGCCAGCGCGGCGAGGATCGCCCGCGCTCGGCGTGAGGCGAAGGCCGCGGAGATGTCCGGACCGACCCGGATGCGCCAGTTCGGTCGCTCGCGGTCCGTTCCCGGCAGATTGGTTGCGACCCTTTCACCAACGAGATCGTCGTATTGTGCGTTGGCCAGGATCGACGCCGAACTGGCGACAAAGGAATGGACAGCAGCGGCGAAGAGATCGTTCAGGGGCGCGTCCTCATCCGGCGCGAAAGGCAGAAGGCCTTCGGCGATGAGCGCTTCAACCAGTCCCTTGATTTCCTGGCGTCGGGCTTCAATCGCCTCGCCTGAACGCGAAAGCGTCATAAGGCCGAGCAGGAGCCTTTCGCCGATATCCGCGCCCTCGCGCCAGCCGGCCAGAGTCGGCAAGTCGTGAGTGGCGACGCAGGCGACCGACATGGGTGGATACTCGGCTGGGGGCAGGACTTCGGCGCCGCGGCGCTCGAACCACAGGACGCGCATCCCGAAAATGCTCGCGTGGGCAAGCCGGCTGCGGAAGCCATCGGCTACCGTCCCCAGGTCCTCGCCGATCACCATGCACTTGGCCTTTTGGCTCTCAAGCGCAATGTGGCCGATGAGTTCGTCGAGCGGATAGGAGAGATAGGCCCCATCCGCGGGCTTCGCGCCACTTGGGATCAGGAAGAGCCGCTGCAGGCCCATTGCGTGATCGATGCGCAGCATCCCCGCATGGCGCATGTTGGCGGCGTAGAGCGCGCTCAAGTTTCGCCAGCCGTCGCGGGCTCCGGCCAGCGGATCAGGCGGCGGCAAATTCCAGTTTTGCCCTTGCATTGAGAATGGGTCGGGCGGGGCGCCGACATCGACGCCCTGCGCGAGCTCGCGCTGCCGCTCCCAGGCTTCGGCCCCGTCGGGAGCCGCGCCGACGGCGAGGTCGCGGTAGAAGCCGATTTCGAGACCTTTTTGGCGCGCCTGCGCGGCGGCGCGGCCAAGCTGCCGATCAGCGAGCCACTGACAGAAAAGCGCGAAGTCGACTGCTTCCGCATTTTGGGCGATGGCGGTTTCGACCGCGCCGGCTTCGCCTTGGCGCAGGGCTTCGGGCCACCCGCGCCAGGTTGGGCCCGCCTCCGTATGCGTGATCGTCTCGAACGCCGCGAAGCGCCGAAGCGAATATCCGCCCGCTTTGACGAAAGTCTGAAACTCGGCGAACAGCGCGTCCTTGGGTCGGCGAAGCCGCGCCGTCGAAAAGGCGGCGTGAAGCGCGCCGAGCGCAGTCCGCTTTATGCTCCAGACGGAGCGGTACTCGACGACCTTCACGCTGGACGCCGAGAGGATTGCCGGGGCCAGCGCGGCAAGCGCCTCGTTCGCGGCGTCGTCGCGGGGCAGTTCCGGATCGAGCACGTCGATGAGGATCGGGTCGAGGAACCGGCGATCCGAGGGATGGTAGGGACTCGCCCGCTCGCGGTCGTGCGGGAACAGCATGTGCATGGGACTCACGCCGAAATAGGCCGCGCCCGCGCCGCCCGCAGCTTCTCCCGCGAAGCCAAGGGTCGAGAAATCGCCGATCCCCTGATCGCCGCCGCGCCGAAGCGCATAGATTTGCGCGGCGACGCCGAAACGTTTGCGCTTTATCGCCTCGGGCTCATAAGCCCTGGAAGGCGCAATCGTCAGCATCGACTCGACGCCGTCGAAGACGAACTTGTGCCGCCCGATCGGCGCCGCGGGCAAGGGAATCTCACGGACGGAGACATCGCGTCCATCGGGAAGGCGGGTCGTCGCGCCGTCGCCTGGCGCTACGCGCCACTCGAAAACCTGCCCGCTCTCGCATTCGATCCGCGCTTCGCCCCCCTGCGGCGCATCGCGCACGGGCGCGACAAGCGGCTCGTCCGCCCGCAGCAGCAGCGAAAGCGGCGCCCGGCGTCGTGACGTCTCGTCGACGAGGCGGGTCAGGCTTTCTCTCCCGCGCGCCTCGCTGCCGGCGTCGAGGCCGAAAGCGGCAAGGAGCGCGATCTTGGTCTCCGGAGAAACGACCGTGCGCTTGCCGGAGACGTCCCACCATTCGGCCGCGATTCCGACAGCGGCCGACAGCGCTTCGATGGTTTCGGCAGTCGGCGGACCGGAGCGAGGGCCCGCGGGCGCCAAGGCCTCGCCGAGTATGAGAGACGAGCTGGAGGCGAGACGCTGGCGATCGGCGATGGCGGGCCAGCGCTCGGGCGCGTCTGGCTTTGCGGTGTCCAGGAGCGCCCGCCATGCCATGCCGTCGCGAGGTTCAGGAAGGATCAACTCGACGTCGTCGCGCCCGCGGTTCATGGCGACCGCAACCCGGTCGACGCCGCCATCCGCAGGCGCGGCGAAGACGGCGACGAGCACGGCGCCGTCGCCGTCGCTCCATGCCGCCTGAGAAAGCGGCCCGTCCGCGTCGCGCCACTCGACATCGGGCAGGCCCGTCGCGTCAAACGCGCTGCCGGAAAGGAACGTGTCCCGCGAAAGCGCGGGATGGGTGCGTCGGATCTCGCTCAGCCGGCGCGTGAACGAGATGAGCGAGGAATCGACCCCGCTCCACTTGATCGCGGTCGTCTCATTGTCCTGCGCATAGGCGTTGTTGTTGCCGTTCTGGCTGAAGCCGAGCTCCGAGCCCATCCCCACCATCGGCGTCCCGCGCGAGGTGAGAAGCAGGGTCAGGAGGTTGCGCTGATCGCGCGCCCGAGCTTCGAGGATCGTAGGGTCGTCAGTCACGCCCTCAATGCCATGATTCCAGGAATTGTTGGCGTCCGTGCCGTCGTGGTTGTGCTCGCCGTTCGCCTCATTGTGCTTGTGTTCATAAGATACGAGATCGGCGAGGGTGAAGCCGTCGTGCGCGACGATGAAATTGACGCTCTTCGAGGGCCCGGAGGCGTTCCCAAAAATGTCGCGTGAGCCCGCGATGCGCGTCGCGATCTCGCCGCGCATGCCCCTGTCGCCTCGCCAAAATCGTCTGGCGGCGTCGCGGTAGTGATCGTTCCACTCGGCGAAGGCGGGCGGAAAGGAGCCGAGCTGATACCCGCCCCAGCCGATGTCCCATGGCTCGGCGATAAGCCGCGTCTCCTTGAGAACGGGGTCTTCCACGAGGGCGCGAAAGAAGGGAGCATGCGCGTCGAAGCCGTGGTCTGTGCGCCCAAGCGTCGTCGCGAGATCGAAGCGGAAGCCGTCGATCCCGCCATGCACGACCCATCGCTTCAGGGCGTCGATCGCCATGGCGGTCACGAGCGGCCGCTCGAGCGCGACCGTATTCCCTGTGCCTGCGTCGTTGACGTAGCGGGCCGGATCGTTCGGGTCGAGACGGAAGAAGGTCTGGTTGTCGAGGCCGCGAAAGGAGAGGGTGGCGCCAAACTCGTCGCTCTCGCCATTGTGGTTGAAGACGACATCGAGGATCGCCTCCATGCCGGCCGCGTGGAGCGCGTCGGTTGCGGCGCGGACTTCGCCCCAGCCTCCCGGCGCAAGGCGCGGATCGGGCGAACCGAACACGACCGGATTGTAGCCCCAGGCGTTGGAGAGCCCAAGCGGGGGCAGATGGCGCTCGTCGACGAAAGTTTCGGAGGGCATGATCTCGACCGCGGTCACGCCGAGCGCGGTCAGATGGGCAATGGACGAGGGATGGGCGAGGCCGGCGAAGGTTCCCCGCACGGCTTCCGGCACATTCGTGTTGAGGCGGGAGAACCCTCGCAGGTTGAGTTCGTAGATCAGAAGCGCTTCGGTCGAGACGCGCCTGCGGCCGGGCTCGCCTGAAGCGGGGGCGCCGGCAATCGCTTTGGGAGCGTGTGGACCGCTGTCTTCGCCGAAAGCGAACATCGACGGGTGCAGGTGGAACGGCCGGTCGAAGCGCCAGGCGTACGGATCCGCGAGCAGCTTCGAGGCGTCGAAGCGCAGGCCCCGGCCCGGATCGTGCGGTCCCTCGACGCGGAAGCCGTAAAGTGCGCCCGCGCCCCGACCGGGAACGACGCCGCGAAAGATGCGGTCGTCGCCGCGCTCCATCTCGATTTTGAGAGCTTCCTTGTCGCCATCGAAGACGCAGAGAAAGACGCGCGCGGCGTTAGGCAAGTCGAGCGACGCCACAAGTCCCTGCGGCGAGACGACAACGCCGAAAGTCTCCGTCATTGAGCGGTCCTGGCGACGGACCTGTACAGTTCGGCGTAACGCTTCGCGGGCCGACGCCACGAGACGTCAGAGCGCATGCCGTTGACCCGCATCTGCAGCATGGCCGTCGGGTCTCGATACAGCCAAAGTGCGCGGCTGAGCGCGCCGGAAAGGGCGTCGGCCTCAGGCGGCGCGAATTGAACGCCCGTCGCCACGCCCGCAGACACCGCGGCGTCGTTGGCGTCGATGACGGTGTCAGCGAGTCCGCCGACACGCGCCACAAGAGGCGCCGCGCCGTAGCGCAATGCGCAGAGTTGCGTCAGGCCGCATGGCTCGAAACGCGAGGGGACGACGATGAAGTCCGAGCCTGCCTGGAAAAGATGCGCCAGCGCCTCGTCGTAGCCGAAGACGCAGCCGATAGCGCCGCCGCCATTGGCGGAAGCGTCGGCAAATCCCTGCTCCAATCCGTTCTCACCGGACCCGAGAAGCGCGAGTTGGCCGCCGCCCGCGACAATCTGGGGAATGGCGTCGAGCAGAAGGTCGAGGCCCTTCTGATGCGATAGCCGCGATACGACCCCGAACACTGGCCGCTCCGGGTCCGGGATCAAGCCAAGCCGGTTCTGCAACGCGATTTTATTGCCGGCCCGCGCCTCGATGCGGTCGACCCCATAACTTTGCGGAAGAGCCGGATCGGCGCCCGGATTCCAGACCTCCTCGTCGATGCCGTTCCGGATGCCGTAGAGATCGGCGGCGCGGGTTCGCAGCAGTCCGTCGAGACCCATGCCGAACTCAGGGGTCATGATCTCGGAGGCGTAGGTCGGCGAGACAGTGGTTATGGCGTCGGAGAGGCGCAGACCCGCCTTCAAGTAGCCGACGCCGCCGTAGTATTCGACGCCGTCAATGTTGAACGCCGCCTGGGGCAGCCCGATCGAAGGGAGTAGCGACGTCGGAAAATGACCCTGGAACGCCAGGTTGTGAATCGTAATCATCGTCCCGGGCCGGGGCCGTCCGTCGAACGACAGATAAGCGGCAGTGAGGCCCGCTTGCCAGTCGTGCGCATGCACGACATCGGGTGTGAAAGAGGGAATGGCGCCGAAGCCAATATCGGCGGCGGCGCGTGCGAGGGCGGCGAAGCGCATGGCGTTGTCGGGCCAGTCGCGGCCGTCCGGACCGAGATAGGGATTGCCTGCGCGATCGTAGAGATGCGGCGCGTCGAGTGCGAAGAGATCGAGGCCGGCGGCGCTCCCTGCGAGCACGCGGGCAGGGCCGCCGAAGAAACTGGCGTATTCGAGCGCAACGGACGGTTTCAGGAGCCCCGCGAGAACTTTTGGATAAGCGGGCAGAAGGGTTCGAGTCTCAATTCCCTCTCGCGAAAGCGCCGCGGGCAGGGCGCCCGC
Source organism: uncultured Alphaproteobacteria bacterium (assembly GCA_963824465.1). Taxonomy (GTDB): domain Bacteria; phylum Pseudomonadota; class Alphaproteobacteria; order Rhizobiales; family Beijerinckiaceae; genus Roseiarcus. The sequence continues at coordinate 231,722 of CAWGPL010000001.1, forward strand.
CACGTCGGCAAGCCCACCCGTCTTCACCAGCGGAAAGACTTCCGAGGCGACCGAAAGCGCCCTCAGCGTCATCGGCGTCGGTTCACTGCGTGAGCCGTTCGATCATTGGCGCGGTGATGAGAGTTACGCCGTCGTCCGTCCGGCGAAAGCGTTTTGCGTCGAGGTCCGGGTCCTCGCCGACGACAAGGCCATCCGGAATGCGCACTTCTGCGTCGATAACGGCCTTCCGCAAACGGACATGGCGCCCGATGCGGGCATAGGGGAGGATGACTGCCTCATGAATCGTCGAGTAGGAATGGACGTGTACGCCGGTGAAGACGAGCGATCGGCTTATCGAGGCGCCCGACACGATGCAGCCCCCCGACACCAAGGAGGAAATCGACAAACCGCGGCGGCCATCGACGTCGTGCACGAATTTCGCGGGCGGCGTGATCTCGCCATAGGTCCAGATCGGCCAGCTGCGGTCGTAAAGATCGAGGTCTGGCACGATGTCCGTGAGATCGATATTCGCGGCCCAGTACGCGTCGACCGTCCCGACATCGCGCCAATAGTGCTTCGCCTCTTCGGTGGAGGTGACGCAAGACTCCGAAAAATGGTGCGCCACTGCTTTGCCGTTCTTGACGAGGTAGGGAATGATGTCCTTGCCGAAGTCGTGGCTCGAATTCGGGTCCGCCGCGTCGCTCTTGAGGAGATCGATCAGGAAGTCGGTCGCAAACACATAGATGCCCATGCTGCAAAGCGCGACGTTGGGCTTGCCGGGCATGTGAGGAGGGTCTTTCGGCTTCTCCAGGAATGCAATGATCCGGTTGTCTTCATCGACATGCATGACGCCGAAGCCCTTGGCCTCTTCCAGCGACGCTTCGAGGCAGCCCACCGTGACGTCCGCCCCGGACTCGACATGCTGCTGAAGCATCTTTTCGTAGTCCATCTTGTAGACATGGTCGCCCGCCAGAACGATCATGAAGTGGACGCCGTAGGCCTCGATGATGTCGATGTTCTGATAAACCGCGTCCGCTGTTCCGAGGTACCACATCGTCTCGGAGACGCGCTGCGACGCAGGCAGGATGTCGAAGCTCTCGTTGCGTTCGGGCCGCAGGAAGTTCCAGCCGCGCTGCAGATGACGGATGAGGCTGTGGGCCTTGTATTGCGTGGCGACCGCCATGCGTCGCACGCCGGAATTTAGCGCGTTCGAAAGAGCGAAGTCGATGATCCGGGACTTACCGCCGAAATAGACGGCAGGCTTGGCGCGCCGGTCCGTCAGCTCCATGAGCCGGCTGCCGCGGCCGCCCGCCAAAACGTAGGCCATCGTATGACGCGCATAAGGCGCCGAGACGCCGACCTCCTTCATGGTCTTGACCCTGGGCATGCAATTCTCCTGCTCAGCTTTCCGGCGGGTTGAACACGAGGAAGACGGTGGCGAGCGGCGGCAGCGTCACGGGCGCCGAGGCGGGGAGCCCATGCGATTGGCGAAGCTCCGCGTTGACGCCGCCGAAATTGCCGATGTTGGAGCCCCCGTACATTCCGGCGTCGCTGTTCAGCGCCTCTCTCCAGTGGCCCGCGTAGGGCAGGCCGACGCGATAATTGTAGCGCGGCTCCGGCGTGAAGTTGCAGATCACGGCCGCAGGGGGATCACCTGGGCCGCCGCTTCTCAGAAAAGCGATGACGGACTGCGAGTCGTCATGCACGACAATCCATCGAAAGCCTTCCGGCTCGCAGTCGCGAGCGTAAAGCGCAGGCGTCTCGCGATAGAGGCGATTGAGGTCGCGAACCAGCGTATGGGCGCCCCGGTGGGGCCAGAAGTCGAGAAGCCACCAAGGCAAGGACTCCTTTGCGTTCCATTCGGTCGTCTGGCCGAATTCCTGACCCATGAATAGAAGCTTCTTGCCGGGGTGTCCCCACATGAAACTCAGATAGGCGCGCAGGTTGGCGAAACGCTGCCACTCGTCGCCCGGCATTTTTCCGACAAGCGAACCTTTGCCGTGGACGACTTCATCGTGCGAGATCGGCAGAACGAAGTTCTCGCTGAAGGCGTAAAGAAGCCCGAACGTCATCCGGTCGTGGCTCCAGCGGCGGTAGATGGGATCGCGCGATATGTATTCGAGGGTGTCGTGCATCCATCCCATGTTCCATTTGAAGCCAAAACCGAGACCGCCCGCGTCCGTCGGACGCGACACGCCCGGAAAGGCGGTCAATTCCTCGGCGATCGTCACCGACCCGGGGAACAGCCCGTAGACGAGTTCGTTGGCGCGTCGGAGAAAGGCGATCGCCTCGTGGTTCTCCTTGCTGCCGTCAGGGTTGGGCAGCCATTCGCCCTCACGGCGCGAATAGTCGAGGTAGAGCATCGAGGCGACGGCGTCGACGCGAAGTCCATCGATATGGAACCGGTCCACCCAGTAGAGCGCATTGCAATAGAGAAAGTTCGCGACCTCGGTCCGCCCGAAATTATAGATCGCGGTGTTCCAGTCCGGATGAAAGCCCTTGCGCGGGTCGGCGTGCTCGTAAAGCGCCGTGCCGTCGAAATGGGCGAGGCCATGCGCGTCGGTCGGGAAATGGGCCGGCGCCCAGTCAAGGATTACGCCCAACCCGGCGGCGTGGGCGCGGTCCACGAAGTGCGCGAACCCGGCCGGCTCGCCAAAGCGCCGAGTGGGCGCGAAGAGTCCGATCGGCTGGTAGCCCCAGGACTCGTCGAGCGGGTGCTCGCTGATCGGCAACAGTTCGATATGCGTGTAGCCGAGGTCCGCGACATAGGGGAGGAGCTGGTCGGCGAGTTCGTCATAGGAGAGGAACGAGCCGTCCGGGTGGCGACGCCACGAGCCGAGATGGCACTCGTAGATCGCCATCGGCTGCCGGCGCGCCTGACCCTCGCCCCGCTTGCGCATGTAATCTTCGTCGGTCCATCGGAAGTCGGAGCTATCGGCGACGACGGAAGCCGTCGAGGGACGAAGTTCCGCTTCAAATCCGAACGGATCTGCTTTCAGCGGCAGCAGCTTTCCGTCCGGGCCGACCAGTTCGAATTTATAGACCGCCCCGGCGCCGATATGCGGAACGAAGATTTCCCACAATCCGCTGTCCGCGCGCCGGCGCATCTGACAGCGGCGCCCGTCCCATTTGTTGAAATCGCCGACGATCGAGACGCGCTCCGCGTTCGGCGCCCACAGGGCGAAAAGCACACCGTCGACGCCCTCGTGCTCGGTCAGTTGCGCGCCGAGCCGGCGATAGAGCTGCTTGTGTGACCCCTCCCGCACGAGATAGTCGTCGATAGGGCCGAGCGCGGGGCCGAAGGAATAGGCGTCGATATAGGAGGAGGTCCCGTAAGCGGTTTCGATTTCGAGACGATAGACGGGTTTTTCCTTCGCCGAAGGGACGAGCGCCTCGAAGAAATCGTCCTTGCGGCGGGGGAGTTCGGCCAGGAGCTTACCGTCTCGGCTCAGAGCCCTTACCTTTGTCGCCTCCGGCGCAAACGCGCGGATCACCCAACCTTTCGCGGTTTCGTGAGGCCCCAGGATCGCGAACGGATCTCCGCAGCGGGCCGACTGGATCGCGTCCACGTCGGCTTCCTGCGCTTGCCATGCCTCCATTCACGTTCCTCCGCGCCCTTTTGGGTCAGGTTACAGGTTTGTACGGCGCATTCCAAATCTCGGTCGCATATTCAGCAATGGTCCTGTCGGACGAGAACCAGCCGACCCTGGCGGTGTTGATGATGCTCGACCGCATCCAGCGCCGCCGATCCCGCCACGTCTCGTCCACCCGGATCTGCGCCTTCCAATAGGCGTCGAAGTCGGCGCAGAGCATGAAATAGTCGTGGTGGGTGAGCGTATCGACCAGACCGCGATAGCGCGCGGAATCATCGTGTGAAAAGGCGCCCGACGCAATCTCGTCGAGCGCCTCGCGCAAAACTGGCGAGGCCGCGATGCGGGCCGCCGAGTCGATCCCCTGGGCGCGGCTCGCCTCGACTTCAGCGGCGGTCAGACCGAAAATGAAGATGTTGTCCTCGCCAACGAGGTCACGCAACTCCACGTTCGCGCCGTCGAGGGTCCCGATCGTCAAAGCGCCATTCAGCGCCATCTTCATGTTGCCGGTGCCGGACGCCTCCATCCCGGCAGTCGAGATCTGCTCCGACAGGTCGGCGGACGGCATGATGGTCTCCGCGAGAGAGACGTTGTAATTCGGCAGGAACACCACCTTCAGAAGGCCGCGCAAAGTCGGATCGGAGTTGACGACCCGGGCGACGTCGATGGCGAGCTTGATGATGAGCTTGGCCTGTGTGTAGCTCGCCGCCGCCTTGCCGGCGAAGATCTTTACGCGCGGGGCGAAATCAATGGTCGGATTGGTTCGGATCGCATTGTAGCGCGCAACCGTCTCCAGCAAGTTGAGGAGCTGGCGCTTGTACTCGTGGATGCGCTTCACCTGCACGTCAAACATCGACTCCGGATCGATGCGTTCGCCGAGCTGGGTGGATACGTAGCGAGCGAGCGCCTCCTTTGCCGAACGCCGGGCCGCCGCGACTTGTTCCTGCACCGACGGATCATCGGCGAAATCGGCAAACTTTTTCAGGATCTCGGGGTCTTCCAGCGCATGCTCGCCGACGGTGGAGCGGATGACGCGCGCCAGCCCCGGATTGCACTCGATCAGCCAGCGGCGGAAGGTGATCCCGTTCGTCTTGTTGACGATGCGCCCAGAATAGACGGTGTTCAGGTTATGGAAGACCGTCTTGCGCATGAGATCGGTATGCAGGGCCGCGACGCCATTGATTTTGTGCGACCCGATGAAGGCAAGATTGCCCATGCGCACCCGTCGTCCCGCAGCCTCGTCAATGAGGGAAATGGACGCGAGCAGATTGGGATCGACATAGCCGCGCCGCCGCGCGCTGTCGAGATGCGCGGCGTTGAGGAGGTAGATGATCTGCATGTGGCGCGGCAACAGCCGCTCCATCAGCGGCACCGGCCAGCTCTCCAGCGCTTCTGGCAGAAGCGTATGGTTGGTGTAGGAGAACGTCGCCTGGGTGATCGCCCATGCTTCGTCCCATTCGATCCCGTTAAGGTCAATCAGGATGCGCATCAGCTCCGGGATCGCGATCGCGGGGTGGGTGTCGTTGATCTGCACCGCATTGTGCTCGGCGAGCGTGCGGATGTCTTTGTGCTGCTTGATGTGCCGGCGGATGAGATCGAGCAGCGACGCCGAGGCGAAGAAATATTCCTGCCGCAGACGAAGTTCCTGGCCCGCCGGCGTGGCGTCGCTCGGATAAAGAACTTTGGAAATCGCCGATGCGCGCACAGTCTCCGAAAAGGCGCCGACGTAGTCGGCCGCATTGAACGCATCGAGCTTGAACGGGTCCGGCGCGCGGGCGGACCACAGGCGGAGCGTATTGACGTGGCGCCCTTTCCAGCCAACGATCGGCGTGTCGTAGCCAACCGCTTCCACGGTCTCGGCGGGATGCCAGACTTGGCGCGCCCGGCTTCCTTCGCTCTGGATCATTTCGACCCAGCCGCCGAAGCCGATCGCGTAATTGCATTCCGGCCGTTCGAACTCCCACGGATTGCCGTTGGTCAGCCAGTCCTCGGGAGTTTCCTGCTGCCAGCCGCCGCGGATGATCTGACGGAAGAGGCCATTGTCGTAGCGAATGCCATAGCCGTGCGCGGCGATCGAAAGCGTCGCCATGCTGTCCATGAAGCAGGCGGCGAGGCGCCCGAGTCCGCCGTTGCCAAGCGCTGCATCAGGCTCGAGGCGGCGCAGCTCGCTCAGGCTTACGCCGAGTTCCTTCAGAGCCTCGTCCATTGCGTCCGCGACGCCAAGATTGGTCATCGCGTCGAAGAGCAGCCGCCCGATCAGGAACTCGAGAGAGAGGTAGTAAACCCGCTTTCGCTTGTCCTGATAGACCTCGGCCGTCGACTCGAACCACCGGTCGACAATGAGATCGCGCGTCGCGAAAGCGACCGCCAGAAACCAGTCGCGGGGGCTCGCGACCTCCGGAATCTTCCCCACCGAATATGCGAGCTTGGCGAGGACGACCTCCTTGAGCTCTGCTGAAGTGCGCGGCTCCACCCGCTTCGGCGCCGGTTTCGCTGCAATGTCAGACAAGTCGTTCATGAAATCCTCGCCGTCCCGCGCCCATCCGGCTTCTGCCGAGTCCTCTGAAGGCTCGCCTGCCAGAAATTTGTAACACGCTTGTGGAGACGCACAATCCATGCCGGGCCTTTTGCCGATTTCAGCGGCCGCTTCGGCTTCTCAAGGTTAAGGCGGAGCCGGGCTTTAAGGAGGGGGCGCCGCGGTCTGGCGGGCCGCGCGGATCTGTTCCTGGAGAGCGTTCAGCTCGGCGGTCGCCGTGTTGATCTGGTTTTGTAGGGATTCGACCTGCCTCTGGGCGGCCGCCATTTGGCTCTGCGTTTCCGCAAGAGCGGCGTGGGCGCTATCAAGCTGGGACTGGGCCTGGGCCTGCTGGCTTGCCACAGACTGCTCCTGTTGCTCTATCGCGGTCAGGCGCGTCGTCTCGTCCCTGAGTCTTGAGTCGACGGCTTCGAGGTCCCGGGAGCGAGCGGTCGCCTCTTCCTGAGCGCCGGAAATCGCGAGTTTGGCGTCATTAATCTGCTTGGTGAGCTCAGCGACCTCGTTTTGCGCCGAGGCGCGGGCGGATGTCGCGTCTGACAAGGTCTTTTCCGCCTGGGCTGCTTGACTCTTCAACTCCGCGAAGTTTCCCGCCGCTTTTTGCAAATTCTGAAGGTCGGCTGCGAGAGACTGGCGCGCCTTCTCAGCTGCGCGCAAGGATTCCATCATCTGGGTCCGGGTCTGCGACGCCTGTGTCCAAAGATAGGCAGCCAATGCCCAGCCGATGAGCGCGATGACCGCCAGGGCGACAGGAACGGGCCGCCGAAATTCGTCGCCCGATTCGTCCGCCATCCATGTCTCCTGAAAGCCTTGCCGGCAGCGCCCGCGGTGCGCAGGGTTAACGTTCGAAGGCGCATATTGGGCGCCTCCGGGGAGACCGCCAAGCAGAAAATCGTCCAAAGAGTGGCGGACTTGCGAACGCGGCCAGTAGGCGACTCTTACGAAAAGGGGCGCCCTGCGTCGGGCGGGCAGGCCCTTTCAGGCGTCTCAGGGGACACGGATTTTTTGTTTGTCATCGCCTGCGACGCGCCGTGTATTGTGTCCGAAAACAGCCTCCACAGAAGCGACTCAGGCTTCGCGCGAGGGTTTTTTCTACCTCTCCATGGAGGCCTTTCGGGTGGTGACGTTCGGTCGTAGGTGCGGAATTGTTTGCGGGGCGGCCTTCGTTTCGGTCGCGGCGGTGGTTACCGCGCACGCCGCGCTCCTCGGAGCGCCTGAGCCCAGACAGATGGGCTTTCTTCCCGCAAACTCTCCGGTTCAGGATAATATCGAGTGGTTCCACAACGATATCCTGATGCCGGTGATCGTCGTCATCACTCTGCTGGTTGTGGCGCTCCTCGCCTATGTGGTGATCCGCTTCAATGAGCGGGCCAATCCGGTTCCCTCCCGCATCTCCCACAACGGCCCGCTTGAAATCATATGGACGATCGCGCCGGCGCTCGTTCTGGTCGTCATCGCCTTTCCCTCCTTCCGGCTGCTGGCGCAGCAACTCATTATTCCCGAGCCAGACCTCACCTTGAAGGTGACCGCGTCGCAGTGGCACTGGAACTACGGATATCCGAAGTCTGCGGGAGGGTTTTCCTTCGATTCGCTGATCAAGGAAGACAAGGATCTGAAGCCTGGCGACATCCCCTTGCTGTCGGTCGATAACGCCGCCTATGTTCCGGTCGGGAAGGTCGTCGAGGTCGACGTCGTGTCGCAGGATGTGATCCACTCCTTTTCGCTCCCCTCCATGGGCATAAAGATCGACGCGGTCCCCGGACGGCTGAACAAGACGTGGTTCAAGGCGGACAAAGAGGGCGTCTTTTACGGCCAGTGCTCGAATATCTGCGGAATCGGGCATGCCTTCATGCCGATCGAGTTTCACGTCGTGAGCCAGCAAGCCTATGAGGCTTGGCTTGCGGGCGCGAAGAAGCAGTTTGCGAGCACGGACGGCGTCGATCTGGCGCAGGCGGAGAGCGTGAAGCGGTGACGGCCGGTTCGAACGTTTAGAGCCGACATCAAGAGAGAAGTTTCGGGAGCCGAGCGAATATGGCGTCAGTCAGCGAATTCAGTCATGCGGAAGCGCACGCGCATGACGCCCACGAGGACCATGGCGACCATGGCCACCCGACAGGGTGGCGGCGCTATCTTCTGTCGACCAACCACAAAGACATCGGCACGCTCTATCTGATCTTCGCGATCATCGCGGGCTTGGTCGGGATGCTGCTGTCGATTCTGATCCGCGCGGAGCTCATGACTTCCGGGCATCCAGGTCTTTCCGGTCCTTTCGGCGATCCTGGATGGCGACGGCTCGGTGGATGCCGCCAAGAACCTCTACAATATGTTCTTCACCTCGCACGCCGTCATAATGATCTTCTTCATGGTGATGCCGGCGATGATGGGCGGGTTTGGCAACTGGTTCGTTCCGATCATGATCGGCGCGCCGGATATGGCCTTCCCGCGCATGAACAACTTGTCCTTCTGGCTTCTTCCCGCCTCGTTCACCCTCGCGATCATTTCCATGTTCGTTGAGGGCGCGGCGGGGATGAAAGGATTTGCCGGCGGCTGGGTGCTTTATCCGCCCTTCTCATCAACAGTCGGGACGCCTGGTCCTGCGGCGGATTTCGTGATCCTGTCGATGCATATCGCGGGCGCTGCCTCGATTCTCGGCTCGATCAACTTCATCGCAACCATTTTCAACATGCGCGCGCCGGGCATGACCATGTTCCGGATGCCTTTGTTCGTGTGGTCGGTGCTCGTTACCGCCTTTCTGCTGCTTCTGTCGCTGCCGGTGCTCGCGGGCGCGCTGACCATGCTGCTGACGGACCGCAACTTCCACACGACCTTCTTCGATCCCGCCGGGGGCGGCGACCCCATCCTCTATCAGCACATCTTCTGGTTCTTCGGTCATCCCGAGGTCTACATCCTCATCATTCCTGGTTTCGGCATCATCAGCCAGATCGTGTCGACCTTCGCGCGCAAGCCTGTCTTTGGCTATGCGGGCATGGTCTACGCCATGCTGGCGATCGCGATTCTCGGCTTCGTCGTCTGGGCGCACCACATGTTCACGACCGGCATGTCCCTAAACGCCCAGCGCTACTATGTTCTGGCGACGATGGTGATCGCGGTTCCGACGGGAGTGAAGATCTTCTCCTGGATCGCCACCATGTGGGGCGGTTCGATCTCGCTTAGGCCGCCGATGCTCTGGGCGATCGGATTTATCTTCGTGTTCACGGTCGGCGGCGTGACCGGAGTCGTGCTCGCCAACGCGGCGGTCGATCGTTACCTGCACGACACGTACTACGTGGTCGCGCATTTCCACTACACGATGTCGCTAGGGGCCGTGTTCTCGATCTTCGCGGGCTTCTACTACTGGTTCCCGAAGATGAGCGGCTACCTCTACGACGAAGCGAAGGCCAAGGTTCACTTCTGGCTGATCTTCGTCGGCATCAACCTGGTGTTCTTCCCGCAGCACTTCCTGGGCTTTGCGGGGATGCCGCGCCGCATCGTGGATTATACGCCGGCCTACACGTTCTGGAACTTCGTGTCTTCGATCGGCGCGTTTATCGCCGGTATTGGAACGCTGTTGTTCCTGTACATCCTCTATGACGCGTTCAAGGCGAAGCGGCCCGCGCCCGCGAACCCGTGGGGCCCCGGCGCCACGACGCTCGAATGGACGTTGTCCTCGCCGCCTCCGTTCCACCAGTTCCTGACCCCGCCGCATATTCCGGACGAGGATGAGGAACACGCGCCGGTCGCCGCGGCCGCGGGACACGCGTGACCACGCCGCTTGAGAAGGTAAGCCCCGCTCATCGAAAGGCGGCGCTCCGAAACCGGCTCATGGCCGGCGGCGGAGCGGCCGTCGTGGTTGGGATGATCGCGCTCACCTATGCGGCCGCGCCCTTCTTCATCGCCTTCTGCAGGGCGACCGGTTATGACGGAACTCCTCAGCGGGTGGCGGCGGAAGCGTCCAAGGACGAACAGGGTCATCGCATCTTGCGCGTTGCCTTCGACGCGAACGTCGCTCCTGGGCTGCCTTGGAAGTTTCAGGCGGAGACGGACGCGGTGCATGTCCGGCCGGGCAAGACCGTGACCGTTTTCTTCCGCGCCGAGAATCAGTCGGATCGCGAGATCACCGCCCATCCAACCTTCAACGTCGAGCCGGCCGTGTCGGGCGCGTGGTTCGACAAGATTCAATGTTTCTGCTTCACCAACGAGACGCTCAAACCGCACGAAAAGGTGGAATGGCCGGTCGTGTTCTTCCTCAATCCGGAGCTTGAGCGCGACGAGTCCATGGCTCACGTGGACGCGATCACCTTATCGTACACGCTTTTCGAAGCGCCGCCGGAACGGGCGGCCGCCGACCAGGCCAAGCGTAGCGGCCCGGCGGGATGATCTTTCAGGGAGAGAATGATGACTGACACGGCGACCGCGCCGACCAAGACGCCTTTCCATCTGGTCGAGCCGAGTCCCTGGCCGCTGATCGGGTCGGTCTTCGCACTCATAACCGCCGTCGGCCTTGTGCTTCTCATGCGCGACGTGACGACGCTCGTGCTCGCGCTTGGAATAGCCGGCATTCTGTTCACGATGGCGGGCTGGTGGCGGGACGTGATCCTGGAGGCGGAGGGCGGCCACCACAACGCCTGGGTTCAGCACGGCCTCAGGATCGGCATGATCCTGTTCATCGCCTCGGAAGTCATGTTCTTCGTCGCCTGGTTTTGGGCTTTCTTCGGTTCGGCGGGCGGCGCGGCCAATCCTCAGGTCATCGGTCGGCTGGCCTTTACCGGCGGCATGTGGCCCCCCAAGGGCACAGAGGTTCTCGATCCGCTGCGTCTGCCGCTCATGAACACCTTCGTCCTGGTGACATCGAGCTTCGCGGTCAATGTCGCGCATGAGGGTCTGATCGAGGGCAACCGCCAGCAATTCAAGAACTATCTGGCGCTCGCCATCGGGCTTGGCGTCTTGTTCGCCTTCACGCAGGCTTACGAGTATATTCACGCGCCGTTCGCGTTCAAAAATTCGATCTATGGCGCGACCTTCTTCATGGCGACCGGCTTTCACGGCGCCCATGTGATCATCGGCGTTCTTTTTCTCATCATATGCCTCGTGCGGGCCTTCATGGGCCAGCTGACGCCGAAACAGCACGTGGGCTTCCAGTTCGCCGCTTGGTACTGGCATTTCGTCGACGTCGTTTGGCTGTTCCTGTTCTCCTGCATCTATATCTGGGGTTCGTGGGGCGCGACTTTCGAGAACTGATCGGTTGTCCAGGGCGCGCGATAAAGGCGCGCCCGCGCCGTAGGCCGGCGGACAAGTTTGTGATCGATCGCGTTTGAGCAAGAAGCGAAACAGTCATGTCGGATCCGCTTGAAGGCGTCGCGGTTGGCATGTCTGGCCGTGAGGACGTGTTGGTGACGCCGGACCTCACGGTCGGCCACTTCGTCGAAGGCATGCCGCAGGTCTACGCGACGCCGATGATGATCCTGGCCATGGAGATCGCATCGGGCGCGGCCATCGCGCCGCATCTGCCGGCTGGCTGGGTCACCGTCGGCAGCGAGGTCAATGTCCGGCACCTTGCGCCGACACCCGTTGGGAGGCGAGTTGTGGCGACGGCCCGAGTTATCGCTATCGAGGGCCGAAGCGTGACTTTCGCGGTCGAGGCCTATGACGGCGAGCGAAAAATAGGCGAGGGCGCCCATCGCCGGGGGCAATCCGTCTGGACAGCATCGCGAAGCGTATCGCCGGCTGATCCGCTCGCGTCCGCGCCGAAATCTGTTACACTCGACCATCTTCGCAAGCTGCATGCGAAAGGGAGGGAGACTCATGCTGGAGCGAATTCAGGAGGCGCCCGCCGACACCCTTGCGCTGCGCGCCAGCGGCACAGTCGTGGCGAGCGATGTCGGCGCTGCGCTTGAGGCGGCGCTAGGCCCGAGCAAAGCCGCAACAGGCCTCGCAGTCGTCATCGACCCCGATTTCGATGGCTATCTGGTGGAACTGGCGCGGGGCCTTACCGACGCGTCGCTGGCGCACAAGAATCTCGTGCGGATCGCGGTTGTCGCCGAAGCCGATCAGATCGAGGGCGCCAAGGTTGCGGGCTTCGACGTCTCGGCCGTGCCGATCAGGCTCTTCACCATGCCCGAAGAGAGCGCCGCTTTCGCGTGGACGTCGGCCGCGAGGCGCAACGGCGTTACGTGACGAGAGCGGCGGACTATTTGACGCCGTCGGTCTCAGCGCCCGCCTGAAACAGTGACGACGCTGCCTGTCACGAAGCTTGCGGCTGGGGACATCAGCCACGCAACCGCCTCAGCGATTTCATCTGGCGCTCCGATGCGGCGCAAGGGCGTCGCCGCCGCGATCCGCTCGCGCGCGCCCGGATCGGCAAGAAGAGGCGCCGACATGTCGGTCGCCGTCATCCCGGGCGCCACAGCGTTGACCCGAATTCCGTCCGGGCCGATCTCGTTCGCGAGTCCAAGAGTGAAGCTTTCGACAGCGCCCTTGGACGCCGCATAATGGGCGAGACCCGGGAGGCCTCCGAGCCGTGCCGCGATCGATGAAAGGTTGACGATCGAGCCCCCCTTGCCGCCGTGTCGTGTCGACAAGCGCCGCGCGGCTTCCTTGCACGCGAGGATCGTTCCGATCACGTTGACGGCGAAGAGGCGCGTCAGCTCTGCGGCCTGCTGTTCTTCGACGCGCGTGACGACGCCTGTCTCGCCCGCGTTGTTGACCAGCCCCGCGAGCGGTCCGAGAGCCTCCGTCGCTCGCTCGAAGAGCTGCGCAATGGCGGCTGGATCGCCAATGTCAGCCTGGAATGCGGCCGCGCGGCCGCCCGACTTCTCGATTGAAGCAACAGTCGCCTGTGCGGCCTCAGCCGCTGAGGCGTAATTGACCGCGATTGCATAGCCATCCGCAGCGAGGCGGCGGCAGATCGCCGCTCCGATGCCGCGCGCGCCGCCGGTCACCACGATAAGGCCGGATGACATTTGATGTTCCCTCGTTCAAGGCTTCAGCCGCCAGCCGCTGCGGAAGATCCAGGTCAACCCGGCAAGGCAAGCCGCGATAAGCCCCAGCGTGAGGGCCAGGCTCGCTTCGACGCCGATGTCGCTGCGCCCGAAAAAACTCCAGCGGAAGCCGCTCATCAGGTAGACGACCGGATTGAACAGGCTGACCTTCCGCCAGAATGGCGGCAGCATGTCGATGGAGTAAAAGGCGCCGCCCAGGAACGTAAGGGGGGTGACGATGAGCGCCGGTATAACGGCAAGTTGCTCGAAATTCTTCGCCCAGACGCCAATGATGAAGCCAAAAAGGCTGAAGGCGACGGCGGTGAGAACGAGGAAGACGACCATCCATAAAGGATGTTCGATATGAACCGACACGAACAAGGTCGCAGTCGCTAGAATGATCAGGCCGATGCCAATCGACTTCGTCGCGGCCGCCGCCACATAGGCGGTGACCGTCTCGATGGCTGAGAGGGGCGCCGTCAAAATCTCGAAGATCGCTCCGCTGAATTTCGGGAAGTAAATGCCGATCGAGGCGTTCGAGACGCTTTGGGTCAGAAGCGAGAGCATGATCAGACCGGGCACGATGAAAGCGCCATAGCTGACCCCATCGATCTCGCTCATTCGCGATCCGATCGCCGAGCCGAACACAACAAAATAGAGCGCGGTCGTGATGACCGGCGTTGCGACGCTCTGGCCGATCGTGCGAATTGTCCGGTGAAGCTCGTAGCGATAGATCGCTGCCATGCCGCCGAGATTAAGTCTGCTCAATTCCCCGCCCGACCCACATATAAGGATAAACAGACCCTTCCCGGCTTTGTCTGTCAGGGTCAGGGGCGCTCTTATCAATCGCGCTCGGGTCTTTAGCAAGCGGCGCGGGTTCAAAAATGCGTGGAAGGGAAGCGGCCTCCTCGAAAAAGCCACGGCGACGAACGGGCGTGGGAGGGGGCATCGCCTCCGTTTCCCGCGTCGGCGGGATGGCTGCTCGGAACGATGACCCCGTTCGCCGCTTAGAGACTTCGTCTCACGCGACAATCGAGAGGCGCGGAGCTTCCGGCTCGTCACGGTAGCGCCCAAGACCGCCCAGATCGACCATCACCGCGCGGCATTTCCCCGGTAGAGAAGCATCGCCCTTGGTCCAGCGCCAGACAAGATCTCCACGCCGCTCCGGCGCATGCCAGCCTGCGCCGAGAGTCCCGCCCAACGGGATATCGTCGCCATCCACCTGCAGCCGCGCGATGGAAACGCCGAGCTCCCGGTCATCTCCATTGTCGGCGAAGACATTTGCGGGAATGAAGGTCCTGGAGCGGAGAGTCGCCGACTGGCGCTGGGCCGGCAGCACGAACAGATGCCGCGTCTTGCCGAGGCGCAGACCATCAATCCGTCGTCCGTCCGCAACCACATGGAGGTCGGGATCGTCCGTCAAGCTCGGGCTCAGGATCTCGGCTCGCGCGCGTAGGACGGCCTTCGCATTGTCTACGACGGGCCCGCTATTGGCGTAGGGCAGGCACGTCGCGCGCCAGTCCTTTGGCTCCGAGCTGAGTTCGCGGAACCCAGTTCCATTCACCAAGGCGATCCGGTTTCCGGTATCGAGATAGCTCTCGCAAGGCAGCCCTGCTGCGAGAACCACGTCGTGTTCGTCGAGCTCAATGTGCCAATAGTCGACGGTTTTGCGCTTCTCGTATGCGATCGTGCGCCCGTTCACGAGGTCGCCGATCGGAATGATGACGCCATCCCAGGCAACGCAGTGACCTTGGCTTATCCAAACGTCGTGAGTGGGAAGCCCCTCGCCGAAGGCGTCCTTCGCGATGCGGACGGGCGAGATGGTCTCGATCGGATTCCCTGCATCGAGCGCTCAGGGTCGTATGTCCGATCCAGCGGATCGGCCGAAGCTTGCCGGAGGCCGTGACAACGCGGTCGCCAAGCTGGAGATGTTCGACCGCCACTTCGCCGCGATCCGTCAGGATCGGAGTCCCGGCGCAGAAGCAGGGGAAGGGCCCGTATAGGTGAAACTCCCACCGCTCATCATGAAGTCGTTGGGATTTGTTCCAGGCTCCAGCGTGACATTGCTCGAAAGGACCGGGACCGAAAGGGGGAACGGCTTGCGAGCGTATAGGTCCCGTCCCATTGTCGGTCATCACGATATTGGCGCCTGTACTGGCGTTGATGACCGTGCCGTATCCGAAGTTCGTGATGGAGACTGAAGTGGTCCGCCGTAAATTCGGGAATATTGAGATGGTTCGACGTTCCGCCTTCATACGACGTTTCCGAAATTGATGGTCGCCTGCGGGGCGTCTGCGTGAAATTGGCCGTTGAGCCGTTGAGAGTAAGCGTGCCGCTGCCGCGTCATTGCGTTTTCGCTTGTGAAAGTGGCTGTTGGTAAGGATCAGAGTTTGGTCTGCAAGCCAGGGTTATTGCGGTATTTTCCGATACCGTTCCGTTAGCAATCGCATAAGGTTCCCGCTCCGCTCAGCACGATGCCGTTGTAAGTCGTGCAGGTCGCCGCTGTTGAGACTCAGAGTTTGGCCGGCGCTCAGAGTTGAGGTTGCCGTTGACTCTCGATCGTGTAGGGGCCAGAACGCACATGGTGAACGTGACCGTACCGGTCCCCGTCAGGCGTGAGGTTGGTGACCTGGACGTTCGCTTCGAGCTGGATCGACGTTGAGCCTCCGGGCACGGTGATGCTGCGTCGAATTGTCGGGGACTTCCGCTGGGCTCCAATTTGCGGCGTTGTTAAAATGTTGTTGCCGCCTGCCACCAACCCAAGTCCAGGGACAACCCGCCATTGCCGGTTCCAATCACTATTATCGTGAAGGAGCGGCACGTACCATGACGTTTCGGAAGCATCGAGACCGGATTGCACAGCAGCGTCGGTCTTCGGCGCCTGGCTAAGCGGCCCGCCTCAGGATATCGACGAAAATATCTTCGAGACTGCTGGAAGAGGTCTCGATGTCCTTCCATACAATGCCGAGTTCGGCCAGCTGTGTTTAGGAGCTCCGGCACTCTCGCCTCCGCCCGATTCATGGCCGAATCGGTAGACGAGGCTTCCTGCCATCGCTCGCCCAGCATCGATTCCACTCAGAGAGCGATTAGCAGGGGCTTTGTCCAATAGGGTTCGGCAAGGGTAAGTACGAGACGCCGCTTGCCAAATTTCCGCATCAGCGCCGCCTTGTCCTCGATCAACAGGATCCGGCCTTTGTCGATGACCCCGACACGGTCCGCCAACTCCTCCGCCTCCTCGATGTAATGGGTGGTCAGGACGATGGTCACGCCCGCATCGCGAAGGCGGCGCACCTGCGTCCAAAGGTCGCGGCGCAGATTGACGTCGACGCCTGCAGTCGGTTCGTCCAGAAATAGGACCGTCGGTTCGTGCGCGAGCGCCTTGGCGATCATAACGCGCCGCTTCATGCCGCCTGACAATTCGACGACGCGGCTCGTGCGTTTCTCCCAAAGCGAGAGGTCGCGCAGCAGTCTTTCGATGAAGGCCGGATTCGACGGGCGGCCGAAGAGGCGGCGACTGAAGGCGACGGTGGAATGGACGGTCGCGAATATGTCCAGCGCGATCTCCTGAGGGACCAGCCCTATGGTTTCGCGCGCGGCGCGAAAGTCACGCTGGATATCGTGCCCTCCCACAGAGATCACGCCGGAGGTCAGAGACGCTGAGCCGCAGATGACGCCGATGAGCGAGGTCTTGCCCGCGCCGTTCGGGCCGAGGAGCGCGAAAATTTCGCCCCGCTCGATGGAAAGGTTTACGGAGTCAAGCGCCAGCAGCCCCGTCGCGTAACGCTTCGTGACTGCGGCGACGGAAATCATGGGCGCCATTCGGTGATCCTTAGGGGCTAAGCGAAACCACCACAAGGACGCCGACGCCACGATCATACCAGTTGAGGACCGCCGCGCCCGTCACCGCACAGGGCGCGGCGGCTTCGCGCCGCCTCAGAAACCCATGGGCACGAAGAAACAGAACACGCCTGACTGCGAGCCGCCGTTGTTGTTGTCCCGATAGAAGATCCAATAGTCTCCGTCCTGCGAGGGGAGGGCCTTCTGGACCGGAATACGGTATTGGTAACCGTCAACCATGTAGAAATCGTCCGAGATCCTGTGGACCTGGTCGGGCCGGAGGTGGTGCACATCCTCCGGCCCGCAGCATGCCGCCTTCACCCAAGGCGGCACAGGTTTTCCATTGCTCCAGTAATCGTGCGCCTGTGCGCCGCCGCAAGCCAGCGCCAGAAAGAGAGCTACAAAGCTGATCCTCATCTAGGGCCTCCGAAGGCTCCCGGGCGCCGAAGTCCTCCCTTTCGAAGGGCGATTCGCGTTAGCGTAACAACGCGCTAAGACAAAAGTTGGTCCGCAAGTTTCTTGCCAGCTGACAAATATGTGGGGGACGCGTGAACCCCATTCCGTCCCTTTGTTGGAGAAAATCGCGATGACTCCGCGCGTTGCTTCAAAACGCGAAGACGCCGCACGAGGGTGCTGCACAGAACTTGTCGCCCCTCTCGCGGAGGGTCCGCTATTTCGCGGCCCCCAATCTTTTGAGGGTCTTAAATCCCGCTTTGTTTCGCGCCGTAAGAAGCGGCGCCTGAGATATAAGCGCCGGCGCTCAAGTGGGCGGCTTGGCGAACGTTCATAGAGGGCATTGGGAACGTCAGCCCTGGCAGGCATCGGGGCGCCGCGTACCGTTCTATTTTTCCGATATCTTTGCCACTATATCCAGAATATCATAATTTCGGAAGCTTTTGTTACATCGCCCAAGTAATGGCGCGGGAGGTTACCTCCCTTGCCCCAACTCGGCCGCCACGATAACCCCGCCAACCATGGCCAGAGCCGCACCTCCGCCCCCGCCGCCGCCTCAAGAGCCGGTCAACGTCAATCTGCGCGACGCGCTCGAGGAGCGCTATCTCGCCTATGCGCTTTCCACCATCATGGGCCGGGCGCTGCCCGATGCGCGCGACGGACTGAAGCCCGTGCATCGCCGCATTCTCTATGGGATGCATATCCTGAGGCTCGATCCGGGGTCCGCATTCAAGAAATGCGCAAAGATCGTTGGCGACGTGATGGGCTCGTTCCATCCGCACGGCGACCAGGCGATCTACGAGGCGCTCGTGCGCCTCGCGCAGGATTTCGCATCTCGCTATCCGCTGGTCGAGGGCCAGGGCAATTTCGGCAACATCGACGGCGATAACGCGGCCGCCTATCGCTACACGGAAGCGCGCATGACCGACGTCGCGCGGCTTCTGATGGAGGGCGTCGACGAGGATTCCGTCGACTGGCGCGACAATTATTCGGGCGACACGCGCGAACCGATTGTCATGCCTTCCGCCGTGCCCAATCTGCTCGCCAATGGCGCGCAGGGAATCGCGGTCGGCATGGCCACGTCGATTCCGCCGCACAACATCGCCGAGCTTTGCGATGCGGCGCTGCATTTGATCCAGAATCCGAAGGCTGACACGGCCGCGCTGACGGAGTTCGTGAAAGGCCCGGATTTCCCGACCGGCGGCATCGTCATCGACGACCGGTCGGCTGTCGTCGAGACATATCGCACGGGGCGCGGCGGCTTTCGTTTGCGCGCGCGTTGGCAAAAGGAGGACCTCGGCCGAGGCGGCTGGGTCGCGGTCGTCACCGAGATTCCTTACGGCGTGCAAAAGTCGCGGCTCATCGAGCAGATCGCGAACCTTCTCAACGAGCGCAAGCTGCCGCTGCTGGCCGACGTTCGCGACGAGTTCGACCGAAGACGTGCGGATCGTGCTGGAGCCGAAGAGCCGCGCCGTCGAACCGGCGACGCTGATGGAATCCCTCTTCCGCCTGTCCGAGCTTGAGACGCGCATCTCGGTGAACATGAACGTGCTGGTCGACGGCGTGACGCCGAAGGTCGTATCGCTCGGCGAGGCTCTGCAGCAATGGCTTGACCATCGCCGCGTCGTGCTTCAGCGCCGCTCGCGCCACAGGCTGGCTGCGATCGACAAGCGCCTCGAACTGCTCGCCGGCATGATCATCATCTTCCTCAATCTGGACGAGGTCATCCACATTGTCCGCGAGGACGACGATCCGAAGGCGCGGCTGATGGCGCGCTTCGGCCTTACCGACAATCAGGCCAATTACGTGCTCGACACGCGGCTGCGCTCGCTACGCCGCCTCGAGGAGATGGCGCTGCGCAAGGAGGAGACGGACCTCAGGCAAGAGAAGGAGCAGATCGAAGCCTTGCTCGGCAGCGAGTCCAAGCAATGGAAGATGATCGGCGTCGAAATCCGCGATCTCAAGAAGCGTTTCGGCCCGGAGACGAAGCTCGGGAAACGGCGCACCAGTTTCGATGCGGCGCCCGACGTCGTCGTCGATCTTGCGGAGGCGATGATCGAGCGCGAGCCGTTGACCATCGTCGTCTCGGACAAGGGCTGGATAAGGGCGCTGAAAGGCCAGGTCGCGGACGTCTCGTCGGTGTCGTTCAAAGGCGACGACTCGCTGAAGACATCATTCTTCGCCGAGACAACCTCGAAGCTTCTCGTGCTGGCGAGCGACGGCAAGGTTTTCACCCTTGACGCCTCGAAACTCCCTGGCGGGCGAGGGCAGGGCGAGCCGATCCGACTCATGGCCGACATCGACGAGAGCGCGTCGATCGTCGCCGTCTGGCCTCACGCGCCAGGAACGAAGCGGCTTGTCGTCGCCTCCGACGGCAACGGTTTTCTCGTGAGCGAGGACGACCTCCTGTCGTCAACGCGGAAAGGCCGCGCGGTCCTCAATGTCGGCGACAAGGCGCATGCCGCGCTCATCGTTCCCGCGCAGGGCGACCATGTCGCCACGATCGGCGAGAACCGCAAGCTGCTCGTCTTTCCGGCCTCCCAGCTCAACGAGATGGCGCGGGGCAAGGGCATGCGGCTCCAGCGCTACAAGGACGGCGGCATTTCCGACGCGAAAGTGTTCGCGCTCGCCGACGGACTCCAGTGGAAGGATTCCGCCAACCGCACCTTCACGGTCGCCATGCCCGAACTCAAGGAATGGATCGGCAACCGCGCCGAAGCCGGCAGACTGCCGCCAAAAGGCTTTCCGAAGAACAACCGCTTCGAGGGCTAGAAGCGCCTTGACAGGTTTGGCGCCGACGGCCTGATTTCAAAGGCTTAAGTGCCGAAAAGTGTCCGTTTGTCGGTGTCGTTGAGGGGCTGCTCATCCTCCCTCTCCCCTTGCGGGAGAGGGGTCGGGGGTGAGGGGTCGGCCGCGAGAGCGGCTCTCGCGCGGACCCCTCACCGGCGCTTCGCTCTTCTCCCGCAAGGGGAAGTCATCGCGAGGAGCCCCGAGAGGGGCGACGCGGCGATCCAGACTGCCCGCTTGACGCCCGCACGACCTCTGGATCGCCACGCTTCGCTCGCGATGACGAGAACCGCCATCCTCATTCGGCCCCTGCGGGCTCCTCCGCGAATCCCTTCTCCCCTTGCGGGAGAAGCGGGCGAAGGCGGATGAGGGGTCTGCGAGCATGGCCTCCGCGCCGGGCGCATCGAGCGGCTGGGCGGCGTGGCTCAGCGCGAGCGGCGCGTCGGGCTCGCGAGCCGGCGGCGAGGGCGGGCGAGGCGTCGAGGACGAGGCGTTGACCCTTCAGCCCATGATAGCGGTCGAGCGCGGCGACCACGCGAACCATCGGCGTGATCGCGCCGATGCAGCCCCGGTCGATGGCTGCGTCCGCGAGGCGCAAAGCCTTGGTCAGGCGCGCGACCTGAAAATGGGCATAGCGCTCCGGCGCGTCGAGCCGGCGCCGGGCGAGAGCCCGGTCGATCTCGCGCCGGATCTGTCCGCACGTCGACGCCCCGCATCTCCGCCACCTCCTCGGCGCTCCAGCCCCCGGCGATCGCATCGAACGCCGCCTGCTCCAACGCCGCCTTGACCTCCCTGCGGGTTTTTGACGCATTGCGCGCAGCGGCTCGGCGGGAGAGCGTTTCGGGTTCGTCAGTCAAAAGGTCGTCCTTTTCCGGATTTCGATGATCAGCCTCGATTATCGTTTGAATTCTGATTTTCAGCAAGAATTTGTCGAATTTTCCGATAGCACTCTGTTTGACGCCTGTTGTTGTCGCCGTTTCGCACCAAGAGTTTCTTGGAGGACCAAGGATGTTGCAGAGACTGTTGATGTCCGCCGTCGCGCTTCTTGCGGCGCTTACGGCGAGCCCGCTGCGCGCGGATCCGGCGCGCCCCAACATCATCTTCATCATGGCCGATGATCTCGGCAACGCGGACCTCGGCTATCGCGGCGGCGAGGTTCGCACGCCCAATATCGACAAGCTCGCCAACGAAGGCGTGCGGCTCGAGGATTTCTACGGCATGCCCGTCTGCACGCCCTCGCGCGCGCAATTGATGACCGGCCGCTACGCCATGCGCTATGGCCTGCAGACGCTGGTCATTTTTCCAAGCCACACCTACGGGCTGGCGACCGACGAGCGCACGCTCCCCCAGGCTTTGAAGGAGGCCGGCTACAAGACGCTGATGGTCGGCAAATGGCACCTCGGTCACGCCGACAAGAAATATTGGCCGCAGAACCGAGGCTTCGATTATTTTTACGGCAACGTCGTCGGCGAGGTGGATTATTTCACGCGCGAACGCGGCGGCCTGATCGACTGGCAGCGAAACGGCGTGTTCCTGAAAGAACGCGGCTATTACAGCAACCTCATCGGCGACGACGCGGTGCGGCTCATCGATCAGCAGGATGGCAAACAGCCCTTCTTCCTCTATTTCGCTTCGCTTGCCCCGCACGCGCCCTATCAGGCGCCTCAGGCCGCGATCGACGAATACAAGTCCGTCGCCGATCCCTTCCGGCGCACCTATTCCGCGATGATCACGGCGCTCGATGTCCAGATTGGCCGCATTGTCGCGGAACTGGACAAGAAAGGTCTGCGCGACAACACGCTCATCCTGTTTGCAAGCGACAATGGCGGCGCGACCAGCGGCCTTTTCGCTCAAGGCGCAAAAAGCAACGCGGAGCGGGACAAGGAGCAGGGCGGCATCGAGCAGGGCCAGAAGGCGCCCGCCTCCAATGCTCCTTTCAGTGGCGGCAAGGGGAGCCTGCGTGAGGGCGGGGTGCGCGTGGTTGCGTTCGCGAACTGGCCGGGCAAGCTCAAGCCCCGTGTCGTCAACGCGCCTCTGGATATGGTCGACGTGATGCCGACGCTCCTGCGATCTAGCCGGCGCGAAGGGCGACCCCGATCATCCCTTCGACGGCAAGGACATGTGGAGCGACAATCGCCGACGGCGCGCCTTCGCCCCACGATGATATCCTGATCAATGTGGAAGCGTTTCGCGGGGCGATCCGCAAGGGCGACTGGAAGCTGATCAAGATCGCGTTGTTGCCGGGCAAGACGCAACTCTTCAATCTCGCCAAGGACCCGGGCGAAACGACCGATGTCGCGGCCGAGAATCCCGAGATCGTCAAGGATCTCCAAGGCCGCCTGCTTGCCTACGCGAAGGAGCAGAAGCCGAGCCTTTGGATCAAGGCGCAACCCGCGTTTGTCGGCGAACAGGGCAAGACCGTCATGGACCCGGACTTCGATATCGACGACAGCGGTTTGCCCCGCGAGAAAATGGCGCTTCCGGCGCGATGAGCAGCGGGATTCGAAAGGATCAAAGAGGCGGCGGCGACCCCGATTAGGCGCCAAAAACTGTCCGTTTGTCTCGATGGTCATCGCGAGGCGCCCCATGAGGGGCGACGCGGCGATCCAGACTACCGGTTGCGCCCCATGACCTCTGGATCGCCACGCTTCGCTCGCGATGACGAAGAGCCCGCATCCTCACTCCGCTGCTGCCGGCTCTTCCGCGAGGATGGGTTCGGCAAATTTGTTTGGGCGATTTTGTTGTAGAAGCGGCGGTGGCGTTCCAACACCCCGTAAAGCGCCGCGTCTCAGCCGCGCCTCCTCTTTCCGCCCGCGAAAGGGGTTTCACCTTTTCGCCTTCGCCTTGTTCAGCGCCACGGCCGCGCGGATGAGCGCTTTCAGCGCGTCGGCGTCGATTGTTTCGCCTTCATGAAAGTCGATGGCGCGGCGGGTGGTGCCTTCCAGCGAGGAATTGAACAGGCGCTTCGGATCGTCGAGCGAGGCGCCCTTGGCGAAGGTCATTTTGACTGCCGCCTTGTAGGTCTCGCCGGTGCAGATGATGCCGTCATGCGACCAGACGGGGACGCCGCGCCATTTCCATTCTTCGACGACGTCCGGATCGGCTTCCTTGATCAGGGCGCGCAGGCGGGCAAGCGTCTCGCCCCGCCAGTCGCCAAGCTCGGCGATCCGGCCGTCGATCAATGCGGAGGCTGAATTTTCGGCGCCGCGCTCTTGCTCATGCCGTTTCTCCCGTTCCTCGTTTTCGCATGCGGAATTTCGCTGCATAAGGAAGCGCGAACAGGTAGAGCCCGCTGAAGAGAAGCAGGAAGAGCGGGATGAGCGGCGAATAGACCACGAGCGGCGGACGCTCGCTCATACCCAGCACGGCGAAATTCGCAAGGACGGTCACGGTGAAAAGGATCGACAGCCAGCGATGGGCCTGTCGAATCCATAGGGCTGCGGTCAAGGGCGTCTCCTCGGGTTAACGTGGCGAAGCAAGGCGAACGGAGCGGCTTCTCGCCAAACTCAGCCGATGCGCGCCAGCACATGTCCAGGTTGGCGAAAAACTTCTGCCAGCCGTGCTTCGCGCCCTGATAGGCCTGCTCCTGATCCGGCCGGAAGCCGGCCTGCTCCATGCGCAGACGGGTCCCTTTGGCGGTGGGCGTGAGCGTCCACGTCACGGTGCTTTCGAGGCCGTAGGCCGCCCAGGAATAGGACAGCGTTCTGTTCGGCTCGACCGCCATGACCTCGCAGTCGACGCCGCCCCAATCGGCGGTGAGGCGGAAGCGGTGGTTCACGACCGGCTTGAAGTCATTCTTCATCAGCCATTCCTCGATCAGGTGCGGTTGCGTGAGGGCGCGCCAGATTTTTTCCGGCGGGTGGGCGATGTCCCGTTCAACAACGACGGAGCGCGTTTCGGTCGCGGCATTCATTGGTCCATCCTTCTGAGCAGATCTTCGAGGTCGTCGAACCGGCTTTCCCAGAAGCCGGTCATTTGGGTTGTCCAGTCGACCAAGGGCGCGAGCGCGCGGGGCAGGGCGGCATAGTGGGTCTGCCGTCCCTCGTGGCGGTCGCGAACGAGCCCGGCTTGCTTGAGCAAGCCGAGATGTTTTGAGACCGCCGGCTGCGAAATCCCGGCGCCCGCCGTCAGCGCGCCGACGGTCAGCTCTCCCTCCCGGCACAGGCGTTCGAAGAGCGCCCGTCGCGTGGGGTCGGCAAGGGTTCTGAAAAGATCGTCCTGGAGGTTCGGCATTCAATTTATAATCGGCTGGTTATAAATCAATCCATAGCTGACCGGTTATGGGTTGGTCAACCCCTGACACTCCTGGGGGTCCAATTGTCTTTAGGAGCGCCGCCCTGGGACACATCAATACGTGGCCGTCGGGAGTGAATACTGTTTAGAGGATCGCTTTTCGTTGTATATATTGGTATATATCGAATATAGTGTTTGCGTGTACTTAACGGGCCGCGTAATCTCAGTTTTAGAAGTCGTCCAAGGAAGCGCCATCTCAGCGTCGCTGCCAGTCGGCTTCTGCAGGGAGGGCGCCATGGTCACTCTACAGGTGAACGGTCAGAGCCATTCGTTCGACGGCGATCCGTCGATGCCGCTGCTTTGGTACCTTCGTGACGAACTCGGCCTTACCGGAACGAAATTCGGCTGCGGGATCGCTGCCTGCGGCGCGTGCACGGTGCATCTTGACGGCGACGCCGTCCGCTCCTGCCAGACGACGCTCAGCGACGCATCGGGCAAGTCTGTGACGACGATCGAGGGTCTCGATCCGCGAGGGCGGGCATCCGCTTCAGGTCGCGTGGCGCGCGCTCAACGTGCCGCAATGCGGCTATTGCCAGTCCGGCCAGATCATGCAGGCCGCCGCGCTCCTCAAGCAGACGCCGCATCCAACAAATTCCGACATCGACAGCACGATGTTCGGCAACATCTGCCGCTGCGGCACCTATCAGCGCATTCGCGCCGCCATCAAGCAAGCCGCGGGAGCCTGAGCCATGACGAAGCTCGTTCGTGATCTCGCGGTCGCTGGACTTGAGAATGTCAGCCGCCGCTCGGTTCTAAAAGGCATGTTCGCGACCGGGGCCTTCGTGCTCGCGGTCAAGGTCGTTCCCCCTCAACCGGCCCGCGCCGATGCGCCGAAATGGGGCGCCGACGGCATGCCGCATGGCACGGTGAACAACCCGCATGTGTTCGTCGCGATCGCGCCCGACGGGACGGTGACGATCGTCTGCCATCGCTCCGACATGGGGCAGGGCGTGCGCACCGGCATGCCGCTGATCGTCGCCGACGAACTCGAGGCGGATTGGGCGCGGGTGAAAGTCGCGCAGGCGCCGGGGGACGAAGCCAAATACGGCAATCAGGACACCGATGGGTCGCGCTCGACCCGGCATTTCATCAAGCCGATGCGTCAAGCCGGCGCGGCGGCGCGCATGATGCTCGAACAAGCCGCCGCCAAGCGTTGGGACGTTCCCGTCGCGGACGTGGAGGCCAAGAACCACGAGGTCGTTCTGAAGGCGTCCGGCAAGACGATCGGCTATGGCGAACTCGCCGGCGACATGGCGGCGATGGATCCGCCCGCGACAGATCAGGTCAAACTCAAGGACCCGTCCCAGTTCCGCTACATTGGCAAGGAGGGGACGAATATCGTTGACGGCTTCGACATTACGACCGGCCGCGCCCGCTATGGCCAGGACGTGCGTCTGCCCGGACAGAAATACGCGGTTATCGCGCGCCCGCCGGTCGTCGGCGGCAAGGTCGCCTCTTATGACGCGAGCGACGCCAAAAAGGTCCCCGGCGTCATCGGCGTGGTCGAGATTCCCGCCCCGCCGTCGCCGTCGGTGTTTCTGCCGCTCGGCGGAATCGCGGTCGTCGGCGACAACACCTGGGCGGCGATCAAGGGCCGCGAGGCGTTGAAGATCACCTGGGACGATGGGCCGAACGCGAGCTACAATTCAAAGGCGTTCCGCGGGGAACTGGAAGCCGCGGCAAAGCAGCCGGGCGTCGTGCTGCGGAGCGAAGGCGACGCCGCGGCAGCGCTCGCCAGCGCCGACAAGAAGGTCGAGGCAGAGTATTATATCCCCCACCTCGCGCATGCGACGATGGAGCCGCCGTCCGCAACCTGCCGCATCGTTGACGGCAAGGCCGAGGTTTGGACGAGCGTGCAGAGCCCGCAGGCCGCCCACGATCTCGTGGCCAAGGCGCTCGGCCTCGCGCCCGAGAACGTCACCGTCAATGTGACGCTGCTCGGCGGCGGCTTTGGCCGCAAGTCGAAGCCGGACTTCGCAGTCGAGGCGGCGCTCATCTCGAAGGCCATGGACGGGGCTCCCGTCAAAGTCGTGTGGACCCGCGAGGACGACATCCACAGCGGCTTCTTCCACACCGTCTCGATCGAACGGCTCGAAGCCGGGCTCGACAAGGATGGCAAGCCCGTCGCGTGGAAGCACAACAGCGTCGCGCCGACGATCATGTCGACCTTCATGCCGGACCCGAAGCACGAGGCAAACTGGGAGGCTGGCATGGGCCTCACCGACATGCCGTTCGACATCAAGAACGTCAGCATCGAAAACGGCGAGGCCCCGTCGCACGTTCGTATCGGCTGGTTCCGTTCGGTCTCGAACATTCCGCACGCCTTTGCGATCCAGTCCTTCGCAGGCGAGCTTGCAGCGGCCTCGGGCAAGGACCAGCGCGCGTTCCTGCTCGAAGCTCTGGGTCCCGACCGCATGCTCGACGTGCCCAAGACCGTGAAAGGCTTCTGGGACTACGGCGAGAACCCGGAAGTCTACCCGCTCAATACGGCCCGGCTGCGCAAGGTCGTCGAGCTTGTGACGGAGAAGGGGGGATGGGGCCGCGATCTGCCGAAAGGCCACGGCCTCGGCCTCGCCGCGCATCGCAGCTTCGTGACCTACGTCGCCGCGGTGGTCGAGGCGGCTGTCGACGAAAAGGGCAATGTGACGATCCCACGCGTCGACATCGCCGTCGATTGCGGGCCGACTGTGAACCCGGACCGGGTCCGCGCCCAGTTCGAGGGCGCGGCGATCATGGGTCTGAGCCTCGCGCTGAAAAGCGAGATCACCTTCGCGAAGGGACGGGCGGAGCAAGGCAATTTTGACACCTACGAGGTGCTGCGGATCAGCGACGCGCCGGGCCAGACGAACGTCTACATCGTTCCAAACGGTTTCGACGTTGTGCTTGGCGGCGTCGGCGAGCCAGGGGTGCCGCCCATCGCGCCCGCTCTGCTGAACGCGATCTATGCCGCGACAGGCAGGCGCATTCGCTCGCTGCCCGTCGGCCAGCAACTCGCAAAGGCGTGACGCAAAAAGCCCGAGGGGTTGGGTTGAACCCGCCCCTCGGGCTTTTCCATGTCGGGCCGATTTGATTTAAGCCGGCGCCAGCGCCGGCTCTGCCTTCTCCTTCGGGAAGGGGCGGAACATCATGGCGATGAGGAAGGCGCCGATGCCGATGGCCCAGGAGCCGACGTAAAGCCAGGTGTAGGTCGCGAAGGCGTCGTAGATCAGGCCGCCTGCGACCGGGCCGGCGGCCATGCCGAGGCTCCCTGCCATGGCCGTGCCGCCGATCACCGTGCCCATCATGCGCAAGGGAAAGTTTTCGCGCGCGAGCACCGCATAAAGCGGCATGATGCCAGCGTAGATGAAGCCGAACACGGCCGCCGCGGCATAGAACTCGCCAAGCCCGCGCGCAAAAACATAAGCCAGTGCGCCGAAGGCTTGCAGGAGCAGACCTCCGACGAGAACGTTCTTCGCGCCGAGCCGGTCGCCGAGCAGGCCGAAAGCGATCCGGCCGCCCATCCCCGCGAGACCTTCCACGCTATAGATCGAGACCGCCGCCATTATCGGGATCCCGCAGGTCACTGCGTAGCTTACGGTATGAAAGATCGGACCGGAGTGGGTCGCGCAGCAGAAGAAATTCGTCAGCAGAAGCACGAGGAATTGCGGGGATCTGAGCGCCTGCTTCATCGACATCTGCGGCTGGTCGATTTCTCCCGCCGAGCCTTGGGCGGCAAGGGCCGGAGGGCGGCGCACGAGAAAGGCGGTCGGTATCATGAGCGCGGCGGCGACGCCGGCGATGATCAGCATCGAGGCGCGCCAGCCGTGGTTTGACACCAACCAGGCCGCAAGAGGCGACATGGTCATGGGCGCCATTCCCATCCCCGCCGAGACGAGCGAAACCGCAAGACTGCGATGCGTGTCGAACCAGCCCGTCACGCAGGCCATCATCGGGGCGAAGATGGCGGCGATGCTGCCGCCGACCAGGAGGCCGAAGACGAGCTGGAATTCGATCAGGGATGTCGCGCGGCTCGCGAGGGCAAGACTCAAAGAGAGCACGACGGAACCGATGAGCACAACCAGACGCGGTCCGATCCGGTCCGAAAGCGTCCCCCAGGCCACGCTGGCAAAAGCCATGGCGAGAAATCCGATCGTCATCGCGGCGGAGATCGCCGTAACCGACCAGCCGGTGTCGGCCGCGATCGGACGAAGAAAGACCGGGAGCGAAAACATCGCGCCAATTGCGACGCAGCTGATGAGGCCGCCCGCCGCCACGATCACCCAGCGGTAATGCGCATTCGTCATTTCATCGCACCTTTGAATTGGAAGGTTGTCGGAAGGCAAGCGGGCGCGTGGGAAGCGAAATCGCGGAACCTCCCCCGAAAGGAGGCGTTGAGGCGCCAGGAGCGGCGCGCTCGGCGCCGGGTTGCGGCGCGCAGGGCAGATCCAGGGAGTTCAAGACATGCCGACCTTTTCCGATAGCCTCGCCGGCCCCCGCCGCTTCACAATCCGACCGGGACCGGATGGCGCCTGGGAGATCGTCGACACCTCACCGCCCTCGAACATAATCGTGATGGCCTCATCGCCTTCCGAAGATGTCGCCAACGCAATCGCCGCCTTTATGAACGGCAATGTTGGCTCAGCGGCCGTGCTCTGGGAGACGGCCCTCGCGCGCCATGACATGACGTTGATCGACTGAGCGCGAGGGCCGGCCAAGGTCAGTGCGCTTCGTAGATCTTGACGTCTTTGGGATAGGGCGCGCCTTCGCCCGTTTCGACGAGCGCCTTCAGACTAAGCAGGAAGGTCGCCCATTTCATGCTGCAGACCCGCATGAATTCGGAGGGCTCGCGCCAGCCCTCGTGCGAGAAGAGGGTGGTCGTGTAGGCGCCGTCCTGTCGCAGATCGAAGCGGATTTTTGTGCCGATCCAATCGTTCGGACCTTCAACGACCTGCCACAGGACGCGCTTGCCGGGGTCGCGGTCGAGCACCTTCACGGCGATGTGCTCGTTCTCGCCGAAGCGGAAGCAGATCGCGTTCTCATCCTCGAGTTCAGCGTCATGTGTCCACCAGCCGGACAGGCCTTTGCTCGTGGTCAGCGCTTCATAAGTCGCCGCAGGGGAGTCGGACTTGATTCCGACGCAGTGCAGGATGTCGGCCATTTCAAACGTCCTTTCATCATTTTTGAAAAGAGCCGGCCGGACTTGCCGGCCGAGCCGAAACTCACGCCGGGGGCAGGCGGCGGTCGTATTCCTTGCGCAGGCGAACCATCTGGTCCCAGAAGGGCGGCGCCTTCTCGCCCCTCATGCGGATGGCGAGCATGTCGAGATGGGCGTGCCAGCCAGCGCTGACGCCGAGCATCATGCGGCGGTCGGGCAGACGGCTATGGATGACGGTCAGCAGCACTTCGTCACCCTGCGGTTCGAGGGTGAAGGCGACGTGCCCGGCGCCAGGCCACTCGTAGGCAAGCTTGAAGGGTGGAACGAGTTCCGCGATCCGGCTTTGCATCCGGTGCTCCTCGGAGAATCCCTCCGGCCGCTCGCCGGGCGGACTCGTCAGTTCGTCGTTGCGCCAGACAAATTCGAAGGGAGCGCCGACCTTCAGCTCCATGTCCCCCGAGGCCAGCCACTGGCGACGCAGTTCGCTCTTCGTGAGATAGGACCAAACTCTTTCAATTGGGCCGGGCAGCAGCCGCTGCATTTTCAGCGTCGCCGGTTCGATCAGCACGCCGTAAAGATCGAGAGATACAGCCTCGTTCATTCCTTTTCTCCTTTTTTCGTTTGCAATTTCGCCTGATCCTCCTCGCGGAGGAGTTGCTCCAAAACATCCAGACGGCTGGTCCAGAAGCGCTCGTAGAAGCTGATCCACGCTTGCGCGCTGGCCAGGGGTCCGGGCTCCAGACGACACAGATGCGTCCGGCCGCGCACCTCGCGACGGATCATTCCAGCGTTCTCCAGTACTTTGATGTGCTTGGAAGCCGCCGCGAGCGAAATGTCGAAGGGCTCCGCAAGTTGGCTGACCGAGCGTTCGCCGCTCGCGAGATCCCGAAGCATGCTGCGGCGCGTGGAATCGCCGAGGGCATGGAAGACGGAATCGAGTTCGGGCGCCGCTAATTCAACCATGTAGTTGAATGTACGCGCCTGATTTCAGAAAGTCAACCGATTGGTTGAATGAAGGGGTGAGTTGCGGAACTGCGCGCGAAACCCGACAATGGCGGGGAGAACGAAGCCGAAGCTCTTACGTAGTCCCGTCGCCCGCTCCTTCAGCAGCCAGGGAGGTCGAAATGCGCTCAGGGCCGGAAGCAGTCGTTGCTCTGACGGACAGCGAAAAAGACACGATCGTTCAAAAATTCGCTGCGTGCCCGTTCGTTGGAAGCGCCATTTCTCAGGGCGATCTCGCTGTCAGGAACACGCCGCGCGACCCGCTTGCGAGCGTCGAAGATTTGCGGAAGCTTGGGGACAGCGGCGGCGGCGATCTTGGCCATGTGCTCGTGCTGTTCGCCACCGGGAATCACGCCTTCATGCGCGGCGAGAGCGGGCGCCTCGACATCCGCACTCCGAACGGCCTGTTCTCGCTGGAATTTCCGGGATCGCAAGGCGCGCATCCCGGCCATAGCGCTATCCTGATGGGCGATCCCGCAATTCCCGGTTCGGGCCGATTCAGCGCCGCCGATTTCGCACGGCTCACGGATCGCGCGAAAGACGGCCTTATCAAACTCTCCGACGTGGGCGCCTTCATCGCGGAGAACCTTCGCCGGGATCCGAAGGCGAAAGTCGCCGACGTGGATGTCGCCGCCGCTCTCGCCCGCGATCTGCTGGCGGTCGGCGCCAGCCTGCTGCCGACCCTCATCGGAAAACTCGGCGGAGACCCGGACATGGCGGACATGGCCCTCCGAACCTTCTTCGAGCGCTTCACGAAGCTCGCCGGAGAGGACAATCTGATCGGTTCGTCGGGCGAGTTCGGCTTGCTCTTCGCTTTTCTAGCCAACAAACCTGGGGCCAGGATCGTCGATGGCGAGCCAACGATCGCGGTCGACGATCTTCAGGCCATGTTCCTGAGAAAAATGCTGCCTGCGGGTTTCGAGACCTGGAAGAAAAGCGCGACTGACTGGATGCGCGGCACGCTTGCGCTCGCGGTCAGCGCTGCGAAAGAATTTCATCGTCCTTCGCGAACCCCCGACCCGCCGGGCGCGTAGTATACGCGCTGTTGCTCGTCTCGCTCGGCGCGACGGCCAGACGAGTTGCGGGGATTGGATCAGATGATTTTGCGGAGGGGGACGACAGCGTATGAGTGCGCGCGCAAACTATCGGCTTGGCAGCCTCTGCGGGACAGCGACGGCGCTCCTCCTGTCGACCCAGGAGCCTTTCTCGTTTCTCGCCGCCAAGCGGCTGAGCGTCATGCAATTCGTCTGCCTGACGCAGATTGCGCTCCTGGTCTCGATTCCGTTCCTGATGGCTCGGCCGAAGAGCCGGCGAGATCTCGCCCGCCTCTTC
The DNA here is from genome assembly GCA_963824465.1 of uncultured Alphaproteobacteria bacterium. Lineage (GTDB taxonomy): Bacteria > Pseudomonadota > Alphaproteobacteria > Rhizobiales > Beijerinckiaceae > Roseiarcus. Next base: position 263,639 of record CAWGPL010000001.1, read on the forward strand.
GGCGACCCCACGAATTACTGGAAGTTCGCGGTCATTCTCGGGATCGGGATCGCGGGGCTCCTCTTGTACAACATGGGCCTGAGCAAGACGCATCCCGTGATCGTGTCGGTCATCCTCAATCTGTCGCCCTTCTGGGCGGCGCTGGTCGCGCTGATCGTCGCCCGCGTTCCGATTCCCGTTTCGCCCATCGTGTTCTTCACCTGTCTCGCTGCGGCGTTCCTCGGCGCGATGGCGGTGACAGTCAGCCAGATGGACCAGACGACCCGAGGAACGATGGGAGCGGTCAGCGCCAATCTGCTCGAAGGCGGCTGGCTGTACGTCTTGCCGGTTCCGTTCTTTTACGCGCTGAGCGCAACCCTGATCGGCAAGTGGTTCGACGGCTTCGACGAATCCGCCACGATCGCCGCGAATTTCTTGGTGGCCAACGTGGTGTTGATCCCGACGACTTTGTTTCTGCTCTATCAACGCTCCGAGCTTTCGCCGGACCATTGGCGCGCCATGCTGCTGATGGTTCTCGGCACGATCCTGGCCGGCTCTTTCGCGCGCGTGCTCTATCAGATCGCGATCACGGTCACGTCCGGCGACAACGGATTTGTGAGCATGTTCTTCAATCTTGTGCCGGCCCTCATCGCGCTCATCTCCTACGTGATGACGCGCTGGATACCGTCGCTGCACGTCGTTCTCGACCTGACCTTCTTTGGCGGGCTGACCTGCATCGTCACGGCGCTCTTCGTCTTCTCGATCATGTCCTGGCGGCAGGCGCCGGAGGCCTCCAAGGGCAAAGAGCAGGTCGGGTAGGGTCTGTCAGGCGCCGGGGTCCGGGCCGCCGATCGTCACGGTAAATATTCGCCCTGCTATGGCGGCTCCGAGCGCTGGCGTGATTTTCAGCGGCAGGCAGGATCCCACGGCCTGCTCCACAGAGGCCGCGAAGCGTCGATGGGCCTCTGCATCGCCTTCGAGCCGAGAATAGGTGATCCTCGGCTTGCCGAAGACTGAGCCGTCGCGACGCATTGCGAACGCGATCGTCATTTGCGATCCTGAGCGCGGAAGAGGTTGGGACGCCATGCAAGCGGAAAACTGACGGCCGAGGTCCGCGAGCGTGTTGGCCGCCATATCCCCGGCACGCGCTGCGAAAGGCGTGAGCGTAGCGCATGCGGCAAAAACGAGCCCAGCGCACGCGTTTTCGGTCCAAAGCCGGGGGGCTTTGATCCCGCCGGAATGAAGGAGGTGATCGGTTCTAAGGAGAGCGTCGGTCACGAAGCCGCTTGCAACCTGTCTTCCCGCGCGGAAGGGTTGGGAACGAGAGTCCAAAGTATCAGGGCCGTTGAATGTCGGATAGGCTCTCGCCGGCGTCTCGGGAGATACCGAGCGTGGCGATTGCGGCGTCGCGGGGAACATGAAATGGTCCTGGCCGTCGAAGATGCCAGACCGGTCAGCAAATCTCCGCAACGCCTATGCCGCGAAGATCGCTCGCCGGGCCGGCGTGCGCGATCCGCGTATCGAGGCGGCCTTCGCGGCCGTTCCCCGCGAGCTATTCGCCGGCCCAGCCCCTTGGTCTGTCTCGGGAGCCGGGTTCGGCGTCACCAGCGAGGAAGATCCGGCGCGGCTTTATGACGACGTGCTGGTCGCGATCGATCCCGCGCGCGGCATCAACAATGGCCAGCCTTCGCTTCACGCCCTCGCCCTTGATGCGCTTTCGCCGGCGGCGGGAGATACAGTCGTGCATGTCGGGGCGGGCGCCGGCTATTACACCGCGATCCTCGCTGAGTTGGTCGGCCCGTCCGGGCATGTGATCGCCTATGAGATCGAGCCCGACATCGCGGAGCGCGCCCGCGCCAATCTCATCGACTATCGGCAGGTCGAAGTTCATGCCCGCTCGGGCGTCGGCGAGGAATTGCCCAAGGCCAACGCCATCTATGTCAACGCCGCCGCCTCTTTTCCGGTCCCGGAATGGTTGCGCGCATTGAAAATCGGCGGACGGCTCGTCTTTCCGCTTCAGGCCGAGCGATCCAGCGGCGCCATGCTCCTTATTACTCGCCCCAAGCGCGGCGAGGCCTGGCCGGCCCGCTTCCTCTGCGGCGCCGTATTTATCCCTTGCGAGGGCGCCGCCGACCGTACGGTTGGGGAGCGGCTCGACGCGGCCTTCCGCCGCGGTGGTTCAAACGATGTCCGCTCGCTGCGCCTCGACGGAAAGCCGGGCGCGCGCGACTGGCTTCGGGCCGACGGTTGGGCTCTGTCGACGGCGGAGGCAGGGTAGGGCCCGAGAAGACCCTCGCGATCAGGCCGCGTCTGCGGCCGCGGGGAATTGGGTCCGGGCGATATGGGTGTATGTGTTGCCCAGCGCGAGAAGCTCGCCATGGCGGCCGCGCTCCACAATCCGGCCGCGGTCCATGACGCAGATCTCGTCCGCTTGCGCGACCGTCGAGAGGCGATGGGCGATGACGATGGTCGTGCGGCCTTCGCAAAGGGTCGCCAGCGCCTTCTGGATCGCCTGTTCGGACTCGGAATCGAGGGCCGAGGTCGCTTCGTCGAGCAGGATGATGGGGGCGTCCTTGAGGAAGGCGCGCGCGATCGCGACGCGCTGACGCTGGCCGCCCGAAAGCTGCATGCCATGCTCCCCGCATTGCGTGTCATAGCCGCTCTCGAATCCCATGATGAAGTCGTGGGCGTAGGCGGCTTTTGCCGCGGCCTCGATCTCCGCCTCGCTCGCGCCAGGCCGGCCCATCGCGATATTCTCGCGGACGGTGCCTTTGAACAGGAAATTCTCCTGCGCGACATAACCGATCTGGCTGCGCAGCGACTTCAGCGTCACGGTGGCGATATCGACGCCATCGAACAGGATCTGCCCGGACTGGATCTCGTAGAGCCGCAGCAGGAGGTTCATGACGGTGGACTTCCCGCCGCCCGACCGCCCCACCAGCGCCATCGTCTTCCCCGGCTCGGCGACGAAGCTTACGCCATGGAGAACCTGTTCGTCCTGTCGGTAGCCGAACATGACGTCCCGGAACTCGATCCGGCCGGCGGTCACCTGGAGATTCGGAGCGCCGGGCGGGTCCTCCTCGAATTCTTTTTCGTCGAGAAAGTCGTAGAGCAGCCCGACGCCGAACAGATTCGTGGACAGATCGACATGCAGGCGCGCCACGCGCTTCATCGGCTCGTAGAGCATGATAACGGAGGTAATGAAGGAGAACAGACTGCCGGGAGGGTTGCCGCGGATGATGACGGTAAATCCGCTGTAGAGGACAACGGCTGCGATGGCGAAGCCTCCGAGGCTCTCCATGATCGGGCTCGTGCGCGAGCTTACGCGGGCCAGTTTGTTCGACGCCGTCTGGATCCGCTCGATTGCCGCGGACTGACGCTCGCGCATGAAGTTTTCCAGCGTGAACGCCTTGACGATGCGGATGCCCTGCGCCGTCTCCTGCAGGGACTCCATGAGTTGCATCGCGCCCTGGAATTCCGTCGCCATGATCCGCCGCACGCGAATGCCGATCTTGCGAACTCCAACCGCAGCGAGCGGCACGAACATGAGCGCCAGAAGCGATAGCAGGGGATCCTGCGAAACCATCACGATAACCAGCCCGACGATGGTGAGCGCATCGCGCGACAGCGTCGTGATCAGCAGATTAAGCGTGGCGCTGGCGGACTGGGTGATGAACGCCTGCCGCGCCATGAACTCGGACGAATGGGAGCGGCTGTAAAAGCCGACCTTCATCCGGAGCATCTGCTCAAAGATGCGCTGCTGGACATTGGCGACGATGCTGTTGCCGATGCGCGACAGCGCAACCTGCTGACCGTAAGTCGCAAGGCCCTTGACCGCGTAGATGGTGATGATTGCGGCCGTGATCTCCCAGACGGCTGCGAGGTCGCGCTGAACGAATATCCTATCGACGATCTTGCCGATGATCCAGGCTGAAAGCGCGGTGGTCGCCGCGATCAGGGCCATCATTCCGAAGCCGAAGATGTAGCCCTTCCAGTGCTTCGCGCCCTGGTCGAGCAGCAGTCGCCGCAATACGCTGTTCGCAGGCGAACTGAGCAGCCGGCCAACCCGGTCGCGAATTAAGCCCCAGATTGATAACAAAACACCCTCGCGGCGGCCCAGGCCTTACCGACGTTGAATCAGGTTGGGCGCCTGCGGCGCGCCGTTTGCCGCTTCATACCACTGTGGCCCGACGAAGGGAAATCCCGAGGTTCACGACCAGGTTAGTCTTTGTTTTTCTTGCTTTTTTCCTCGGTCACCGCCTGGTGGTACTTCCTGCGGATGTCCTTGAGGTCCACGCTCGGGGCCGGAAATTTGAGATCCATATCCTCCAGCGTATCGGTGAGTATTTCGGAGACCGCGAGCGTTCGGAACCATTTGTGGTTGGAAGGAATGACGAACCACGGCGCCTCCTTGGTGCTGGTCGCCTCCAGGGCGTCCTCGAAAGCCTCGATGTACTGATCCCACAATTTCCGCTCGGAATAGTCCGAACTCGCTGATCTTCCAGTTGTGGGTCGGGTCGTCGAGGCGCTCGGCGAACCGGCGAAGCTGTTCCTCCGGACTGATGTGCAGGAAAAACTTCAGGATCGCCGTTCCGGATTCGAGCAGCAGCGATTCGAATGCGCGGATGTCGTCGTAACGCTTCGTCCAGGTGTCCTTGTCGATGAGCTTGTGAACCCGGGTTACCAGGACGTCCTCGTAATGGGAGCGGTTGAAGATCACGATTTCTCCCTTGCCGGGGACGTGCGGATGCACGCGCCAGAGGAAGTCATGTTTGAGTTCGAGCGGCGTGGGCTGTTTGAAGCTCGCAACCGTCGTCCCCTCAGGATTGAGAACGGTGAAGGCGTGCTTGATCGTGCCGTCTTTCCCGGCGGCGTCTAAACCTTGCAGCACAATGAGGACGCTGCGATTGCCCTCGGCGTAGAGTTTGGCGTGCAGATGCTCGAGCTTTTTGGCGTTGGCGTTGACGCGTTCGACCGCCTCGGTTTCGGATTTGCAGCCGGGGGTCGCGCTCGGCTCCATCTTATGGAGTTTGACTTTGGCGTCCGGCTTGATCCGGAATTCCTTGCGATAATCCATAGGCGCTCTCCCCCCGGCGATAGGGTCAGTGTGATCCGCTCGCGGCGGCCTCGTCAATTCCAGAAGCGGGCCCGTGCTCCCCGAGAAGCGCTCGGATCACCTCTAGGCTCCCCAGCGGAGGCCTGAAGCCCAGCTCGCGTCAGCGGTGTCACGACTTGGGAGGTAACGTCAATGCGCTCCCGTTGCTCAAGCAAACGTGAATTCAAGATAAAGTGTTCGGAGCCGAAGTCCTGTTCAACTTAAGTTGTTGTTGCTGAATTTTTGCGCTCAAGCTTTCGTGAATTCAAAACCGAGTGAACGATACGAATTTAGCCGAATATTGTCCTATATTCGTCAGACGCCAATTCCGGCGTAGCGCTCGTCGTGAGCACTCTTCCCAGACAGAGGTAACGCAACATGCGTAGCATGCGTTTCATCTTGCTTGCTTCGGCGGCAATCGGATTGTCGACCGTCGCAGCTTCAGCGCAGTCAATCGTTACGGTAGATGGTCATTACTATCGACTTGTTCCATTGAAAGGCCACTCAATGAAAGTTCCGACAGAAGCCGTCTCCGGAATACCTCAAGAAGCGACAGCGAGTTTTGCTCCGACCTCGAATTGCCGTCTGATTAGTTTTGCGGCCGGTGGTCAGTACCAGCCTCAATACACGACCCTCTGTGGCCCGTAACAGAACAATTGAGCAGCAACCGGGCAAGGGCGCGACCGTTTCTTCAAGGCTGATGCAAAAACGCGGGTAGAACCAATAATCAGCCAAGCCTCGACCTGACGACGATCCCGCGCCTTGAGTTCGGATCGTCGCACCGCGTTTCAGTCCGCTCCTTTCGAGACGGGACAATCCGGCCGTCCGCCCCATTCGGCCCACGAACCATCGTACAGTCCTTCGACGGAACCGCCGGCCTCTTCGGCCGCGAGGGCCAGAATTGCCGCCGTGACGCCTGAGCCACAAGTTGTGATCATGGGTTTCCCAAGATCGACCCTGTGCGCGGCGAAAATGGTCTTCAGCGCTTCCGGCGATTTCAGCCGGCCGTGCTCGACGATTTCCGAGAAAGGCACGTTGAGCGCGCCCGGCATGTGGCCGCTCTTTAAACCCGGCCGCGGCTCGGGGGTGTCACCCCGAAAACGGTCGGCCGGCCGGGCGTCGACGATCTGGGCGGCGCCGGACGCAAGACTGTCCCGCACCTTGTCGAGCGACGCCACCACCGTCGCGTCCAGCCGGGGGGTGAATTTTCGGGGCTTCGGATGCGCCTCGCCCGTCTCCAGCGGGCGACCCTCGCGGATCCATTTGGGCAAACCGCCTTCAAGGATGCGCACCTCCTCGACACCGTAGGCGCGCAGCATCCACCAGACGCGAGCGGCGGCGAAGAGGCCGAGCGCGTCATAGACCACGAAGCGCATGCCGTCGCCGAGACCCAGCGCCTCCATCGCCTTCGCGAGCGGCTGGGGCTCCGGCAGCATATGCGGCAGACCGGTCGAGCGGTCGGCGATCTCGTCGATGTCGAAGAAGACGGAGCCGGCGATGTGGCCCGCCAAAAACTCCATCCTCCCGATCCGGCCGGCCGGCGGCAGATGCCATGAGGCGTCGATGACGCCAAGATTCGGGTCGCCAAGCTCGGCGGCAAGCTCGCTGGTGGTCACAAAGTTGCGACTGGGCATTTTCCGTTCCATGCATGGAGTCCGGGCTCGGGGTCTAGCGCGCTTCGGCCTTCGGGGGAATTAAAGTTGATTGGTTTTGCTTGCGCCGGCCGGATTTGAGCCCGTTCGGAGCGCGTTTTCATCGTTGGATTATCTTGGATTTCTTTGGATTCTCTCGCGCCGATTGAGCCTTTTCAATGGGTTACGGCGAATTGTGCGAAAAAGTTTTTTCTGGCGGCCTGTCTTGCCTCGAAGCGCCGGCCGGCGCGCCCCGATTCTGTTCGCACGTCTCGCATTGAGGAAGATTCCACGCTGGTCAGGCTACAGCCTATTCTGATTTTCCGCAAGCCCGTGTCGCGGATTTGCGGGCAGGACTGCTTGACACGCAATTTTCCCCAATTTTAGAGTGATGAAATCGGTGTGCGCGGGCCTGTCTCAGTGTGCGCGGGCCTAACCACGCCGACCGATCGCGAAGCCTGCACAAGACCTCGCCCAAAGTTGCCGCATCGATCGACTAAGCGCGAGCAACACTAAAAAGCTGGGGAGTAGAATCGCGTGGGCGCTCCTCCCGATAACCCAACGACATCGGCCGAGCCGCGACAGCCGACGGCCCCGCCGCCGAAGCGTCGCGCGTCGCGGCGCCTGCTGGTCGGCGCACTCGGGCTCGTCGTCCTCGCAGCGGTGCTGTGGTTCGGGGTTCCTTGGGTCCAGACCTCTCTCAACACGGTTTCGACTGACGACGCTTATGTCAACGGGCACGTGACCTTCGTCGCCGCGCGGGTCAAAGGCCAGGTGTCGCGCGTTCTGGTGGACGACAATTATCGGGTCCACAAAGGCGAGCTTCTTGTCGAACTGGACAAGGAGCCGTTTCAGATCGCGATCGCGATCAAGAAGGCGGCGGTCGATACGGCGACCGCGGAACTGCGGGTGGCGACAGCCAAGGCGCGCGGCGTCGAAGCCGACGCCTGGAGCCAGCGCTGGAAGCTGCAGCACGCTTACGAGAACGTCGACAATCAGGTTGCCCTGTTGCGCGCCCGGGTCGCCGCTCTCGACAAGAGCAAGGCCGAGCTTGCGCTGGCTCAGCTCGATTTCGATCGCGCCGCCAAGCTGGTCGTGAGCAGCGATATCCCGCGGTCCGAGTATGATCGCCGGCAGGCTGCATTGTTGGCGGCGCGCGCCGATGTCACCGCGGCGCTGGCCGACGTCCATCAAATCCGTGTCTCCTTGGGTCTGCCGCCGGAGCCTGCTTCGGGAGATCTCGGCCAGGTTCCCCCCGATCTCGATCAAACGTTTTCTTCCGTGCTCGAGGCGCAGGCGAACCTAATCCAGAGCGCCGCGCAACTCGGCGTCGTCCATTCGTTCAAGGAGACGCCGAAAGAGATGGTCGGGGCGTTCGAAAAGGAAGGCGACGTCAATGTGACCTTCGCGCGGTTGGCGACGGAAGCCCCCGACGTGAAACAAGCGGAGGCGAAGCTCGAGGCCGCCAAGCGCGATCTCGCCCAGGCTGAGCTCGATCTGCGCTATTGCGACGTCGTCGCGGAGATCGACGGCGTCATCACGCGCCGTAACGTCAATCCGGGCGACAACGTTCAGGTCGGCCAGAGCCTGATGGCAATCCGCTCGCTGAGCGATATCTGGGTGGATGCGAACTTCAAGGAGACGCAGCTCGGCGAGTTGCGCATCGGTCAACCGGTCGATCTCTATGTCGACATGTATGGCGGGCGCCATGTGTTCAAGGGCCGCATCTCCGGGTTCACGATGGGGACCGGGTCGACCCTGGCCCTGCTTCCGCCAGAAAACGCGACGGGCAACTTCGTCAAGGTCGTGCAGCGGCTGCCGGTTCGCATCGACCTCTTGAACTACGATCCGGACAAGGATCCCTTGTTCATCGGCACATCCGTCGTTCCCTACGTTGACTTCAAGGAGCCGCCCACGGGACCGAACGCCGGCAAGTTCTTGCAGGCGCCCGCGCCCGAAACGCAAAAGGGCTCCTCAGCCGGCGCCCCGCTGGACGCAAGCAAGTGACCGCAGCGGCGCTGTCGCCCGCCGCGTCTCGCGCTCAACCAAACCCCTGGCTGGTCGCCGCGGTCGTCGTCGTGCCGGCGTTCATGGAGGTGCTCGACACGACCATCGCGCTGGTGGCGCTGCGCTACATCGCCGGGGGCCTGTCGGCCGCCGCCGATGACGCGGAATGGGTCATCACCAGCTACCTTGCCGCCAACGCCTTCATCCTGCCGATCACCGGCTGGCTCAGCGCGCATCTTGGTCGCCGCAACTACTTCTTCGCGTCGATCGCCATTTTCACGCTCAGTTCTCTGCTGTCCGGACTGGCTGGCAGTCTGGGCCAACTGATCCTGTTTCGGGTCATTCAGGGGCTTGCGGGCGGCGGTCTGCAGCCCGGCAGCCAGGGGATCTTGCTGGACGCCTTCCCGAGGGAAAGGCAGGGCGCAGCCATGACGCTGTTCGGCTTCGCCGTCCTGATCGCGCCCGTGGTCGGTCCGACCCTCGGAGGGTGGATAACCAACTCTTACAATTGGCGCTGGTGCTTCTTGATCAACGTGCCCATCGGCCTTGTCGCGCTGGGCGCGTGCTATGCCCTGCTTCGCGATCCGGACTATCTCGTCGCCCAGCGTGAGCAATTGCGGAAACAGCCGCTCGATTTCGACTCGATCGGCCTGTCGTTGCTCGCCGTCGTCATCATTTCGTGGGAAGTGGTGCTGAGCAAGGGTCAGGAGTGGGACTGGCTTGGCGATCCCTTCTGGCGCGTCCAGACGCTCGTCGTTTTCTTTTTCGTGGGTTTGGTCGCGCTGGTTGTCTGGGAGCTGCGTCATCGCAACCCCGTCGTCAATTTCCGCGTGTTGGGCGAGCGTAACTTCACCGCATGCTGCATCATGATCTTCTGCGCTTATCTCGCGCTCTACGCCTCGACCAAGTCGTTGTTGGGTCTCCTTCAGTCCCTGTTTGGTTATGACGCTCTGCGCACCGGGCTGGTGATGTCGCCCGCCGGCATCGCCGCCGTGCTGGCGATGCCGATCGTCGGGCGCCTGATCGGCATGCGGACGGACGCGCGATGGCTGATGGCCGCGGGCCTGTTGCTCATGACCGCCGGAAACTATTGGATGTCGCAGGTCAACCTCGACATCAGCCCAATTCAGGCCATTTGGCCTCGGGTGGTCGTCGTCGCCGGACTGGCGGTGTTTTTCGCCCCGTCGAACGTCGCCGCTTACCTTTACATGCCGCTTGCGTTGCGCGGGGCGGCCATCGGCTTGTTCAGTCTCTTGCGCAATGAAGGAGGCAGCGTCGGGGTGTCGTTGTCGCAGACCTTCCAGGAGCGGCGGGATCAGTTTCACGCGCTCAGGCTTGGCGAGTCGCTCGATCCATTCAATCCGGCCGTGACTTCCTTTCTCGCGCAGGCGCGGGGCGTGTTCCTGAAGCAGACCGGCGATCCGGTCGCGGCGCAACAGCTGGCCTGGCAAGCGCTCGAAAATCTGCGCGCGCAGCAGGCGTCTTCGCTCGCCTATTTCGACACTTTCTGGATGATGGCCGTGTTGACGTTCGTGGTCGCGTTCGCGGTGCTGTTCATGAAACGCTCGGTGGCTGAGAAGGGCGCTGCCGTCGGTTCGGAATGACGGGACTTGGAGGCGGGGCGGCGCGATGCCTGTTTGCGTCCGCGGACCGCAGGAGATCTTGTCGGAGGCACGATCGAAGATCGACTCCACGCGAGCGAATGACTGCCATCGCAACGGCGGGTTTGTGCGCCAGGGTTGCGGCGTTGAGTCCATCGACAAGGGAGGTAAACCATGAAGATCGTCGTCATCGGCGGCACCGGCCTGATCGGCTCGAAGACGGTCGCCATTCTGCGCAGGGGTGGCCATGAGGTCGTCGCGGCCTCGCCCCAAAGCGGCGTCAACACCCTCACCGGGGAGGGACTCAACGAGGCGCTGTCCGGCGCGCAGGTGGTGGTCGACCTCGCCAATTCGCCTTCATTTGAAGACAAGGCGGTGCTGGACTTCTTCGAGACTTCCGAGCGCCATCTTCTTCCTGCGGAGGCAAAGGCGGGCGTCCGGCATCATGTCGCGCTGTCCATCGTCGCGATCGATCGGACCGACAACGGCTATTTCCGCGCCAAGGTCGCCCAGGAAGAGCTGATCAAAGCCTCCGGCGTCCCATTCACCATCGTGCGAGCGACCCAGTTCATGGAATTTCTTCGCGGCATCGCAAACTCAAGCACGGAAGGAGATACAGTCACCCTTCCGCCCGTCCTGTTCCAGCCGATCGCGGCGGACGACGTTGCCGCCATCGTGGCCGAGGCGGCGCTGGCTCCGGCGCGAAACGGCGTCATCGAGATCGCGGGCCCGGAACGGGCGCCGTTCAACGAAATCCTTGTCCGCTACCTGAAGGCGATCGGTGACCACCGGCAGGTCGTGGGCGACCCTGGAGCCCGATATTGGGGCGGCAGGGTCGACGAACGCTCGCTCGTGCCGTTGGGCGAGGCGCGCCTTGGGCGCATCGATTTGGACGAATGGCTCCGCCGCTCGCAGGCAGCAGTCTGACGCGAGTCTTCGCCGGGGCGTTCATGATCGAGTTCGCGGGGGTGGCCACGCGACGGCGCGGTACGGCCGGATTCAATGACCGGAACGGGAGCAGCGGTGAATGGACGACAATCAAATTCGAGAGGCGCTCAATCGTCACTGGACCGCCTCGGATGCAAACGCGTTCGACGTCGAGCACGCCATATACCGCGAGGACGCGGTGCTCGAGTACCCGCAATCGGGCGAGCGCATCCGGGGCCGGCGCAATATTCAGGCCTCCCGCGTCGCGCAGCCGAACGCCAAGCGTTTCACGGTCCGTCGCATCGTCGGCGCGGGCGATGTTTGGGTCACGGAATTCATTCTGTCCTATGACGGCCGTCCGTCGTATTCGGTGAGCATCATGGAGTTCACGGACGGAAAGGTGACGCGCGAGACCCAGTATTTCGGCGACCCGTTCGAGCCGGGGCCGTCGCGCGCGCATCTCGTCGAGCGGATGGATTGAGGGCGGACCCGCGCGGCAACTCGTACGATGGCGACGCCTGGATAGAGGAGGGGTAAGCATGGCGACCGAGGATGCGCTTCGCTTGACGAGGATTCCTCTGAACAATGGATCGGGCGCCATCCCTGCCGCGGGCTTCGGCACGCTGATCCCCGATCCTGTCGTCACCCGACAAGCAACCAAAACTGCGCTCGAGGTCGGCTTTCGACATTTCGATTGCGCGGAACGATATCGCAACGAGGAAGCGATCGGGAACTCGTTTCAGGCGGCGCTCGAGACGGGAGCGGTTGCGCGGCAGGACCTCTTCGTCACCACGAAACTATGGAACACCAATCATCGTCCCGAACGCGTCAAGCCGGCCTTCGAGGCCAGTTGCCGGCGGCTGAAGGTCGACACCGTCGATTGCTATATCATCCACACGCCTTTCGCCTTTCGACCCGGCGACGACCAGGACCCAAGGGACGAGCGGGGTAAGGTCATCTACGATCCCGGAGTCACGCTCCTCGAAACGTGGGGCGCGCTCGAACGGCTTGTGGATGAGGGCCGGTGCAAGGCGATCGGCTTGTCGGATGTGGGTCTGGACAAGCTCCGCGAGATCGTCGCCGCCGCGCGGATCAAGCCTGCGGTGGTGCAGGTGGAATCCCATCCGTATCTCCCCGAATGGGAGCTCCTCGACTTCTGTCGGGAGCACGGCATCGTGCTGCTCGCGTTTGCGCCGCTGGGGCACGGCCTGGACCCGAAAGTGCTGGACGACCCAATCATCACCGGCATCGCGAAGCGCCTCCACAAGACGCCCGCTCAGGTCGCTCTGGCTTGGGCGGTGCAACGCGGCACGGCTTTCCTGACCACCTCGACGAAGCCCGAACGTATCCGCGAGAACTTTGAGATTTCGGCGCTGTCCGAAGACGCCCTGCAAGAGATGCGAGAGGGCATCTCGACGAATATCCGGTTCAACACCGTCGTGGGAACCGGCGTGCCCGGCTTTATACCCCGGGCCAAGTGACGTGCAGGCGGTTTGAACACGGGTTGCAGGATGGTTTTTCGCGAGCGCGCCCAAAATTCAAGAACGCGCTGTCATATCGATTTATATTACTTTAAATTCATCACAGAGAAGTCGCACCACAAGACGAGCCGATGAAGCTTCCGCTTTCCCGTCTGCTGTTGGTGGCCGCGGCGCTGATTGCGCTGACCACAATCGGCGCGGCCGGCTATCGGGCCTGGTCGCGGCCGGTGAATCTGCGCGTTGCGGCCGGCCCGCAAAACGGCGCAGACGCGAAGTTGCTGACGGCCTTCAATCGTGTGCTCGACGTCACGCACGCCGGGGTGCGCCTGGATGTGGTCCCGACCGCCGGAATTCGCGACAGCAATCAGCTGCTGGGAACGGGCGGCGTCGACATGGCGGTCGTACGACTCGACGATCCGTTGCCTGCAAGGGCCGGCGTGGTCGCGCTGTTGCGCACCAATCTCTTGATTGCCGTGGCGTCCGCTCGTCTCAAGCTCGACAGTCTATCCGATGTGAAGGGCAAGCGCATCGGGCTCGTATCCCGCTCGCCGCTTGACCAGCCCGGGTTCCTCAGGATCCTCGACACGCTGGGAATAAAGCCGACGGACGTACATTTGGATATCATCTCAGCCAAGGACGTAGGCAACTTCACCCGGACCGGACGGATCGACGTTGTCGTCATTCTCGGAGCGCCGTCGGATCCGGAGGTTCAGGCCGTCGTGAACGCCGTCGCCGGCGGCCGGAAAACTCCTCCGAGCATCCTCAGCGTCGACCTCGGCGACGTCGACCAGAGCACGCCGTCGGTCAGCGTCGAGACGATCGGCGCCAACGCCTTTCCTCGTCTGGGCGTGCCCGATGAGGAGGTCGACACTGTCGGCGTCAAGACCGCGCTCGTCGCCAACAGCGCGTCGTCCGGTCCGCTTCGCGATCGCATTTACAACAATGCGATCAAGGAATTGACGCGGGCCCTAATCGAACGGCACGGCGAACTCGCCCGCGAAGTTCCGCTTGCGAGTTCTCATCTCGGCGCCTGACAAGGACGACAATTCGCGATTTCCAATTCATGCCGGCACGAACGCGTATCTGGACGACACCGACACGAGCTGGGCGACGCTCTTCAGCGATCAGATCTGGAACGTCGTCCTGATCGGCGGGCTCGCGAGCTCCATTTTCGCCGCCGCGGGCAGTTTCTTGATGAAAGGCGGCTCCGACCCCATGCTCGAAATGTTGGCGCGCCTCAAGGAGATCACGAAGCGCGCCGAGGCCGCGACCGATCCGGCCGGCGCGGCCGCGCTGTCACACGAACTGCGCGAACTGTCTTTCGAGATGACGCAAGTCAGCTACGAGCGACGGAGCGGCTACGAGGAATTTGCGCCGCTGCAGCTTGCCTGGGAGAGCGCCCGCGAGGCGATCGCCGCGTTGCGAGCCGGACAACCGCCGCGAGCCTCCGACACGATTGCAGAGGCCGCTGCGCTGTCGGCCCCAAACAGCCATCAGCAGCGACGAGGCCCCGCCGATCAAGGCGTTCCGAAAGAGGTCGTCCGATAGCTGCAGGCCGACTGGCTTCCGCCGCAACAGGCTAGGGGATGTTCGAATCCGTCCGGGCGCGCCATCTTCAGTTTAGCATGAGATGGTTCTGTAGTCCCGGTCACAGGTCGGCCACTTCGCATCGCGTCGGGAAGCGCGCGACAGCCCCTTAACTATCCCAGATTTTATCCTTTCCAGCGCCCAAACTGGAGCGCCAACTCACCCAGGCAATCCACCGTCTCCTCAAGCTAATTCAAAACGCGGCGTCTTTGCTTAGCGCAAATCGGGCCTTTCACTTAAGCGTGAAACAGTTGTCAGTTCTTTGGATATGGGCCGCCGACAAATACTTGAGTTCCTCCGTCAAGTTCTTTTGCTTCAAATATGACCCAACCAATCTTAGCATCTCTAAATTTTGCCTCGAAGTAGTGCTCTTTTGATCTTGCGTCCTCTTCTTTCCAACCCATTGATTTGTATTTTCCACGATAGAAATCAACAAGCCTAGAGAGCCTTTGCGGCGTTTCAAAATACAAATCTATACCTTTTGAATAACGGATCTTCGCCGCATCCGGTGGCATCGGGATTGCGGGATCAACATCACCCAATTTTGCATATTTTGGCCCGCTATCCAATTTCACAGCTCCCGCCGGCGGCGAGTTGGTGAAAGCCGGGATGGAAGAGAAAGTGGTGTGTTCTTCGTATCCGATATTACCCTTTTCGTCTTTCAGGAAGCCATCAACCGCAATAAGCACATGGGTCTTGGCGTCGGCCCTGGCGGTATATTGCTGTTGGTTTTTGCCGTCGGTAGATTTCCAGACCAGTTTGATCTCTGCGCCATCGTTGCTGCACTCAGTGGCCGGGGCTGGCGGCAAGCGGAATAGGAGTGTGTCTGGCAGAAATGCCGAACCATCAAATTCGGACGGCGGCTGATCGGCTCTGACCGGGCTCTTGACCGAGGACCAAGCCGTCTTGCCCGAGACCAAAACCGTTGAAACGAATTTACCGGCCTTGGAGACTGAAACTTCCTTGATTTGGTCTGGCGGGCTGAAATCGCGGGTGACGGTATGATCCGGCGCGCCTTTGTCGAGATAGTTGCTGAAGCGACGGATCGGAGCGGTGGCGGCAGTGGCCTTGAGTATTTCCGCTTTGTCGCTCTCGCAATCAGCGAGGGCAACGGGTGCAGGTGCCAGGAGCGCCAAGGCGGTGGCTAGAAGTCGGTATTTCATCACAAACCTCTCGAACAGAGACGCTGGTGTACTTAGATGATTGTGCCACCGCTCGTCGCAACACCTCTCGGGGGTTTGCAAAGGGCTGCTTTCGGTCCATGGCGGACTTAGACGTAGGGTCGACTGAAGGGCCTCTTCATAAATCAAGAGATGAAACAATGACATATGAGTGCCCAGGTTCATCCTCTCGGGCGCGCCATTTCACCGCCACTCCGGAACAAAACTGGGCACTCAGTTTGTCGGCTCCGAGCAGAGGCGGACGCAATTCCAATCCGCAGCAAGTCCGCTCTCGACCTAACGGGACCGCTGCAGACAGCCGCTCATATCAGTCGCCGCCTGGCGATCTTCTGCACCTTCCTTCGTCGCGAGTTGGTCCGGAACAGCGACGACGCCGGCCCAGATCAGGACGAGGCGGCGGCAGGCGGTCACTACTGGGGAATTCCGGCCTTGCGCATGCCCTCGAAAATCGGATCGAGTTGCGACAAATAAGTCGGGTCGCTGCTTAGAGCCGTCCAATTGACGCGAGCGCGGGACACGGTGAAGGACGGGTTGATCGCGATACCCGCCCTTGCCGAAGCGAGAGACTCATCGAGCCTACCGAGGTGGGCGAGCGCGACCGCCAACAGAATGTACGCCCTGGAATAGTTGCGATTGGCTTCGATCGCCCGCCGACACCAAATGACCGCCTGCTCCCAGTCGCTTAGGTGGGCGTTCGCCAGGCCCGCGTGAGAAAGCCAGATATAAGCCGCCGAATCGCGTGGGCTGAGACGAAGGGCCTCAGTAACATGAGCCTCTGTTTCTTCGGCGCGACCAGTTAGTATCTTGGCAAATCCGATGGACGCAGAAGCTGCGGCGAGATTTCGATCGAGCGTCAATGCATATTCACACTCCGCGATGCCCTGCGGGGCTCGCTTCGTGAAAATGTTGACAAGTCCAAGCCACATGTGGCCGCCCGGATGATCGGGCGCGGTCGACAGGGCTTTGGTCAACTTCGCTTCAGCCGCATCAAACGAAGTCGCGGGGTCCCCAACGAAGGAGTTTACTCCCTCGACCGCCTCGACGCCCGCCAATCCAACGAGCGCCTCAACGTTGTCTGGATCGGCGGTCAGCGCGCTTTGAAAGAATACACGCGCTTGGGTCATGTTGCTTGGGATCAGACCCTTGTAGAACCAAGCCATGCCTTGAAAGTAGAGGTCCATCGAGTCGGGAGTCGCGGCCTGTTGCGCGCGCCTCGCGGCAGCCAGGATTAGCTGGGTACTCAACGCCCCGGCCAGGCGCGCGACGATTTCGTCCTGCATGTCGAAGAGGTCGGCGAGCGGCTTGTCAAAACGCTCTGCCCACAGATGATTGCCGGTTTCGGCGTCGATAAGCTGCACATTGACTCGCAAGCGACCGCTGCCGCGTTGAACGCTGCCTTCAAGGACATGCCGGACGTTCAACTCCCGCCCGATCTGTTTCAGATCGACGGCCTTGCCTTTATAGGTGAAAGCGGTGTTGCGCCCGATGACAAAGGCGCCGCGTAGCCGCGAGAGGTCCGTCGTTAGGCTCTCGGCTACCCCATCGACGAAATGTTCCTGCTCGGGATCGCCGCCGATATTGGCGAATGGCAGAACAACGATCGACAAGCGCGGCGGCAAGGATTTTTCGGACGTAGATGCGAGCGTCTGTTTCGGCGCGGCCGAGGCGCCAACTTGGAGCGAATAGACGTGGACCGGCTCGACGATGTTCTTAAGGTGGGTGGGGCCGCGATCGGTCACTGTGAGATCGAGTCGGCCTTTTACCTGCCGATAGGCGTCTTCGGACAGAAAGACGGCTCCGGGCGCTGAAATGCCTTCGAGACGGGCGGCGATGTTGACGCCATCGCCCATCAGATCGCCGTCACTTTCCTCGACCACATCGCCTAGATGGACCCCGATGCGCAACTCGATCCGCCGGTCTTCAGGCAGACCAGCGTTACGCTCCACCATTGCGCTCTGAATCTCTACAGCGCAGCGCACCGCGTCCACTACGCTGCGGAATTCGACGATCGCCCCGTCGCCGGTGCGCTTGACCACGCGGCCCTTATGGACGGAGATGGTGGGATCAATGAGATCGCTGCGCAGCGCTCTCAAACGCGCCAAAGTGCGGTCCTCATCTGCGCCAGTCAGCCGGGTGAAGCCGACCACGTCGGCGGCAAGGATCGCAGCCAGTTTCCGGGTTTCGCTCATATCCTTCACCCGCCCGCGTGGAGAGTAGCACGAGGACCGCTAAATACGGGGATTGACAGCCGCGACCAAGCTTGACAGCGTACCATCAAACGCGCGGCGCCCGAAGCACTGTAAAGAATCTATTGGCAAAACAATCACATAAGAGTGCCCAGTTTCATCCTCTCGGGCGCGCCACCTCTGCGAACCTTTTAATAATTCTTAAGCAAGTGCAAATGTTTACCCCGATCAATTTCCGGCGCTAGTCCAATCTCACATCCGGCGGTGGGACCTCAGCCCCATCTCATATCTCTGTCGCGGCGAACAACGTCGCAACAGGGTCGAACACGGCCGCCCGCAGGAAGGTGAACGTTCTCGAGCCGCATTCCTCTTCGATCACCATGCGCTCTTTTTTGTACTACGCCATTCAGGCGGCGCTTCATCGTCCGAGTTCCTCTTCGAGGATAGGGACGCCAAGATTGATCGCTTGCGCCCCTTGAGCGACGCAGATCTTGAGCACCTCGAAAATCTCTCGCACCGAAGCGCCCGCTTTCAGGGCGCTTTGAATGTGCCTTCTCGTTCCCGGCGCGTACATGTGCGTGAATGAAGCGTCGAAGGCGATGCTGAGGAGTTCGATCTCCTTGGCCGATAGCACGCCGCTGCCATAAATCCCCGCGCCCATCTCCATGAACGCATCGGTCCAGGCGGGATCGATCGCAAGGAATGGATCCCAGGCCGCGTTCCACTGGCCGATCGCCTTCATGCGGTCGATCGCCGGCGTGGGCGCCGGCTTCGCCGATGGCGCCGGGACGCAGGCAAATTCAGCCTCGTCCAGAAGAATTGGCGCTCCAAGGCTGCACGAATGGATCGCCATCACGCTCGCGCATTTGAACACGAGCAGAATCTCGTCTCGACTTCGCGCCGGCGTCGAGCGCGCCGCGAATGTGGCGTCGCGTTCCTTCCGCATTCAGGTTGGTGCAGGCGACATTGATCGCCAGACTCACGAGCTCGACGAGCTTGCGGGAGAGGACGCCGCTGCGCCACGGGTCGCCGGCGACTTTCGCGCAGGACGTCGACCAGGCCGGGTCCCAGGCTCCAAATTGTCGCAACGCATCTTGGAAGGGATTTGCCTCCACGTCGGACATCAGGCCGACTCCTCAATCTTCTGACGGTTGCAGGGGAGCGAACGCTCTTGAAGAGCGCAGTCGAACGGCGTTTCTCATTCAATCCGGCTCCGGCGGAGGGAACGCCAACGGGTCGGCCTGCCAGATCAGAAAGGCGCCGCCCGCCGGATCAGCGACGACCGCATGCCATGCGGTGCGGGGGACCGCCGTCTTGGGCTTGATCACTGCGCCTCCAAGCCGCTTTGTGATTTCGAGCGCCGCATCGAGTGAGGCGACTTCGACGAAATTCATCCATCCGCTTTGCGCGAAGGACGGCCGGCGCGTGATTCCGCCAACGCTGAGCGGCGCCGTCCCGGCGTCGATCGTGATGCGCCAGTAGTCGACGCCTTCGGCGCGTTCGATGCGCCAGCCGAGCAGCTCGCTATAGAAGGCCGCGAGCGCCTCTGGGTCGTCGCCATAGATCTCGAAGTTGCTGAGCCGTCCCGCCAAGGCGCGATCTCCAGAGCTTGCAAACGGGTTGGCCGTGCTCAGCGCGGAAAGCGTAGGGGCGCGGCGCCAGCCAGCGCCGCCCCCTGCAGTTGCCTGCTCATGCCGGAGCTTTGGCGGCCGCCGCCTTCACGGCCTCCATCGCGGCCTTCGCCGCGTCGGGTGGCACCATGCAGTACGCCATCGGGTGAGAATCGCCGGCGACTTTGGCGACCGTTTTCTTGCCGTCCGTGTCCCAGACGAGGAAGCCCTTCTCGCCGTCGCGGCGGTTCGGCGGCAGGCCCAGATTCATGAGCGTCTCCTCGACGCTGTTGTACCAGACGCCGACTTTCATGATCTCCCGCGCTTCCTCGGCGGTGGCGACCTTGCGGCCAAATTCCTCGCAAATGCGCACCGCGCCTTCGACCTGCTGCACCGAGGTCCGGCGCTTCTTGTCGGGGCCCCAGAGGTTGTCCTCGTTGCCGACGCGCACGTGCTGGCCGAGCACGATCGCCATAGCGGAGAGCGAGATCAGGCCGCGCATGCTCGACCAGAAGGTGGAGACCGCGCCTTGCGGGACCTGACGCAGGAAGTCCATCCAGTGGTACGGATTGCGGCCGAGCGTGCCGCCGCCATAGCCGCAGATCGCGAGGTTCAACGGCCCCATATAGACGCCGGCCCGGATGAGCCGCTCGATGATCTCGAGTTGATGAACGGTGCCGGGGACGAAATAGGGCTGGATCTTGTGCGCAGAGAGGCGCTTCAGGTGCTCGAGGTAGAAGGCCGGACCGGCGTCCACCCACATTCCCGCCCAGGCGGCCTGAACCTGCGGGTTGTTGTCGAGATGCGTGCCCTTGATGTCGTCGGGCACGAACATCGACACAACGTCCCACTGGGTCGTGCCGGTGGCGATGGTGACGAATTCCGGCTTGGGATCGAGTTCCGCAAGCATATGACGCGTGTCGTAGTTCAGCCATTTCGCCTTGGCGTCGGCCGTGTGTGGCGCAAACGAAATCGACCCGCCAACCTGCAGGATCATCTTCGGCACAGCCTGCTTCAGCCGGCCAAGGAGATAGTTGTACTGGTCGAAGTTGACCGAGCCCTGGCCCGTCGCGGGATCGCGCACGTGCACATGAAGCATGGTCGCGCCGGCGTTGTAGCAATCCAGCGCCGCCTGGACCTGCTCATCCCAGGTGAGGGGAATGTCGGCGTCGCCCGGCAGCCAGGCCGGACCGTAGGGCGCCGCTGTGATGATCAGCGGCTGCATGTTTTCGGGCAGAATGGAATCGTCGGTATAGTACATGCTTCCCCTCCTCGTTGGCCGCGAATTTGCTGCGTCCCTCGGCGGGGGAGAAATAGTGGGGCGTCACATGCAAGTCTTGACATTTGCTGACACTTTGCGTTCGGCATTTCAATTGCACAGGATGTAGGGGGCCCGGCGCGTGAATGGTCGATCCAACGGTTTACCTTTGCCTCGCGGGCCGAAGCCGCCGCCCCTGCCTGAACTTGGAGGCGAGACATCGCTCCCTCTGCAACGCGCCGGCGTCCTGACCGAAATTCCCCGGCTGCTGCGCGAGATGAACGTGGATTCGGATTCGCTCTGCGCGTCTCTCGGCCTCGATCCCGCGGCGCTGGCGGACATCGAAGGCAAGCTTCCATTTTCGCTGGTCTCAGAGCTACTTCTAAAGTGCACGCAGGCGACGGGACGCAGCGACTTCTCCCTTCTTGTTGGCGCGTCTGCGCGTCTCCGTCATCTGGGCATAGTCGGACAGTTGCTGTCGAGCGGCTCGGACTTGGGCTCGGCGCTTGTCGATTTCGTCACCAACCATCCCCGTTACGTGCGCGGCGCCAGCACCTATCTCGCTGACTGGGGGAGGAGGGAGTCCTCATCGGCCATCGTGTCCACTCGCCGGGCTTGCGCGGTTCGGTCGCCTTCAGCGCCGGCGCAGCCGCGTTCGGCCGCAGCGTCTTTTGGGAGCTCTGCGGAACGGACCCGACGCGCGTTCTCCTGTCTCTTCCCCAGCCGAAGGACCTTGCTCCGTTCAGGCGCGCATTCGGCAAGGCGAAGCTCGTATTTGAGGCGGAGCACTTCGGCCTCATCTACTCGCGTTCTGCGCTCGCACGAACAATACCGAGCGCCGATCGTGACAAGCACCACGAGATCCGAAAGTTTATCGCCGAGCGCTGGAACTTCCTTCAGCCGGACATCCTGGATCGCGTAATGCGTGTCCTCGTGCCGTCTGTGCTGGCTGGGACGCCGTCGCTGAAGGCGACCGCCGAACTGCTCGTCATGCACCCTCGAACGCTGCACCGCGCATTACAGGCGCGGGGGCTTTCGTTTCGGGACGCGGTCAATGAGGCTCGCTTTGAGATCGCGAGCCAACTCCTTCGCGACACCCGCATGAGAATCGGCGATCTCGCCGGAATTCTTGGCTATTCCGAAGTCAGCGCCTTCACGAGGTTCTTCACCGGCATGTCAGGCCAATCGCCCTCCGACTGGAAGGAACAGGAGTTGGCCAAAGACGACGTTTAGCGAAGTCAGAGAACGTCCGCTTTGGGAAGACAGAGCGCTTTGTTCGAAGAGTCGTGCGAGTTAGCTTTCATGGAACACGTGGAATAACGATAATATAGCAGTGCCCCGTTTCATCCCTTCGGGCGCGCTCGAAACGATTTGAACTCTTAATTCCGTAGTTCGCGTCACGAACTCACGATCGGCTGCTTCAATCGCTCATGTTGGGTTCTTCCCTACTGCGCGGATCGGGAAGGTCGGCAAAGGGGGCCCTCGGACCGTCTCTCCGACTCGCCGGCTCGCAATTCAGGGCCTTGCCCTCACCCCTCGCTCAGCGCGATCCGCACCCGCCGGTTGAGGCGGCCTTTCTTCTCGATCTGCGTCACCGTCGCATGGCCGATTTCGCTGGTGCGCGCGACGTGGGTGCCCCCGCAAGGCTGAAGGTCGAGGCCCTCGATGGCGACGAGGCGCACGCGGCCGGTTCCCATCGGCGGTTTCACCGACATGGTTTTGACGAGACCCGGATTGGCCTCAAGCTCGGCGTCGCTGATCCAGCGGTCGGTGACAGCGGCGTCCTTGGCGATGAGGGCGTTCAGCCGCGCCTCGACATCCGCCTTGTCGAACTGGCTTTCGCAGTCGAAGTCGAGCCGTCCTTCCGCGTCGCCGACCGAGCCGCCGGTGACAGGGTAGGGGAGGACGACCGAGAGGAGATGCAGGGCGGTGTGGGCGCGCATGCGCTTGAAGCGAAGCGCCCAGTCGATCCGCGCCAGAACCGTCTTCGCCCGCCGCCGGAAGCGCCTCGCCGTCGGCGGAGCTTGTGGAGGATGGTCTTGCGGTCGGCGTCGTAGGTCGCGCTGACGACCGGGAGTTCGCCGCCCGTCGGCAAGGACGAAGCACGCCCCGGTCGCCCGGCTGCCCGCCGCCCTGCGCATAGAAAACGGTGCGGTCGAGCGCGACGCCGCGCTCGTCCGCGAAAAGCACTTTCGCCTCCGCCTCGCGGAGATAGGCGTCGGCGCGGAACAGCGGCTCGGTCATTTGACGAAAACGTCCGGCGCTTGCGCCTTGCGCTCCAGCCAATCGGGAACCGGCAGGTTCTTGGCGTGCAGGAAGGCGGGGTTGAAGAGTTTCGACGCGTAACGCGCGCCGGAATCGCAAAGCACGGTGACGATCGTGTGTCCGGGACCGAGATCTTGCGCGAGGCGGATCGCGCCGGCGATATTGATCCCCGACGAGCCGCCGAGCAGCAGCCCCTCCTGCACGACGAGATCGAAGATGATCGGCAACGCCTCCTCGTCCGGGATCTGATAGGCGAAATCGACCGGCGCGCCTTCAAGGTTCTTCGTCACGCGCCCCTGGCCGATGCCTTCCGTCATCGACGAGCCCTCGCTTTTGAGTACGCCGGCCGTATACCACGCGTAGAGCGCGGCCCCCATCGGGTCGGCGAGCGCGATCTTGATGTCGGGGTTGCGCTCCTTGAGCGCCATGCCGACGCCCGCCAGCGTGCCGCCGGTGCCGACCGCGCTGACGAAGCCGTCGAGGCGGCCCTCGAGCGCATCATAAATTTCCGGCCCGGTCGTCTCGTAATGCCCGCGGCGATTGGCGACGTTGTCGAACTGGTTGGCCCAGATCGCCCCGTTCGTCTCGGTTTCGGCCAGCGCCTCGGCGAGACGCCCCGAATAGCGGACGTAATTGTTCGGATTGGAATAGGGGACGGCCGGCACCTCGATCAGCTCGGCGCCGGCGAGGCGCAGCATGTCCTTCTTTTCCTGCGACTGCGTGTCCGGAATGACGATGACGGAGCGATAGCCGAGCGCGCCGGCGACCAGCGCGATCCCGATGCCGGTATTGCCCGCGGTGCCCTCGACGATCACGCCGCCCGGAGCCAGTTCTCCTCGCTCGACGGCGTCCTTGATGATCGCAAGCCCGGCGCGATCCTTGACCGAGCCGCCGGGATTCATGAATTCGGCCTTGCCAAGGATCGTGCACCCGGTCGCGGCCGAGGCGGCCCGGAGTTCGATCAGGGGCGTATGTCCGATCGCGCCCACCACGTCCTTTGAAAAGCTCATTCGAGTCTCCGGATTCTCTCGGCGAAACTAGGGGCGCTCGCCTCGCGCGACAAGGGAATGGGAATAGTCGCTTATCACAAGATGAAAATGGTAGATTGATTTCTCGCGAAACGCCTGGGCTTTCGGCGCGAACTTGCCGCGGATCGCGGTCCCTGCGAGAAGCGCGGGCGGGGGCGTTCGCATGTTCTTTACTCTGTCCAAAATCTTTTGGATGGTCGCCACGCCGGTCACTTTGCTGGTCGTGATCGCGCTCCTCGGCGTCCTCTTCGCGCGCAGCGCGGCTGGGGCGCGCGAGCCAGGCTGTCGCGGCAGCCGCGCTTCTCGCCTTGCTGGCTCTGATCGTCACGCCGGTCGGCTACCTGCTGCTCTGGCCGCTCGAAAACCGCTTCCCTCAGCCTCCCGCGGACATGCCGGCGCCCTATGGGATCATCATTCTCGGCGGCGCCCTCAATGGCGGAATGAGCACCGCGCACAACCAGCCGGTTTTCGACGAGGGCGAGCGGGTCGTCGTCGCGGCCTTGCTCGCGAAACGCTATCCGAGCGCAAAAATCCTGTTCTCCGGCGGCAACGGCTCGCTTCTCGCCTCGAGCTCGACCGAAGCGGACGAGGCGCGCAAGCTCCTGATCGGACTTGGCGTCGACCCGGCGCGCATCACGCTCGAAGATCAGTCGAGGAACACCGACGAGAACGCGCGCTTCAGCGCCGCGCTCGTCCATCCCGAACCCTCGCAGCGCTGGCTGCTGGTGACCTCCGCCTTCCACATGCCGCGCTCCATGGGGCTGTACGAGAAAGCCGGGTTCAACGTCACGCCGTATCCCGTCGCGTTCCGCACCTACGGCCCAGGCTCGACGACGCCGTGGAACTTCGATCCCGCCCGCAACCTGCGAGCAGGTGGAATTCGCCGTGAAGGAGTGGATCGGGCTTGCCGTCTATCGGGCGACGGGGAAAATCGACACTCTGTTTCCCGGGCCGGGGGATGCGCGAAGGTAGGAGGCGGCCCTATTCCAGCGACGGCGCTCCGAGACGGTAAACGCCGCGAAAGTCGCTCGGATCGACGGGCTTTCCCTTGCGGTAGATGACGAGACGGCCGGAGAGCGCCAGCTTCACGGCGGCTCGCCGCACTTCGTGAAGGTGCGACCGCCAGGCGAGATCATCCTCGCCGCGCTCGGCTGCAAAAGCTTTCGCAGCGTCGGTCGGGCAGATGGTGCGTCCGGCGGGCATGTTTACGCAAAGATCGACGATGACCGATTCGAGGGCAGCGGGCGCATGGGTTGACGTCATGCGGCTCCGTCTCGGACAAGCGGCGCCGAAGGTCAAGCGGTCTCGCATTCCGCCTTGCGTTCCCGACGGCAATGACTACACTGTGGGCAAGATGAAATCTGCCAATAATTTGGGCGCCTACGAGCCGACGATCCGCATCGGGCCGCTCAGCCTTGACGGCGTCGCCATGCTCGCGCCGATGTCCGGCGTCAGCGATCTCGCGATGCGCCGGATCGCGCGCCGCTTCGGCGCGGCGCTGGTGTTCTCGGAAATGGTCGCCGCCGAAAGCTTCCTCGACGGCGACGAGCGAGACGACGCTGCGCGCCGAGGGCGCCGGATTGTCGCCCCATGCCGTGCAGCTCGTTGGCCGCGAGCCGGCAGCCTTGGCGGAGGCCGCGCGCAAGGCCGAAGGCGACGGCGCGGCGATCCTCGACATCAACATGGGGTGCCCGGCTCGCCGGGTCTCGGGCGCGCTCTGCGGGGCGGCGCTCATGCGCGACCTCGACGTTGCAGAGCGCATTATCGCGGCGGTGGTCTCGGCGGTGACGGTCCCGGTCACGGTCAAGATGCGGCTCGGCTGGGACGAGGACCGAGCGCACCGCCCCTGAACTCGCGCGTCGCGCCGAGGCGGCGGGCGCGCGGATGGTGACGGTCCACGGCCGAACGCGCGCGCAATTTTATGAAGGCAGGGCCGACTGGCGGGCGGTTCGGGCGGTCGGCGAAGTCCGTTTCGATACCCGTGGTCGTCAATGGCGATTGCGCCTCGGCCGAAGACGCCCGCGCGATGCTTGCCCGATCGGGAGCGGCAGGGCGTGATGGTCGGCCGCGCCGCGGTGGGCGCGCCCTGGCTCGCCGGCGCGATCGGCCGCGCGCTCTCCGGCGGCGCGCCCCGCCGTCGAGCCGCCGGCGCGGGAGCGTCGGGACGCCGCGCTCGAGCATCTCGACTGGCTGGTCGCGGCTATGGGCCCCCGTCCGGGCTTCGCCACGCCCGCAAGCATCTGGCTGCTTATGCCGAGAAGGCCGGCGCGCCGGGTCCGCTGCGGACCGCAGCTCGTGACGGCCGACGATCGTGAACGCGTTCGAGCTCTCTTGACATGCGTATGCTCGCCTTTCAGAGCCGGAAAGAGCGGCCGCGTGAGCGCCGCCTTGCAGAACGACGCCGGAGAGCCGCCCGATCCGGCCAAGGTGCTCAACGCCCTGGCGCAGCCGCTCCTGACCGTGGACTGCGCAGGGCTGGATCATCGACGTCAACACCGCGGCCGAGACATTTCTTCGACATGGGGCGCGGCGCGCTGTTGCGCTCGCGGCTCACGGACCTTCTGCCGTTCGACTCGCCTGTGCTGCATCTGGTCGCCGAAGCGCTCAACAATCATGCAACGCGTCAACGGATACAAGATCGACATTTCGACGCCTCGCACCGGAAGTCGCGGAATTGTCGACGTTTTTGTCGCCGCCGCTGCCGCAGCCGAGCGACGTCGTCGCGATCATGCTTCAGGAACGGGCAATTGCCGAAAAAATAGACAGACAGCTCACCCACCGCAGCGCCGCCCGGTCGGTAACCGCGCTTGGCGCCATGCTCGCCCACGAGATCAAGAACCCGCTGTCGGGCATCCGCGGCGCTGCGCAATTGCTGGAAGCCAACGTCAGCGACGAGGATCGGGGTCTGACCCGTCTCATCTGCGATGAGACCGACCGGATCGTGAAGCTGGTCGACCGCATGCAGGCCTTCGCGGCGACCAGGCCCGGCCAGTGGCGAGAGCATCAACATCCATTCGGTGCTGGACCATGTGAAGCGGCTCGCGCTGGCCGGTTTCGCCCGCGGAATCCGTTTCGTCGAGGCCTACGATCCGTCGCTGCCGCATGTGCAGGGATCGCGCGACCAGCTCATCCAGGTCTTCCTCAATCTGGTGAAGAACGCGGCGGAGGCGATCGGCGACGAATGGGGGCGACGGCGAAATCACGCTCACCACCGCCTACCGGCCCGGGGTGCGCCTGCGCACGCACGCCCAGCGACGACCCCGTCGCGCTGCCGCTCGAAATCTGCATCCGCGACAATGGATCCGGGCATTCCCTCCGGACATTCTGGCCAACCTCTTCGATCCCTTCGTCACGACGAAGTCGCAGGGGTCTGGTCTAGGTCTTGCACTGGTGGCGAAACTGATCGGCGATCATGGCGGGATCATCGAATGCGAATCCCAGCCGCGCCGAACGACGTTTCGCGTGCTGATGCCGATGGCTCTCGCGCGCACAAACGGCGCCAAGTGAGAAAGCCGCGAAAGGGGCGTCACAAGGAGCTTGCTGAATGCCCTCAGGGCACATCCTGGTCGCCGACGACGACGCCGGGATACGAACGGTTCTCAACCAGGCGCTGACGCGCGCGGGCTATGAAGTCCGCGCGACCGGAACGGTGGCCGGCCTCTGGCGCTGGGTCGCCGCCGGAGAGGGCGATCTCGTCATCACCGACGTCGTGATGCCCGACGACAATGCTTTCGACCTTCTGCCCCGCATCAAGCGGATGCGGCCGGACCTGCCGATCATCGTGATGAGCGCGCAGAACACGTTCATGACCGCGATCAAGGCGTCCGAGCGCGGGGCTTACGAATATCTGCCAAAGCCCTTCGACCTGCGCGAACTCGTCGCCATCGTCGGGCGCGCGCTCGCCGAGCCGAAGAAGCGGCGCGACGAGGGCGACGAACACGCCGCGAGCGAGGTCATGCCGATCGTCGGCCGTTCGCCCGCGATGCAGGACATCTTTCGCGTGCTCGCGCGACTGATGCAGACGGACCTGACCGTGATGATCTCGGGCGAGTCCGGCACGGGCAAGGAGCTGGTCGCGCGCGCCCTGCATGACTACGGCAAGCGCAAGGGCGGGCCGTTCGTCGCGATCAACATGGCGGCGATCCCGCGCGACCTGATCGAGAGCGAGCTTTTCGGCCACGAGAAGGGCGCCTTCACCGGCGCGGCCAACCGGTCCTCCGGCCGCTTCGAGCAGGCCGAAGGAGGAACGCTCTTTCTGGACGAGATCGGCGACATGCCGATGGAGGCGCAGACGCGGCTTCTGCGCGTGCTTCAGCAGGGCGAATATACGACCGTCGGCGGACGCACGCCGATCAAGACCAATGTCCGCATCGTGGCGGCGACCAACAAGGACCTGCGCTTCGCGATCCAGCAGGGCGCGTTTCGCGAGGACCTGTTCTTCCGCCTCAACGTCGTGCCGATCCGGCTGCCGCCTCTTGCGGGAGCGGTCCGAGGATATTCCCGACCTCGTGCGCTCCTTCTTCCAGCGCGGCGCCGCCGAAGGGCTGCCGCTCAAAACCATCGAGCCGGCCGGCATGGAGCGGCTGCGCCGCTATCGCTGGCCCGGCAATGTGCGGGAGCTCGAAAATCTCACCCGGCGTCTCGCGGCGCTCTATCCGCAGGACGTGATCGGCGAGGCGCTGATCGAGCAGGAACTCAGCGCCGGCATCGCGCCTTCGCTCGGCGCCGCCGTCGGTCGTCGACGGAGGACGCCCGCCAGCGTGCAGGCGGCCCGCGCTCCCGGCGAAGGCTTCGACGCCGCGATGGAGCGGGCGGTCGGCAACCTATTCCGGTCGTTCAACGGCGGCAATCCGCAGGCCGGGCTCTATCATCGCGTCGTGCACGATCTCGAAGCCCCGCTGATCGCCGCGACGCTGGCGCTGACCCGCGGCAATCAGATCAAGGCCGCGGAAATTCTCGGCCTCAACCGCAACACGCTGCGCAAGAAAATCCGCGACCTCAACCTGCGGGACATGCCGAGCTTTCGGTGATTGCTGTCATGCCCGTGAAAGTGGGCATCCAGAACGAGCCTTGTAGGCGCGAACTCTGGACATCCGCGTCCACGGAGGCGGCAAGCATGTTGGTTCCATCAAACTGACGGCGCACCGGAGGGGGGCTCCGGGTTGGAGCGAGGGTTTGAGCGACGTCACACCACGATGCGTCGCTCAATCAGACACAATGCGCGAAAGGCACTGAGAACTGAACGAACTTTTCCAGCATTGCGTAAACAAACTGCCCGCGGATGCCGTCAGATTAGCAACGCCTTTCGCGCGAACGGTACCCGGGTCGGTCTTCAATGCGATGCTATGAACTTTTGCGCGCTCAAGTGACCGCCGCTTTCAATCAGCGGTTGTGCCTTGGCAAGTCGGAATTCCTGGAGTTACATCCTCCAACATCGCCGAGATTTTACTCGTCCGGGCATGTCATAGTTTACTGATCGATTGAATTTAAGAATTCTTATTAGGAGGGGTAGTGATGAAGTCGAATTTGCTTCGCACTGTTGCGATGGTTTCGATCTTTGGGGCGTGTTCTCCGGTTCGGCGGAGGTCGTCGGCTTTGGCGGGGCGGACGGCCCAAATGGAGAGGACAGCTTGTCCGGATGGGGAGGTGATGGCGGAGCGGGGCAGAGCGCTCAGGCGGCCACCACTCAGAACTCAGATTCTAGCAACTCGGCGTTCGCGAGTGGCGGCGCCGGCGGCAACGGGTGGTAACGGCTTTCCCGGCGGCTCCGGGAGGGGCGGGCGGAAACGCGTCTGCGGCGGCGTCGACAAGCATCGCAAATGCAATAGGTTCAGGAGGCGTGACCGCAATCGCGACAGGCGGGTCCGGCGGCTTCGCCGGGTCCGGATCTGGTCGAGCGGTGGTGCAAATGGAGGTAACGGTGGCAACGCTGATGCGATAGGCAATCTAGAGTATTCCGGCTCTGGAAATGCGACAGTGTCCACGAGCGCTGCGGGAGGTTTGGGGCGAGATGCCGACTATCAGGAATGGGTGGGATCAGGTGGCGGGGGCGGAAGCGCATCGGTCACAAACAATGTGACATTGGCCGGCTCGGCAAACCTCAATCTATCGTCCACCGCGACGGGTGGCTCCTCTGGGATTACCTCATTTGGCCAGGCGCAGCCCGGTGGTAATGCCGTTGTCAACAGCGTTGTTCGTGGATCCACGACGGGAATGCTTACCGTTACCCAGAGCGCCGATGCTGGATCCGGCGCACTTAATTTGTTGGGAGGGGGAGCCAACTCGGGGGGCGTGGGAACGTCGCTGCTGACGATCAGAGATACGAAGGCGACCTCAATCATCGCATCTTCGGCGGCCTCGGGAGGGACAGCCGGTAACGGAGACGGCGCTGGCAGTGGAACTGCCGGAACCGCACTGGCCTCTAGCGCAGTAGTTGGCGGCGGCTATGTCAATGCATCAGCTACCGCTGCCGCGGGCGATGGCGGAAGTGTTGCAGATTTTGGAGCCAGTGACGGCGGCGGCGCGACGGCCACGAGCCGGGTGACTTCGCGCGGATCGGGCGGCGCTGTATCGACCTCCGCAGCGTCAGCTGGAAACGCTGGCAACGGCGAAGCAGGCATCAGTTCCCAAGCCCCGGGAGGGGGGAGGCGAATGCCACGAGCGTAGCCAACTGGGATGGATCCGGCGACGCAGTCGCGTCAGCGACGGCGACAGGCGGCACGGGCGGTGACGGTGAGGAATTTTACCTAAACGGAGGCCCCGGAGGCAATGCGCAATCGACTGCCATTGCGCGCGCGCTTCGCGGCGGGACGGCTACTGCCACCGCATCGGCGACTGCGGGCACAGGCGGTTTTGGTGCACGCGGAAGCGGAGAGACTGGCGCTGCCGACGCTTACTCTTCCGCGACCGCGCGGCGCGGCGCGGTCGCGCAGGCGCAATCCACCATCGGCGGTTTGAATGGAAGCGCACTTTCGGTTGCTGACAGCAGCAGGCGCGGAGATTCCGTTAAGTCAGTGACTAGTGCCTATGGGACAGCCATTACGAACACAATCGCCCAGGTGGGGGGTTATGGACAGGTCTTCAACCGTCCCAGCCAGTCCGCCTACGCATATTCAGTAGCAGATCCCAACAAAAACTACGCGTTTAGCCTAGTCGGAAGTGCGATCAATGTAGCGGACGCGCTGCTATGGCCACGCGCGCAGATCCTGGGCTCATCCGTTCTCGGAGCGAACTATACCGCCGCCGTCGGGGCGGATGTAAGTGCGCAATTGGAAACTTATACCGCGTCAGCTGACTTCGATGTCTCTGGGCGAGGCGATCTGCTCCTTGGCCTAATCGAATATCAGGAATCCGGTTTTGCGAGCGGCTCAGGATTTCAATCGATTGAGTTCTCTGTAAATATTGATGGACGGACAGCTGTTGATGAGACGTTCACCGAACTCTCGGCCGCCGATAGCTTCTTTCAAGATCATGTCATTGATTTCGGGCCATTGTCTGGCCGAACCGACCTCGAGGTGGCTTATACTCTCATCGCGAGCGGTCCCGGCGGTTTCGGCTTTGATCTAGCCCTGGGCGCGTCCGCGCCAGAGACGTCAACGTGGGTTTTGCTACTTATCGGATTTGCCGGAATGGGCGGTTACGGCCACTGGTATCGCGCTCGCGCAAAGGCCGCATAACATTACCGAGCACCGCCGCGCTAGCGCCCCTCAACCACGATATAGCCGCGGTTTTCGACCGTATCGAACGTCCGCATCGCCCTGATGAGCGAAGCGGAGGGAATCCATGTCCAGCCGACGCGCGACGGATTGACGTCGAGGACGAGGAAGGAGTCGGACTGGGCGTCGTAGGCGCCCAAGGGGGAAATGTGCGGGGGTCCGTCCTGACCGGCCGCCTTGCGCAGATAATTGACGATCACGTAATCGCCCCGACGCTTCAGGCTTGCGATGAGATCGCTTCGGATTGCCTGCTCGTCGCTGTCGTTGCTGACGACGACGAGGCGCGTCTTGACGCCGTTGGCTTGCAGGAGATCGTCGAGCTGATGAAGCTGGAAGCCGAAATCATGGACCTCTTTTCCGTTGATGAGGACGGGCTCCCCAAAAACCTGCGCCCGCGTCTTCGGACCCTTGTTGAGGACGTTATCCTGGGTGAAGCGCGGCTCGGTCGGATCGAATCCCGGTGGGATAAACCGGAAATCTTCGGGCCGCAGCCGGCTGCGATCGCGCGGCAGGTTCTTGTCCACCCCGAAAACCGCATTCAGCACCATGGCGGCGCTGGCAGGCCCACAGAAGGCGCCGACATATTCGGCCTCGAACTCGTTGGCGAGCGCCGGAAAATTGACCCGCGCATCCGACCGGCTGAGGCGGGCGAGCCCTTCGTCCGAGGAAAACGGCACGATGACTTGAGAGGTGGCGGGAGCGACGGCGACCGGCGCCGAGCTGTCCAGCGCCAGCGCAGCCGAGGCCGGCGCCAGAGCGAGAGTCTAGGACGAGAAAAAGGCGTATGAGCACGGACGTTGCGCCTCCATGTCGATTAACTGCGATATGGCATAAGGAAAGGCGGCCGCACGTCAACAAGCGCGCGCTACGCGCCTCTTTCCTGGTCGGCGTCATTTTGAAAAGGGCGCCGCGCGATCCGGCAACCCGCGGGAAGCGCTGTGACGAGCGTCACTGTCGCCAGTGATGGCATGTGCGACTCAAGCGCTTTCTAGAGCGTAAGACAAAATTTTTTTTCAGCAGAATTTTTTTTGGAGGAATTGAACCATGCATGGTTTTGACACGCGCGGCATCAATGTGCCTGCCGGCATTCTGACGCCCCAGGGCCGCTTCGGCCGGATTCTGCCGTTCCTCGATCCGCGCGATCCGACAGGCCCAGCACTATGCGATCAGATGGGCGCCGCCGGCGGCCCGATGGACCTCGGCTCGGCGACTCACGACAGCAAGCACATCCCTGCGGGCTTCACATTTCTCGCCCAGTTTTTCGATCATGATCTCGACTTCGATCCAACCTCGAGCCTCGAGCGCCAGAGCGACCCGAACGCCATCACGAACTTCCGCACGCCGGCGTTCGACCTCGACAATGTCTATGCGTCCGGGCCGATGGCGTCGCCGCATATCTACGATCAGGACAATGCAGATCAGCTCCTGGTCGATGGAACCGACCTTGCCCGCAATGCCCAGGGCAAGGCGATGATAGGTGATCCGCGCAATGACGAGAACATGCTCGTCTCGCAGCTCCAGCTCGCGTTCATGAAGTGCCACAACGCCATCGTCGTCGGCCTTGAGGCCGGAACCTTCAAGGACGTCTTCGACCGGCCGGCGATGACGAACGAGAATACGAGCGGCGGCGAAAGCACAGTCTTCTTGCCGCGCAACAACTGCTGCGCTGGCATTACCAGTGGATCATTGTCCACGAGTTCCTGCCCCTGATTTGCGGCAAGCCGATCGTCGAGGACATTCTTGAAAACGGGCCGCAATTTTTCGATCCGCGTCAGAAGCATCAGCCTTTCATGCCGGTCGAGTTCAGCGTGGCGGCTTACCGTTTTGGCCATGCGACAATTCGAGCCGAGTACAACATCAACCCCGCGCACCCATCGGTTCCGTTGTTCCCAACGAACCCAGGGGCTGCGACGATGCCGCGAACCGATCTTCGCGGCGGCCGTGTCGACCCGACATTCGCCGTCCAATGGTCGAATTTCTTCGAGCGCGACCCGGCAAACCCACCGCAAAAAGCCAAGCGCATCGAACCGCTGCTGAATACGTTTCTGCTCGATCTCCCGAACGGCGTCGATTCCCCCAAACGTAGCTGACGCCGTTGAGGTCCCTGGCGACGCGCAACCTCCAGCGCAGCGAAACGCTGATGCTGCCTTCCGGCCAGGGGATCGCGCGCGCGCTCGGCGTGAAGCCGTTGAACGCACATGGGCTACGCCACGTCGCGATGAGTTGCGGCAACAAGACGCTTCCCATGACGGACGAACAACTGAACGACTGCTATTTGTGGTATTACCTGCTCGCCGAAGCTTTCCACGAGCACAAGGGCGAACGGCTCGGGCAGACTGGCGCGCGTATCGTCGCCGAGGTGTTCATCGGAATCCTCGATGCCGACGGGCTGAGCTACCGCAACATGTTCCCCAAGTGGCGGCCGACCCTGCCCAGCGCCGTGGCGGGGACTTTCACGATCGTCGATATGTTGAACTTGGCCGGGGTTTAAAGCCTGTCGGCAGGAGTCGGAGGGGGCCTTGCGAAAGGCCCCTCTCCGCGCTTCGCCGCATCAACCAGCTGTTGATCGCCCGCCAAAAATGGACCCACCCGCCCCCAAATCGTCGCAATTCGGCAACATCGTTGCAGGATTGCCACGCGTTGATTCCAGAGGAACGGGCGGGCGTTTGCGGTTCTAAGGCCTTTTGACACAAACAGCGGAAAAGACCCCGAAGGGGGCGCGGCCTATCGACGATAGCGGTCCGACGGCCCGCTACGGCATTGTTGCGGTCTGCGCGGCCTTCGTCCTCGCGCTTGCGACTTTCGTCGTCTTCGCCGGCATGACTCCGATCCTGCCGACCGCGAATGTCGTCGAGGCGCTCCTGCTTGGCGACGGGATCGTCATTCTCGTCCTGTTGCTGCTGATCGGCATCGAACTCAACCGGCTGCGCGCCGCGCGCCGAGCGGCGAGGGCAGGCGCGAGGCTTCATAGCCGGTTCGTGCGCGCTCTTCTCGCTGGTCGCCGCCATACCCGCCATCGTCACCGCGGTCGTCGCCACCGTCTCGGTCGAATGGGCGATCAATCCGCGATTCATGTCCGATGTCGCGGCCTTCATCAATGAGGCCACGCAGGCCACCCAACTCTATCGCGAGTCGCAGTGCCGCGCGCTCCTGCGCGATGTCGAACTGACGGCCGGCGACATCGCCCGCAGCGCGCTGCTCTTGAGCGCCGACCAGACGCAGTTCCAGGACTATTTCGCGTCCCGCTCCAAGACGCTCGGCTTCGACGCGGCCGCGCTGATGAAAAGCGACGGCACGCCGACAACGATCGCGCGCGGGTCCGACGAGCGGCTGATCGCCCGGCCGGAGCCATCGGATTTTCAGGACGCGCTGCATGGCGAGGCGCTTTGCGGCTTTCTCGGCATTGGCAACATTTTCGTCGGCATCCGCCCGGTCCCCGGCGCGGAGAACGAATTCCTCTACGCCGCGCGCGCCATCGATCCGCTCGCCGCGAAGGTCGCGCAGGACGCCGCCAACGTTTCGGCCCTTTTCTCCCGCTTCGAGTCCCACCGCCGCAGCCTGGAGCTCGGCTTCGCGACGGTCTTCGTGATGCTGGCGCTGACGATGCTGGTGTCGGCGATCTGGCTAGGGCTCTCCTGGGCGAACCGGATCGTCGCGCCGATCCGCCGCCTTATCCGCGCCGCCGACGAGGTGGCGGGCGGAAACCTGAGCGTTCAGGTGCTCACTCGTTCCGCCGACGGCGACATTGGCCATCTCGGCGTGACGTTCAACAAGATGACGTCCGAGCTTTCGCGGCAGCAGACGGGCCTGATCGAAGCCAATGCGCTCAACGACGAGCGGCGCGCCTTCATCGAAGCGGTGCTGTCGGGCGTGCCGGCCGGGGTGCTGGGCGTCGACAGCGAGGGCGTCGTCACCGTCTCGAACGCGGCGGCCGACCGGCTGCTCGGCGGGGGCAGGGGGCTCATCGGCCGGCCGCTCGCCGAAGTGCAGCCGAGCATCGCCGCCATCTGGGAGCAGGCGAAATCGCTGAGGCTCCGGCTCCATCAGGGACAGGCGACCGTGCTGCGGGACGGACGCGAGCGCATTCTCAACGTGCGCGTCACCGGCAATCCGGCCCGCGACGATCGCGCAACCGTCATCACGCTCGACGACATCAGCGATCTCGTCTCGGCGCAGCGCACGGCCGCCTGGGCGGACGTCGCGCGCCGCATCGCCCATGAAATCAAGAACCCGCTGACGCCGATCCAACTCTCGGCCGAGAGGCTCAAGCGCCGTTACGGCAAGCACATTCTGGAGGGCAAGGACGTTTTTGACCAATGCACCAACACGATCATCCGTCAGGTCGACGACATCAAGCGAATGGTGGACGAGTTCTCCTCCTTCGCCCGGATGCCGAAGGCGCGGCCGGCGCGCGACGATCTCGTCGACTGCGTGCGGCAGGCGATTTTTCTCCAGCGGGTCGGGCGCGCCGACATCGATTTCGAGGAACATCTGCCGGACGAGCCTGTGGCGGCCGACTTCGACCGGAGGCTCATCTCCCAGGCGCTCACCAATGTGCTCAAGAATGCCGGCGAAGGCATCGACGCGCTGCCGGAGCCGCACGAGAAGGGCAGGGTGGTGGTCACCCTCGGAATCGGCGGGGGCGGAATGATCGAGGTCTCGGTCAGCGACAACGGCAAGGGCTTTCCGAGGGAAGACAGGCGCAAGCTGCTTGAGCCCTATGTGACGACCCGAGCCGAAGGCACAGGGCTTGGCCTGCCGATCGTGGTCAAGATTTTTGAGGATCACGGAGGCGAAGTCGAACTCCTCGACGGTCTTGAACGCGCGGACGGCGGACAGGGCGCAAGACTGCTCATGAAGCTGCCGCTGCCCAAGGACGCAGCGGCGGCGCTGAGCAACGAGAATATGGAATCTTCCTGATGGGCGCAGATATCCTCATCGTCGACGACGAAAGCGACATCCGCGAACTGGTGGCGGGCATCCTCGAAGACGAGGGCCACGCGCCGCGCCTCGCGGGCAATTCCGACGAGGCGATCGCCGCCGTCGAAGCGCGGCGACCGCAGCTCGTGCTGCTCGACATCTGGCTGCAGGGCTCGAAGCTCGACGGGCTGCAACTCCTGGAAGCGGTGAAGAAGCGCCACCCGAATGTGCCCGTCGTCATGATCTCCGGCCACGGCAACATCGAGACCGCGGTCACCGCGATCAAGCTCGGCGCTTACGATTTCATCGAGAAGCCCTTCAAGGCCGACCGGCTGATCCTCATCGCCGAGCGGGCGCTCGAAACCTCGCGCCTGAAGCGCGAGGTGCAGGACCTCAAGGTCCGCGGCGGCGCGGCGAACCAGATCGTCGGCTCATCTCACGCCGTCGGCAATCTCAAGCGCGTTATCGACAAGCTCGCGCCCGCCAATTCGCGCATTCTCATCTCCGGGCCCGCCGGCTCCGGCAAGGAACTCGCCGCCCGCCTTATCCATGAGCGCTCCTTGCGCGCCGGAGGTCCGTTCGTGGTCCTCAACGCCCCGGCGATAACGCCGGAAGGGATGGAAGCGGAGCTTTTCGGGATCGAGGCCGGCCCGGACCGGAGCGCCCGCATCGGCGCGCTCGAAGAGGCGCATGGCGGCACCCTCTATCTGGATGAAGTCGCCGATATGCCGCGCGAAACGCAGGCCAAAATCCTGCGCGTGCTGGTCGACCAGAATTTCCAGCGCGTCGGCGGCTCCTCCCGCGTGCATGTGGACGTGCGGATCATCTCTTCCACGAGCCGCGATCTCGCCGAGGCGATTACGGAGGGGCGGTTCCGCGAAGACCTCTTTCATCGCTTGTCTGTCGTGCCGATCCGGGTGCCCTCGCTCGCCGAGAGGCGGGAGGACGTTCCGGAGTTGGTGCAATTCTTCCTCGAGCAGGTCGCCGCCAACATGGGCGTCGCCCCGCGAAAGGTCGGCATGGACGCCATGGCGGTGCTGCAGTCGCACGACTGGCCGGGCAATATCCGGCAGTTGCGCAACAATGTGGAGCGGCTGATGATCCTCGCGCTTGGCGACCCCAATGCCGAAATCTCCGCTTCGATGCTTCCCGCGGAGGTCGGCGCGCTCGTCCCGGCCGTGCCGAGCGGAATCGGCGGGGAAAGACTTCTGAGCCTGCCCTTGCGCGAAGCCCGGGAAGCGTTCGAGCGCGATTATCTCGTCGCCCAGATCAGCCGCTTCGGCGGAAACATTTCCAGGACTGCCGAGTTTATTGGGATGGAAAGGTCCGCTTTGCACCGTAAGTTAAAATCGCTTGGCGTCGAATGATGGCGGCGGCGCGGTTTTTGAATATAGCGTGAGGCGAACGTAGGTCGGGGGGGTTCCTCATTCTTTCGTTCTAATCCTCCGCCTCTGAGTGGAAAGCCGCCGCAAAGCGTGTCACAAACAGCGCGCAAATGGCGGGTAACAAGCCACGGCCTAAAAAAGGCCCAACGAACGGAAAGATAAGATGCCAGCAGAGAAGGCGCAAAACCTCCAGGACACGTTTCTCAATCATGTCCGCAAGTCTAAAACTTCGGTCACGATCTTTCTTGTGAACGGCGTAAAATTGCAGGGATTTGTCACCTGGTTCGATAACTTCTGTGTCCTCCTTCGGCGCGACGGACATTCGCAGCTCGTCTATAAGCACGCGATTTCGACCATCATGCCCGCAAGCCCGATCACGATGTTCGAGGCGGTGGAGGACGGCGACGGCCACTGACATACAAGGACGCGAGCGAGGGGCCGTAGACGATCGCGAAAAGCTCGTCGCGGCCTCGACGCGCGCACGCGTCGTCTGCCCCTATCTGACCCGCGGCGAGCCCGGCGAACGGCTCTCCTCGCGCACGCCCGAGGCGCGCCGCGAGGAAGCGGTGGGTCTTGCGCGCGCCATCGACCTCCACGTCGTGGGCAGCGACCTCGTCGCGCTCTCCGCCATTCGGCCCGCCACCTACCTTGGCAAGGGCAAGGTCGAGGAGATTGGCGCGGAAGTGAAAGCCGACGAGATTGGCCTCGTGGTGATGGATTGCGCGCTCTCGCCGGTGCAGCAGCGCAATCTGGAAAAAGCCTTTAGCTGCAAGGTCATCGACCGCACCGGCCTCATTCTGGAGATTTTCGGCCGCCGCGCCCGCACGGCCGAAGGGGCGTTGCAGGTGGAGCTTGCCCATCTGGCGTATCAGCGCTCCCGGCTCGTACGCTCCTGGACCCACCTCGAACGCCAGCGCGGCGGCTTCGGCTTTCTCGGCGGTCCCGGCGAAACGCAGATCGAAACCGACCGGCGGCTCATCCAGGAGCGGATGGTGCGGATCGAGCGCGAGCTCGAAGCCGTCAAGCGCACCCGCGCGCTGCATCGCGCGAGCCGCAGCGACGTGCCCTATCCGACCGTCGCTCTCGTCGGCTACACAAACGCCGGCAAATCCACGCTCTTCAACCGGCTCACCCGCGCCGAGGTCATGGCTGCGGACATGTTGTTCGCGACGCTCGACCCGACAATGCGGCTGATCCGGCTCCCGCATGGCGGCTCGGCGATCCTCTCCGACACGGTCGGCTTCATCTCCGACCTCCCGACCATGCTGATCTCGGCCT
Organism: uncultured Alphaproteobacteria bacterium; assembly: GCA_963824465.1. Lineage (GTDB taxonomy): Bacteria > Pseudomonadota > Alphaproteobacteria > Rhizobiales > Beijerinckiaceae > Roseiarcus. The sequence goes on from CAWGPL010000001.1 coordinate 302,773, forward strand.
TTCGCGCCACGCTCGAAGAAGTGCGCGCCGCCGACGTGATCGTGCATGTGCGCGACATTTCCCACGCCGACACCGAGGCGCAGAGCGAGGACGTGCAGGCGATCCTCACCGAACTCGACATCGCCGACCACGCGGACCGTGTGGTCGAGGTCTGGAACAAACTCGACCGTCTGGACGCCGACGCGCGAACGATTCTCGAAGCCGATCAGAGCCTGCCAACGAATGCGCCTATCGCCGTCTCCGCGCTGACGGGCGAGGGGATCGAGCGGCTGATGTCGGCGATTGAGGACAAGCTCGCGCGGGGCAGGGCGCTGGTCGATGTCACGCTGGATTCCGCCGACGGGCAGGGTCTGCACTGGCTCTACGAGCACGCGGAAGTCATGGTCCGCGAGGATGAGGGGTCCGCGGTCCGCCTGACCCTTCGCGTCGCCCCCGATCAGGTGGAGCGGGTGCTGCGCCGGTTTCCGGGCGCACTTCGGGCGGCGGAGGTCGAGCGGCAGCGCGCCTGAGCCGCACGGCCCCGAATGCGCGGGCGACCCGATGGAGGAGGATGCGCATGAGGGTTGATGGGGCCTGCCATTGCGGGGCGATCCGTTACGTCGCCGAGGTCGATCCGGCGGCCGCCTCCATTTGCCACTGCACGGACTGCCAGACTTTTTCAGGCGCTCCCTTCCGGGGCAGCGTCCCGGCGAAAGCAGAAGACCTGCGCTTCACACAGGGCGCGCCCAAAATTTACGTCAAGACCAGCGACAGCGGCCGAAGGCGGGCGCAGGGGTTCTGCGCCGATTGTGGAACGCCGATTTACGCCTCCGATTCGGTCTCTCCCAAGACATTCAACCTGCGGCTCGGCGCCATCGCGCAACGCGCCGAAATTCCCCCCAAGCGCCAGATCTGGATGCATTCCGCGCTGGAATGGGCGCTTGAGGTGAAAAATCTGCCTTCATCGCCAGACCCGTAGCGGTAGCGCCCGCGCCGCGCCGGCCGCGTCCCTGTGTGCGGATAATACGAGACTGATCGTTCCCTATTGATACGAGACCGATCGTTCCGTATCTTCGCGGCATGAAAGCAGAGGGTAAGCGGGCGCCCGGACGCCCGCTGAGCGAGGAGGCCCATGCGGCGCTGCTCGACGCGGCGTGGTGGCGATTGCTTGAGGGCGGCTACGCCGCGCTCACGGTTGACGGGATCGCCAAGGCGGCCGGAGCGGGCAAGCAGACCCTCTATCGCCGCTGGCCCAATAAGGCGGCGCTCGTCATCGAGGCGCTGGCGGCCAAGAGCGCCGGGCGGATCGACCGGCCGAAGGACGCCGCCGTGAGACGGGGCGACCTGCTCGCTTTCCTGAAGGCGGAACTGGCGGGCCTCAAACCCTATGCGGCCTCGCTGCCAGCCTTATTGGCGGAGGCTCAGGCGAACCCGCAAACGGCGGAAGCGTTCCGCTCCAGTCTAATAGCCCCGCGGCAAGCAGCGCTGCGGAAAGTCCTCGCCGCCGCCTCGTCCGACCCGGACATTCGCGATGCGCTGGTCGAGGCGATCGACGGCGCGATCTGGCGGCGGATTTTTCTCGCCGAGCCGCTCGACGAGGCTTTTGCGGTGCGGATGGCGCGGGCTGGCTGGGTGGCGAAATGGCTAGAGAAGCAGGGCCCGCCTCAATCCGAAGGGAGGGCCCTTTGTTTCCCCGTCCCCAGCGGACGTTACGCGGCAACACGCCTCTTGCGCGGCCTGCGCCATCCAATGAAAGCCAAACCCGCGAAGCCGAGACCCATCATCACCCAAGTCGAAGACTCCGGCGCGGCGGGGCCTCCGCCACAACCGCCGTCGCCTCCGCCATCGGCCGAGAACAGACAGATGCCGCCGCCCGGGGCGTAGCTCAGAATCTTCAGATAAGCGGACTGGTAGTTGTCCGTGCCGACGACGGCCTCGACCGTTCCAAATACGCCGTCGATCACGAAGTTGTCCCTGACCCTGTCGAGGCCGAGAATGAACTGACTGGTGGAGGCGAGAAACGTGAAGACGTCTCCCGCCTCGGGCGTGTAGGCGTAATCGAAGTCGAACACCAGGTTGCCGCCCTTGAAGTTCACGAGGTCGTCGACCGTCAGCGTGCTGAAGTCGGTTTTGCCGAGCAGATTGAAGACCAGCGAAGCGCCTTGCTCCTGAACATAATTGCCGGACAACGTGCTCTTGAGGGCCTCGTGCTCGTCCCCGATGGTTACGACATTGCTGTTGTCGAGCGTTCCGCCGCCGAGGTCGACCGTGCTTCCTGCGTAGATGTGGCCGGTGTTGTTCACCGAATTGGCGGTTGCGCCTTTCGCAAGGTGGATCGATCCGGAAAGCGCGCCGTCATTGTCGATCCTTACGCTTTGTGAGACCGCGTCGACGACAAGCGCGGTCTTCTTGGCGGACGAGCCGATCGCGCCGTGGTTCGTGATCGTCGCGGTCGCCGCCTTCGCGATTTCGACGCCGATGGCTCCATCGACGGAGCCCTGCAACTCGACGGTGACCTGGACGTCGCCGTTGCCAAGTTTGCCTTCGCTCCGGGCGAGAATGCCGTCGGCGTTCGCCGAGACCGCTCCCTTGACGTCGACTGTGACGTTTCCGGCCCATTGTTCTGCGCCAAGCGCAATGGCTTTAACTCCATCCGATCCGGCGCCCGTCGCGGAAATATCGCCCGCTGTCACCTTGACCGGGCCGGAGCTGCCGTGAACGCCGTTGCTGATGGCGTAGACGCCGTCCGAACCGTCGCCCTTGGTGGCGATCGATGTATCGGCCTCGACCGTGACGCTCGCCGCGTTGGAGCCCTGGCTCTGAGCAGCCACGCCGGCCGAATTGGCGCCCTTCGTCTCGATGCAGGGCCCAGCGCCCGCGCATTTCTCGATGTTGAGGCCAACGTCCGAAGCGTCGGCGGTTTTGAAATTTCCGCCGCCCGATCCCCCGGAGCTCATCGCGTAGAATTCCGGCGGAATTCGCGCCGGTGGTCGAGACGGTCCACTGGCTCGCGTACATATAGGCCTGTCCGCCGTTGCCGCCGTCGCCGTTCGGGTTCGAGCCGCCAAGGCTCTCCAGCCGGACGCCCTCGGCGTTGTCGCCTGTCGTGGTCACGCTCGCCACGAAGTTCGATCCGCCCTTGCCCATGACGACGTCGCCTGCCGCAAAGCCTGCTCCGGCTTTCGAAAGGCCCTGGATCCCGATCGCGTTTGCGCCCGTGGTCGAGACGTCGAGTTTGCCGCCGTTCGTCTGAATGTAGACATTGGCGTTCGGGCCGTGCGCGCTGGCGTTGTAAGCGTAGATTCCTTGCAAGTCGTCGCCCGCCGTCGAGATCGACGTATCCGCATTGACGGTGACCATGCCTCCGCGATTGCCGATGCTCTCCGCCTCAATTCCCCGCGACGCCGCGCCGGTCGTCTGGATGCAGGGACCCGCCCCCGCGCAACGCGCGATGTCGAGACTGACGGTGTTGTGCGTTCCGTCGCCGCCATTGGTGACGGCGGAGATTCCCGGCGCCGCCTTGCCGCTGGTCGAGATCGTGAGCTTGCTCTGCTCGATGGCGATCGCTCCGCTGAGACCGTGATCGCCGGCCGCGCCGTTGCCAGCGCCGTTGCCCACGCCGCCCGCGCCTTCCTTGCCGGCGAGACTCTGCAGCCTCATTCCGGCCGAGCCGTCGCGCGTGGTCGTGATGTTCGCGGTCAGGCCGGCGACCGCTATGTCGCCTCCGTCGCCTCCGTTCCCGCCGTGTCCGCCCTGGGAGCCCGACTGCGCCGGATTGCCCCCGTCGCCACCCGCTCCTCCTTGCGACAGGACGAAGACGCCGTCGGCGCCGTCATGGTTTCCCGCCGTCTTGACGGTGAGGGCGGAGTTGAAGCCGATCTGAACGTCGCCGCCGTAGCCGCCCTTTCCGCCGTCGAACGTGCCGACCATGCAGCATACGGCGTCTCCGCCGTACGATTTCGCGGCGACGCCGCCGTCGCCGGAGATGGACCCGTCGATTTTCGCTTTGATCGGCCCCCCGCCTCCGCCCGACGTATCGGCCCAAAGCGTGTTGCCCGGAGCGCCATGGCTCTCCAGGTCGACGCCAACTCCCGACGCGGTCAGGGTCGAAAGCGCCAGCGTGGCGTCGATGGCTCCGCCCGATATCAGGATCCCCGATCCTCCTTCGGCCGTGATTTTCGACTTGCTGTCGAACGTAAGGGCGGCGTCGACGTCGCCGGTCAGGACGATCCCGTTGTTGCCGCCGGTGATCTGGGCGTTGTTGAAATTGGCGTCGACATGCTTGGACATGCCCTCAAGGCGGATCGCGTCAGCGCCCGTGGCGGCGACGGTCGTATCGGTCAGGTTGAGCATGTAGCCGCCGCCGGTATTGATCGCGATCCCCGTCGCATTGGTCGTAGCGATGGCCAGGGGATTAATCCAGGTTCCGGCGTTGTTATATTTCGGATCGGACTGAAAGTTCAGAATAAAGCCGTCCCCTCCGATCCAGTTGACGCCAACGCCGCCGTCGGCGGGCTTGATGCCGGGGAAAAGAAGCCCGCTGACGAAGACCTGCTTGAGGCCGGAGGCGGTGGTGTCGATCTTCTGGCCCGGCGTAAGACCTCCTGGCTGCGCGAGAATTCCGGTGGCCTGAAGTCCGAAACACTCCACTGTTCCTGCCGGGATTTTCGGGTCGCCGCTTTGATCCGTGCGGCATCCGTCGTCTGGCTGCGCATAGGCCGCTCCGGCCCCCATCAGGATAACAGCCAGCGCCGCCCCTGCGGCGCACGCGCCGCGGAACGCCCAAGACTTCGCCATCTTATCGCTCCCCAACCCAAATTGGCCGTGAATGCCAAAGCCGTCTCGTCGACGCGGTCAATTCGGCCCCGTGACCGCTGATCACATTTCGTTTATCATAAACACTTTTTCGTGATCAAGAGAAAGGCCGCTTGCGTCCCGGCGGGATCACGAGTCCCGACTGGCGGACGGCGACTTCGTCAGCTAGGAAGGCGGTCGAGCGCCGTCAGCGTCTCTCGGCGCCTTTCGCCTCGACCCACAGCGCCTCCATGGCGTCGAGGCCGGCCGCCTCAGGGGTCTCGCCTCGCTCGGCGAGCCGGCGCTCGATATGGGCGAAGCGGCGCTCGAACTTGGCGTTCGTTCCCCGCAGCGCGGCTTCCGGATCGAGGCCCAGGTGGCGGGCGAGATTGACGGCGGCGAACAGCAGGTCGCCGACCTCGCCGGCGCGGGCGCCCGGGCCGCTTTCTTTCGCGATCTCCGCCTCCACCTCGCCGATTTCTTCTCGCAGCTTCGCGAGGACCGCGCCGACGTCGTTCCAGTCGAATCCGACCTTGCCGGCTTTCTCCTGAAGTTTTAGCGCGCGCGTCAGGGCGGGGAGGGCGACCGGAACGCCTCCCAGCGCGCCCTGCGGCGCGTCTGGCGGCAGTCCGGCCTTGGCCCGCGCCTCGGCCCGATCCCGCTTCTCTTCGGCTTTGATCTGACCCCACAGCGCCTTCACGGCCGCAGGATCGAGGTCTCGCGCGTCGGCGAAAACATGCGGATGGCGACGGATGAGTTTTGCGGTGATCGCCTCAACCACGCCGCCGAAGTCGAACAGGCCCGCCTCCTCCGCCATGCGCGCGTGAAAGACGACTTGAAGCAGAAGGTCGCCAAGCTCTTCCCGCAAATCCTCCGGGTCGCCGCGCTCGATGGCGTCGGCGACCTCGTAGGCTTCCTCCAGCGTATAGGGCGCGATGGTCGCGAAGGACTGTTCGAGATCCCACGGGCAGCCGGTGTCAGGCATGCGCAGGGCCGCCATGATCTCGATGAGCCGACGCATATCGCGAGAAGGCTGGACCGAGCCGTCGGGGAGGGCGGGATTTGAGCGGGCGGGGGCTTCGCGCATCTCAGGCCTTGAAATGAAACGGGCGCGGCCTTGCTTGCCGCGCCCGCCAATCTTCCTCCTCGCGCCTGGCGCGCGAGGAGACTTCGATCCTCAGAGGGTGAGGGAAATCGCCTCACGACCCTTGGGGGTATCGACGACCCGCATGTTGACCTGCTGGCCTTCCGCCAAATGCGTTATTCCGGCCGGCCCGAGGATCGAGATATGGACGAAGACATCCTTGCCGCCGTCCTGGCTCGCGACGAAGCCGAAACCCTTCACCTCGTCGAACCATTTCACCTTGCCGACGACTGGAACGGCGGTGGCCGGATCCGGGGCGACGCGGCGGGGCCTCGGCGCGGCGCCGCTGTCGCCGCCGAAAGCGCGCGGCGGCCGCTCGACCGCCGTGCTCGTGTCGACTTCGAGAACCCGAGTGACCTGGGCGCCCTTGGCGCCCGCGCCGACGAGCACCTTGAGCTTGGCGCCTGTCGGCACCGATTCATGGCCGGAGGCCTGAAGCGCGTTGGCGTGCAAAAATGCGTCGCCCTGGCCGTTGGCGAGTTCTACGAAACCGTAGCCCTTGTCGCCCTTAAACCATTTCACCGTCGCATCGACCGCCGCCGCGCTCGAAGCCATCGGGGACGGGCTGCTCATCGGGGGGCCGCCAAAGCCGCCCTCCGGAGGGCCGCCAAAACCGCCGCGCGATTGACGCGGCCTCGATTCGTACATCGGGCCGTCATCATCAAAACCGCGCTTTCGGGGCGCCCTGAAATCCTTACCCTTGCTCATGTTCGTCCGAATTCTCCGACCCTGACCCATTTTGCGGGGATATCGCCCCGCCGGCCGCCCTCCGGCCTTCGTGTTGCGCACGATCCTCGCCCGGCGTTGAGAGGCCGTCCGCGGAAACCCTTTGTCATGGAAGTGGGGACGCCCCCAAGCGACAAGCGGGAAACGAAGAGGCTGGCGCAACGCCACACACCGGAATCACCCGACAGGCTGTCGTATTCCGTGCTGAAATATGAAGCAGACACCTCGACCGCAGATCGTTCGCCCGTCCGTCCGCAAAAGGCGGACGGAACCCGCGCCTCCAGCAGTAGCGCATCCGAAGCATCTTTTAAAGATGGTTTGTCGCTATTCAGACAAGATTTCGGCGGTCTCATCCGACAAATTGCAGTCAGAAAGACGCGCTTGTTGGTTTAAGTCTAAACGACTATTCTTGCCTCGAAGAAAAGGCTGGGCCTTGTCAGCGCCCGCATGGTCCCAAAACGACAATTTCGCGTCTGCATTCGCCTCCGATGGCGCCCGTCGCGCCGTAATCGATGCCGGGACGCTGTTTGTCGACAAGCGGAGGCGCCGAGGGAACGCGAAGCGCAAGTTCCCTTTCCGCGAATCGCTCCGCCGCAAGACCAAGCGCGGTCGAGGCCGCGGAAGCGAGAATGGCCGCAATCGTCGCGGCCTTTATCATGCGTCCGTTGTGGGATGCGTCGAGAGTGTCCATGCCCTGACCGGCTTTCGCGCGTTTTACGCGAACGAGGAAGGGCCAACAGAGTAAAGAAAGCGTTGCCCGGCGTCCGGATCAGACGTCCACAAGCTCGATGGCCTTGGGGGCGCGCTCCTGGATGAAAGCAAAGCGTGCTTCGGGCTTTGTGCCCATGAGCCGTTCGACCGTCTCCGAAGTCTGCTCCCGGTCGCCCTCGACCACCGCGACGCGCAGAAGCATCCGCTTGGCGGGGTCCATCGTCGTGTCGCGCAAATCTCTCATCGGCATTTCGCCCAGGCCCTTGAAGCGGCTGACCTCGATCGCGCCTTTGCCGCTGAAGCCGGACTTGAGCAACTCCTGCTTATGTCCGTCGTCGCGGGCATAAAGCGACTTTGCTCCTTGCGTGAGCCGATAGAGCGGGGGGACCGCAAGGTAAAGGTGGCCCTCCTCGATCAGCTTCGGCGTCTGCCGGTAGAAGAACGTGATCAGCAGCGACGCGATATGGGCGCCATCCACATCCGCGTCGGTCATGATGATGACCTTGTCGTAACGCAGCTCATCGGAGCGGTAATGCGACCCCGCTCCGACCCCGAGCGCCTGGGTGAGGTCGCTGAGCTGCTGGTTCTGCGCGAGCTTGTCGCGCGTCGCGGACGCCACATTGAGAATTTTGCCGCGAAGCGGAAGCACCGCCTGCGAGGCGCGATCGCGCGCCTGTTTGGCGGAGCCGCCAGCGGAATCGCCCTCCACGATAAATATTTCAGAGCCTTGGGCGGAAGAGTTCGTGCAATCGGCGAGCTTGCCGGGCAGACGGAGCTTGCGCGTGGCGTTCTTGCGGGCGACGTCCTTTTCCATCCGGCGCCGAAGACGCTCTTCAGCGCGTTCGACGCCCCAGTCGAGCAGCTTCGCCGCCTGGCTCGGCGCCGCGGCGAGCCAGTGGTCGAAGGCGTCGCGGACCACGCCTTCGACAAGGCGCGCGGCCTCGACCGTCTGCAGGCGGCCCTTGTTCTGGCCCTGAAACTCAGGCTCGCGGATGAAGACGGAGATCAGCGCCGCCGCCCCGGCCATGACATCCTCGGCGGTCAACTGCGCCGCCCGCTTCGACTGGCCGATTCTTTCCGCGTGATCTTTCAGGCCGCGCAGGAGCGCCGCGCGGAGGCCCGCTTCGTGCGTCCCGCCGTCGGGCGTCGGGATGGTGTTGCAATACGAATGGACGAAGCCGTCGGCGTCCGATGAGCCAGGCGATGGCCCATTCGACCGCGCCGTGTTTGCCTGTCTTCTCGTATTTGCCAGTAAAGACCTGATCGACGACTTGCGCCTCGCCGTCGATGTCTGCGGCCAGATAGTCTTTCAGTCCGCCTGGGAAATGAAAGGCGGCCTCGGCCGGGATTTTGGAGTTCTCGCCCAGGAGGGCAGGGGCGCACCGCCAGCGGATCTCAACGCCCCCGAATAGATAGGCCTTCGAACGCGCCATCTTGAAGACGCGCGCCGGGTCGAAATGCGCTCCTTTGCCGAAGATCTGAGGGTCGGCCAGGAAACGCACCTTCGTCCCGCGCCGGTTCGGCGCCTTGCCGACCGTCACGAGCGCCGAGGTCGGCTTTCCGCGCGCAAAAGTCTGGCGATAAAGCGTCTGGCCGCGCGCGACCTCGACCTCGAGCGTCTCGGAGAGCGCGTTGACCACGGAAACGCCGACGCCGTGGAGGCCGCCCGAAGTCTCATAGGCGCCGCTGTCGAATTTTCCGCCGGCGTGCAGTTTTGTCATGATGACTTCGAGCGCCGACATTTTTGGATATTTCGGATGCGGGTCGACCGGCATGCCGCGGCCGTTGTCGTTGACGCTGAGCCAGCCGCCTTCCTCCATCACGACTTCGATGAAAGTGGCGTAGCCGGCGACCGCCTCGTCCATAGCGTTGTCGATCACCTCGGCGAAGAGATGATGGAGCGCATTGGCGTCCGTGCCGCCGATATACATGCCGGGCCTGCGGCGCACCGGCTCAAGGCCTTCGAGCACCTCGATGGCGTTGGCGTTGTACTCGGCTTCGCTCAACGGCCCGCGCGCGGGCTTGCCTTTGGCGGGAATGGGCTTGCCGCGCGGCGCGGCGCCAAAAAGATCGTTCATGCGCTTCGTGTTGCTGATTCGTTTCATCGCGGAGGATAGCACGCGCCGCAGGCACGGACCGCATGCCGGCCGCAGATGAACGGCGCCAGGTCGAGTTGTCCAGTCCGATCATTGGCCGCGGCCCGCATGCCGCGGCGCTGTGACGGACACAGGTTTTGGTTCCATAATATACATTATGCGAATCAAGTCGGCCGCCAGACCTCGTGGTCGGGTCAATCTCTAACGGGCCGATTGCTTTTGCGGCTGAGGCTCGCCGCCCGATTGCCACCGCGAAACCTTGCCCCTATAAGGGCGCGCGTCGGAGTGTAGCGCAGCCCGGTTAGCGCACTTGTCTGGGGGACAAGGGGTCGTGGGTTCGAATCCCGCCACTCCGACCATGCCGCCTTTAGGGACTTTCCTGCGAGCGCGCATGCGCAAGCAGCCGTTCCGCCTCAAGCAAGTCCGCCAGGACGGCGCGCAGCGCATCAAGGTCCTGGGGGTTGAGAATCGGACGAACTGGCGGCGCGGCGATGATCTCCGGCCTCTCCGCAAACATATCGCCGGCGACGGCTTCCGGCTCATCCTCGTCGATCGCGATGGCCGGTTCACGGTCCGGCCCGAGGGGCGGAGGCTCTCCAGCGTCGAAAGCGGGGGCGGCGTCCATGGGCGGCCTTGGACGCGGCTCGAAATCGCGATGGACGAGCGCCTGCGCGCCTTGCTCTCGAAAAAGCTTCTGGACGCCCCGGATCGTATAGCCTTCCTCATAGAGCAGGCGCTTGATGAGCCTTAGACGCTCGACGTCGTCGGGGCGATAATAGCGGCGCCCTCCTGCCCGCTTCAGCGGCCGGATTTGCGGAAACCGCGTCTCCCAGAAGCGCAGCACATGCTGCGGAAGGTCCATCCCTTCCGCCACTTCGCGGATCGTTCGGAATGCTTCGGGGCTCTTCTCCATGGGCATTGCTCGCCGTCCGGACGGGGCAGAATCAGCCTCTGGCCTTTTTGACTATCGGCCGAGCGCCGCGGGAACGCAAAAGGCGCATGGGCGGCTAGTCGATTTCCTTGGCGTCGTCACGGCCGTTGATCTTGGACTTGAGCACGTTGGACGGCTTGAAGACCATGACCCGCCTGGGCAGAATCGGAACTTCGACGCCCGTCTTCGGATTGCGGCCGATCCGCTGCCCCTTCGATCGGACCACAAACGAGCCGAAGCCCGACAGCTTGACCGTCTCGCCACGCTCGGCCGCGTCGCAGATCTCGTCGAGAACGGACTGCACCAACTCGGCCAATTCCGTCCGCGACAGCCCCACGCGCTGATAGACCACCTCGGCCAGATCCGCCCGCGTCACGGTTCTGCCCGCCTCGCGGGTTTTCTCGTTATCCATGTCGCGCCTCGACCCACAACGTCCGCCCCGGGGGACGCTCGACCCCTGCCCTGACCTGACTTTAAGCCAACGCCGTTCGCCGCTTACGGACTTTTGGACTTTATTTCAAAGTTCGACAAGTCCATAAGCGCTGCGGCCAAACAGCTTGAACCGATTGCCCTTCAGGGCGCCCGCCACGCGCCCCGGAAGACGCGCGACCGGGGTCGACAGTCCCTAACGGTGAAAAGCTAGCAAAGGACGGCGGGAGAGTCGATTGAGCGCGCCCAGTTTGAATCCCGGGTCAGGCGGAGAGACTCAGCGCATCGCGCTGGTGACGGGCGCCTCGCGCGGCATCGGTCGCGCGGTCGCGCTCGCGCTGGCCAAAGCGGGCGCCCATGTCGTTGCGCTCGCCCGCACGCAAGGGGCGCTCGAGGAGCTCGACGACGAAATCAAGGCTCTGAGGCCCGGAGAAGATTCCGCAACGCTCGTGCCTATGGACCTGCGCGACGGCGAGTCGATCGACCGGCTAGGCGAAGCGATCTATCGCCGCTGGGGGCGGCTCGACGCGTTTATCGGCAATGCCGGCACACTCGGCGTCCTGTCGCCCCTGCATCAGATCGATCCCAAGGAGTGGGACTCCGTGATGGCGATCAATGTTACGGCAAACTGGCGCCTGATCCGTTCGCTGGATCCCCTGTTGCGGCGATCGGAAGCCGGCCGCGTGGTTTTTCTTTCGTCAGGCGCCGGCCACCGGGCGGATTTGCGCGCGTACTGGGGCCCCTACGCGGTCTCAAAAGCCGCGGTCGACGCCCTTGCCCGCACTTATGCCGCGGAGACGAAAAACACTTCAAATATTCGTGTCACGCTCGTAAACCCCGGCCCGCTGCGAACGATGATGCGCGCCCGCGCGATGCCGGGCGAAGATCCGATGACCCTGAAAACGCCCGAGGAACTCGCGCCGAAGCTCGTGGAGCTTTGCTCGCCGGAATGGATCGAAACGGGCAAGCTTTACGATTTTCCCACCGACAAACTGCTGTCGTTCCGCGCGCCTGCCTAGAAGCCTCGGGGGCGGGAAACCTACAGCGCGGACAGGTCTTCTCGAATCCGCTTCGTCGCCCGTAGCCTGCGGTCAAAAAGAAGGGCGACCGCGAGCGGCCGCCCTTCCCCGTCGCCCTCGAAGCTAATGCTAAGCGGCCTCGCGGTTCACCGTGCTCTCGGCGATCGAGGTCAGCTTCCTGTCGGCGGCCTCCTCCTCCTTGAGCGTCTCTGAGAGAACCGAGGCGCAATCATTGCGTCCAAGCGTCTTGGCCCAAGCGATCAGCGTGCCGTAACGGGCCGTCTCATAATGTTCGACAGCCTGCGCGGCCGCGATCAGCGCGGCGTCGAGCACCTTCTTGTCCATGACTTCGCCCGCGACCTCGTCGGCCTCCTTGATGATGCCGTCGATCGCAGGGCAAGTCACCGCTTCGGCCTTCGCGCCGTGCATCTGGAAGACTTTTTCCAGACGCGAGACGTGGTTGCGGGTCTCGCCGAGATGCGCCTCGAACGCGCTCTTCAATTGCGGCGAGCTTGCCTTGTCGATCATCTTCGGAAGCGCGGTCAGAATGCGCTTCTCCGCGTAGAAGATGTCGCGCAGCTGATGGACGAAGAGGTCGTCCATCGTCTTGATGTCTTTCGTGAAAAGACCCATGAATGATTTCCTTGAGGTTGGATTTGCTGAAGTCAGCCCGGTAAGCCAACGCGGCGCTGGATGGGATGTTCCGGCGGTCCGCCCCGTTAGGCGCCTCTCTCGCGCAAAGCCTGAGAAACTTCGTGCGAGCGGGGGAATGGGCTTGCGTGAGAGGCGATCTTTCTGTACTAGCGCCCCTTCGTTGCGTCCCGCCGGGGGCTGAACGGAAGGCCGCGTCTTGCGGTAGGGCCTGGAGCCCGGCTTCCCGTGTTCCCGCCTTCGAAACGAATTGTCTTCAGGGCCTTTCCATCGGGCTCGGAGGGCTCCGCGCGGGAAGCAAGGACAAACGAAAGGCTCGAATGCAATGGCTCTTTATGAGCATATTTTCCTGGCGCGCCAGGATGTCACCGCCCAGCAGGTCGAGGGCCTGACGGAGCAGATCAAGACGAAAATCGCCTCTCTAGGCGGCGCCGTCACCAAGGTCGAACCTTGGGGGCTGAAGTCCCTCGCCTTCCGCATCAAGAAGAACCGCAAGGCGTATTTCACCCTTCTCAACGTCTCTGCGCCGCCCGAGGCGGTGACTGAGGTTGAGCGCACGCTCAGCATCAACGAGGACGTGATCCGCTATCTGACGATCAAGGTCGACGAGCACGAGGCCGGCCCCTCCGCGATGCTTCGCAAGCGCGAGGATTCCGACCGTGACGACCGCGGTCCGCGTGGACCCCGAGGGGATCGTGGCGACCGCGGCGACCGTCCGCCGCGCCGCCCCCGTGAAGACACCGCTGGAGCAATGTGATGGCCTCCGCCGCCCGCCCCTTCTTTCGCCGCCGCAAGTCCTGCCCGTTCTCCGGCGCCAACGCCCCGAAGATCGACTACAAGGACACCCGCCTCCTGTCGCGCTACATTTCTGAGCGCGGCAAGATCGTGCCCTCTCGCATCACCGCGGTCTCGGCCTCGAAGCAACGTGAGCTCGCCCAGGCGATCAAGCGCGCCCGCTTCCTCGGCCTCCTGCCCTATGTGATCCGGTAAGGCGAAAAGGCCGGCGCTTGCGCCGGCTCTTGAATTTCATCCGCCGCGTCCCGTCGGGGGCGCAGCGGAAGTTGGGGGCGACGAAACGCGCGCCTCCTAACCGCGATCCGGAGCGGGACAGCGTGATGACGCCTTATCGCCTAGCCATCGCCGTCGGCGCGGGCGCTGCCGCAGCGCTGCTGTTTGCCGTCAGCGCGACGTCGAGCCCGATTGCGATGGCGCTGGCTTATCTGGCGCCGCTTCCGATCATGATTGCGACGCTGGGCTGGGGCCTCGCCCCCGGCGCGATTGCGGTCGGCGTTTCGATCGCCGCGCTCGCCGCGCTCGGCGGATGGCTGCAGGCTTTGGCCTATGCGGCGTCGGTCGCTGCGCCCGCGTGGCTGCTTGCGGCCTTCGCGGCGACGTCAACGCAGAAATATCTCTTCGGCCGATGGCGCTCCGCGCCAACCTACGCATCGCTTGGCGCCATCGTGACGCTCGCTGCGACTGTCGGCATGCTCGGCGCGGCGGCCGTTCTCACGTCGCTTATCGTTTTCTATCGGGGCTATCAGCAGGCCGTCGATCAGGTGTCCTCGGCGCTGGCCGAGGTGGCGGGGGAGGCGCTCGAACTCGGCGTCGACGCCGAGCCGGTCCGGCAGATCGTCGACGCATTGCTCCACTGGGGTCCAGCGGCCATCGCGGCTTCGACCCTGCTGATGCTGTGCGTCAATCTGTACGCCGCTGGCCGCTCGACCCAGCTTTCACAGAATCTCGTCCGACCGTGGCCGGACATTCCCTCCTCGCTCGCCCTGCCCTGGCCGCTCGGCGTCATCGCCATTGCCTGTGTCGCCGGGGCGGTGGCGGCGCCGCCCCCTGTCTCGCAATATCTCTCGATCGGCGCGGGCGGCCTCGGCGGCGCCTTTGTGCTGCAGGGCCTCGCTGTGGCGCATGCGCTGTCGCGCGGTCTGAAGCTCCGGCCGGTGATGCTGGTCGCCCTCTACCTTTGCTGTGTGCTCAGAGCGAAATACACGCTGCCCGCTCTCGCGGCGCTCGGCGTCATCGACGCATTCACGCGTCTGCGGACCCGCGCGGCGCACCACCCCTCCCCCCATCCAAAACCGCAGAAATAAGGAGAACATCAATGGACGTCATTCTTCTCGAACGCATTGGCAAGCTTGGACACATGGGAGACACAGTCCATGTGAAGGACGGCTACGCCCGCAATTTCCTTCTCCCGCGCGGCAAGGCGCTGCGCGCCACCGAGGCCAACAAGAAGAAATTCGAATCTCAGCGCACGGACCTCGAGGCCCGCAATCTCGAGGCGAAGCGGAATGCGAACGAGCAGTCGGCGAAGGTTGACAGGACCTCGGTCATCATCATTCGGCAGGCCGGCGAAACGGGTCAGCTTTATGGTTCGGTTTCGGCCCGCGACATCGCCGAGGCGCTGACCAGCGCGGGTCATTCCGTGCAGCGCGCGCATGTCGCCGTTCAGCATCCGATCAAGACGCTGGGCCTGCATGTCGTGCCGGTTCACCTCCACCCCGAGGTCGAGGCCAAAATCACCGTCAACGTCGCCCGCTCGCCCGAGCAGGCCGAGCGTCAGGCGAAAGGCGAAGACCTCACGGTCCGCGAGCAGACTTCTATGGACGATCTCGGCCTTGAAGTCGGCCGCGCGCTTGCGGAAGCAGGCCCCGGCGAAAGCCTCGGCGATTAAGGGCGCCCGAAAACATCGCGAGCGGCCACGACCAGCCGGGCTGGCCGGGTCGCGCCGCTCCCATTCGCTCTTGGGCCTCAGGCGAAGCGGAACTCGCTCACGTGCCGGTACTCTGCTCCCGGCCGCAGGACGCGGTCGGTGAAATGACGGCGGTTGGGCGAATCCGGGAACGCCTGCGGCTCGAGGCAGAGCCCGCCATGCGCGCCGTAATGCTTGCCGTCGAGTCCGGGGGCCGGGCAATCAAGTTTCGCGGCGTCATAAAACTGCACGCCCGGCTCGGTGCTGAACAGAGATAGCGTGAGGCCGTTCTGCGGCGACCGCACTTTGGCGATGGGCGCAAGTCCGTCCGCGCCCGGCTGTCGGGACGCGACAAAGTTGGTGTCGTAGGTCGTCCCGCTGGGATCGCGCACCGCGCGCGGTTTGCGGAAGTCGTACGGCGTTCCATCCACGGATCGGATCTCGCCTGTCGGGATGAGCTCCGCGTCGGTCGGCGTGTAGAAGTCCGAGAACAGGGTCAGTTCGTGGTCGAGGACATTCGCTGAGCCGTCGAGATTGAAATAGGAATGCTGGGTCAGGTTCACGACCGTTGGCTTGTCCGTTGTGGCGGAAAACTCGACCCGGAGCGTCGCGGGCTCCAGCATACGATAGACGCAGGTCACCGTGAGTCCGCCCGGAAAGCCTGAATCCCCGTCGGGGGAATAAAGCGTGAGGGCGACGGAAGACGCATCGCGCGCGCCGAGCTTCCAGATGAGATGACCGAAGCCGTGCGGCCCGCCGTGGAGCGTGTGCTTGTCCCCTGGCTTTCGGGCAAGCTGATATTCGACGCCGTCGAGCGTGAACCGCCCGTTGGCGATCCGGTTTGCGTAACGGCCCGGCGCAGCCCCGAAACTGGGCGAGTGCTTGACGTAGTCGTCGATGGTGTTGAGGCCGAGAACCACGCTCTGCGGCCCCTTAGCGGACGGGACAATGAGTTCGCGCACCACCGCGCCATAGGTGAGAATTTTCGCGGTCGCCCCGGCGCGGCTGCCGATCGCCACTTCGAGCACGGGCGCGCCATCGATCTCCCCGAATGCCTTCGCGTTCATATGATTGCTCCCTGCGCGCTTCCACGCGGCAAGTCTGCGCGACGATCCAACTCCGCACGGATTGCGGCGAAGACGTCGCGAAACATCGATTCGGTGAGAACGCCCGTATTCGTGTTGTATCGCGAGCAATGGTAGCTGTCGAAGATGACAACGCCATCGTCCTTGACGAGATGCCGGGCGCCATGCGCGAACGGAAAAAGCGCCAGGCGCGCGCCAAGCGCGCGCAGCAGCGTCTCATGCGCGATGCGTCCGAGCGTAAGGATCGCTCGAAGGTTCGGCAGCGCTTCGAGCGACCGGCTCAGAAAGGAGCGGCAGGTCGCGATTTCCTGAGGCGTCGGCTTGTTCTGAGGGGGAACGCAACGCACAGCGTTGACGATGACGCAATCGACAAGTTTGAGGCCATCGTCCGGCCGCCGATCGTAAACGCCCGAGGCGAAGCCGAAACGCAGCAGCGTGTCATAAAGAAGATCGCCCGCGTAGTCGCCGGTGAACGGGCAGCCCGTCCGGTTGGCGCCGCGCAAGCCCGGCGCCAACCCGACGATAAGCAACTCTGCGCCCCCCTCGCCGAAGGAATCGACGGGAGCGTTGCGCCAATCCGGAAAGGCGGCGCGATTTTCCTCGCGGAAAGCCGCCAGGCGCGGACAAAGCCCGCAATCTCGCGGCGGACTGACGTCGAAGGGCACGTCTGGTCCGCCGCTAAGCGCCATTACTCGCGGATGGTCTCCTCGACGGGATTCTGCATCGGCGCAAAATCTCGTCGACGATGGTTCTCCGCGCGTACCTGTCGCTCCGCCGGATCGCGGCCGATGCGGGGCATCAGCGTGGCAAGGTCGATGAACTCGTCGGCCTGGCGTCTGAGTTCGTCCGCGACCATGGGCGGCTGAGTCGAGATCGTCGAGACAACCGCGACCCGCACGCCCCGGCGCTGAATGGCTTCAACCAGGGAGCGGAAATCGCCGTCGCCGGAGAAGAGCACCATGAGATCGATCCGCTCCGCGATGTCCATCGCGTTGACGGCGAGTTCGATATCCATGTTGCCTTTGACCTTGCGTCGGCCGGTTGAGTCGACGAACTCCTTCGTGGGCTTCGTCACGACGGCATAGCCGTTGTAATCCAGCCAATCGACGAGCGGGCGGATTGACGAATACTCCTGATCGTCGACCAGCGCGGTATAGTAGAAGGCGCGGATCAACCGGCCCTTGCCCTGAAACTCCTTCAACAGCCGCTTATAGTCGATGTCGAAGCCGAGCGCCTTGGCGCTCGCGTAGAGATTGGCCCCATCTATGAATAGGGCAATTCGTTCAACTGAGGACATTTTCGGGTTCTTTTCGCTAATTGCGTGTTTAAAGTGTATATATGGCGAGATACGGAGGCGCGGAATATCCGCAGCTCCGGCAAATATCAAGGCGCCTTCACACGGATAGTTCAAGTCCGAAATAATCGGCTTGTCTATAAAATCTCATTGCGGATCGCACGAGAAAGAGTTTCGTCAACGCGATGCGCGGACGAAAGGTTCCCCGCGAGACTGCGGTCTGGTAGGAGTGACGAACAAGGCCGTGGACGTTGCCTGGGAGGGTCACTTTGAAGCTTGTTCGGTATGGCAAAGCGGGCAAGGAAAAGCCGGGGATAATCGACGCCGCCGGCAAGATCCGCGATCTTAGCGAGGTGATCGAAGATATCGATCGGACCACACTTGGGGCCAAATCGCTCGCAAGATTGGCGAAGCTCAAGCCCAAATCGCTCCCGGCGGTCCGGGGAACGCCACGAATCGGACCCTGCGTCGCCGGCGTTGGAAATTTCATCGCGGTCGGCCTGAACTATGCCGATCACGCGGCGGAGTCGGGCATGGCGATCCCGCAGGAGCCGGTTCTTTTCAGTAAGACGACCTCCTGCATTGTCGGCCCGAACGACGACGTGATGATCCCCAGGGATTCGAAGAAGACGGACTGGGAGGTCGAGCTCGCGATTGTGATTGGCTCGCGAGCGAGCTACGTCAGTCAGGGCGCCGCATTGTCCCATGTCGCCGGCTATTGCGTCTGCAACGACGTCTCCGAGCGCGAATTCCAGCTGGAGCGGGGCGGACAGTGGCTCAAGGGCAAAAGCGCCCCGACCTTCGGCCCGCTCGGGCCCTGGTTGGTCACTCCCGACGAGGTTGGGGACGTGCAAAGGCTCGATATGTGGCTCGACGTCAACGGCGAGCGCATGCAGACCGGATCGACGGCCACCATGATCTTTTCCGTGCGCCAACTCGTATCCTACATCTCGAACTTCATGGTTCTCGAGGCTGGCGACGTCATTACGACGGGAACGCCGCCGGGCGTCGGCGCGGGCAAGAAGCCGCCCCGATTCCTCAAGCCGGGCGACGTCATGACGCTCGGCCTGCAAGGGCTGGGAACGCAGGAGCAGAAGGTCGTCGCCTGGAAGGCGAACTGAGGATAGCGCGATGAGACGGCTTCGGTGTTGGACCGGCGCCGTCTTCGCGGCCCTTTATGGCGCGTTGTTCGTAGCGCTCTACATCGAGTATCTGGCGCGGGCTGGAACCTGGTTCGCGGATCTGCCGCTGACGCTCGCAGCCCTGCCCTTCACGCTTCTCATGCGGGCTCTGAACGGGGGAGCTTTCGATTTCGGCGGCGACCTGACGCTGCGGGTGATCGCGGCCGGACTCTTCGGCTGCGCGCTCGCCTATGCGGTCGGATGGATCGTCGAGACCGGCGCAGGCGCCCTCGCCCGCCTTTTCCACCGCAGACGCAGCCAGATGGAATGAGGACTTCGAGGTCCGCCGTCCCGAAACGGAGCCGCCCATGCGCATCGAACCGTCCTTCCTGTTCGACCTCGACGGCACGCTCGTCGACAGCGTCTATCAGCACGTCCTTGCGTGGAAAGAGGCGTTGGACGCGGAAGGGATCGACCTTTCCGTCTGGCGCATCCACCGCAAGATTGGGATGAGCGGAGGGCTCTTCACCAATCAGCTGATCCGGGAGACGGGCGTCGCCATTGACGAGGAGCGCGGCGAAAGACTCCGCAAAGCGCATGCCCAGGCCTATCGACGGATGGGGGCGACGGTCCGGCCCCTGCCCGGAGCCCGTGAGCTTCTTGCGTGGCTGACCAGCGTCGGCATTTCCTGGGCGATCGCGACCAGCGGACGCATGGAGACCGCCTCGGTCAACCTAAAGGCGCTTGGCGTCGATCCCGACAAGTCCGTCGTGGTGACCCGAGATCAGGTGAAATACGCCAAACCCGATCCAGACCTGTTCGTCGCCGCCGCCAATCGTCTCGAAACGCCCATCGAGACCGCGATCGTCGTTGGGGATTCGATCTGGGATATGCTCGCGGCGGCCCGCTGTCGAGCGCTTGGCGTCGGCCTGCTCTGCGGCGGCTATGGAGCGGAGGAATTGCAGAAGGCGACCGCCTTCCGCGTCTACGAAGACCCGGCTGATCTGCTGTCGCATATCGACGAACTCGGCGGACGGCGATAGCGTCGGGTCTTGCCCCGGGAAGGAAGCGTTTCATGTGCAGCCTGTGCGCGCCCGTCCTGATGGAGCCCGACGCCGAGGAGAGCGCGCGCATCGCGCTGAGGCTCGCGGTGCTGAACGAGGATGGCGCCGATGCGCCCCCCGGCGCAGCGGCCATGCTGGCGTGGTCCGGCACGCTCCACCCATCCGCCTTCTTCTGCGATGCGGCGCCGGAGGAGACGCCCGACTCCTCCGCCTGGACCCGACGCCGCTGAGCCAGGCGCGGACGCCGCGCAGTCAGTCCTTCCGGCCGTTTAGCAACACCGAATGGGACCGTCCGTAGGCGAAATAGATCACGAGGCCAATGGCGAGCCAGACGATCAGGCGCAGCCATGTCTCCCACGGCAGGAACACCATCAGCAGGATCGAGAAGGCGATGCCCAGCGTGGGCACCCAAGGCACGGCCGGGGTGCGGAACGGCCGGAAGATTTCGGCGTCGCTCTTCCGCAAATAGACGACGGCCCCGCAAACGAGCGCGAAGGCGAAGAGCGTCCCTATGCTCACCATCTCGCCCAATACGTCGATCGGGGTTAGCGCCGCCACGATCGCGACGACGACGCCAATCAGGAGCTGGCTCTTGTAAGGCGTGCCTAAACTCGGATGAACGTCCGAAAATATCCGCGGCAGCAGGCCATCATGCGCGATGGTGAAGAAGATGCGGCTTTGCCCGTAGAGCAGCACCAGAATGACCGTCGTCAGTCCCGCCAGCGCCCCGATCTTGATGAGCACCGAGAACCAGGTCATTCCGATTACGTCTACAGCCTTGGCGATCGGATCGGGGACGTTCAGTTCCGTATAGGGCACGAGGCCAGTCACGACAGCGGCGACTAGGACATAGAGAATCGTGCAGATCAGCAGCGATCCCAGAATGCCGATCGGCATGTCGCGCTGCGGAAGCTTCGCCTCCTGAGCCGCCGTCGATACGGCGTCGAAGCCGATGAAGGCGAAGAATACGACCGCCGCGCCCCGAAAAATTCCCGACCATCCGTAATGACCGAATTCGCCGGTGTTCTCGGGAATGAACGGATGCCAATTGGCGGGCTTCATATAGAGCGCGCCGAGCACGATGAAGGCAACGACGACCGCGAGCTTGACGGCCACCATGATATTGTTGAGCCGCGCTAATTCCTTGGTGCCCCCGATTAGAAGAGCCGTCAGCAGCAGCACGATGATCGCGGCCGGGATGTTGACGATGCCCTCGACCGTCGTCCCGTCCGCGAGCTTCGCCACCGTCCAGGGTGCGGAAGCGTATTGGAGCGGTATGTAAATTCCGAAATTGCGCAAAAGCGAGGCGACATAGCCCGACCACCCGACCGCGACCGTGGAGGCGCCCATCGCATATTCGAGGATCAGGTCCCAGCCAATGATCCACGCAAAAATCTCGCCTAGTGTCGCGTAAGTATAGGTGTAAGTGCTTCCGGCGACCGGCAGCAGCGCGGCTAGCTCCGCGTAGCAGAGCCCAACGAAGGCGCAGGCAATGCCTCCGACGACGAAGGACAGCATGATGGCCGGGCCGGCATAACGCGCCGCCGCCGTGCCAGTGAGCACGAATATGCCGGCTCCGATGATACAGCCGATGCCGAGGGCCGTGATGCTGATTGGGCCGAGCGTCTTGCCGAGTGCGTGACCCTGCCCTTCCGCGATAATGTCCGCAACGGACTTCCGGGTCATCAAACCGGGGCCAGCTCCGCCCGTGATCAAACCTTGGTTGGCCATTGGGGACCTCTTTCAATTTGGGAAGGTTGGGATTGCGTCGGAACTCACCTCCATTGCGCCCGTCGGACGCCGTTCATGATCCTGACACAATGTCACGATTTCGCCACCCCGCGCTCAGGCTTTGTTCGCAACGGTTTTATCACGCTCTCGTGATGGAACCGTCGCCTGCCTCGCCGGTGGACACCGTCGACGCACGGAAGCCGGAAGGATAACAGACATCCATGTGCAGCCTCTGCCAATCCGACGCCGCCGATCTTGCCTTCGCGAAACGGCGTGAGGCGTTGAGGCTGCTATCGTTGCTGGAGACGTCGGACGCCCTCTCGCCGGAGGCGGCGCTGCGGATAAGCGAACGCATCCTCTCGCTCTCCGGGTCCTCCTTTTCCGGTTGCATATGCGAGGAGGTTTTTGAGCCGGACCCTGTCGGGGAGTCCCGAAATTCCGAGGTTTCGCCATGACCGCGCTTGCCGCCGCCTCCCGTCCCCTCGCGCTCGACCCGTCAGAGGCGCTGCTCGCCGAACTGGAGACGATCTACAAGGACATCCACGCCCACCCTGAACTTTCCATGCAGGAGACCCGCACGGCGAAGATCGCGGCGGACTGGCTCGCCGCCTGCGGGTTCGAGGTCACGCAGGGCGTCGGCGGGACAGGCGTCGTCGGCGTCCTGCGCAACGGCGAAGGCCCGACAGTTCTTCTGCGGGCGGACATGGACGCCCTGCCGGTCGTTGAGACCACTGGCCTCGCCTACGCCAGCCGCGAAACTGGGGAGGACAGGTTCGGTCAGCCTTCCGGGATAGCCCACGCCTGCGGCCACGACATGCATGTCGCCTGGCTCATGGGCGCAAGCCGCGTTCTCGCCGACAACAGAACGGACTGGCGGGGAACGCTCATCGCCCTCTTTCAGCCTGGCGAAGAGACCGCTCAGGGCGCGGGGGCGATGATCAAGGATGGTCTCGCGGCAAAAATTCCGAAGCCGGATGTGGCGCTGGGACAGCACGTGGTTCCCGCTCCGGCCGGCCTCGTCGCCCTTCGCGCCGGCCTCGCGATGGCGATGGCGGACAGTTGGGAGGTGAAGCTTTTCGGGCGCGGAGCGCATGGCTCCATGCCGCAGAAGAGCATCGACCCGGTCGTCATGGCCGCCTCCGCCGTCATGCGCCTGCAGGGCGTCGTCGCGCGGGAGGTCGCCATGACGGACTCGGCGGTGGTCACCGTCGGCACTCTGCGCGCCGGGCTTAATCGAAAACGTCATTCCGGATCAGGCGCTGCTTCGCCTCAATGTGCGGACATTCACGGCCGAGGTCCGCAAGCGGGTTCTGGCCGCCATTCGCCGCATCATCGAAGCGGAGGCCGCCGCTTCCGGCGCGCCGAAAGCGCCGGAATTCCAGACGCTCAGTCAGTTCTCCGCCATCGTCAACGACCAGGAGGCGACCGAAACCGTAAGGGCGGCGTTTTGCGCCCGGTTCGGCCGCGATCGGGTGGTCGAGCCCCCCTCGCCCGCTTCCGCGAGCGAGGATTTCGGGGCGATCGGCGAGGCGTTGGGCGCCCCTTACGTCTATTGGTTTGTTGGCGGGACGGACCCCGCGGTCTATGCGGCGGCGGTCAAGGCGGGGACGGTGGATGCGTTGCCGGGCAACCACGCTCCCGATTTCGCCCCCGTCATCGAGACAACGCTGAAGACGGGGGTCGAGACCCTGGTCGCGGCGGCCGGCGCCTGGCTCGCGCCCGAGGCGCAGAACCCCTGATTTCGAGCCTCAGCGCCCGAGCATCAGCATCAGATTCTGCACCGCCGCGCCGGACGCGCCCTTGCCGAGATTGTCGAATTTGGCGATGAGGACCGCCTGCCGGCGCGTCTCGTTCGGCAGGACATGGATCTCCATGTCGTTCGTGCCGTTGAGCGCCTCGGGTTCGAGCCGGGCCGTTTCCTCCGCCTCGGCGGCGACGTGGACAAACTCGCAACCCGTATAATGCTCCGCGAAGGCGGCGCGAAGGTCCGCGGCGGAGGGCTTGCCGGGAAGGCTGTCGAGGTGGAGGGGAACGCTGACCAGCATTCCCTGCCGGAAATTGCCGACCGAAGGCACAAATATCGGCCGACGCGTCAGGCCCGAATAGATCTCGATCTCCGGCAAGTGCTTATGCTCGAGCCCAAGGCCGTAAAGCTCGAAGGCGGGCGCCTGCCCCGTTTCGTAAGCCGCGATCATCGACTTGCCGCCGCCGGAGTAGCCGGTGACCGAGGTGATTGTGACGAAACCGTCTTTGGCGATCAGGCCGGCGTCCACGAGCGGCCGCAGGAGCGCGATCGCGCCGGTGGCGTGGCAGCCGGGATTGGTCACCTTGCGGGCCTTGGCGATTTTTTCGCCCTGTCCAGCCGCAAGCTCCGGGAAGCCGAACGTCCAGCCGGGCGCGACCCGGTGAGCGGACGAGGCGTCGATGACGCGCGGGGCGGCATCGCCCATGGCGTCGATGAGTTTCGCCGCCTCCTTCGCCGCCTCGTCGGGCAGGCAGAGGATGACGACGTCGGAATCCGCATAGACCTGACGCTTGGCCTCGGGGTCCTTGCGCGCCTCGGTCGCAAGGCTCGCGAAGCGCAGCCCGGCGACGCCTGCGAGCTTGTCGCGGATCTGGAGGCCCGTCGTGCCGGCCTCGCCGTCGATGAAAACGGTCGTCGCGTCGATCAGGGAGTCGATATTGGCCATAGGTTTATGCCGGTTTCTTCACGAGCGGCGCGAACATCCTGCCGCTCAAGGATTCGCACCTGTTTCTTGCACTTGTATGGCGCCGTCAAGACAAGGACGGTTCGCTCCGCCACCTCAGCGAACTGACCTGCGGGTTAACGCCCTTAGCCTCCGTGCGTTAACCGCCTTTCTGAACAACTCGTTAAAGGGTTGTGCGCCATCTTACCTGTCGCTGCACGATCAGGGGAGAGCGGGAGATGGGTTGGATTGGCGCATTCGTTGTGATGACCGCCCTCGCCATGCTCGGCTTTATGCTTTGGCGCCTCAAGCCCGAGGCGGGATGGCGCGATCAAGCCGAGGGTTTGCGCGAGCGGTCGGAGCGCGGCGGCTTTCAGCGCGGTTGAACGTCGGCCGGATCAAACGGCGGAGTCGATCCGCCGCGAATAGCCTTATTCCTCCTTCAGCCCGTTGCCCGGTACGCCCTGCTCGTTTCCGTAATATTTGTACGGCAGGAACTTACCCGACATGACAAGCCGCACGCGGTCGCCTTTCGGATCGGGCTGTCGCTCGAATTCGAGGTCGAAATCGATGGCCGACATGATGCCGTCGCCGAATTCGTCCTCGATCAGCGCTTTCAGCGCCGGTCCGTTGACCATGATCAGTTCATAGAGCCGATAGATCAGCGGGTCCGTCGGCGGCATCGGCGTTCCGCGGGTCGGGACCTCGTTCAGCATCCGCGTCTCCAGCGCGCTCAGCCCGAAGAGCTTCCCGGCGCGCTCCGCCACCGCTTTCGGCAGCTTCATCTGCCCGAGCAGCGCGCCCACGACGAGAATCGGCGACAGGCCGCCGATCTCGTCGGTAATGTGTTTCCAGCTCCAATTTTTCTCGCGCTTGATGTCGAGAATTTTTTCAGCAAGCTCTTCGCGTTTCATGATGGGGTCTCCGGTCGCGTCGCCAACTTGACCGCTGTGAACCTCCGGAGTCGAGCCCGATTATTGGGCCTTCCTCACTCGCCAATCGAGCGAATGAGTCGCGCTGGATTGCCGCCGACAAGCGTATTCGGAGGAACGTCTCGCGTGACGACCGAACCCGCCGCCACAACCGAATTTTCCCCCACCGTGACCCCGCCGATGATCGTCGCCCCGGCCGCGATCCATACGTTTCGCTCGATCGCGATGGGCTTTCCGATCGTGACGGAGCGGCGCTGCGGCGGGTTCGACGGGATGGCCCGACGTAATGAGGCTCACGTTGGGCCCGATCAGGACATCGTCGCGCGATATCGAGCCCGCCGAGGTCATAGAAGGTGCAGTTCTGATTGACGAAGACGTTGCGGCCGATGCGGATTTCGTCGCCGCCGGTCGTGTAGAAGGGCGGGATTAGCAGAAAGCTCTCGTCGACTTTCTTGCCGATCAGTTCGCTGAATAAGGCGCGAATTGCGTCGGCGTCATCGAAGGTCAGACGGTTGAGCCGGGCGGTGATCGCAATGGCGCGTCTGACGTTGGCCACCATAGCGGCCGACTTCCGGCGTCTTGCCGTGAATGATCCGGGCCTTGGCTTCGCGCAATTACCCCGCCGCCTCCGCGACATCGACGACGCGGATCTGCGCCCGCTCGCGCCCCTTGTAGCGGTTCACCGACAGGGTTCCGGCCAGATGCACCGGCGCGCCCTTGAGGCGCACCAGCGCCTCGCCAAGCTTTTTGCCGACCGAGCGGAAGGCGACGCCCTCGACCGCCGAGCCGTCACCCGCCACGGCGCGGATGCGCAGATGGTCGACGCCGACCGCCGCCACATCCGCCAGACGATGACGCGGCAGCGCGAAGACCGGCTCGGGATTGCCGGCGCCGTAAGGGCCGGCGGCTTCCAGCCGCTCGGCGAGTTCCGGCGTCGCCGCGCCCGCCGTCATCGCCGCGTCGACCGACAGCGCGGCCTCGGCCCGGGCGCGCGCGACCGGCTCGGCGAGGCGCTCCTCCAGAAAGGCGCGCCAGTCTCCGAGCCGATCCTTTGTCAAGGTCACGCCCGCCGCCATGGCGTGCCCGCCGCCTTTGACCAGAAGCCCGGCTTCAACCGCCGCGCGCACCGTGCGGCCGAGATCGACGCCCGCGATCGAGCGCCCGGAGCCGGTCGCGTGCTCCTCTCCAAGCGTGAGCACGAAAGCCGGTCGTTCGAACCGCTCCTTGAGCCGCGCCGCGAGCAGGCCGACGACGCCCGCCGGCCAGCGCTCGCTCGCCACGACGACGGCCGCTCCGCGCTCTTCGAGCCCGAGCGCCGCCAGCGCCTCCGCCTCGGCTTCCGCCAGCGCCGCGACCTCGATCTGCTGGCGGGCGCGGTTGAGCTTGTCGAGCGTTTCGGCGATGGCGCGGGCCTCGAGTTCGTCCGTGGTCGTGAGGAGCCGCGCGCCGAGCGCGGCGTCGCCGATGCGGCCGCCCGCATTGATGCGCGGGCCGATCATGAAGCCGAGGTGATAGGGCCGGGGCGGACCGTCCGCGCCCGCGATGTCGAAGAGGGCCGCGAGCCCCGGCCGGCCGCGCCGCCGCATGACCTGCAGGCCGCGCACGACAAAGGCGCGGTTCAGCCCCACGAGCGGCACCACATCGGCGACCGTGGCCAGCGCCACGAGGTCGAGCGAGCCCATGAGGTCTGGCGCGGGCCTCGCGCTCCAGAAGCCGGAATCGCGCAAGGCGCGATTGAGCGCGACCAGCGCCATGAAGACGACCCCCGCCGCAGAGAGGTAGCCGAGGCCGGAGAGATCGTCCTCGCGGTTCGGATCGACGAGCGCCAGCGCACGCGGCAGCGTCTCGGGCGCCTGATGATGGTCGAAGACGACGACATCGAGCCCGAGCGCGGCCGCCGCCTCGAACGGCTTGTGGCTGACCGCGCCGCAATCGACGGTGACGACGAGCTTTGCCCCACGCGCCGCGAAACTCTCCATCGCCTCGACGTTGGGGCCGTAGCCCTCTGTCACGCGATCGGGGATGTGGATGAGGGTCTCGCAGCCGGAGGCGGTCAAAAATTCGCTAAGCAGGGCGGCGCTGCAGGCGCCGTCCACGTCATAGTCGCCGAAGATCGCGACTTTCTCCTGGCGTTCGACGGCCTGCCGCAGGCGTTCGGTCGCCGCCTGCATGTCGCGCATCGAGAACGGATCCGGCATCAGGTCGCGCAGGCTCGGATCGAGGTAGCGGTCCACCGTCTCGGGCGCGACTCCCCTGCCCGCCAGCACCCGCGCGATAAGGTCGTCCTGTCCGCCGATCTGAGCGATTGCGAGCGCGCGAGCCTCGCCGGGCCCGTCGAGCCTCGGCCGCCACGGCCGCCCGAGCGCGGAGGCCTGAACGTCGAGGAAGTAATTGCTCACCGTCACCATGCCTCAGGTCCCCCGCTTGCAGGCGGAGGCGACGCCAACGGGCGAGGGTCAGCGCAAAACGAATCGCCGAACGCCCGCCGCTCCAAAGAACACAATGCCAGAGAGCGCGGTGATCCAGAAGCTTGTCGGCCAGTCGGTGTAATAGGCGAGGGTCAGTCCTCCCCAGGCTTCTGCGATCGCGAGCGCCGGCGGAAACCGCGATGGCCGCGCCGATCCGGGTGGTCAGGTTGGACGCGGCGGCCGCCGGCCCGACCATCAGCGTAAAGACGAGCAGCACGCCGACGATCTGTGCGCATTCCGACGTGGCGATGGCCACGATCGCCATGAAGGCGGCGGAGAGGAATCGAAGCGGCACGCCGCGCGCCTCCGCGAGCTCCGGCTGGAGCGAGGCGAAGGTCAGCGGCCTCGCGATCGCCCCGAGGGCGATGAGGCTTGCGGCGGCGAGGATCGCCAGGGTCAAGAGCGCGGCCGGATCGACGCCGAGCACGTTGCCGAACAGGAGCGCCGCCGCCTGCGTCGCGGCGGAGGTGTAGAAATGCAGGAAAAGCAGCCCAAGCCCCAGCGCCAGCGCCAGCACCATGCCGATGGCGACATCGCGCTCGGCGAGCTTCTCGCCGAAAAGCCCCATGCCGACGCCCGCGATGACCGTGAAGCCGACCAGGCCCGCGAGCGGCGATAGGCCGAACAGCACGGCTCCCGTCGCGCCCGTGAAGCCGACATGCGAAAGCGCGTGGCCTGCGAAGGTTTGGCCGCGCAGGACGAGAAAATAGCCGACCGTGCCCGCCAGCACCGCCGCGACGCCTGAGGCGACGAAGGCCGTCCGCATGAAATCATATTCAAGCATGCGCGCCGTGGTCGTGATGCGAATGTCCGTGTTCGTGGAGATGGGCGTCGCGCTCGACCTCGACGCCGCCCGCCATGACGAAATAGCGGTCCTTGACGCGCACGACCTCGATCTCGGCGCCATAGAGCCGCGAGAGCACCGGGCCGGTCACCACCTCGTCCACCGGGCCGATCACGGCCGACCCTCCGCCCAGATAAAGCACCCGGTCGATGGCGTTCACGAGCGGGTTGAGCTCATGGGCGCTGAAAAGCACGGCGAGGCCGAGATCGTCGCATAGCCGGCGCGCGATCTCGACCACGCTCGTCTGGTGGGCCGGATCAAGGGAAATCAGCGGTTCGTCGAGCAGAAGGAGGCGCGGTGCGCCGAGCAGCGCCTGGCTCAGGAGCAGGCGCTGGCGCTCGCCGCCCGGACATTTCGGACAGAGGTTTCAGCGCAAGGTCACGCGCGCCGACCAGATCGAGCGCCCGGTCGATCTCGCTCCGCGCCGCCTTGTCGATGAGCACGAAACCGAAGCGGCTCCCGAGCGCGGCGCTCGCCACGACATCCCAGCCGGTGAGGCGCAGGCTCGCGGCGGCGCCCCGGTTCTGCGGCATGTAGCCGACGCCCGGATTGCCGCGCCGCGCCGGCGCGTCGAGGACGAAGACGGCGCCGGCCGCCGGTCGGATCAAGCCGAGCGCGGCCCGCATCAGCGTCGTCTTGCCGGCGCCGTTGGCGCCGAGCATGCCCACGAACTCGCCGTCCTCGATTACGAAGGAAGCCGCCGCGAGAATGTCGCGGCGGCCGAGGCGGATCGTGGCGCGATCGAAGCGGAGCGCGGTCACTGGGTCGGGCTGGCCAGGGCGTGATCGAGGGCGGTCAATTGCCCGAGCATCCAGCCTTGGTAGTTCGAGCCGGTCGGCTCGGTCTCGGACACGCCGACGACCGGCACGCCGCTCGCCTTGGCGAGCGCGACGAGACGCTGAACGGACGGCTCCGAGGCCTGCGCATTGTAGAGCATGACCTTCACCTTGTGGCTCTTAAGGTCGTTCTCGAAAGCCGCCACGTCGGACGCGCTGGGCTCAGCGTTGTTCATGACCGCAAGCGCGAATTTTTCGCCATGGACTTTCAGGCCGATGAGGCCCGCCTGATAGCCGAAGACCGGCTCGGAGGCGATGATCGGCTGGCCCGCGAAGGTCTTCTTCATGGCGGCGATCTTGTCCGAAAGCGGCTTCAGCGAGCCGAGGAATTTTTTGTATCCGTCCTCGTAAGCCGCCTTGTTGGCGGGGTCGGCGGCGGCAAGGTCGGCGGTCAGCGCCTTGCCGGCGGCCTCCATATAGCCGGGGTCGTACCAGAGGTGGGGATTGTCGCCGTCTTTACGGCCGACGAGGTCTGCGACCACGATTTCCTTCCGGTCGGGGGCCTTGCCCGCGGCGAGGAGCTTTTCCATCCACGGGTCGTAGTCGACGCCGTTGACGATGACGATTTTCGCGTCCTTGAGCGCTTTCGCGGTCTCCACACTGGCTTCGAAAAGATGCGGATCCTGATCCGGATTGGTCAGGATGCTGGTCACCGACACATCGCGGGCCGCCGATCTGCGTCGCCATATCGCCATAGAAGTTTTCGGCTGCGACGATCTTCACAGGGTCCGCAAGGGCGGGCGCGGCGACAATCGCAGCGGCGCCGACAAGGGCCGCGCGCAAACGGCTGAATTTCATCGGTATGCTCCCAGACCTCGAAAACATCTGACCAGATGTTATGTTATAACAATGCGCGCCGCAAGCCCTTTCGCGACCGGGACATGCGCCGTCCCTTCTGGTAGGATTGTCTACGATGTCCAAGCTTTCCGCCGCGCAGGCCTGCGGCTGCGACCACGATCCGACGAGTTGGGCGACGCGAGTCGAAAACTCTTGCCTCAGGCAGGGGTCCCAGCTGACGCCGCTGAGACGGCGGGTATTGGACATTTTCAGCGACAGCAATGCGCCGATGGGCGCTTACGCCATCCTCGAAGAGCTTTCTCGCCGTGAGGGCAAGCAGGTCGCTCCGCCGACCGTCTATCGCACACTCGAATTTTTCCTCGACCATGGCTTCGTGCACAAGATTGAGACGCTGAACGCCTACGCGCCCTGCGAGCACCTCGGCCACGCCCATCACGGAATGCTGCTGATCTGCGAAGCCTGCGGGCGCAGCGAAGAGGTCGAGGACCCGGCCGCGCTTGCGGCGATCACGCGGGCGGCGACAGGGTCAGGCTTTGTCCTGAGGCGCGTGACGGTCGAGGCGCTGGGGCTCTGCCGCAAATGCGCCGCTACACGGGGCGAGTCCGCGGCTTCCTGAGCCTTTTGGCCGCGCTTTTTGGCTTTAACCCCCAGAAAATCCTAGAGTTCATCGGCGGCCCCGCTTATGAATGGATGTTCATAAAGGGTGGAACCGACCCCGGCTCCGCATGAACAGGGAGGAGACTTGCGGGTGGGCCCGATGATGTCCTTCCTGTCGAATCTGTCGTTCTGGCCGCTTCTGATCGTCGTCAGCCTCATTCCGACGATCGCCGCAATGCTTGTCCAGGTGGTGGTCCAGACCCTTGTGGGACCCGACACGCTCGCGCACAACAACAACATCGCAGGCTTCAAGCTGGTGACCGTGAGCGTCATCTATGCGGTGCTTCTTGGCTTTACGATTCTCGTCGCCTGGGAACGCTTCAACTCCGCTGAACTTGCGGTGGATCAGGAGGCGGGCGCTCTTTCGGCGCTTTTCCGCTATTCCACCGGCAGCGGGCCCGAGGCGACGCAGCTCCAGTCGGCGATTACGAACTACGGAACCGCTGTCGTCATGCGCGACTGGCCGGCGATGGCGCACGACGGCGAGAGCCATGAGACATCCAAGGCCCTGAGCGACCTTTACGAGGCCGCGCTGGCCCTCAACCAGGTGCAGCCGCGCAACGTTGCGGGCATGTCCGAAATGTTCACTCAGATCGATCGCATCACCTCAGCCAGACGCCTGAGACTTCATCTCTCGACGGGGCCCGTGCCGCGAAGTTCCTCTGGTTCGCGCTGTTCATCGGCGCATTCCTGACTGTCGGTTTCGCGCTCTTTTTCGGAAGCGAGAATTTGCCTGCGCAACTCGCCATGACAGGGACGCTCGCGGCGGTGGTGACGCTTGGCCTCATGGTCGTGATCGCCATCGATCATCCGTTCAGGGGCGCAGGCAGCGTCGATCCGGAGCCGATCCTGGCTGTGCTCGGCGGCTTCCGTGGCCGCTGAAGCGGCGATCACCACCATAGCCCCGGCGTCGCGAGTTCCACCGTCGCCCCGTCCGGATCGCGAAAGTAGAGGCTCGTTCCGCCGCGCGCCCACTTGTATTCGCCCACGATCGCTACGCCGCGCTCGGCGAGGCGCGCCCGCCAGCGATCGAGATCCTTCTGCGCAATCGACAGCGCGAAATGCAGCCGCCCCCGCCCGTCGTGACCGGGAATGGTTCCGCGCGGCTCGATAACATCCTCCTCCGTCGCTCCGGACTGGAAGACGAGGAGCACGCTCTTGCCCGCAACGTCGAAAGCGACGAGACGTGGGCTGTCCACGAGCGGCTTCAGCCCCAAAAGATCGCGATAGAAGGCGGCGGTGCGCTGAAGATCGGCGGCATATAGGGAGGTCTCGAGCACGCCTTCGACCGGCGGCACATCTCCACCGGTCATGCGGCTCCCGCCGGCACGGCGAGGCGTGCGCGAGCCGCGTCCAGCGCGTCGTAGCTGTGAATCCAGCCGTACCAGTCGGGAAACCGCCTCAAGCCTTGGTCCCGCCGATCGCGCACGGGTCCGTCGTCCACATGGGTCGCCCGGTTGCCCGCCCACGAGGCGCGCTGAATCATGCGGGTTCGCGGCTTCCGGATGGCTTCGTAGGCGTCGAGCGCGTCGAACGGGTCGCCGCCTCCCGCGAGTTGTTCCGCAAGCACGATCGAAGTCTTCGATCGTGGCGTTGGCGCCCTGTCCCTGATGCGGCAGCGTCGCATGGGCCGCGTCACCCAGCAGCATCACCCGGCCCCGGCGCCACCGCCGGATCGGTCGCGTCACGAATAGGCCCCATCGGAATTCGTGCTGGACGGCGTCCACCATCTCGACCATCGCCGGATGCCAGTCGCGGAAAAAGGCCAGCGCTTCGGATTGCGTCGTCCCGACGAGTCCCTTCGCGGGGTTCGCCCATTCGTTCGGGAATTCGACGACGGCGAGAAAGTTGATCTGATCGCCGGCTGCGCCGATCGGGTAATGGACGACATGCGCCCCCGGACCGCCCCAAATCTAAATCGCCTGAGGGTCCGGGAGGCTCGGCAGCTTCGCGGTCGGGACGATTCCGCGAAATCCGCTGTTGCCGGTGTATCTCAGGGTTTCCGTGCCGACGACGTATTTCCGGGCGGTGGATCGGACGCCGTCGGCCGCGATGACGATATCCGCCTCCCCGGAGGCGCCATTGGCGAATTTGAGCTCGACGCGTTCGCCGCGTTCCTCGAGGTCCACGAGGCGGTGTCCGAGATTGAGCGCGTCGCCGCCGAGGGCGTCGCCGAGAACACGCTGGAAGTCGGCGCGGTGGACGCCGAGATAGGGGCGCCGAAGCGCCTTCGATAGGCGTTGTCGAGACGAACAGGATGCGCCGCGACGACCTCGCCGGTGGGGCCGTCGCGAAAGATGTACTCGGTCGGTTCCGTGGAGGCCGCCGCGACCGCATCGAGCAAGCCGAGTCGCTCAAGCTCTCTCGTTCCGTTCGCGGAGAGCGCGACGGCGGCGCCGATTTCGGTCAGCTCGTGCGCCTGCTCGAACACCTGCGTTTCGACGCCCCGCCGCCGAAGCGCCAGCGCCAATGTCAGCCCCCCGATGCCCGCGCCGACGATGGCGATCCGCGGAGATGGCGTGGGCATGACTATAGTCCGAGTTGGTGTTGTATTGCGGCACGATCAAATAACAACGGCCGCTTGTCAACCCACCCTGCCCTGTTGCTGGGGCTTCAGCCCGCCTCCGCCTCGGCCGGCGTCACGGCGCGGGAGCGTCGGGTTCGCTCGCGCAGGACAAGGTATCCGCCCGAAGCCGCGACAAGCGCGGCGCCGACCAGGGTCGCCATGTGCGGCCAGTCGCCGAAGACAACGAGGCCGGCGAGACTCATCCATATGAGTTGGGTGTAGAAGAACGGCGCCAGCACCGGCGCTGGCGCGAACCGGTGAGCGACGATGAGCAGCCCATGCCCCAAGGCTCCGAAAGTTCCGAGGCCGGCCATCACGAGCCAGACCCGAGGCGAATCCGGCCAACGCCATATCCATGGCAAAATCGGCGTGATGAGCGCGACCCCAACGGTCTGCGTCCAGATCAGGGTCGTCTCGGAAGCATCGTAGCGCGCCAGCAGCCGGGTCGAGATGACATAGCCGGAGTTTGACATGACGCCGGCGATTGCGAGCAGCACGATAGGCTGGAAAGCGTTCGTCCCGGGCCGGGTCGCGATGAGCACGCCGAGGAAGCCGACCGCGATCGCCGCGATCTGCGCGCGTCCGACTTTCTCGCCGAGGACCGGCGCGGCAAGGAGGGCGACGAAGATCGGATTGAGGAAGCCGATTGTCGAGGATTTCGGCCAGTTGCAGCCAATGGAGCGAAAAGACGACCGAGGCGGTGGACCCAAGCAGAAACACCGAGCGCAGGATTTGCAGGCCGGGCCGCCGGGGCCGAATGAGATGAGGACGCGACCAGACGCGCATCGCCGCCAGCGAGATGGCTTCTGCGGCGACAAAACGGGCCCAGACGATCTCCAGCGTGGGAATTTTGGCGCCCAGCCACTTGGACGAGGTGTCCATGGCGGTAAAGCAGACCATGACGAACAGCATGAGCCCGATCGCGAAGATGCGCATGCGGCGGTCTTCGGCGGCCGCAGCCGCGACTGTCGGGCTTGCGGCCACCAGGTTCAGGTCGCCTCCCGTTCGATGCGGATGAGTTGCGGCTTCTCGCGCACGACGCCCTCCTGCACCGCGCGCGCGACCGCGTCGCGCACGGAGGCCTCCGTCGTTCCGTGCGTCATCAGGACGACCGGGACGACCCCCGCCGCGGTCGCCTCCCGGCCCGCGCGCTTCTGCATGATCGCCTCGAGCGAGATATTCCGCTCCCCCATTCTTGCGGCGATGGCCGCCATGGCGCCTGGCCGGTCGGCGACCGCGAGCCGGACGTAATAGCCGCCTTCATGGCGCTGCATCGGCACAGGCTCCGCGTCGGCGAGCGAAGCCACGGGCGCCCGAAGACCGGCAGACGAACGCCGCAGGCAATATCGACGATGTCCGACGCGACGGATGAAGCCGTGGCGTCGCCCCCTGCCCCGGGCCCGACGAGGGTCAGCTCGCCGACCGCGTCCCCTTCGATGGAGACCGCGTTGAGCACGCCCATCGTCTGTGCGAGGGGCGCGGACTTCGGGACCATCGTCGGATGCACGCGCTGCTCGACGCCAAGCGCCGTCCGTTCCGCGACGCCAAGGAGCTTGATCCGGAAGCCGAGTTCGTCCGCCGCCGTAAGGTCCGCCAGCGTGATGGACTCGATGCCCTCGACCGAGACGGCGGAAGCGTCGATCTTCGCGCCAAAGGCGAGCGAAGCGAGGATTGCAAGTTTATGGGCCGTGTCGAAGCCGCCGATATCGAAGGTCGGATCGGCCTCGGCGTAGCCAAGGCGTTGCGCGTCGGCAAGGCAGACCTCGAACGGCAAACGGTCGGTCTCCATCCTCGACAGGATGTAGTTGCAGGTGCCGTTGAGGATGCCCGAGACGCGCCGAACGGTATTGCCGGCAAGACTTTCCCGAAGCGTCTTGACCACAGGGATGCCCCCGCCGACGGCCGCCTCGTAGAAGAGCGGCGCGTCATGGGCCTCGGAGAGGCCTGCGAGTTCGAGGCCGTGCGCGGCCAGCATCGCCTTGTTCGCGGTGACGACGGGCAGACCGCGCTTGAGCGCCGTCCGGACCGATTCGAGAGCCACGCCCTCCGCGCCGCCGATCAGCTCGACGAAAAGGTCGATATCAGCCGAGACAGCCATCTTGACCGGATCGTCGTAGAAGGCAGCATCCGCCACACCCGTTTCCGGGCCGCGCGCTCGGCGCGCGCTATAGGCCGCAAGCCGCCATTCGCGCCCGAGGCGCGCGGCAAAGGCCGGTTTCTGTCGCTCGACGAGCCGGACGAGGCTCGCGCCAACGACGCCGACGCCGGCGACGCCCAAGCGCAACGGCGTCCCCATCTGGCTCATGCGCCCCCGGTTTTAGAATTCTAAGCGCCGCTCCCAGCCGGGGCGGCGCTTGCGGACAATCTGAGGCTTATTCAGCCATACCGCTCGATAGCGGATTTCTTCTTCTTCTTGCGCTCCTTGCGCGCGGCGTAACGGGCGTCTCGCTCGAGCTTACGCTCGTATTCGAGCTTTTCCTGCTCCTCCTGGTGACGCTGGAGTTCGGCCTCCCGAGCCAGCGCCTCGAGGCGAAGCTGCTCGTGGCGCGCGGCTTCCTCCGCCGCCTTTCGGGCCGCGTCGGCGGCCTCCTGCTCGGCCTTGCGCTTCGCGCGCTCGGCGTCGCGGATGGTGCGGGCTTCCAGAATTGCCTTGCGCCTGGCTTCACGCTCTACGACCACGGGGTCGGACGGATCGTACTTTGAATTGGCGAGGAATTTTTCGCCCATCGCCTTGCGAGCCTTGGCCGCCGCGGCCTGGCGGTCGGCAAAGCTGTTACCGTTCATAAAAGACATTGCGGCCCTTGGTTGTTGGGAATGGCGCGGCTCATGCCACACGACGCCCGAATCATCAATGTTTTTCGTTGGACAGGGTCTGCCGGCCGAATTGACGAGCAATACCGCATCACAAACGCAATTTCTGCGTTGATTGGATGCGCCGGACGTGATCCAACTCCAACATAATGGCGCCGATCAGACGCGCAAGGACCTGGGAGCGAAGCCATGGCGATTACAGCGGAGGCCAGGCCGTCGAGCGCCCTAACGGACGCTGGAAAAATGCGGGCGCCTCACATTCGCGTGATCGAAGTCTCTGACGTGCTCGAATGCATCGAGCAGGGGGTCCGGGATTTCGTTCGCGCTCCGAAATACGGCCTCTTCTTCGGCGCGATCTACGCCTTGGGCGGCCTGTTCGTGCTCTGGCTCGCACTGAGCCTCGGCTATTTCTACCTCATCTATCCCTTCGTGATGGGATTTGCGCTCCTGTCGCCTTTCGGCGCGGCGGGCGTTTACGAAGTGTCGCGGCGGCTGGAAAGCGGAGAGCCCCTGTCGTGGTCGGCGGTGCTCGGCGCGGTCTGGGGTCGCGCGGGCAAGGAGCTTGGATGGCTCGCGCTCGTCAGCCTCTTTACCTTCATCATCTGGCTGGACATGGCGGTGTTCGTGTTCCTGGCCTTCTACGGTATCAATGTGCCGTCTTTCGCCGGCCTCTTCCGCGAAGTCTTTTCAACAACTTACGGGCTGAGCTTCCTGTTGGTTGGCAATGGCGTGGGCGCCATCATCGCGCTTGCCGTCTTCTCTTTCACGGTCGTCTCGCCCCCGCTGCTTGTCGACCGCGACATCGACTTCATTACCGCCATGACAACAAGCGTCAAATCGGTTCTGACAAACCCGAGGCCGATGCTCGTGTGGGCGATTGTGATCGGGGCGGACCTCGCGATTGCGTTCGCGACGTTGTTTGTAGCGTTGCTCGTCATCTTTCCAATTCTTGGCCATACGACCTGGCATCTTTACCGGCGTGTCATCGACTGAGGCCCACGAGGCGCTTCTCGGGGCGCCTTGCGTCTTGCGGACGGGTTGGGCCAAGAAGGCGAAGTTCGCCTCTCCTGGATATCGATGGCCTCGATCGACCGACCTTACGCCGCAAGAACATCCCTCGGATTTGATTCGCGGGCCGCTGTTCGCGTCTGGCTGATCGCGATCGCCGCCCTCGTCTTCGCGATGGTGCTCGTCGGCGGGGCGACGCGGGTCACCGAATCGGGCCTGTCGATCACGCAATGGAAGCCGGTCACGGGCGTCCTGCCGCCGTTGAGCGCCGCCGACTGGCAGGCGGAATTCGACCGCTACAAGCAGATCCCGCAATACGCCGAGATGAACCCGGACATGACGCTTGCCGGGTTCAAGTCCATCTTCTGGTGGGAGTGGAGCCATCGGCTGCTGGCGCGGATCGTTGGGGCGGCCTTCATCCTTCCCGCCTTGTGGTTCTGGTTCACGGGCCAATTCAAAGGCGCGCTGGGGCGGCAGGTTCTCGTCGCCACTGGACTTCTGGCGCTCGAACCGATCGTCGGCTGGTGGATGGTGAGTTCAGGCTTGAGCGTGCGAACCGAAGTCGCACAGCAGCGGCTCGCCCTTCACCTCCTGATCGCGGCCGGGACTTTCGGCGCCGTGATCTACGCGGCGACGGGCATGAGCGCCCGCAGGCGGACGGCGGCGCCGGCCGCCTTCGCACGCGCGGCGGCGGCTTTCGTTGCGCTGATCTATTGCCAGTTGGGCCTCGGCGCCCTGGTCGCCGGCCTGCGGGCGGGACTGATCTACAACACGTGGCCGCTCATGGGCGACCGCCTGCTGCCGGGCGAGGCCTTTCCTGCGCCTTGGGCGCTTTCCATCATGAACGACCCGACGACCGCGCAGTTCATGCACCGCACGGTCGGCTACGCGGTGCTTTGCTTTGCGCTCGCGCAGGCTTTTGCCGCGTGGCGGTCGGGCGTTCCAACCCTCGCGCGTCGCGCGGCGCTCCTCGGCGCCCTCGCCCTCGTCCAGGTCGCGCTAGGGATCGCGACGCTGCTGCTTGTCGCGCCGATTCCGCTCGCCCTCGCCCATCAGGCGACGGCGCTGATCCTGCTCGGCCTCGCCGTCTGGCACTGGAAGGCGACGCGAATGGAGGCGGCCTAGCCCGCCTGTTCCTGAAGCTGGAGCGCGGGCGCGCGCTCGATTCCGGCCGCCGGCGCAGGATCGGCGTTGACGGCGCAATCGCGGAAGAGCCCGCTGAAATACCCCTGTGTGACGTGCGCGAGCTTGGGAAACGGATCGCGCGTCATGAGCAGTTCGTGCGCCTCGC
The DNA here is from genome assembly GCA_963824465.1 of uncultured Alphaproteobacteria bacterium. Taxonomy (GTDB): domain Bacteria; phylum Pseudomonadota; class Alphaproteobacteria; order Rhizobiales; family Beijerinckiaceae; genus Roseiarcus. The sequence continues at coordinate 341,147 of CAWGPL010000001.1, forward strand.
GCAGACGGAAACTGGGGATGCTCGGATAGAGGTGATGTTCGAGGTGATAGTTCAGGCCCCACGGGGCGATGAGCCATCGTTCCCAGAAGGGCGCGAGCACGGTGCGGCTCTCATTGAGAACATTGACGTGCTCGACCGCGTAGTGCTCCGCGACATTGCGCAGATAACGAATCGCAAGAAAGACGGTGAGCAACGGGATGAGCCAATAGAGGATAAGCCCCTGCCAGAAACCGAAGACGATCGAGGCGGCGAGCAGGGCTACGAGCCCTGCGAGCCTGAGCCGCGTGACGAGCGCGGGAATGTCGCGCGTCGCCTTGTTGCCATGAAAGCCGGTGACGGCGGACACGACCTTGAGGCCGAACAGATAGCGCAACGCCCGGCCCGTAAGGCCCGAACGGGGGGTCGGAAAGACAAATTCCTCCCGACCGACGTTTCTGGCCCAGTCCGGATCGTCGTCGCCGTTCAGCGCCCGGTGATGGGCGAAATGGGTGTTGCGGTAGCCCGCCATAGAGGACGACGTCGGGAAGGCCAAAAGCTCGCCGACGATCTCGTTAACGACCCGGTTCTGATAGGCGCGATGATGCGCGGCGTCGTGCATGAGCGCGCCGAAAGCGTTGATCCTTGAGCCAAGGACGATGACGGCCAGCGCGTAGACAAAGGGATTGCGGCCCGAAAACTCGGTAGCTACGACCGCCGCCGCGAAAGTGGCGACCTCGATGAGAACCGCAAAGGTGAATCGCCGGCTGTCGATTTGCGACAGCCGTTTCAATTCCGCTTTGGTCAGCAGTTTTGGGATCTCGCGTCCGCAAATGTCGCCAGCTTGATACGACCGGCTCGCTTGATCAGGAGACATGAGACGCCACGCACGCTCAGGGGAACAGAGACGGGCGTTAACGATATTTTAACTCCACCGCGGCGCCAAGCCCGGTTTGCGCGACGCCAACGTTCAGGACGCCGGCCCCGCGCCCCGCTGAGCGAGCGCCGCGATCTTGGCTTTCATCGCCTCACTGTCCCAGTCCGCCGCGCCCTCGCGAAACGCCAGGATCGCGCCGTCAGGGCCGACGATCAGCGTCGCCGGGTAGCCGCGCACCCCAATTCTTCCGTTCAGCTTGCCAGCCGGATCGAGGTAAGTCGCGAGATGCTTGAGGTCGAGCCGGTCCAGCATCTGCCGCGACGGAGACGCGCCAGGCTTGTCTTGCGAGACGGCGACTACGGCGAACTTGTCCTGCGGCAGGCTCGCGGCGAGCCGGTCGAGCGAGGGCATTTCCTTAAGACACGGGACGCACCACGGCGCCCAGAGGTTGAGGATGAGGGTCTTTCCGCGGAACGAGTTCAGCGCGATCTCCCTGCCCTGTTGGTCGACGATCATGCCGAGCGGCACGGGGTCCCGGTTCAGGATCTCGATCATGCGGGCGTCCGGCGGGTCGGAACGCAGCGTCTGCAGGCCGAACATGAGGCCGAGGCCGGCGAGGAGAAGGAGCGCGAGCCCGCCCCAGCGGGAGAGGCCTGCGCTCACGTCCGGGCGCTTGCCGGACGGGGCGTCCGGGAAAGCGCGAGAATGGCCACGATCACAAAGGCCGCGCCGCCGATGATGGTGAAGATCGAGGCGATCCCGTGCACGGCCATTCCGGCGGCGGCCATAGGTTCAAGTTCCCCCGTCGGCGTCTTGCGGGCGGCGCCGTAGCCGCCAGCCACGAACATCGCGATCGAGGCCACGAACTGACCGCCCGCGTAGAAGCCGATAAGCCAGCGGACGGCGCGGGCGGAGGCCGGCGCGCGGCCGAGCCGTTCGAGGCCGAAGGTCAGCAGCATTCCGGCGCTCGACACGCTGACCGCCGTGATGACAGCGTGATAATGGGCGGGCGTCCGGGTGTCGTGACCGTCGATGAGGAATCCCATCGCGCCGCCAAGCGCGAAGAGGGCAAGCGACGCCGCAAGGGTAAAGAACGCCGGGTCTCGCCACGGAAGAGCCCGCCCCCGCATTCGCAGGAGCAGCGACCCTCCGAACAGGAGCGAGGGGATCGCTACGAAAAACTGGAGGAAGCGAAAGGCCTCGTACTGGCTCACCGAGAAGGGCGCGAAGATCGCGTAGAAGAAGGGCGCGATCGCGGCGATGACCGCGATCATAAGCAGCGCCGTCCGGAAGGCGCGCGGGTCGATCGCCTCGGCGCCCAGGCTGCGCTCGGCAAGAATGCGCCAGTTCATGAGCAGCATCGCGGCGTAGGCGAATTGCAGCACATGGCCGCCGCCCCATAGCAGGGTGTCGCGCGCATAAGGGAGGTCCCCTGTCCGGACCTGCAGGACGGCTGCGACCGCAAAGCAGAACAGCGCGACCACATAGGCGAAGCCGCCGACCCCCATCCCGAGGACGAGCGGAGATGCGCGTCCGCGCTCGGGCAAGTTGAGGAAGAACCTGAGGACGGGCGCGAGAATCCCCGCGGCCAGAAGCAAAAGCCCAACATCGTAAAGCGGATGGCGGATCAGCGGGATGTAATTCGTAAGCTCCGGCCGGCTTTCGTCGAAAAACGCCGGCGCGAAGAGACAGGGGAACGCGAGAAGAACAAGCCCCTGCCCAATCCGCCCCAAGGGCGCCGCGCGCACCCTATCGCCGGCGGCATCCTCAGTCGCCGTCGCGACGAGAAAGGCGAAGATGCCGAGAAGCCAGATCACCAGCGAAAAGACGACGTGGATGACAAGGCCCTTGTAGAAGAAACCGACCGGCCAGACCGACGATTCCGCCATGCCGGGAATGCGCGAGACGGCGCAAGCAGAAGGGCGAAAACGCCAGCGACAGCGAGCGCGCCAACCGCAAGCCACGCCCAGCCGAGGCGCTCCGAACGCAACGCGTGGACGCTCGTCGCCGGGGCAAGGCTGAGCGAAGCGGAGGAGCGCGCGGCTTGGCTCACGGGACTCAAACGCCCTTAAGCGGCCAGATTTGGACCGCCATCACATAGACGACGAGCCCGGAGACGGCGACGAACATCCAGGACGGGAAGGTCACCCTGGCGAGCCGCTTGTGCGTGGCGAACCGCCCCTTCAGAGCGTTCCAGAAAGTCAGCGGCACCAGAACGGCAACGACGAAGGCCATGACGACGTGAATGGCGAGCAGCGTGAAATAGATCGGCCGGATCGCCCCCTCGCCGCCGAATTTCGCCAGGCCCGAAAAGGCGTGGTAGACGAGATAGACCGCCAGAAACGCGACGCCGAGGCCGATGGCGACATACATGCGCCTCCGGTGGCCGTCCCGGTCGCCCGCGCGGATGCGATTGTAAGCCATCAGCAAGACGACGATCGTCGCCGCATTGATGACCGCGAGAACGTGCGTCAGGTCGTGAATGGGGATCATGAGCCTGCTCAATGCGCGGTAATGAGGGCGCGCCATATGATCGCGCCGTAAAGGCCTGCGGCCAGCAGCCCCGCGAGCGCGAAAATAATCCAGTTATTGCGCCGGCGCACGGCGTCGGATTTCGGCCTGACGGCGTTCTTCATGGGTTTTGGTCTCGTTGGGGCGCCGGGCGCCCGGGGCTTAAGGCGGCGGTCCCGCGAGGGACGCGGCCCCTCAGCCTGCGGTTCTACCGATTTCAGGATGCCTTGAGCCAGCAGAGCGGCGAAAACAAGGAACATATAGAGGATCGAAAAGCCGAACAGGCCCATGGCCGCCTTTCGGCGCGGGCCTTCCTCGGCTTCGCGCAGCCTGTAGAGGGCGACCGCCTTCCACAAAAAGACCGCGCCGGCCGCCGTGGCGATCGCCGCATAAAAAAGCCCCACCCCGGGGATGAGGAGCGCGCCGAAGGAGGAGGCGACCAGAAGAACCGAATAGGCGAGGATCTGCTGGCAGGTCTTCACGACCCCGACGACGTTGGGCAGCATCGGCACGCGGACCCGGTCGTAGTCGCGGGCCCGGCAAAGCGCCAGCGCCCAGAAATGCGGCGGCGTCCAGAGGAAGATGAACAGGAAGAGCGCGATCGGTCCCGGCAGAAAGCCCGCCCGCCGCGCCGGCCCAGCCAATGACGGGGGGTAACGCGCCGGCCGCGCCGCCGATGACGATATTGAGCGGGGTGCGCCGCTTCAGGACCATCGAATAGAGCGGAATATAGATCGCGATGGTCAGGAGCAGCAGCGCCGCCGCCAGCCAGTTGACGAGGACGCCCATCGCCGCGACCGACGCGACGGCGAGGACAGCGCCGATCGCCAGCGCCTCGCGCTCGGGAACCACGCCGCGCGGAATAGGGCGCATGGCGGTGCGCGACATTTCGGCGTCGATATCCGCATCCCACCACATGTTGAGAGCGCCGCAAGCCCCCGCCCCCGCCGCCATCGCCGTCAGGGTCGTGATCATGCGCAGCCAGTCGAGCTTGCCCGCAGGCGCGACGACATAGCCGACCGCGCCTGTGAAAACGACGAGCGACATCACGCGGGGCTTCAGAAGAACGAGATGGTCCAGAACCATGCGCCGCTGCGGCGCAGCGTCTCCGGTGCGCACCGGGAGTTCCCGCGCAGCCGATCCAATGCGTGCCGTCACCCCGATCCTCGCCTTCTCATCCATTCCGTCGATGCGCGCCCCGCCACCCTCAATCGGGCGGGACAGGGGCGAAAGTCAAGCGCGGAACCGGGCGGCGCAACGCGACCGCGCGCACGGATTCGCTCACCCATGTAATACGCAAGCCGTCCCTATCCGGCGACGGGGACGGCTTCAAACTGCAAGCGGGCGAGGCCGGCGTAGACGCCGCGCTTGGCGATCAAGGTTGCGTGATCGCCTTCCTCGACGATCCGGCCCTTTTCCATGACGAGAATGCGGTCGGCCTGCATGACGGTGGCGAGGCGATGGGCGATCACGAGCGTCGTGCGGCCGGCGCTCACCTCGGCAAGCGCGGCCTGCACCTGCGCCTCCGACTGGGCGTCGAGCGCGGAGGTCGCCTCGTCGAGGAGCAGGATCGGGGCGTCTTTCAGGATGGCCCGGGCGATGGCCAGCCGCTGCCGCTGGCCGCCTGAGAGCGTCGCGCCCCGTTCGCCGATTTCGGTCGCGTAACCCCGCTCGAGGTCGCGAATAAAGCCGTCGGCGAAGGCGCGCCTCGCCGCCGCTTCGATCTCGCCTTCGCTGGCGCCCTCGCGTCCATAGGCGATGTTTTCCGCGACCGTTCCGCCGAAAATCGGCGCCTCCTGCGGCACGAGCGCCGTGCGCGCGCGCAAATCCTTGGGATCGGGGGCCTTGACGTTGATTCCGTCGATGAGCACGCGCCCCGCGTCGCAATCGTAAAAGCGCATGATGAGTTGGAAAACCGTGGACTTGCCTGCTCCGGATTCGCCGACCAGCGCGACCCGCTCGCCGGGCGCGATGGCAAAGCTCAGATCGTCGATGACGAGCGTCTCCGGGGCGCCCGGATAGGCGAAGCGCACATGGTCGAACGCGATGCTCCCGTCCGGCGGCTCGGGCATCGGCGTGGGAGACGCGGGCGCGACGATGCGCGGCTCGACCGCCAGAAGTTCCGAAATGCGCCCGGCCGCGCCGGCGGCCGCCGCCGCTTCGCTCCAGACCTGCGACAGTTCGCCGAGCGAGGTTGCCGCCAGAACCGCGAAGAGCACGAATTGCGATAGCATCCCCGCGGTCATGCGCCCTGACAGCACGTCATGCGCCCCGAGCCACAGCACGAAGACGATGCTGCAGAAGGAGAGCGAAACCGCGACCGCAACCAGCCAGCCGCGCGTGGCCGCCGCCGCTCGCGCAGCCTCATAGGCGCCCTCGACCGCGGCGGCGAAACGGGAAATCTGCCGCTGCTCCGCGCCAAAAGCGTGCGCGATCCGGACCGCGCCGAGGCTTTCGGCCGCGACCGCGGTCGCGCCCGCAAGCGTGTCCTGCGCATGGCGCGATCGTCGCCGCACGACGCGGCCGGAGAGAATCAGCGGCAGGGCGATGACGGGGATCGCGATGACGACCAGCGCGGAAAGCTTTGGGCTCGTGTAGACCATGAGCGCGACCGAGCCCACGAGCATGAAGAGGTTACGCAGCGCAATCGAGACGGTCGTCCCGAAAGCCGCCTTGATCTGCGTCGTGTCGCCGGTGAGCCGCGAGATGAGTTCTCCCGTGCGCGCGGTGTCGTAGAAGGCCGCGTCGAGGCCGATGAGATGGGCGAAGACATCCCGGCGCAGGTCGGCCACCACCCGCTCGCCGAGCGTCGTCACGAGATAGAGGCGCAGCGCGGCGGCCAGCGCGATCACGATGACAAGCCCAGCGACGGCGAGGAAATAGACGTCGATGACGTGGCGGCGGTCGCTCGAAAAGCCAAAATCGATCATCTCGCGCAGCGCGAAGGGCACGGTGAGCGTCGCGGCGGAGGAAATCGTCAGCGCAAGCAGGGCGGCGAGCGCTCGTCCCTTATATTTCAGGCCATAGCGCGCAAGAGGAAGCAGCGCGCGAAAGGAGCCGCTGTCGGCCGCAGTCTCGGTCATCGGCGCACTCTTTCATGCCCCATTGCGGCGGAAAGGCGCCCCTTGCGGCGCCCCGGCGCTTTTCGCGCTAGCGCGGCGCCTTGAGCGTCGAGCCGCCCATCGGCGTCCACTCGACCAGCGTCACGCCCGGGCCGAGGTCCTGAAGAGGGCCCGGCTTCAGACCTACGGAAATCAGCGTGTCCTCGACCGACTGGCCCTTCCGCGCCTCCGCGAAGACCGGAACGCCGCCCGGCAGCGTCACGGCGGGAGCGCGGGTGAGATAGAAGTCGTCGTAGCCGATCTTGAGAAAAAGGCTGTAGACGTCCGGCCCGCCGAGAATGGCGACTTTGCCCGCGTTGCATCCGGCCGCCGCCGCCGCTTCCTCAAACGGCGCCCCGGCAGGGTTCCAGAAGCGCGCGTTGGGATTGGAGGGATCGGGCGCAATCGCGGCGACCTTGCGCGTCAGAATGAGGCGCTTGCGCTTGGGCGAATTGGCCTGCCCCTCGTAGGACATGCGCCCATGCACCATGAGGTCCGAAGAATCGAGCGAATCCTCGAAGAAACGCTGATCCGCTTCGATCTTCAACGTATCGGGCATGAGACCGTTGGCGGCGGCGAGATGGCCGTCGGCGGATGCGATGGCGTAACCTTCGATGCGGTAAGGTCCGGGCATGTCGGATGTCCCCCGAGGTCAAGCCGCTTCCATAGTTTGCGAAAGCGATGAAGGCTAGGGGAGAGGCGGCGTCGCGCCCGGACGCGAGATCGACGCTTCCAAGTCCGCGAACGAGTTGTCATGGGATTGACCCGATGGGGCCAAGCGGATTTGCTGGTCAAAAAAGGGAGGCGGTCATGCGGCTCGATCACGTAAATATTCACGCTTATGATCTTGCGGCGGCGCGCGACTTTCTCGTGCGGTTGCTGGGCGTCGAAGTCGGGTGGCGGCCGTCGTTCAAAGTACCGGGCGACTGGTTGTATCTCGAGGGGCGGCCGGTGATTTACACCTGGCTCAAGAGCCAGGAGCGAGGCTTGGGCTGGGTGGACCACGTCGCGTTCGGCCCGTGCGGCGACCCCGACGCGAAGCGCGCCGAACTGCAAAGGCTCGGCTACACGTTCACCGAAGCCCACCTGATCGACACCGACATCACTCAGTTTTTTGTCGACGGGCCCGAAGGCATGAAGATCGAACTGCAATGCCAGGAGGAGGCTTAGCAAAGCCCGTCCCGCCGAACCTCTCTTTAGCCCACGCCTGTTCAAGCCCCGCCGGATGGCCTAGACCCGCGCGAGTGCGCCTCGTGCGCTTTTCGATGGACCCATCCTCGCATGCACGGGCGCAAACTTCTTCCGGGCAAGCCCATTCCGCCCTCGGAAATCCCGGACTATGGAATTGCGCGCGATACGCTGGCGGAGGAACTGTTCTGGCCGCTTTCTCGAGCGTCTCGACCGGATCAACCAGATTGTGAAAGCGTCGGGCGAGACGCTTGAAGGCAATCTCTTTTATGCCGACCAGTCGTCCGATTTTCTCGGGCGTCGTTCCTTCGGAATCGCTCGCCCCCGCAAGGCGCAACCTGTGGCGCGCCTGCCGGTTCAAGACGCGCGTTTTGGAAGTCGGCGTGAATGCGGGACACAGCGCGCTCCTCGCCCTCTCGTGCAATCCGCGCCTCGAATATTTCGGCGTCGATATCGTCGAACACGCCTACACGACCGAGTGCGTGGACTTCCTCAAGGGCGAATTTCCCGGCCGCATCCATCTCTATCCGGGCGACTCGCGCGAGGTTTTGCCGTGGCTTCTCGAACGCAGCGAGACCGATTTCGATCTCTTCTGCGTCGATGGCGGGCACACAAGCGAGGTCGCGCTGTCGGATCTGACGAATTGCGTTCGGATGGCGGGCGGCGAAAAGGGCCGGCATCTGCTTCTCGACGACGTCCATGCGAGCTGGATCTTCGACATTTTCTGCGAGTTCGTCGCGCGCGGCGACCTGACCGCCGAGACGTTTTTCGACGACTGGGAGGATTCTGGCCGCAGCCTCCTCGCCCGGATTCTGTAATGGCCGGCGAAGCGGGCTTTGCCTCCTTCTGGCATGGGGCCTTGAGCGGCTTTGCCTGGGCCTGCCTCGCCTCGTTTCCGCGCGTGGGCGCGAAACTCACGCTCTATGCCTACGACCGCGCGCTGACCGTTCCCGAAGGCGTGATTCTTGCCGACGCGCGAAAAATCGTGCCGGACGAGGGACGGATTGACCTCTACCGCGTCGAGGGCAAGCCCTCGATCGCCACCTTCTCCGATCTTTTCCGCTACCGGATGATTCGCCAGACGGGCGCATGCTGGGTGGATGCGGACGTTCTCTGCCTCGAAGCGCCGGCATTCGCCGCCGAACCTTACATCTTCTGCCGGCAGGCGGACGCCGTCTCGACCCTGCTCGTCAACAACGCCGTCTTGCGCCTGCCTCGCGGCGAGCCGGCCCTCACCGAGCTTTTGAACACGGCGGAAGCGGCGGCTGGAATTGACCAGCCCTGGGGCGCGCTCGGTCCGTTCCTTCTGACGCCGGTTCTGGAACGCCATGGGCTCTACGGCCGGGCCATGGAGCCGCATGTCTGCTACCCGGTCGAGCCCGAGCAATTCTGGAAGCTCTTTTTGCCGGAATGGCGCGACTGGGCCGAAGATACGGTCAAGGGCGCGACGTTCCTGCATCTGTGGAGCGAGGCGATCCGCTGGAGCGGGTACGATTTCTCCGCCTGTCCGCCCGAAGGCTCTTACCTCCACGCCCGGTTCGCGGACCTCGGCGCCCTGCCCCGCTTTGCGCGGATCGCCGACGCCGAGGCGACCCGCGCGCTCATGGCGCGGCATGTTGCGACGGTCGCCGACGCAAGACCGAAGGCCTAAAGCCCCATATATTTGAAGCTGGACGGTCCAGGCTCGCTTGCGACACGGTTCGCCGCGAAAACTGGGAGGCCGGCCTCATGCTCGCTCAAAGCTTTTCCTGCGCACCGGCCAACGCCAGGCCGGCTCTCGCCGGATGCCTGTGCCACAGTCCCGGCTTCGCGCGCCTCAGCGCCCTCATCGACCGCAAATCCAGCCGTCGCGATTTCGCTGAGAATTTCGCGAGCCGCGGCAGGACCAAACCCTCCAAGGCGGCGGCAGGGGCGCCCGGGCCGGCGCCGGTCTCGGCCCAAGCGCCCGGGAGGACGGTCGCCTTTACGAATGTCAAAGTCTTCGACGGCAAGTCGGATAGGCTGCGCGAGGGTGTCGCCGTCATCGTCGAAGGCGACGCGATCAAGGCCATCGAGGATAAGGGCAACCCGCTCGGCGGCGACATGCGCGTCATCGACGGCGGCGGCCGCACGCTCACTCCCGGCCTCATCGACGCGCACTGGCACGCGATGATGGCCGCAATGCCGATCCCGCTGCTGATGACCGCCGACATCGGCTTCATCAACATCGTCGCCGCCGATGAGGCCGAAAAGACGCTGATGCGCGGCTTCACGAGCGTCCGCGACATGGCGGGTCCGGCCTTCGGGCTCAAGCGCGCGATCGACGCGGGCGTTGTTTCCGGCCCCCGCATCTGGCCTTCAGGGGCGATGATTTCGCAGACCTCGGGACACGGCGACTTTCGCATGCCCTACGAGGTTCCGGCGCCCTGGGACGCGGCGCTTTCGCGGGGCGAGGCCTTTGGAGCGGGCATGATCGCGGACGGCGTCGATCAGGTGCTCAAACGGGTGCGCGAGCAACTCATGCTTGGCGCGAGCCAGATCAAGCTCGCCGCGGGCGGGGGCGTATCGTCCAACCACGATCCCCTCGACTCCGCCCAGTACACGACGCCCGAGTTCCGCGCCGCTGTGGAATCGGCGGAGAACTGGGGCACTTATGTCGCTGTCCACGCCTACACGCCGCGCGCCATCCAGACAGCAATTCGCGCCGGCGTCCGAAGCATCGAGCACGGTCAGCTCATGGACGAGGAAACCGCCCGGATGATCGCCGATACGGGCGTCTGGCTCAGCACCCAGCCTTTCCTCATGGACGAGGATGCGACGCCTTTCCCCGAAGGCTCGCCGAACCAGAGCAAGCAGATCGACATGACCTCGGGCACCGATCGGGCTTACAGCTACGCCATCAAACACAAGCTCAAGACGGCGTGGGGAACGGACACGTTGTTCGACGCCAAACTGACGACCCGGCAGGGCGCGCAGCTTGCGAAGCTGAAACGGTGGCATTCGCCGATCGAGATCATGAAGATGGCGACGGGCACGAACGGCGAGCTGCTCGCGATGGCCGGGCCGCGCAATCCCTATCCGCGCAAGATCGGCGTCATTGAGCCCGGCGCCTATGCCGACCTTCTGCTTGTCGCTGGCGACCCGACCACGAACATCGATCTCGTGGCGGACCCTCGAAATTTCCTCGTCATTATGAAGAACGGGCGCATCTACAGGGAGGCGCCGGCGTAGCCTGCACCCCCGGCTATGGCGACTTGCGCCCCCTCACTTTGGAAATCACAAACAGAATCGCGATCAGGACCACGGCAAGGACGATGATCTGAACAGCTGGAAGTATGGGACCCATCAGAAAGACCGTCGTTGACAACGTCGGTCCATGATACGCCTGTCCCGGCCTTCCGCCAAACCTTTCGTCACCGCGCCTCCCTGCCCAGCAGGCGGCTGACCGCGTCCCGCCACACCGCGAGCTTGCGCTCGCGCTCCTGATCCGCCATCGCCGGTTCGAAGCGGCGTTCGAGCGCCCAGTTCCGGGCGAATTCGGCGGGCTTGGGATAGAGCCCCGCCTGGAAGCCCGCGAGATAGGCCGCGCCGAGCGCCGTTGTCTCCAACCCCTTTGGCCGGTCGACAGGGGCGCTGATCAAATCCGCAAGCCGCTGCATCGTCCAGTCCGAGGCGACCATGCCCCCGTCGACCCTCAGAACCGTATCGCCCGCGCCGCCCCAGTCCCGCCGCATGGCCTCCAGAAGATCGACGGTCTGGAAGCAGACGCTTTCGAGCGGCGCGCTTGCGAGTTTTTGGCCGTCCCGCGTGAGGCCAAAAAGGGCGCCGCGCGCCTCGGCGTCCCAATGTGGCGCGCCTAGGCCGACGAAGGCCGGCACGAGCACCACATCCTGCTCCGGGTCGGCCTCAGCCGCCATCGGCCCGCTCTCCGCCGCCGACTGGAGCGCGCCAAGGCCGTCGCGCAGCCATTGCACCGCCGCTCCGGCGATGAAGATTGCCCCTTCAAGGGCGTAAGTTCTCTGCCCGCCAAGCTGATAGGCGATGGTGGTGAGCAGGCGGTGTTTCGAGGCGACAGCGCTCGCGCCCGTATTCAGGAGGGCGAAGCAGCCAGTCCCGTAGGTCGCCTTCAGCATCCCCGGCTCAAAGCAGGCCTGCCCTACGATTGCGGCCTGCTGGTCCCCGGCCACGGCGACGGATCAGGAGCGCGGGCGCGAAGCTCGCCGCCTCCGTGGTCGCCGAATTCGGCGGCGCAGTCGCGTACGTCGGGCAGCTTTGTGGCGGGACGCGGATCAGCGCCATTTGGTCGTCGTCCCATCGGCCCGTGTGGATGTCGAAGAGAAGCGTTCGCGAGGCGTTGGTGGCGTCCGTCACATGCGCGCGCCCGCCGGTAAGCCTCCAGATGAGGAAGGAATCGACGGTCCCGAACGCCAGTTCCCCCCGCTCGGCGCGCTGACGCGCGCCAGCGACGTGATCGAGGAGCCAGGCGATCTTCGTTGCGGAAAAATAGGGGTCGAGCACAAGTCCGGTCTTTGCCGTGACGAGCGTCTCGAATCCCTCTGCCCGGAGGCGCGCGCAGATGTCCGCCGTGCGCCTGTCCTGCCATACGATGGCGTTGGCGATCGGCTTTCCGCTCGCCCGGTCCCACACGAGCGCAGTCTCACGCTGGTTGGCCACGCCAATCCCAGCAAGATCTTTTGCGGAAACGCCGGCGCTTGCGAGCGCGCCTTTCGCAGTCTCGACGCTTGTGCGCCACAAGTCCTCGGGATCGTGCTCCACCCAGCCCGAGGCGGGATAGGCCTGCGGAAACTCCTGCTGCGCGACGCCTGCGAACTTCAGAGCCTTGTCGAAGACGATCGCCCGCGTGGACGTCGTGCCCTGATCGATGGCGAGGACGAAGTCGGACATGAATGCGAAAACTCCTCGCCGTTTCCCCAGAAAGCGCGCCGCGACTTGTTTCTGTCTCGGCCCGGCCGCACGCGGACGATGCACGCGAGCGAGAGAATCGACAAGCCGCGCACGGGGCGCCGCGTCGGGCGCGGGCAATCGCTTGACGGGCGGCGCCCGTCGTCGGAAAAGGCGGCTTCCTCCGAAAGGGTTGGGGATGCCTCGCGTCGCGCTGATCGACAATTACGACAGCTTTACCTTCAATCTCGTGCATTATCTCGGCGAGCTCGGCGCCGACGTTGCGGTGTGGCGCAATGACGAGATCGCGGTGGATGAGGTGATCGAAGCAAAGCCCGACGCGATCGTCCTCTCGCCCGGTCCCTGTACGCCGAACGAAGCGGGGATCTGCCTCGACCTTGTGCGCGCGGCTTCCGATTCGACGCCGATGCTCGGCGTCTGCCTCGGCCATCAGGCGATCGGCCAGGCTTTTGGGGGCGATGTCGTGCGCGCGCCCCTGCCCTTGCACGGCAAGACGTCGCGCATAAGCCACAACGCCAAGGGCCTGTTTCGCGGCTTGAACGGGCCGTTCGAGGCGACGCGCTATCACTCGCTCATCATCGACCGCGCCACGAGCCCGGAGGCGCTCGAAGTCAGCGCCGAGACCGACGACGGCCTCATCATGGCGGTCGCGCATAAGGAGAAGCCCGTCTACGGCGTGCAGTTCCACCCCGAGAGCATCGCGAGCGAGCACGGCCGCGATATCTTGCGCAATTTCCTCGATCTCGCGGCGGCCTTCAACGGTCGCGGCGAAAGCCGCTGACCGCATTAAAAAGGACCCATGGAAGCGTTCAAGCCCCTCATCGCCAAAGTCGCCGCCGGAGCGGCGCTTTCGCGCGCCGAGGCCGCCGCGGCCTTCGACGCCATGCTGTCGGGCGAAGTGACGCCCTCGCAGATGGGCGGCTTCCTGATGGCTCTGCGGGTGCGGGGCGAAACGGTGGAGGAGATCACCGGCGCGGTCGAGGCGATGCGCGCAAAAATGCTGCCGGTGAAGGCGCCCGCGGATGCGGTCGATATCGTCGGCACCGGCGGCGACAATTCCGGCTCCTACAACATCTCGACGCTGGCCTCGATCCTCACCGCCGCCTGCGGCGTCCCGGTCGCCAAGCACGGCAATCGCGCCGCCTCCTCGAAGGCGGGCGCGGCCGATACGTTGACCGCCCTCGGCCTCAAGATCGGCCTGGCCCCGGAAGGCGTCGAGCGCTGCATCGCGGAGGCCGGCATCGGCTTCATGATGGCGCCCGCGCATCATGCCGCGATGCGCCACGTCGGCCCGACCCGGGTCGAGCTTGGCACGCGCACGATCTTCAACCTGCTCGGGCCGCTCTCCAATCCCGCCGGCGCCAAGCGGCAGGTGATCGGCGTCTTTTCCGCCTTGTGGCTTGAGCCGATGGCGGAAGTGCTGCGCAACCTTGGGTCCGAGCGGGTCTGGATCACGCATGGGTCAGACGGGCTCGACGAGATCACGACGACCGGCCCGACCAAGGTGGTCGAACTCAGGGACGGCGCCATCCGCGCCTTCGAGGTTACGCCCGAGGAAGCTGGACTGAAGCGCGCCAGGCCCGAGGCGCTGAAGGGCGGCGAGCCCCAGCACAACGCGGCGGCGCTCCTTGCCATCGTGAACGGCGCCGAAAACGCCTACCGCGACGCCGCGATGCTCAACGCCGCCGCGGCGCTCGTCGTTTCCGGCAAGGCCGCGATCCCTGAAGGAAGGCGTCGGGCTCGCCGACGCCGCCATCCGCTCCGGCGCCGCCAAGAAAACGCTCGAACGTCTCATCGCCGTATCCAACGCCTGAACCGCCTTTTTAAAATCGGGGTCGCCTGTGGCCGACATCCTGAAGAAGATCGAAACGTATAAGCGCAGAGAGATCGCCGAAGCGAAGGTGCGCGTGCCGCGCGCAACGCTTGAGCGCGAGATTTCGGGACAGACCCCGCCACGCGGATTTATCCGGGCGATCGAGCGGGCGCTGGACGAAGGGCGGTTCGGGCTCATCGCCGAGATCAAGCGCGCAAGCCCGTCGAAGGGCCTCATCCGCGAGGATTTCGAGCCGGGTTCGCTCGCCAAAGCCTATCAGGCGGGCGGCGCGACATGCCTTTCCGTGCTGACCGACTTCCCGTCTTTTCAGGGATCGCAGGAGCATCTGATCAAGGCGCGCAAAACCGTGCCCCTGCCGATCCTGCGCAAGGATTTCCTGTTCGACCCCTATCAGGTGGCGGAGGCGCGCGCCTGGGGCGCCGACTGCATCCTCATCATCATGGCCGCCGTCGACGACGAATGCGCGAAAGTCCTCAACAAGACCGCCCACGATTTCGGCCTCGACGTTCTGATCGAGACGCATAACGAGGCGGAACTGAAGCGGGCGCTCGCGCTCGAAGGCCGTCTCATCGGCATCAACAACCGGGATCTGCGCACCTTCGAGACGAGCCTCGACGTCTGCGAGCGGCTCATGCCGCTGATCCCGCCGGGGCGGATCGTGGTCGGCGAAAGCGGCATTTTCACCCACGCCGACTGCCAGCGCCTCGCCAAGGCCGGGATCGAAACCTTTCTCGTCGGCGAAGCCCTCATGCGCCAACCCGACGTCGCCGCCGCGACGCGGTCGCTGCTGACGGGGCAGTGAGGGGTCGTCCGCGGTCGAAGTTGACTCATCTCAGCCCTCCGCGCTCTTGACGCGCGCTCGCGTCCCTCCGATGTCCCGTGATATTCTTGTAGGGGATCAAGGAGGCGAAGCTCATGAACCAAATGGCGGCAATCACCGCTATTCGTCGCGCCCTCATCCGCCTGTTTCCGGATTTAGCGGAAACGGTCGAGGGCCGGTCGAAAATTGAGCAGTCCGTGCGGGAAATTATGAACTCGATTGCGGAAGAGGGCCTGCTATTCGTCCGGCCAATCGGGGGCCCGTAAAAAGCCCACCGGGCGCAGACTGTCCTAAATTCCTCCCTTCAATGTCCTAGTTCGGACAGCACCGATACGTACCCTTACGTTGACAGGAACAAAAAAAGAACATATCGTGTCCAAACCGGCATTATGGAGGATGCGATGCAACAGGCTGCTTTTCACGCTTTCCGCGATCTCATCGAACTCGCTTCGCTCGGCGCTTTCATTGGGATGATCGCGCTCGCTGCGCGGGCTTTCGGCGCGTGACCGCCAGCAGAGAATCGGCGGGCGCTGGTGGCGACGCTGTCATCGCGAGGAGCCCCTTTGGGGCGACGCGGCGATCCAGAGCAGCGGCCCGCGCTCCGGCAGCGTCTGGATCGCCACGCTTCGCTCGCGATGACCAAAGAGGCGGACTGAAGGCGTTGGATTTAAATGCGGCGACGAACCGCCTCGCAACCCATTGAAAAGATGGAATCCCGCGCGACGCAACGGCGGAAGCAGCCCGCAAAGGCCCGAAAATTCAGGAGGGCCCGGGCGCGGCGCAGCGAACGCCCTTCTCGGCGAGGATCGGCAGGAGCGCGTCGAACAGGTTTGCGGCCATGCGTTCGTTGCCGCGCTCGGTGAAATGGACGATGTCGAGATAGAGGTCGTCGTCCCAGTTCCCGTCGAGTTTTTGGCGCGCATCGAGGACGGGAACGCCGTCCTCGCGGCCGATGAGGTTGACGAGCCGGTTGTGGGCGGCGTTGGCGGCGATGATGTCGTCGATCGGCTTGAAGACGGAGCCGTAGAAATCCTTGACCGCCCGCGGCGACTGCCCGTCCACCGCCATGCTCGACGTGGCGAGGACCACCGGGACATGATGTTCGCGCCCGAGCGCGATGAGCTTGCGGTATTCCTCGGCGTAGCGGGTCTTGAGCAGGTCGGCGTCGGTGAAGGGCGGCGGCTCGGTCGGCGGTTTGGCGTCGCGGTTGCGCCAGCGCCAGGCCGCGCGCTCGATGGAAAAGACCGCCTTGGCGATGAGCGCCGACGCGCGCGGGCGGACGCCGGGCTCCTTGGGTTCCGGCACGCGCCGAAGTCCAAAAGGCCAAAAGCCGTTCATGCCATGGGTGCTGAGAATGAGGTCCGGGTGCAGGGGGAAAATGTCCCGCTTGAGCTTGATCAAGTTGTCGTCGAGCGAATAGGCCTCTGTCCCGGCGTTGATCACTTCGACGGGCCGGCTGCAGGCCGCGTGAGCAAAGAGTCCCTGCAAAAGCTCCGGCCAGGGCTTGTCGCCTTCATGCAGGGTGGGCCCAAAGGTCTGGGATTCGCCGAGCGCGAAAATGCGGAAGCGGTCGCCCTTGTCGGCGGAAATCTCGGGCCCGCGAAAGCCCTCGCGGTTGATGCGGACCGTCGCGTCGAACATTTTTCCCGACGAGCCGGGCTTGAGCAGGAAGGGCAGCTTGCCGGTCGGGTCTTTCGCCTCGATGGCGCCGCGAATGCCGTCCGGGCGGATCCACTCGTTGAGGTAATAGAACCACCAGGTCGCGAAGGCGGCCGGGTTTTTGCTCGCGGCCCGGTAGGAATAGGTCGGCTCGGCGACCGAAGCCGTGAAGGGCACGCCGGTCGCCGCGCGGTAGGCGCCGTCCGCCATAGGGAGGATTAGCGCGAAAACGAGAAGCGTCCGCGCAAAAGCGCCGAAGCCGCGAGCCCTCCGCCCCGCCAGCTCGGCCAGCGGCAGGGCGACAAGTCCGGCGGCAACGAGCGCCGGATAGAAGAGGTAGGGCGCGTTCGCCATGAAGGCGTTGCGGACGACGACAAGGGCGCCGACCAGCGCCAGCGCCAGAAGGATGGTGATCACGTTGCCGCCCCGCGGCGTCCCGACCGGAAGCGGGCTCGAGCGGCGCGCGCGTCTCCCATCGTAATCCGGCCGCGCCGCCAGGATCGGCTTCTCGAAGCCTCGCCAGAACAGGGTCGCGAACGAGCAGACCATGGCGAGATAGACAGCAAGCTGGGCGGCAAGCGGCCAGTGGTCGATCCGGGGCTTCAACAGGATGACGACGATGATGTGAAAGAGATAGGCGGAATAGGAGATGCGCCCCATCCAGAAGCTCACGGCCCGCACCGCGCGGCTGGAAAACAGCGGCTCGGCGAAGCGGAAGGCGGCGACCCAGGCCATGCCGAAGAGCGCCGAGGAATAGGGGAAGGCCGCTTGCGCCGCTCGCGCGCCGGTCAGTGCGTTGACTGCGATCCAAAGTTCCAGCGCGGCGGCGGCAAGGGCAAGCGCTCCGAGCCCGCCGAGCAGCAGGGCGGGAGGCGGCCTGCCCCCCTGCCCGGCTTTGAGCTCCGGCCTGGCTTCGATCGCCAGAAACAGGAGATAGCCCCAGACGATCGAGTTGATGCGGAAGACCGTCACCCGCCGGACATTGAGGTCCCAGTCGGGCGGCGAAAAGAAGTGCCGCAGAACCGCGACGACGACGATGAACAGGATGGCGAAGACGACTTCGAGCCTGCGGTCGCTGCGATGCAGAAGCCAGCCGACGAGGAAGAGCAGCGGCGCGAAGAGAAGGTAGAACCATTCCTCGACCGCCAGACTCCAGGCGACCGGGTAGAAGTCGTGGGCGTTGGCCTCTCGCGTGAGGTTCTCGACATAGAAGAGGTAGCGCGTGAAATCCCCGGTCACCAGATTGCCGGTGATCAGCGCAATCGCCAAGAGCGCCACGACATAGGGCGGGATGGTGCGCATCCAGCGCCGGATGAGGAAAACCCCGAGATTGCGCCACGGGCCGCCCGCCACCTGCCGCACGATCTGGGGCGCGAGCACGAAGCCGCTGAGCACGAAAAAGACTTCGACCGCGCTGACGGCGACCGCCTCGGGGAGCGCCCGGAAAGGGACGTTGGTTGTGAGATAGTGCGGGACTGCGACTGCAAGGGCCGCCGACCCGCGCAGAAAGTCCAGCGCCGCGCTGCGCTTCATGTCGGCTGCGTATAGACGAAGGGCGCGTTGACCTGCCCGCCCGCGAGGACGAACAAAAGGAGGATTAGGGCAAGCGCGGCAAGGGCAGGCGTCGCCCAGTTTCGCGCATATTGCCGCGTGAGGAAATCAGCAATCACATCGGGCCGAGGTTCATCCGGCGCGCTCCCGCGCCGGCGGGGTCTTATACGCGCCTGGGCTTAGCCGGCAAACCCGGCGAGCCGCCGCCTTAGCCCCATGATCGAGTTTTCATTCGCGGCTTGCGCCCAATGGTGGGCCGCGCGCCAGCCGATCCTGACTTCCGGCTTCACGCCCGGTACGGTTCCCGCCTCGACCCTCAGGCCTCGCAAGATCGCGCCAGAGGCAAAGGCGCGGGCGTCTTCTTCGGAAGCGTGCGGCGTCAGGAGCCACTCGACCTCTCTGCCGATCGCGCGTCTTGTCGATACGAACCAAGCCAAGGTTGGAAGTCCCCTTTCCGCCTGACGCCGCACTATAGGGATGAAACCGGGCGTTTATGGTTGCAGCGTGACGATGAGGAGGCCATTCCTTGGGTTAACGTTTCCAAAACGGTCAGAATTCAAGTCTCGATCTGATATCCCGCGTCGGTAAGCGCCTTGACGAGCGCTTTGTGGCCAATCTCGGCCATCTTCAGCGGCGGGGCTTTCTTCGGGTCCTGCTCGGCTTCCACGACGAACCACCCCTGGTAGCTGTAGTCCGCTAGCTTCTTCACGATCCTGCCGAAATCGAGCGACCCGTCGCCCGGCACGGTGAATGCGCCAAGCACCACCGCGTCGAGGAAGGATTGTCTCGTCCGGTCGAGCCTGTCGATCACGCGCCTGCCGCACATCCTTGGTATGGACGTGGCTGATGCGCTTGTGATGCTTGTCGATCACCCGCAACACGTTGCCGCCAGCAAAAGCCATGTGACCGGCGTCGAAGAGCAGCGGCAATCCCTCTCCGGAGTGTTTCATGAGAAGGTCGAGTTCTGGCTCCGTCTCGATCGCCGCCGCCATGTGGTGGTGGTAGGAGATCGGCATCCCCTCATCCGCGCACCATTCCCCGAACGCGGTCATCTTCCGGCCGTAAGCCTTGATATCACCCTCATCGAGCTTGGGCTTCGTCGCGAGCGGCTTGGAGCGATCCCCCTGAATCGACCGTGCGGTCTCGCCGTAGACGATGCAGGGCGCGCCCGCCGCCTTGAAGAACTCCATCTGCTCGGCGATCCGGTCCTTTTCGCGCGAAATCTCGCCGTCGAGAAGCTGGCCGGAGAACCAGCCGCCGCAGACCGATATTCCGTACCGCTTCAGGATCGGCCCAAGTTCCTTCATGTTCATCGGAAAGCGGCGCCCGGTCTCCATCCCGGTAAAACCCGCGACGCTCGCCTGCCGCAGGCATTCTTCGAGCGACACGTCGTCAGACAATTCCGCGAGGTCATCGTTCCACCACGCGATGGGCGCGATTCCGAGTTTGGCTTTCATCTTTCTCTCTCGAATACGAAGACGGTCGGTCAGACGCCGACGCGCTGTTTCTCGCGGCCCTCGATCTGCTCCTTCGACGCTTCGCGGACGGCCTCCCGCGCGCTGACCTGCGGAACGCCGACGTCCCACCACGCGTCGCCCGGAGTCCATGTGAAAGCGTCGGAGACAATCGAGATCACTGTCGTGCGGTCCGTGGTCTTTGCCCAATCCATCGCGGCGCCGAGTTCTGCGAGGCTTTCGACATGACGGGTCAGCGCCCCCATCGACTCGGCGTGCTTGGCGAAATCGACGGCGAAAGGCTGCTTCACCCGGCAGTCCTTGATGAGATTATTGAAGCCGGGCGTTCCCTTCGCATTCTGGAGGCGATTGATGACCGCATAGCCGCCGTTATCGCAAACGACGACGATCATCTTGTGCCCGGTCAATACGGACGAATAGATGTCCGAGTTCATCATCAGGTACGTTCCGTCGCCGATCATCACGATCGGCGTCCGGGTGGGATCGGCCATTGCCGCGCCCCAACCGGCGGAAATCTCGTAGCCCATACAGGAGAAGCCAAACTCACAGTCAAAAGTGTTCGGCGACTTGACGCGCCAGTTCTTCACCACCTCGCCAGGAAGACCGCCCGCGGCCGCGATCAGGAGGTCGCGCTCGCCGGCCTTGGAATGCACGACGCCCACGACCTGGGCATAGGTCGGAATCGGGCTATTGGTCGGGCGCTGGTAATCGTCAAGCGCCGCGTTCCATTTCGCGAACTCCGTCAGCCCATGCTTCATCCAGCTAGGATCGGCCTTCCAGTCTTTGGTAGCAGCATCCAGTTCCCTCAGCGTTTCCAGCGCATCGCCGACGACGGCGAGGGCGCGGTGCTTGGTCGCATCGAAGCGGGCCGCATTGATCGAGACGAACCGCGCTTCGGGCGAGAAGCAGGTCCATGAGCCGGTTGTGAAGTCCTGAAGACGGGTGCCGATGGCGATGATTACGTCGGCTTCCGCCGCAAGCGCATTCGCTGAAGTCGACCCGAGTATGCCGATCGGCCCGACATGGGCCGGGTGATCGTGGACCAGCGCTCCCTTGCCAGCCACGGTCTCTGTAACCGGGACGCCGTGGCTTTCGGCAAAAGCGCCAAGCGTCTCCTCCGCGCCTGAGTAACGCACCCCGCCCCCAGATATAATGAGGGGACGCTTCGCCGCCCTGATGATCTTCGCGGCTTCCGCGAGGCGCTCACGGTCCGGCCTCGCGCGAGGGATTTTATGGACGGTCGGTGCGAAAAAGGCTTCCGGATAGTCCCACGCAATTTCCTGAATATCTTGAGGAAGGGCGAGGAAAGCCGGCCCGCATTCAGCGGGGTCCAGCATCACCGCCGTCGCCTGTGGCAGAGACGAAACGATCTGCTCCGGATGGACGATCCGGTCCCAATAGCGGGTCACGGCCCTGAAGGCGTCGTTCACTGTGGTCGACGGATCCCCAAAATGTTCGACTTGTTGCAACACCGGGTCCGGACGGCGATTGACAAAGGTGTCGCCCGACAGAAGCAGGATGGGCAGCCGGTTTGAGTGCGCGACGCCGGCCGCAGTCGTCATGTTCAATGCCCCCGGCCCAATCGAACTCGCCGCGATCATGATCTGCCGACGGCGGCGCGCTTTAGCGAATCCGAGCGCTGCGAGCGCCATAGACTGCTCGTTCTGGCCGCGCCAAGTGGGTAGCCGATCCTTCACCTCCTCCAAGGCTTCCGATAAGCAAGTAACGTTGCCATGTCCGAAAATGGCAAACACGCCTGGAAATAGGGGCAGCGTCTCGCCATCGACCACCGTGTGCTGATTGCAGAGCCAGCGCACCACCGCCTGCGCCATTGTGAGCCGAACCGTCTTCATGCGCTAAGGTCCTCCCGGGCGCGTTCCTTTTTGCCTTTGTGCATAGGCGCGAAGCAGCCGGTCAGGCGGCTGCTTTCTGTCCTACTATTTGTAACAACTATTCCATGTCTCATCAAGAACGGAATAATCGTTCCATCTCGTCTTGGTGTCGGTGGAGCTTTTCACATTGATGTGATCGCGGCCCCCAGCATTTCGAGGTTGGCGGTGCGGTCCGCATGCGCTTTAGCAAAATCGTCGAAGGCTCGGTCCGCGACATGGATAATGTGTTTGCGGATGAATTCCGCGCCTTCGCGAGCGCCGTCCTCGGGATGTTTGAGGCAGCATTCCCACTCAAGGACGGCCCAGCCGTCATAGTCGTAAGCGGCCAGTTTTGAGAAGATGGCGCCGAAATCGACCTGTCCATCTCCCGGCGAACGGAAGCGTCCGGCCCGATTGATCCACGGCTGGAAGCCGCCATAAGCGCCTGTTTTTCCCGTCGGCCGGAACTCGGCGTCCTTGACGTGAAAGGTCTTGATGCGCTCGTGATAGAAATCGATGTAGGCGAGGTAGTCGACCGACTGCAGCAGAAGATGGCTCGGGTCGTACATGATGGCGCAGCGCGGGTGGTTGTCGACCCGTTCGAGGAACATCTCGAAGGTCAGGCCATCGTGCAGATCCTCGGTGGGATGAATCTCGTAGCATAGGTCGACGCCCGCTTCGTCGAAGGCGTCGAGAATCGGACGCCAACGCCGAGCGAGTTCATCGAAACCGTCCGAGATCAAACCGTCCGGCCATTGTGGGTAGGGATAGAGATACGGCCAGAGCAGCGAGCCGCTGAAGGTCACGTGGCGGTCGAGGCCGAACCGGCGCGAAGCCTTGGCGGCGTGGCGCAGTTGCTGCACCGCCCATTCCTGGCGCGCCTTGGGGTTGTTGTGCACGGATGCTGCGGCGAATGCGTCGGCTGGCTTGTCGAAGGCGGGGTGCAGAGCGACAAGCTGGCCCTGGAGGTGGCTTGCGAGTTCGGTCAGCTTGAGGCCATGCTTGTCGAGTACGCTCATGATGTCGTCGCAATAGGCTTGGCTTCCGGCAGCCTTCTCGAGGTCTATGATGCGCGAGTCCCATGAGGGGATCTGCACCGCCTCGAAACCTTTGCCCTTCGCCCATCCGGCAAGACCATCCAGCGAATTGAACGGAGGTTTGTCGTCCGCGAATTGGGCAAGAAAGACGGCGGGTCCTTTGATCGTGCGCATGGGCTCTCTCGATCTCCGTAGGCTCGTTCAGACTCAGGGCAAAAGCTTCGTCGACGCGGTAGGCCGCGCGGCAGATCGCGCGGCCCCGAAATGGACAACGATCGTATGAGAGACGCAGCGATGTGCTGCCGCAGACCTCTCCAAGCAGACTTCCCCCCAAAGCGCTTCTGGAATGCGGCTTCCAGATGGATTGCGCAAGACGCGTCGTCAATGCGCCCCTCAGTCTTACGGGAGTTGCGTCCGTAGGCAAAGCGGCCCAAATGTTTGCGCCGCCCCCTCCCAGACATCATCGGAATCCGCCCATGACACAGCCCATCGCGCATACCGACCTTTACATCGGCGGCCGCTGGCTTGGCGCCTCCTCGGGCGAAAGGTTCGACGTGCTCAACCCCGCTGACGAGTCGGTGCTCGCGTCCGTGGCCTCTGGCGCAATCGAGGACGCCAAGGCCGCGGTCGACGCCGCTGACGCAGCGTTCAAGAGCTGGTCCCTCAAGACGCCCCGCGAGCGCGGAGAGATCCTGCGCCGGGCGTTCGAGCTCATGATGAAGAAGCGGGACGAGCTCGCGCGCCTCGTGACGCTCGAGAATGGCAAAGCGCTCGGCGACTCGATTGGCGAGATCACGTATTCGGCGGAATTCTTCCGCTGGTTTTCTGAAGAAGCCGTTCGCGCCGAGGGCCATCTTGGCCGGGCGCCGGCCTCGGGCGCCCGCATCCTGGTCCACAACAAACCGGCGGGGGTCGCGGTGCTCGTGACGCCCTGGAACTTCCCCGCAGCCATGGGAACCCGCAAGATCGCCCCTGCCCTCGCGGCCGGCTGTACAGTCGTCATCAAACCTGCGTCCGAGACGCCGCTGACCATGCTGGCGCTGATGCCGATCCTCGAAGAGGCCGGCGTGCCGCCGGGCGTCGTCAACGTCCTGCCGTCGAAGAAGTCCGGCGCCGTGGTCGATGCGATGATGCACGATCCTCGCGTTCGGGTGATCTCCTTCACGGGCTCGACAGAAGTCGGCCGCAAGCTCTTGCGCGGGGCGGCGGATCAGGTCCTCAAGCCCGCGATGGAGCTTGGCGGCAACGCGCCGCTCATCGTCTTCGACGACGCGGACCTCGATGCTGCGGTGGAAGGGGCGATGCTCGCCAAGATGCGCAACATCGGCGAAGCCTGCACGGCCGCCAACCGGTTCTATGTCCACGAGAAAGTCGCCGAAGACTTCACCCAGCGTTTCACAAAGCGGATGGCGGCTTTGAAGATGGGGGATGGGCTGGAAGCGGGCGTCGATATCGGTCCGTTGGTCAACGCCGACACCCGCGACAAGGTCGCGGCCTTCGTGAGCGACGCGGTGGCGCGCGGCGCGGAAGTCAGGTTAGGCGGGACGACGCCGAACGGCAGGGGGTTCTTCTACCCGCCGACGGTCCTCTACCGCGTGCCGCCGGACGCCGAATGCGTGAAGGACGAGATCTTTGGCCCCGTCGCGGCCATCCAGACCTTTGCTCGCGATGACGAGGTCATCGCCCGCGCCAACGACACAGAATATGGGCTTGTCGCCTATGTCTTCACAGGCGACCTCAGGCGGGGCCTCAGAGTGAGCGAGCAACTCGACTTCGGCATGGTCGGCCTGAACCGGGGCCTCGTCTCGGACCCCGCGGCGCCGTTTGGGGGCATGAAGCAGTCCGGCCTCGGCCGCGAAGGCGGAACGGAAGGAATGATGGAGTTCATGGAGACCCAGTATATCGCGACCAATTGGTGAAGGCCGGAGCGGAAGGCTGCCGCGGGTCTGTTTAGCGGTCGCAATTCAACGTTTTCAAATACTTGGCGCTAGGTTTAACGTCAAAAAGCCATGTGCGCTCGGGCGGCCTTCTACCGTGGGCGCGCCTTGGCGATCCGGCGACCGCGAACCTCCGACGAGGCGACCAGGATGCTAGACCGCGCTTTCAGTTCCTCCAATTTCCGTGACTGCAACACTTTCAATAAGTTACCACCCAGATAATTTCGCCTTTGAATTTGGGCCGGCTCCGGAGCCGAGAAATCCAATTCCGGCGCTCTCTGTCTGGATAACTCCTGGTTTGTCGGACCATCAAGAAGTATATACCGATAATCAGAAAATGTAAAGCAGTCGGACAAGCGCCTATCAACTCTTAGGCCTTCGCTAAGCCGACCGCCTCGCCGGCGGGGCGCAACCGGCATGCGGCCGCGTCTCTCTGCGGTAAGCAAACCGTAAACATTGGGTTGCCCTTTCCGGTTGAAATGGACTACTTCAGCGCGATCCCGGTTGCATGGCCTTTATGGCCGGCGCGGGATGATCGCGATGCGGCGCGAATCGTGATGCGGCTTTGTGTGAAGGAGTACGCGTATGTTTTTGAAATCGCTCGCTGCCGCCGCAGCGTTAATGGGCGCCGCAGGCCTCGGATCCGCGACAGCCGGCACCATAACTTACACGGGATATTCGGATTATGGTGACGGGATCACAATCACGAGCCCCGTCTCCGTCTCCGGCGGCGCCGGCCGGATCCAGCTCACGCTTTCGAGCGGGAAAGTCATCGACGCTTGGTGCATGGACGTTTACGACGACCTGGCCGGAAGCGGGACTTTCGCCGTCAATCCCTTCTCGGATTCGACAGTCGCCGGGGGATTGCCCGGCGTCCCGACGACGCTGACCCACGAGCAGATCGGCGAAATGGGCGCGCTCGTTCTGCATGGCGACAGCATCGTCGGCGGCGGGGGCACAGCCGACCAATCCGCGGCCATTCAGGTGGCCATCTGGACGGTCGAATATGGCCAGGACTTCGCCTACCAGCCGATCAACGCCGATGTCACGAGCCTGGTCGGCGATTACCTTTCCAACGTCGGGACCGGCAACGCTTGGGGCGTCTATTACGGGATCGATGCCTTGAGCGCCGGACAGACACTCGGCGCGAACCAGACGCTGCTTACGGCCGCGCCCGAGGCGTCGACCTGGGCGATGATCGGACTCGGGTTCGCCGGACTGGGCTTCGTGCGGATGCGCAGGAAGCCGGCGCGTTACGCGCTGGCCGGTTAGGGCTACAATTGCCGGGGGGCGGCGCCCACGCCGCTCCTTCGCCTGCCCCATCCGATCCAGGCGTCCCTATTCGGCCGGCGCTTCAACCGGGACTGGCGGCAACAGTCGCTTGCCCTTCCGCCGCTTCTCCCGGTTCCGCTTGGGCGCGAGGAGGAAATGGATGGCAGGGCGTTCGCTCAGATACTTATGCGCGTTCTGCTCCGCCAGCCGGTCCGCCTGCGTCACCCGCGCGCGGAGATGCTTGAGCTCCAGTAGCGAGTGGATAAGAAAGACTTCGACCACCCGCCCGAGGTCGCGTGTGTCCTCGAAGGCGTTCCAAGCGTAAGCGCCATCGCGGCGTCGCTCGTTGCCGATCTCTTGCAGGGCGGTCAGAAAGGGGGGCCGGTTCTCCGGCGCCGTCCGATAGTCGATGGACACCAGGATCGGTCCCTCGTCATCGTCTACGCGGCGTGCAAAAATGGGCCGGTT
This sequence comes from uncultured Alphaproteobacteria bacterium, assembly GCA_963824465.1. Lineage (GTDB taxonomy): Bacteria > Pseudomonadota > Alphaproteobacteria > Rhizobiales > Beijerinckiaceae > Roseiarcus. The sequence continues at coordinate 367,626 of CAWGPL010000001.1, forward strand.
CCAGTGCATGGCCGGCGACAGGTCGAGCACTGCGCCGGTCTGCAGTTTGCGACGGGCGGTCGCGATGAAACCCAGAAGCGCCCCGCCTGCGGCGATATAGAGGGTCGTCGAGACGCCTTCGAGGCTTGCGATCTTTCCCCAGATCGCGCTGCCGGCCGTCATCGCCCCGAAATAGACCGTGAGATAAACGGCGAGCCCGCGCCCGCGCACCCACTCCGGAAGCGCGACCTGCGCAGAGACGAAAAGCGTCGTCAGCATCACGATCCACGACGCGCCCGCGAGAAAGCTCGCCCCGCAGGCGGTGTACGGATCGCGCGCCATGGCGAAGAGGGCGAGCGCGGCAACTGTCCCAAAGGTCGCCATTGCCGCAAGACCGTCCGGTCCCAGCCGCTCCTTGAGCCAGGCCAGAAGGAACGAGCCCGCAATCGAGCCAATCCCCAACATGGCCAACAGGATGCCGTAAGTCTCCGCGCCATTGTTGAGCTGATTGCGCGCAATCAGCGGGAGAAGCGCCCAATAGGCGCTGGCGAACAGAAAGAACGCGACGGCGCGCATCAGCGTCGAGTCAATATCGCGGTTATAGCGCGCATAGCGCAAGCCAGCCGCGAGCGCGCTCATCAGTCGCTCGGCGGGAAGCGACTCGAGCCTGCGGCGCGGCGCCCGCCACCACAGCAACGCGCCCAGCACCGCAACGTTGCCGAAGCAATAGACCCAGAAGGGCAGATCGAGGCTGACCGCGGCGATGACGAAGCCGGCGATGGCCGGTCCGATTGCCCGGCTGACGTTGAAACTCGTATTGTTGATCGCGATCGCGCTGTCGAGATCCTCCTTAGGAACCAGCATCGGAGTGATGAGGAGCCAGGCAGGCGCGGCCAGCGCCCCGCCCGCGCCGAGGACAAATGTGGTCGCCAGGAGAGCCCACGGGCTCGCGAGCCCGAAACTCACGAGCAGCGCGAAAGCGACCGCGACCGCTGCAACGAAGGCTTGCGCTCCAATCAGCAGTCTGCGGGCGTCAAAAATGTCGGCGAGCACGCCTGCCGGCAGGGTCAGCAGGAACATTGGCAGCATCACGGCGACCTGCACCGCCGACACCATCATCGGGTCGGGGTTCAATTTTGTCATGAGCCAGCTCATCGACGTGTCGAACATGGCGATGCCGATGTTCGACAGCGAATTGGCAATCAGAATTACGGTGAAGGCGGAATAGGTGAAAACGCTCGGGCGCGACTGCGCGCCCGAGGACGGGTCGGAATTCGCGCTGGCTTGGCTCGACAAGTGGCTTTCCGCCCGCCTCGCAAACGACGACCGTCCCGCCACACGGGATCGGTGCGTCCTGGGCCGCCTAGATGGCGAAGACGCGCCCCCGTTTCAAGGGACATCCCTAACCCGTGATCAGTCCGCCTGCGACCGGTGGCGGGGCGGACGCGGGCCCACTATATAAGCGCTTGTTCGGATGAAGGTCGGGGCGCCGAATGGGCAAGAGGTGTCTGGGATTGACGGCCTGCGTGGCGACCCTGCTTGGGTTCTGCGCCGCTGCATCCGCCCAATCCGCGCCTGCCGCGGCCGAGCCCCCTGCCTTTGCGAGCCCGTCGGCGGCCGAGGACTATCTGGTAAAGACGCTTCCCGATGCGGTGGCCGCCAACCCGAGATACCGCTCCAAGGATACTGGCGTTATCACGCGCTGGACTGTTCATTCGATCGCCTTCCGCAAGGCCGACGATGGAAGCGTCGAGGCTTCGACGGACGAGAGCTATGATGAATATCGTCAGGGAAAAGCTCAGCCCGGTACGCATCATGCGCGGTTCGAGATTGACGACGTGACGATCGAGCCTGAAGTTTCCGTTCACGACGTGACGGAGGCCGGCAAGGACGCGCTCGGCGTGATTTTCCGTTGCAAGGGCGCGCCCTGCATCCATGCGCTTTGGAGCGACGTTCCTGCCATGAGCGCGTGGACCGACATCTACATCCAGGACGACGAGACCCGCGCGCGCGTTCTCTCCGCGTTCCAGGCGCTCAAGTCGCCAGGTCAGTAGACGGCCGCAAGAGGAATTGGAGGAACTTTGGCGCTCACCTCGCTCATGGCGTGCCTGCATCTCGACCGGCCGGACGACGCCGTTCTCGCTGTTTCCCGCGATCTCGCCGCGCATTTCGATGCGACGGTCATCGGCGTTGCGGCCAGACAGGCCAACATGCATCTCGCCGCCCGCGCCGTTGGGCCTGTCGAACCGCACGAGCACGAGGTGCGGAAATTCCGCGACTGGGCCGAAATCGGCGGAGCAGGCTTTTCGCGGCGCCTTTCCCGCGACGACGAACCTCGGATGGCGCGCCCAGCTCACCTTTGGCCCGGCGGTGGAGTTCGTCGCCCGCGAGGCTCGCGCGGTCGATCTTGTGGTCATTTCGACTGAGATCCGGGACCATTTTGTCTTCCCCTCCGGATGCGCGGAGCCCGGCGATTTGCTGATGCGTGTCGGCCGGCCAATTCTCGCGGTCCCGCACGCTGCCCCGGGCTTCGTCTTCGGCACTGCGCTCATCTGTTGGAAGGATTCTCGCGAGGCGCGCCGCGCAGTTTGGGATGCGCTTCCGCTTCTGCGCGCGATGCAGCGGGTCGAGGCCGTCGAGATCGTGGAGCACCAGCGCGCGGATGATGCGCGAGAATCGATGGCGGAACTTGCGGAGTGGCTGCGGCGTCATGGCGTCGAGGCAAACTGCTCGGCGGAGACTCCGCGGGGTCCGGAAGCCGCGCAACTCGCCGAAGTCGCCCGCGACCGTAACGCCGACCTCATCGTGGCCGGGGCGTTCGGCCACAGCCGTCTCCGGGAATGGGCCTTCGGGGGGGTGACGCGGGATTTGGTGCTCAGCGCCGACCGCTGCGTGCTGGCCTCGCATTGACTGAGGTCCCCGCCGGCATGACGTCAAAGCCCCGACGCTCCCTCCCCGCCCGCGGCCGGCAGGGGCCCCCTCGGCGTCTTCTCTCATCCCGCTTTCGCTGTCGTCTGGCTCGCAAGCACGACGGCGATGATCGGGATCGCGATGTACGATACGGCGTCGGGCTGGCTGATGACGCAGCTCGACCTGAACCCGATGCATGTTTCGCTCGTCCATGCGGCGGCGAACCTGCCGATGTTCCTGTTCACCCTGCCGGCGGGCGCGATCGTCGACATCGTCGATCCCCGACGCCTGATCATCGCGGTCAGCGCGGCCGTGGCGGCGATCATCGCGATCTTCGCGGCGCTCGTGACCTTCCATCTTGCGACGCCGGTCCTCCTCCTGCTGACCACCTTTCTGCTCAGCGCCGCCTGGGGGCTGAACTCGACAGCCTGGCTCTCGGTCCTGCCGATGCTCGTTCCGAAAGAGGATCTGGCGGGCGCGATTTCGGCCAACGGCGTCGGCTACAACGTAAGCCGCACGCTGGGCCCGGCGCTCGGCGGGTTGGCGATCACTGAATTTCGGCGCTCCGACGCCGTTCTGGTTCTTCATGGCGACGAATCTCGTCGTCATCGTGGCGCTCCTGTGGTGGCGCGCGCCGAGCAAGGATCCGGGACGCTGCGCGCCGAGCGGCTGAACAGCGCGCTGCGGGTCGGGGTTCGGCACGCGGTCAACAACCGCCTCCTGCGCGCAACGCTGGTGCGCACGATCGCGATCTATCCCTTCGCCGCCGCCTATTGGGGGCTGCTGCCGCTGATCGCGCTGCAGAGGCGGAAACGGCGCCGAGCGCTATGGCCTGCTGCTCAGTCTCGTTGCGCTGGGTTCGATCATTGGCTCGTTCCTGCACCGCTACCTCAGGGAGCGGCTGAACCTCGACGCGCTGATTCTTGCCGGTTCGCTCGGCACGGCGGCGGCGCTCGTCCTCTTCGGGGCGAGCCACAATTTTGCGCTGACGCTCTTTGCCTGCCTCGTCGCTGGCGCGTCCTGGGTCCTCGTTCTGACGACGCTCTACGTCTCGGCGCAGAATGTGCTTCCCGACTGGGTGCGCGGCCGCGGTCTTGCCGTCTTCCTCACCGTGATCTTTGGCACGATGACGGTGAGTTCGGCGGCCTGGGGGCAGATCGCGGGGCAGGTCGGACTGTCCGACGCGCTCATCCTCGCCGCGATCGGGCTCGTCTTTGCGATTCCGCTGAGCTGGACGTGGCGCCTCGAACAGGGCGAGACGATCGATCTCACGCCCTCGCTGCATTACCAGGCGCCGCGCACCGCCGAGGCCGTCGGAGACGACCGCGGCCCGGTGCTGGTCAAGATCGTCTACCGCATCGACCCGCAGGACCGGATGAAGTTTTTGCGCGCGCTCGACGAACTCGGGGAAGAGCGCCGCCGCAACGGCGCTTTCGCCTGGGGCGTGTTCGAGGACATGGCGGAATTCGGCCGGTTCGAGGAGGCCTATCTGATCGAGACGTGGCTCGAGCTCATGCACCTGCGTCAGCGCGTGACGCGCGAGGACCAGCTGCTCGAGGACGCCATTGAGGCCATGCTGCTCGAGCCGCCGCATATCGAGTTTCTCGTCGCCCCCGAGCGGCGGACGCATCGCCGGCAAGCCTCCCGCGCCGGCGCGGGCGTGAGGCGCGTTTGCGGGTTCTCGTCGTCCACGCCCATCCCCTGAAGACCAGCTTCGTGGCGGCTCTGCACGCTCGCGTTGTCGAGACTCTGCGCGCCGGCGGACATGAGGTGGACGACCTCGACCTTTACGCTGAAGGGTTCGATCCTGTTCTGCCGCCCGAGCAGATGCGCGCTTACGTCGACGTGACCAAGAACGCGGAAACAGTGAGGCCCTATGTGGAGCGGCTGCGTGCGGCCGACGCGCTGGCGCTTGTGTTTCCCGTGTGGTTCGACGGCCTGCCCGCCATCCTGCAGGGTTATTTTCAGCGCGTCTTTTTGCCGGGCGTCGCAACCGTCATCGACGAACGCCGGCTCTTCCACGCCAACCTGCAGAACCTGAAGCGTCTCGGCGCCGTCGTCGCCTACGGCGAGAAGGCCTCGGGCGTCATGGCGAAGGACGATCCGCCCCGCCGTTTCGTCCGCGACAATATCGGAATTCTGGCCGACTCAGCCGCGCCCCTCGACTATCTGGCAATCTATGGAATGGACTTTTCGACCGCGCCCCGGCGCGATGCTTTCCTGCGGCGGGTCACGCGGACGTTTGCGGCGTGGTGATAAACCGGCCCTACCCTTTCGGAAATTCGAGCCCCATCGCGCGGTAACGCTCCGGATCGTCCTGCCAGCCCTCGCGGACCTTCACATGCAGGAAGAGGTGCACATTGGCGCCGTGCGCCTCCGCGATATCCCTGCGGGCGGCGGAGCCTATGGCTTTGATCGTGCGGCCGCCCTCCCCGATCACGATCTTTCGGTGCGACTCGCGCGTCACGAACACCGTCTGCTCGACGCGCGCCGAACCGTCGGGCAGATCTTTCCAGGAATCCGTCTCGACCGTCGCCTGATACGGCAGCTCCTCGTGGAGCCGCTCGAACAGCTTTTCGCGCGTGATCTCGGCGGCGAGAGACCGGATCGGCGCCTCCGCGATCTGGTCCTCCGGATAAAGCCACGGCCCTTCTGGAATCATTCGCGCGAGCGCATCGGCGAGGCGATCCACTCCGTCCCGGTTGAGGGCGCTGATCATGAAGGTCTCGTCGAAGCGCAGCGCCTCATTGAAGCGCTTCGCAATCGCAAGCAGCTTCTCGCGATCGATCGCGTCGATCTTGTTGAGGACCAGAACCCTTGGCTTTCGACTAGCCTTCAGAGTTTCCAGGATTTCCCGCATTGGCTCCGAAATCTCGGTTTCCGTCGCCGCCCGATGCGCGTCGACAAGGAGCGCCAGCACGTCAGCGTCAGCCGCCGCGCCCCAGGCGGAAGCGACCATTGCGCGGTCGAGCCGGCGTTTCGGCGCGAATAGGCCCGCAGTATCGACGAACACGATCTGGGCCTCGCCCTTCGTCGTAACCCCCCGCACGGTCGCGCGCGTCGTCTGCGCCTTGCGGGTGACGATCGAGACTTTCTCGCCCACGAGCGTATTGATCAGCGTCGATTTTCCGGCGTTCGGCGCGCCGATCAGCGCTACGAAACCGGCGCGCGTCACGTCGCCCCCCAGCGGTCCAGGAAGGCCTGCGCGGCGGCCTGCTCGGCGGCGCGCTTCGAGGGCGCCTCGCCTTCCTCCGGTTCGTAGCCCGGCAAGACGACCCGCATGACGAAAATCGGCGCGTGAGCCGGGCCGCTGCGGGCGACTTCCTCGTAATGCGGGCGCCGCGAGCGCGCGCGCTTGCGCCCATTCCTGCACCGCGGTCTTGGCGTCGCGTTCAGGCTCTGCGTCGGCGGTGAGCCGATCGCCCCATGCGCGCAGGATGAGTTCGCGCGCCGCCTCAAAACCGCCGTCGACGAAGACCGCCCCGATCAGCGACTCGCAAACATCGGAGAGGATCGCGATCTTCTTCCGGCCTCCCGCCCGCGCCTCCCCGAGACCCAGCACGACATGAGGTCCGACCTGCCACTCGACCGCGATGTCCGCGCAGGTCTCCCGCCGCACGAGCTTGGCGAGTCGCATCGACAGTTCGCCTTCGCTCGCGTGGGGGAAGGCGGAATAGAGCCGTTCGGCGACCACCACGCCGAGCACCCGGTCGCCCAAAAATTCGAGCCGTTGATAGGAGCGTCCGCCGGAGGCTTGCGCGGAGAGATGCGTCAACGCCAATCCCGCGAGCGCTCCGTCGCGGAACGCGTATCCCAGGCGGTCCTCGAGTTCGGACAGCTGCGGTTTGGTCCGCCGGGCTCCGGGCGCGCCCGGCTCCGGCGCCATTTCCGAGGCGCCCCCTCTGTAGAATCGCTTTGGCGTTGGTCGGGCCACGCGCGGCCCGCCTAGTGGACGCGCTGGAAGATGCGCTCCCAGCGGACTGTCCACGGCCACTTCCAGATCTCCCAGGGCGGCGTGTCCTCGGCGATTGAGAAGAAGATGAGTTCGCCCCGCCCGATCAGGTTCACGAACGGCACATAGCCGACGCCCCCCTCATCGCCCGCAAGCCGTGAATCACTCGAATTGTCGCGATTGTCGCCCATGAAGAAGTAATGGCCCGGCGGAACCTCGTACACTTTTGTATTGTCGAAGGTGCCCTCGTCGCCATCGATCTGGATGATCTGGTGCTTCACGCCCCCGGGCAGCGTTTCGATGTAATGAGGCGCCTCAATCGGCTTGCCGAAGTGATTGACGGTCGGAAAGGGCGCGATCTGTTCACGTGGAACTTCTTCGCCGTTGATGAAGAGGCGTCCGTGCTGGACCTGGATCTTGTCGCCCGGCAAGCCGATCAGGCGCTTGATGTAATCCGTCTCGCCATCGCTCGGCAGTTTGAAGACGATGATGTCGCCGCGCTTCGGCTGCGAGGCGAAGATGCGCCCGGGCATCGCCGACGGAAACAGGTCCAGGAAGCCCGGCAGAGAATAGTGCGAATAGCCGTAAGCGTATTTGGAGACAAAAAGGTAGTCGCCGACAAGCAGGGTCGGCACAAGCGAACCCGAGGGAATGTTAAAAGGCTGAAAAAGCAGAGTGCGGACGACAAGCGCGATGAGCAACGCCTCGATGATCACCTTGACGGTGTCCCACCAACCCTCTTCCTTCTTCGCGGCGGGCGCGCCAACCTCCGCGGTCTTCACGGTCTTTTCGCTCATATTCGGCTAAACACCCTTGGTGTCCGGGGGCCCTCGAAGCGGGCGGCCGCAAGGGCTCCTATACAAAGCCCTGCCGTCCCCGCCAAGCGGCGCGGCGCTCATGGCGCCGGATATTGGCGCAACGATGGCCTTACGGCGCGAGCACAATGGATCCTGTGGTTTCCCGCGCCTCCAGAGCGCGGTGAGCCTCCGCGGCCTCGGCAAGCTTCATGCGTCTTCCGATATGGACCGTCACGTCGCCGCTGCCGACCACCCGGAAAAGATCTCGGGCCATTTTTTCGAGCCGCGCCCGGTCCGCCATGAAGGTGAAAAGGGTCGGCCGCGTCGCGAATAGCGACCCCTTGCGGCCGAGAAGCCCAATATCGAAGGCCCCGATCGGACCGGATGCGCTGCCGAAGCTTGCGAACATGCCGAATGGCTTCAGACAGTCGAGCGAAGCCGGAAACGTATCCTTGCCCACACCGTCGTAGACAACGTCGCATTTCTTGCCCTTGGTGATTTCGCTCACGCGCTGGGCGAAATCCTCCTCGCGATAGAGGATCGTATGATGCGCCCCCGCCTTCTTGGCGAGCTTGGCCTTCTCGGCCGAGCCAATGGTGCCGATGACGGTCGCGCCGAGCGCGCGACCCCACTGGCACAGGATGAGGCCGACGCCGCCCGCAGCCGCATGAACCAGAATCGTGTCGCCCTCCTTCACCCGAAAGGTCTGGCGCAAGAGATATTGGGCAGTGAGGCCTTTCAGCATCATCGCCGCGGCCGCGTCATAGGCGATACCGCGCGGCAGCTTCACAAGCAGGGCGGCCGGGATGTTGCGCTCCTCCGCGTAGGAGCCGGGCGATCCCGCATAGGCCACGCGGTCGCCGGGTTTGAAGTCTTTGACGCCAGGACCTGTGTCGACCACCTCCCCCGCGCCCTCGCTCCCAAGAATGAGGGGCAGGGCCATCGGATAGAGGCCGGTGCGATGGTAGGTGTCGAGGAAATTGACGCCGATCGCATGGTTGCGGACCCGGACCTCGCCGGCGCCCGGATCGGGCAGCTCGATATCGTCGAGGCTCAGAACCTCCGGACCGCCGACCTGATGGACGCGAATGGCGCGCATTGGCCCTCCCTCTTCCGCCGAAACGTTTCTCCTTTGCACATTTGTCAGGGGCGGCGGCGGGGCGCAAGAACTCCCGCGTTGGTCAGGCCGTTCACTCTTGCGCGCGCATGGCTCGGCCCGTATAGCAGCCATGGCTTCGATACCGCCGGAGCCCGAAGCGCTCGCCGCTTCCTTTCGTGCGCCCATCGTCTAGCGGTCCAGGACGCCGCCCTTTCACGGCGGAAACACGGGTTCGATTCCCGTTGGGCGCGCCAGTGATTTCAAAGGATCAGGCACAGTCTCCGGGCCCACTCGGATCCAGATCGAGTTTGTGTGGGCGCGCTGAGGCGTTCGGAGGCGGGCAGCGGCGACCGACGGCTGTCTCACGACCAAAAAAAGGCCGCCTGAAGAAGGCGGCTTTAGAGGGAAAAGCTTGGAACGCGAAGTTAAGCGATGAACATCTTTGTTCGCGTATTCCGGCGGGAGGCTGCATAGCCGAGCCCAGCCAATCCGAGGAGCATCATCACCCAGGTGGAGGCCTCCGGTGTCGCCGGCATGTCAAATTCGAAGGCGTTCGTCTGCGAGTAGAATGCAAAGCTGGTGAAGGGCGTATCTGAGGAAATGCGGAACCATTGATTGTCGTTGATATCGAACTGATTTCCGCTTCCGTTCACAACCGGGTTAAGCGCGGCGGCGGCCGGATTATTGGCCGGCACGAGATCGGCCCCGTTGATGCAGGAGCCATTGCTCAGGCAGATCGTATTGTTATTGGCCAGATTGCCAACGCCGTAACCGTCGATTGAACCCCAATAGATGTCGAAGGATGTCGTCGCGATGGGATTAGCAGCGGATCCGAACCAAATCGTTCCGCTATACACATCCCAAAGAAAGTTGCTGTGGTCGTTCGCGGGCTCAGCGTCTACGCCATTTGTCGTCCCATTCGCGACCGTTCCGTCAACCGCAAATTCGATTGGTCCGCAATAGCCGCCGTTGCTACCGCAGGTGGATGAGAAGCCGCTCGTTTGGCCGACCATGTCATCGTCAAAGGTCTTGGTGTCTTTGGCCGAGATCTGGGTGGCTGTTATCTGGCCGACGGTCACAGACCCTGCATTGGCAAGACTTGTGCAACTAAGAGTAGCAAGCGCTGTCATCAATAGGAGATTTTTCATAGAAGTCCCCTTTTGAGCATTGTTCACAAAAGCGTGAACAGGGTGAAAATTAAACTTTTTTTTAGAAGTTTGTCAAACGAAATGCCTCGGTTCCCCTTAGGTCACGCCCGCTCGGACTTTCAGCGATTTCCGGATATCTCAGGCGCTTCCGGCGTCTCGCGCGGCTCGGAGCGTACGAAACAGATCAACGCGAGCCCCGCGGCGCTGAGGATCGCGCAGGCGACGAAGATGGAGGCGTAGCCGAACTGCTGCGCGAGCAGTCCGGCGCTCAGCGCAGCAATGACCGAGCCCACCTGCCCCGCGTTCGAGAACAAAGCAGCCGCCGCCCCCGCGCGGTGCGGCAGAAGCGACTGCAGGAAGCTGATCCCGAGATAAGTGACGAGACCGATCGCGACCGCGCGCAAGCTTTGCGCCCACAGAACCGGCGCGACAGACCGGGCCAGGGCGAGCACAACGAAATAGAGGATGAAAGCCGCGAAGCCGACGACGATGGCATTGCGTTCGCCGTGCTTCAGGGGCCGCCATATGAGAGCGCCCATAACGACGATCTCCAAGGCCGCGCAGAGACTGAACGCGAATCCCACGTCTCTTTGCGCGCCGCCAAGCGTCGTCGTCATGACGATGGCGAGGGGGATGGAGCCCAGAAACAGCGCTGTGTGGAACAGCGCGAGGGCCCCGAAGGCGAGGGCTATTCTGGGGCCGCCGTTCGGCGGAACGACCGGCGCCGCAAAGGCCCCGTCGCGAGCGTCGGGCCTCGCCCGCACGAGCGCGAGGGCGATGAGGGCAATTCCGGCGGACGCGCCGCTTGTCAGAAAGACGCCGGGAAAGCCAAAGGCGGCGACCAGCGCGGCCCCGACCGCCGGGCCGATGGCCCAAGCCAGCGACCAACTCGCGCGCATTACGCCAAGGGCGCGATTGGCGGTAAAAAGACTGGAACGAGCGAAGGTCCTTTTGACGAGCGCAACGGATTGCGAGAAGGCGGCAGCCCCGACCGCGACGGGTCCGGCCGCGATGACCACGAGAGCCGCGAAATTGGTCGTGAACGCCAGGAGACTATAGCCGAGGGTCGCGCCCGCGAGCGCAATGAGCAGAGGCGCGACGCTCATCCTCTTGTCGATCCATGCCCCGAAGGCGGCTCCACAGGCGATGCCGCTCAGCGCCCGGGCCGTCAGCACGACACTGAGCAGAAGCGGGCTGAGGCCGACCTTTTCCACGAGATAGAGGACGAGATACGGCCCGGACATCGCGTCTGCGAATCCCGCCAGCACGTCAACGATGACGAGCGCCACGAAAAAAGACGAGCGCTCAGCGTCCGTGGACAAAGGAACCTCGCAATCGCGGACCCGTCGTCGCGCAAGATTGCGGATCGCTCGAGGACTTTCGGCTGCATGGGATCGCGCCAGTCGCGATGCTCTTATCGCGGCGGCGCGTGAAGTCGCGACAGTCGCCACGATCAAGAATCAGCGATTGCCGTTCGCCAGGCGTTTGCTCGCGACTCTATCGCCGGCATTCTCAGGCGGCCGCCGGTAAGATAGCGTCCTTGCCGCCGAAAGGACGCAAGGATGCCTAAGCCGTTTGTTTTCCACGTCCCCGAGCGCGACGTCGCGGACCTCCGCGACCGTCTGGCGCGCGCCCGCTTTCCGGACGCCGCGCCCGGCGACCCTTGGGCTTACGGGACAAGCGTCGATTATCTGCAGAAGCTGGTCGCGTATTGGCGAGACGAATTCGACTGGCGGGCGCAGGAGGCCCGACTCAACGCTTTCCCGCAGTTCAAAGTATCGGGGCCCGATTCCGACCTGCATTTCCTGCACGTGGAGGGCAAGGGGCCGAAGCCCATGCCGCTCCTTCTGATGCACGGTTGGCCGGGATCGGTGTTCGAATTCTTGGATTTCATCCCGCGCCTGACCGATCCGGGCCGTTTCGGCGGTGATCCCGCGGACGCTTTCACGGTCGTAGCCCCTTCGCTGCCGGGTTACGGCCTGTCGTTTCGTCCGGGGCAAACGCGCTTCGGCGTCGAAGAGATCGCCGATCGCCTCGCCGATCTCATGACGAAGACGCTGGGCTACGATCGCTTTGGGGCGCAAGGGGGAGACTGGGGTGGAATCACCGCCGCCCGGCTGGGCTGCGTGCACGCGGATAAACTTGTCGGAATCCACGTCAATCTGCTGGCTGTTCGGCGCGATCCGAGCATCGTGAAGAATCCGACGCCGGCGGAGCGCGCCTTCCTCGAGGATCTCAAGCACTGGCTGGACGAAGAGACCGGCTACCAGTGGATACAGGGGACGCGCCCGCAGACCCTGAGCTTTGCGCTCACCAACTCGCCGAGCGGCCTGGCGGCCTGGATTTTGGAAAAGTTTCGCGCCTGGTCGGACTGCGGCGGCGATGTCGAGAGTGTCTTCACCCGCGACCAGATGCTCGCCAACATCAGTTTCTACTGGTTTACCGGCGCGATCGGATCGTCTTTCTTTCCCTATTATTTCCGCCGGCATCGACCCTGGATGATCCCGCAGGACGCGATGGTCACGGCCCCGACCGGCTACGCCGAGTTCCCGCGCGAAATCCTGAAACCGCCGCGCTCGCTCGCCGAAAAAATGTTCAGCGACATCCGCAGGTGGTCGGTCATGCCCCATGGCGGCCACTTCGCCGCAATGGAACAACCGCAGGCGCTCGCCGACGAGGTTCGGGCCTTCTTCCGCCCTTTGCGGGGTTGAAGCTTCGCGGACCGAGGAACATCGCCCGTCGGGGGGCGCCAACGCGCCGCGTAACGGAGGAGATCTCGGGCCCTTATTACGCAACTTGCGCGCGAAGGCGCGTTATCTCTTGCCGAACACACCATGAACGGCTAATCCTGTGTTCGCGATTTGTTTGCGATTCTGAGGGATTGTCCTCGCGCAGGCGAATCGCAGAGACGCGGGACGCGCCATGTTAACGAGGAAGCAAAGCGAACTCTTGCGCTTCATCCACGAGCGCCTTCAGGACCAGGGCGTGCCGCCCTCCTTCGACGAAATGAAGGACGCGCTCGACCTGCGTTCAAAGTCGGGGATTCACCGGCTGATCATGGCGCTTGAAGAACGCGGCTTTATCCGCCGATTGCCTAACCGAGCCCGGGCTATCGAGGTGCTGCGCCTGCCCGAATCCGCGACCGTCGCCCCGCCGCGTCCGCAAAAGTTCGCGCCAAGCGTCATCCCAGGCAATCTCGGGCGATTGCGAGCGCCGTCTCCGGCGCGAGCGCCCGAGGCCGAACCGCCGGTCATGGTGCCGGTCATGGGACGGATCGCCGCCGGCACGCCGATCTCCGCGATCCAGAACCGGATGACAACCATCGCCCTGCCCCCGGATTTTCTCGGCCCCGGCGAGCATTTCGCCCTCGAAGTCCGCGGCAACTCGATGATCGAGGCGGGCATCATCGAGAACGACACGGTCATCATCCGCAAGCAAGACACGGCGGAGACGGGCGACATTGTCGTGGCCTTGATCGACGACGAAGAGGCGACGCTCAAGCGCCTGAGAAAGCGCGGCGCGTCCATCGCGCTCGAAGCCGCCAATCCGGCTTACGAAACACAAATCTTGGCCCAGACCGGGTTCGCGTGCAGGGCAGGATGGTGAGCCTCTTCCGGCGCTATTGAGTCCATCTCGCACGGACCCTACGGCCAAATGCGGGCCGGCCCGTTGGGACCGGCCCGGCTGAAAAGGCCGTATGCTGAAAAGTCCCCGATTTGAAAAAGGGCGGCCGGCAGAAACAGCTCGGTAGCTCCCCGATAAGGCCCGATGTTTCTGCCGACCCCGCTCCGAAGAGGCCCGAGGATGCGGCGGTTTCGGGCCTCCCCGGAGCGGCGCGCCTGCCCCCAACGGGCGGCAAGGGAAAGATGAACGCTTGGCGTTTTGCTTGCAATCGCAAAGCATAGTCTGTGGTCAACTCCGCGAAATTTACCTCAACGATTACAGTAAACTTACGTATAGTAAGATATTGGCTCCAATTAACGGGATGAGCTTAACCGGGGAGATCCGGCCTCGGTCTCTTGTTGACCCGAAAGCGCTTCCCCTTGCAGCGCCGCGACGGGTAAGCCACACAAACATCTGACCGAAGGAGGTTGATTCGTTGGCGGAAGCCGCTCAGGCGCTGCGCGATTTCGAAGTGGAGCGAGGCGACGCCGAGCCGGCGTTCGTCGTCGATCTCGATGGCTTCGAGGGGCCGCTCGACCTCCTGCTGGAGTTGGCGCGGCGGCAAAAGGTCGATCTGGCTCGCATTTCCGTTCTCGCGCTGGCCGAACAATATCTTCAGTTCATCGAGGCGGCGCGGAAGTACCGTCTGGAGCTTGCGGCCGATTATCTCGTCATGGCCGCGTGGCTCGCTTACCTCAAATCGCGGCTTCTCTTGCCCGCGCCCGCGATCCAGGCGGCGGAGCCGGACGCGGGCGCGATGGCGGAAGCTTTGGCGAACAGGCTGCGGCGGCTTGAGGCCATCCGCAAGGCTGCGGAGCTTCTGGTGAACCGCCCGCGGCTCGGCAGGGATTTTTTCGCGCGCGGCGCGCCAGAGGCCATCGAGACGGCCGGAAGGCTGCGGTTCGAGGCCAATCTCTACGACCTTCTCACGGCGTATGCCGCGCAGGCTCAGAAGCGGGCGCGCTCCAAGGTTCGGCTCCGCGCCCGGGAAGTCTGGTCGCTTTCCGACGCCCGCGAGGCGCTCGCCCGCCTCGTCGGCGCGGCCTGCGACTGGACGGGGTTCGACGCGTACCTGATCGCCGCCTGCACGGACCCCCATATGCGTCGAAGCGCGCGCGCCTCGAGTTTCTCCGCTTCGCTCGAGCTGGTCCGGGAAGGAAAGATCGAACTGAGGCAGGAGACGACCTTCGCCCCGATCTGGATGCGCGCCGCGGCGTCCGTAGACGATGGCGAGGCGGCGTGAGCGGGCCGATGAAAGGACTACGTGGATGACCAACGGCGGCCAGAATAATGTCGCCCGTCTCTTCGACCTCTTTGCGCCGAGCCCGTCGGTCGAGGATCTGCGCATTGCCGAGGCGCTGCTCTTTGCCTCCGCCGAGCCGATGGAAGAAACGGCGATCGCGACGCGGCTCTCGAAAGACGCGGACGTTGGCGCGGTCCTGGAGCAGCTCCAGAAGATGTACGCGGGACGCGGCGTCAACTTGATCCGCGTCGCGGGCCGGTGGACGTTCCGCACGGCCAACGACCTCGCCTGGGCGCTCGCCAAGGAGGGCGAGGAGAAGCGCAAGCTCTCGCGAGCCGCTATCGAGACGCTCGCCATTGTGGCCTATCACCAGCCCGTGACGCGCGCCGAAATCGAGGAGATCCGAGGGGTCGCGGTGTCGAAAGGCGCGCTCGACGTCCTGATGGAGGCGGGTTGGGTGAGGATGCGCGGGCGCCGCAAGGCGCCGGGACGCCCGATTACCTATGGCACGACGACGGAATTTCTAATCCAGTTCGGCCTGGATTCGATCCGCGACCTGCCGGGCCTCGACGACCTGCAGGCGGCGGGGCTCTTCGACGGCGAGCTTCCCTCGGGCTATGGCGTGCCGCAGCCGACCGACGACACGACCCTGCGGCCTGACGAGGAGCCGCTCGAATCGGAGGCCCTCGAACAGGCATGGGCGCCGGCGCCGCCGGAAGGCGACGACAACCCGTGAAGCGAACGAGCCGCCACGGAAGCGCCAGAATAGGGTAAGAAGGCTCTGGCCTTCCGCTTTCCGGAGCAGTCCATGGCATCTCGTTTAGTGGCGGCAGCGCTCGCCTTCTGTCTTCTTCCCGGCGCGGCGTTTGCCGCAACCCCTGCGGCGCTCCCACTCGTGTCCCATCGCGCGGCTTATGACCTGTCGCTCGCAGACCCTGCGAGCAGGGTCGGCGCGCTGCAGTCGCCGGTCGCGGCGAGCGGAATGATCGCATACGAATTCCGCGGATCGCGCTGCGAGGGCTACACCTCCGTATTCCGTCAGATAACGCGGATGGTGCGCAGCGAGGGAGAACCGTTGTCGAGCGGGGTGATGGCGACCTCCTTCGAGGACGCGGACGGCAAGTCGATGCGGTTCCAGGTTCAACCGCAGGGCGCGGATCCGACCCCGGCGGTGGCGGGAACCGCGGTGCGCGAGGACGGCGATCTGCGGGTGCGGCTGACCAAGCCCGCCGACAAATCCTTCGACCTCGGTCAGGACGTTCTGTTTCCGACGCAGCACGTCGAAAAGCTCATCGAGACGGCCAAAGCGGGCGGCCGCATTCTGCAGGCGCGAGTCTACGACGGCTCGGAGACGGGCGCGAAAATCTTCTCGACCTTGGGGATCATCGGTAAAGAGGCCGCTGGCCCCGGCGTGGACGACGGAATCCAAGGCCTGAAAGGCGTCCGCAGGTGGCCGGTCGTCGTCTCCTATTTCGATGAGGCCTCGAAGCAGTCGACGCCCGATTACACGCTGTCGTTCGACCTTTACGAGAATGGCGTCTCCGGCAGTCTCAAGCTGGACTACGGCCAGTTCGCGCTGAACGCGAAGCTCAAAACCCTGGAACTCCTCCCAAGCGGAAATTGCTCGAAGTAGAGGACCATACCCGCGCAACGGCCCCGTATCCGTGCTCGCGGTGACTCGTTAGCCGGCGAGAAATCCTCCGTCGGCGCAGAGCACATGCCCGACAACGTAGCTCGAACTCGTCCGAGAGCAGCCAGACGGCGGCGGCCGCCACCTCCTCCGGATGGCCCATGCGCCGAAGGGGTAGCCCCGCGGCCACACTGCGCATATCGGCAACTCCGGACGCGAGCATCATGTCCGTCACGACGCGGCCCGGCGCGACCGCGTTGATGCGGACCCCTTGAGGCGCATATTCCATCGCCGCTGAGCGGGTGAGCGAAATTGCAGCGGCCTTGGAGGCGCAATAGAGCGACAGGCCGGGATTGGGATTGCGGATGCCGCTGACGCTGACGTTGTTGACGATCGTCCCGCCGCCTGACGCGAGAAGCGCTGGAATCTCATGGCGAAGAGCGTGGAAGACCGCTCGGACATTGGTGTCGAATACGGTCGCATAGACGCTGTCTGTCTGCTCCGCGAGCGGCGCGCGCCGTTCCTGGAATCCGGCGTTGTTGAAGACGGCGTCAAGGCGCCCGAAGCGCGCCACGGTCTGATCTACCAGTCTCCCGATGTCCGCTTCGCCCGTGACGTCTGCGGCGACGAAAAGGCTCTTGGCGCCTGTGCGCCGAACCTCTGCGGCGACTTCGTCCCCAAGGGACTGGCGGCGCCCTGCGATCGCCACCGCCGCCGCGCCCTCCGCCGCCATACGCAGCGCAGTTGCGCGGCCGATGCCGCTCGTCGCGCCAACAACGAGACAGACGCGGCCGGCGAGCCGAGCCGCGGGCGCGTGGGCGGGAGCAGGGCCAGCCAGTTCGGCGAGCGAATAGTTGGTCATCGAGGCCTCGTACGGTTCAGGCGCTGCCCGAACATCCCAGGCCGCGGGCAGATGGTCATGACGTCCCGACGGTCTCGTTGACCATGAGCAATTGCGCCGCCGTCGAAGCCGCGATCACCGCCGGATCCTTGCCCTCGATTCCCGGCACGCCGATCGGGCAGGTGAGACGGCCGAGCATCGGCTCTGTCAGGCCCGCCGTGCGCATGCGGCTCATAAAGCGGGCGCGCTTGGTCTTCGAGCCGATGAGGCCGACATAGCCGAAGCGTTCGGCGGCGAGCGCGGCGGTCACGACCTCCTGATCGAGCGCATGGTCGTGCGTCATCACAACGATGAGCGCCCCGTCCGGCGCGTTGGGAAGCTCGGCGGCCGGTTCGGGCGCATGGATGAGCTGAACGTTCGCGGGCGCATAAGCGGGAAAGGCTTCCCGGCGCGGATCGATCCAGCGCACCGCGAAAGGCAGGGGAGCCAGCGCGAGGGCGAGCGCGCGCCCGACATGGCCCGCGCCAAACAGATAGACGGCGCGGGCGGTTTCCCCGATCGGCTCCGTCCAGCCGTTGCCGCCGGGCAAAGCGACGGTCAGATCCTCGCCGCGCTTGTCGCCAACAAGAGCGCGGCGCACTCTTCCGTCCTCGCCGACGCTCGCGGCCACCACGGCGGGTCCGCGCCCCTCCTGCTCCGCGAGCGGGCGAAGGTATTCGACATCCTTGCGATCAAAAGTCTCGATCCGCCAATCGACGCGGCCGCCGCAACATTGGGCGAGTTCCGGACCGAGCGCCAGCGAGCGCCGCTCGGCTGCGGTCTGGCCGACACGCAATGCCTCCTGCGCAGCAGCCAGCGCCGCCCATTCCAGCGCCCCGCCGCCGATCGTGCCGTGGAAGCCGCCCGATGGACGCACGACCATGCGCGCGCCCGCTTCACGCGGACTCGATCCCTGGACCCGCGCCAGCGTCACCAGCGCGCCAGCGCCCTCGGCCTCGATCGCCTCGATAAGACGGCGGAATGCCAGCATTGCGCGAGTTTGCGCCTCCATTTGATCCACGGCGTTGCGATCAGAGCGCGCGTCCGCCCTGTGTTCCCGCAGGGAGAGAACGCGAACCCGCCCGAAACGGACGCCTTCGCTTATGCCGCTTCCTCCAGCGAGCGCACCGCGTTGAGGATCGATTCCGGCGTGCAGGGCGCCTCAAGCTTCGGCTGGCCGCCAGGCCTGACCGCATGGACCGCGTCGAGAATCGCCGAATAGACCGCGATGCCGAGCATCAGCGGCGGCTCGCCGACCGCCTTCGACCGATAGATGCTGGGCGTCGGGTTCGGCCGCAAGTAGAGGCGCGTGTTGAAAACCGGCGGAACGTCCGAGGCGACCGGAATCTTGTAGGTCGCGGGCGCATGGGTCGCGAGCCGCCCCTTGGCGTCATAGACCAGTTCCTCGGTCGTCAGCCACCCCATGCCCTGCACGAAGGCCCCCTCGACCTGGCCCATGTCCAGAGCCGGATTGATCGACGCGCCGACGTCGTGAAGAAGGTCCGCCCGCAGCACCCGCATCTCGCCGGTCAAAGTGTCGATGGCGACTTCCACGCAGGCGGCGCCATAGGCGAAATAGAAGAACGGCCGGCCCGTCGCCTTGGCGCGGTCCCAGTGGATCTCCGGCGTGCGGTAATAGCCCTGGTGCGAAAGCTGGACGCGCGACTGCCGGCAGGCTTTCGCCAGCGCGGCGAAGTCCATCGTGTGGTTGCCGGAAGAGACGCGAGCGTCGCGGAATGTCACCGTCTCCGGCTCCACGCCCCACAGATCCGCGGCGTGGGCTATCATGCGCGTCTTGATCTCGCCCGCTGCGATTTTCGCCGCCATGCCGTTGAGGTCGGTGCCGGAAGACGCTGCGGTCGGCGAGGCGTTGGGCACTTTCGCCGTATTGGTCGCGGTAATGCGCACGAAATGAAGCGGCACGCCGAACTCTTCCGCCACAATCATCGCGACCTTTGTGAACAGCCCCTGCCCCATCTCGGTGCCGCCGTGATTGAGATGGATCGAGCCGTCCGAATAGACATGCACCAGCGCGCCCGCCTGATTGAGCGGGATCAGCGTGAAGGAAATGCCGAACATCACCGGAGTGAGCGCAATCCCGCGCTTGATAATTGGACTCGTCGCGTTGAAAGCGGCGATGCGGGCGCGGCGGCCGCGATAGTTCGACGAGCGCTCAAGATCCTCGACGATCGCGAGTTGCACGCCATAATCTTCGGGCTCTTGACCGTAAGGCGTGCGGGAACCTTCTGCGCGCAGAAAATTGGCCTTGCGCACATCGAGCGGGTCCATGCCGCGCTCGCGCGCGATCGCGTCCATCACCCGCTCGATCGCCACCATGCCCTGCGGCCCGCCGAAGCCGCGAAAGGCGGTGTTGGAGACGGTGTTCGTCTTGAGCCGCTTGGTCGCGACCGCCACATCCGGCAGCCAGTAGCCGTTGCCGGCGTGGAACATGGCGCGGTCGCAGACGCCGGGCGTGAGGTCGGCCGAACAACCGCAGCGGGCGTTCAGGATCACGTCGTAGCCGGCGACGACTCCCGTCTCGTCGTAGCCGACCTTCCAGTCGGCGCGGAAATCGTGGCGTTTGCCGGTCAGCGCAAAATCGTCGTCGCGGTCGAGACGCACCTTGCACGGGCGTCCGGTGACGCGCGCCCCGAGCGCGGCAATGGCCGCCCATGCGCAAGCCTGGCTCTCCTTGCCGCCGAAGCCGCCGCCCATGCGACGGGTTTCCACCGTCACAAACGCGTCGGGCACGCCGAGGACACGCGCCACGATATGCTGCACTTCGGTCGGGTCCTGGGTCGAAGCGTGCACCGTCATTTCGTCGCCCTCGCCAGGAATGGCGAAGGAAATTTGGCCCTCGAGGTAGAAATGCTCCTGGCCGCCGATCTCGAACCGGCCCTCGAGCTTGAACGGGGCCGCGGCGATGGCGGCGCCCGCGGCGCCGCGGCCAAAAGAATAGTCCGCCTGCACGGTCTCGCCGCTCTTCAGGGCATCGGCGATGGTGACGGCGGGTTCTTCCTCGTCGATCTCCATCGTCGCGAGCTTGGCGGCGCGGCGCGCTTCGTCCCGGGTTTCGGCGGCGACGGCGAAGAGCGCCTGTCCGTGAAAAATCACCTGGGTGTCGGCAAATAGCGGCTCGTCGGCAAAAACCGGCGCGATATCGTTCTTGCCCGGAATGTCGGCCGGCGTAAGCACCGCGACGACGCCCGGCGCGGCGCGGACCCGGGAGAGGTCAAGCGCCTTCAACCTGCCCTTCGCCTTGTGCGCCATGCCGATGGCGACGTGCAGCGTTCCCGCGGGCTCGCGGATATCGTCCACGTAGGTCGCCGCGCCCTGCACATGCAGCCGGGCGGAATCGTGCGGCAGAGGCTTGTGGACGACTGTTGTGTCTTGAGGCAGATCTTCCGCAAAGGCTAAATCACTCGGCCGCATGGAGCACTCCCAGCCGCGTCGGAGCGGCGGCGCCGGACATTTCCATAAGCGCCTTCTCGAGAACGTTCGTCGCCGTCTTCATCCGATAGGCGGCGGTCGCGCGCATATCCGTCAGCGGCGTGAAATCGGACGCCATTGCGGCCAGCGCAGGGCGCCAGGTCGCGGGCTCCGAGAGGCTCGCGCCTTTCAGCGCGGCTTCGGCGTTCGTCGCGCGCTTCGGCGTCGCGGCCATGCCGCCGCAGGCGATCCGCGCCGAGGCGATCCGGTCGCCTTCGGCATCGATGCGTACGCCAAGCATCACGGCGGAAATGTCTTCGTCGAAACGCTTCGACACCTTGAAGGCGCGATAGTGTTGGTGCGGCTTGAGCCGCGGCGCCTCCACGGCCAGGACAAATTCTCCGGGCGCGCGATCCTGTTTGCCATAGGAGACGAAGAAGTCCTCCAGAGGGAGCGTCCGCGTCGCGTCGCCCTTTCGCAGAACGACCTTTCCGCCCAGCGCGATCAGCGAAGGCGCTAGGTCGCCGATTGGCGAGCCATTGGCGATGTTGCCCCCGACCGTGCCGCTGGCGCGCACCTGCGCCGAGCCGAAGCGACGCATCATCTCGCCGAGATCGGGATGGATTTCCGCAAGCAGCGGCTTGGCGTCCGTCAACCGAGCCGTCGCGCCAAAGACAATCGCGTCCGCCGTCTCGCGAACCGCGTCGAGGCCGATGACCCGCCCGACGCCAATAATTCGTTTGAGGTCGCGCAGTTGCTTCGTGACCCACAGGCCAACGTCGGTCGCGCCGGCAACGATGGTCGCGTCCGGATATTTTTCGTAGAGCGCAGCAAGGGAATCGAGGCTCGCGGGCGCGGCGTAAAAGCGCTCGTCGTCACCGACAAAAAGGTCGGTCTCGTCCGAGAGCGCCGCCACCGCGGCAGCGCGGCTTTCGGCCGTCGCCGCGAACTTGTCGCGCGCGGCGCCGTCGCAGGTCGCAAGGCCCGCCGCGAGGATTGGCCGGTACCCGGTGCAGCGGCAAAGGTTTCCCGCGAGCTGGTCCATGAGGCTCTGCGGGGTTGCGGGTTTGTCCGCGTGATAGGCTTCGAACAGGCTCATCACGATGCCCGGCGTGCAAAAGCCGCATTGCGAGCCGTGCAGGTCCACCATAGCCTGCTGAACGGGATGCAGCGTCTCGCCGTCCGCCAGGTCCTCGATGGTGACAAGCTCTGTCCCGTCGATCTGGCCGAGGAACAGGATGCAGGCGTTGACGGCCTCGTAAGCGAGCCGGCCGCCCTTGAGGCGCCCGAGCGCGACCGTACAGGCGCCGCAGTCGCCCTCCCCACATCCCTCCTTCGTGCCTCGCGCGTTCTGATCTTCGCGGAGCCAGTCGAGCAGCGTCGCGCGCGGCGAGAATTTTTCCAGCGTGACGTCGCGACCGCGGAAGCGGAAGCGGAGCGCGCTACGAACCTTTGAATGCGACAAACTCATCGGGGCTCCCTGGAAACTCCCCTATGATGAAACTTTTGGCGCCAAAACGGAAGCGCGTCGGGTGGGCGCCGGAAGCTTAAGATTTCGGCAGTGCGCAACCCGAAGGCCGGGGCCGGCCTTGCGCCGGCTTCGGCTGGCCGCCTTGCTTGCCGGCCTTGCTTGCCCGCCTCGGCGCAAGCTGGTTATTTGCTCGTCCGGCGCGGCGATGGAGATGGAGACGGGGGCATGAAACGGGTTCTGGCGCTGGCCTGCGCCGCGGCGATCGTCGCAGGCGACGCGGACGCCGCGACGCTGTGGCGGTGGACTTGCGAGGGGCCGGGGCTCCAGGCCAAGGGAACTTTCGCAACCGACGACAAGCCAGACCCAAACGGCTTCTATACGATCACCAGCGTCGCGGGCGAGGCGAACGGCGCGGCGATCACGGGCCTGCAGCAGGCCAGGACGGCGATCCCCGGCAATGAGGGCTGGCCGGTCGACAACCTCGTTCGCGAGCGCAAGCCGCAGCTCAGCGCCGGCGGTTTCGGCTTCGCGCTCGCGGACGGGTATTTCGTGAACCCCTTCTTCGGGGCGCGCTTCAAGCCGCCGGGCTTTCTGGCCGTGATCTCGAATCCAGCGAAGGGCGTGTGGCGCGAGCCGCGCGTTTCCTTCAGCGCGGTCCGGGCGCGTTAGGCGCACGGGCGAGCGCCTCTGCGCCCCTACTCCGCCGCGGCGCGCACCCTCTCCTCCCGCAGGTCCGGCGGCACAGCCTCGTCCACGAGCGCGGCGATGGCCTCGTCCATGCCAAGCGAGGTCTGCGCATTCGAGCCAAGGCGGCGCACGGAGACCGACTTTTCCGCCGCCTCCTTGCGCCCGACCGCGAGCAACACGGGGACCTTCGCCAACGAGTGCTCGCGCACCTTGTAGTTGATCTTCTCGTTGCGCAGATCGACCTCGACACGCAGTCCCGCCTTGCGCGCCTTGGCGACAAACTCCAACGCGAAATCGTCCGCATCGCTGGTGATCGTGCAAACGACGATCTGCACGGGAGCGAGCCAGAGCGGCAGGTGTCCGGCGTAGTGCTCCAAGAGGATGCCGATGAAGCGCTCCATCGAGCCGCAGATGGCGCGATGAATCATGACTGGCGTCGTCTTCTCGCTGTTGCCGGCGATGTAGAAGGCGCCGAAGCGGTCCGGCAGGTTGAAGTCCACCTGTGTCGTGCCGCACTGCCAGTCGCGGCCGATGGCGTCGCGCAGCACATACTCGAACTTCGGCCCGTAGAAGGCGCCCTCGCCGGGATTGAGAGCGGTCGTCACGATATTGCCGTGCCGGGCTTTGATCTCGTCGAGAACGCGGCTCATCACGGCCTCGGCATGATCCCAGAGCGCGTCCGAACCGACGCGCTTTTCGGGCCGCGTCGAGAGCTTCACCAAAATCTTGTCGAAACCGAAATGCCCATAGACCGAGAGGATCAGCTCGTTGATCTTGTGGCACTCTTCGGCCATCTGCTCTTCGGTGCAGAAGATATGCGCGTCGTCCTGCGTGAAGGAGCGTACGCGCATGAGGCCGTGAAGCGCGCCCGACGGCTCGTAGCGGTTCACGGCGCCAAACTCGGCGAACCGCACCGGCAGTTCCCGGTAGCTGCGAAGGCCGTTCTTGAAAATCTGCACATGGCCCGGGCAGTTCATGGGCTTGAGCGCATAGACGCGCTCGTCCTCCTCCTCCGCTTCGTCGCCGGCGGGCAGGCACTTGAACATCGCCTCGCGATACCAGCCCCAATGGCCCGAGATTTCCCAGAGCTTTTTATCGAGCACCTGCGGGGCGTTGACTTCCTGATAGTCGGCGGCGAGGCGGCGACGCATGTAGGCCATGAGCGTCTGGAAAATCGTCCAGCCGTTCGGGTGCCAGAAGATCGAACCCGGCCCCTCCTCCTGGAAATGGAAGAGGTCCATCTCGCGGGCGAGCTTGCGATGGTCGCGCTTCTCGGCCTCTTCGAGCTGCTTGAGATAAGCGTCGAGTTCGTCCTTCTTCGCAAACGCGGTCGCGTAGATGCGCGAAAGCATCGGGCGGTTGGAATCGCCGCGCCAATAGGCGCCCGCGACCTTCATGAGCTTGAACGCTTCACCGATCTTGCCCGTCGAGGTCATGTGGGGCCCGCGGCAAAGGTCGGTCCACTCGCCTTGCGAATAGAGCTTGATCTCCTGATCGACCGGAATCGCGTCGATGAGTTCGACCTTGAAGGCCTCGCCCCTCTTCTCGAAGAAACTCTTCGCCTCGTCGCGCGACACGGCCGTCTTCGTGAACGGCCTGTCGCGCGCGATGATCTCGCGCATCTTCTTTTCGATCGCCGGGAAATCCTCCGGCGTGAACGGTTCGTTGCGAAAGAAGTCGTAGTAGAACCCGTTCTCGATCACCGGGCCTATGGTGACCTGCGTGCCGGGCCAGAGCGACTGCACCGCCTCGGCCAATACGTGTGCGGCGTCGTGGCGGATGAGTTCGAGCGCGCGCGGATCGTCGCGGCCGATGAATTCGAGCGACGAATCCTGGGCGATCGGGTCGGCGAGGTCCGTGACCACCCCGTCGCGCACCGCCGCGACCGTCCGCTTGGCGAGTGAGGGGGAGATGGATTTTGCGATGTCGAGGCCCGAGACGCCGGGCTCAAAGGCGCGCGAGGCGCCATCGGGAAACGTGACGTTGATCATACCATCCTCAAAGCTCACTCGCCGAAACCAATCGGCGTAAGCGAAAGCGGGGACGATATAGAGGGCGGAGGCCGCGGGAGCAATTCCTGCGACGAGCCCGCCTCCAAAAAGCGCAAAAAAAAGAGCCCCTCCCTCAGCCAACGCCGCGGGAGGGGCGCAAAATCAGGTCACTTCAGGAACTTGTCGACGTTGTCCTTGGTGACGACGTCGAGGCCGACGATAGTGACCGGGTCGACCTTCTCGCCCTTCTTGAGCTTGAGCAGGACGTCCATCGCCTTCTCGCCCATCTCGTACGGCCGCTGGCCGACCAGCACGTCGGCGTAGCCGTCCTTCAGCGCCTGGAGCTCGACCGGCAGCGTGTCGGGCATCACCAGCGGCATGTCCTTGCGCTTCTCGCGAACCGTATTGACGAAGTTCTGATACGCCTTCGGCGCGAACAGCGCCCAGCCGCCGACCGGGATGATCGCGGTGACGTCGGGGTTGGCGGTGTAGAAGTCGGTGAGCTGCTGCGCGGCGAGCGCGGCGTCGTCGTTGCAGAAGGCGGGCGAACCCTTGACTTCCTTCCAGCCCGCGCCCTTCAGCACCTCATAGAGGCCGGCAAGGCGTTCGTTGAGATTTTCGGCCGCCGGGCCGCCGGACTGGGTGGCGAAAGTGCCGGGCTTTCGGATGAATTTTGATCAGCTGCTGGCCGAGTTCGCGACCCATCTCCTTGTTGTCGGTGCCGATATAGGCCTGCCGGGCGGACTTCGGCGAGTCGGCGTCGAAGGTGATGACGGGGATGTTGGCGTCGCGCGCCTGCTTGATGACGCCGATGACCGAATCGGCGTCAGCGACCGAAATCGCGATGCCGTCGACGCCCTGCGTCACGAAATCCTGCATGATCTGGACTTCGGTCGCCGGCTCGTGCGTCGCCGGACCCTTATAGATGCAGGTGACGCCGAGCTTCTTGGCCTCGGCCATGCAGCCGTCGCGCGAGAGGTCGAAATAGGGATTGTCCATGCCCTTCGGAATGAGCGCGAACTTGCACATCGGCGGCGTGAGCGCGCCGCCCATCAGGGCGACGGCGCCGACCACGCCCAACAGCAACTTCTTCATATGGTCTTCCTCCAAGGTCCTGATGTCTCACACGGCGCGAACGGACCTTTCCGCGCCGAATGCGCTTCGACGAGCGCTATTCGGGCTCGCGCGTGCGGATGCGGTCGACCAGCACCGCCAGGATGATGATCGTTCCGACGAACACCTGTTCCCAGTAGGTGTCGGCCCCGAACAGCGCGAGACCGTTGCGGATGACCTCGATCAGCGCCGAGCCGATCACCGCGCCGACCGGGCCGCCGACGCCGCCCGCAAGGTCGGCGCCGCCGATGACGGACGCCGCGATGATCTTCAATTCGTAGCCGGTCGCGAGATTGGCCGGGGCCGAACCCAGCCAGCCCGTGATCAGGATGCCCGCGAAGCCGGCGCTGAGCGCGCAGAGCACGTAGACCGAGATCTTGACGCGATCGACGGGCGCGCCGGTGAGCTTGCGCCGCCTTTTCGTTGCCGCCGAGCACAAAGACGTAGCGTCCCCAGCGCGTGTGGCGAAGGGCGACCCCCATGATGACGGCGAGGACGAGCAGATAGACGAGCGCAACCGGCAGGCCGAACAGCTTGCCGTCGGTCAGCGAATAGAATGTGTCGACCTGCGGGCCGGTCGGCGCCTGCCCGCGCCCCTGAGTGATCACATACGTGACGCCGCGGCAGATCGACAGCATCCCGAGCGTGGTGACGAAGGGCGAGAGCCGGATCTTCGAGATCAGGAGCCCGTTGACGAGGCCCGCCAGCCCCGCGGCGCCGAGGCCGCAGAGCACGGAGACGATCATCACCGCATAGGGAATCCCGGCGAGCGGCGTCGCCGAAAACGTCTTCATCAGCATCGCGGTCACGACCGCGACCAGCGCCATCACGGAGCCGACCGAAAGGTCGATGCCGCCGGTGATGATGACGAGCGTCGACCCCAGCGCGACGATCGCGATATAGCTGAAGTTTTTCGAGGTGTTCAGCAGATTGCCGATCGAAAGGAAGTTGTGCGCGAATATGGAGACGAGCACGGTGATGGCCACGAAGGCGATCGCCACATAGGCGGTCTGCGACGCGAAGGCGCCGCGCTTCCACCATCGATCCCGACCGACATTGGTGAAAGAGAGAGGCCCGGCTACATTCTGGGTCACGGCCGTCGATTCCTCACGCATGTTCGAGAGCGCCGGTGATCAGCGCGGTGACTTCTTCGGGGCTCGAATTGCGGATCGGCTTGTCCGCCCGTTTGTGGCCACGACGCAGGACGACGACGCGGTCGGACACCGCAAAGACGTCCGGCATGCGGTGCGAGATCAGCATCACCGCCACGCCCTGGTCGCGCAGGCGGCGGATCAAGTCGAGCACCTCGGCGACCTGGCGCACCGAGATGGCGGCCGTCGGTTCGTCCATCAGGACGAGCTTTGCGTTCGACAGCCGCGTGCGGGCGATCGCCACCGCCTGGCGCTGGCCGCCCGACATGGACTTCACCAGATCCTTCGGCCGCGTCTCGGACTTGAGCTCGCCGAAGAGCTCGAGGGCGCGCGCGTTCATGCCTCGATGGTCCAGGAATTTGAAAGGGCCGAATCTGCCGGGTCAGCTCTCGGCCGAGAAAGACGTTCGCGGCGGCGCTGACGTTGTTCGCGAGCGCGAGGTCCTGGTAGACGACCTCGATGCCGACGCTGCGGGCGTCCAGCGGCCGGTCGAAGCGATGCTCCTGTCCCGTCGAAACGGATAATTCCGTGAGTGGGGTGGAAATTGCCGGCGATGATCTTGACCAGCGTGGATTTACCCGCGCCGTTGTCGCCCATCAGGCCGACGACGTCGCCGGCGTCAATGGTAAGGTCGATCTCGGACAAGGCGCGAATCGCCCCGAAATCCTTGCTGATGCCCTCCAATTGCAAGACCGAACCCGCCCGACTTTTGGCGCTGGCTGCTACGACATCCACTCGGGCGTCCTTCCACCGTAATAGTATGATTATTGCGACGTTATATCGCAGGGCTCGCGAGAGGCCGCAACCCAAAAAAGCCAGAGGCTGCATCTTTCGCGTCATGGAGGCGCCCCGAGGGACACTGAGGAATTTTTCCCTTGCGAAGGCCCGAACGCATGAGAAATTCGAGGAGCGCGCCAAGCAAGGAGGAGCCGCCGATGCCGGAGATAGATATCGTCCGTCTCGTTGTGGTGGAAGGATTTGTTCACGGTGTTGGGTACCGGGAATTCACCCGCCACGCGGCCCTGACGCATGGCGTCGCGGGCTGGGTTCGGAACCGATCGGATAGGACCGTCGAAGCGCTCCTCGTCGGCGCGGAAGCCGACGTCGAGGCGCTCCTCGAAGCCATGCGGCTGGGACCCCGCAGCGCCTCGGTGACCGGGCTGCGGGTGGCCGAGGGGGGCGCCGCGAGGCTCGGCCGAGGCGAAACATTTGAGATCCGACCCACGCTGTAGCCTTGACTTAAGGCTTACGGTCGCCGCCCGGCGTCACCCGATGGCCTTGCCCCTCCCCGGCCTCTCGTCGTCCCTCAGCCAAACATAGATCGCCGGGATCACGAGCACTGTGAGCGCCGTCGACGAGGCGAGGCCGAAGACGAGCGAGATCGCAAGGCCCTGGAAAATCGGGTCGGTCAGGATGAAGGCCGCGCCGATCATCGCCGCCGCCGCGGTCAGCACGATCGGCTTGAACCGGGTCGCCCCCGCCTCGATCAGCGCCTCGCGCAGCGAGATGTCGCCCTTCGCCCGCAAGTGGCGGATGAAGTCCACGAGCAGGATCGAGTTGCGAACGATGATGCCGGCGAGCGCGATGAACCCGATCATCGAGGTCGCGGTGAAGGCGGCGCCCAGCATCCAGTGGCCGAGCACGATGCCGATGAGGGTCAGCGGCACCGGCACCAGGATGACGAGCGGCAGCAGGAACGAACCGAACTGGGCAACCACCAGCAGATAGATGCCGAGGATCGCCACCATGAAGGCCGCGCCCATGTCGCGGAATGTCACGTAGGTCACCTCCCACTCGCCGTCCCAGAGCAGGGTCGGGCGGGCGTCATTGACTGGCTGGCCGTGATACTTGATGACCGGCGGCCCCTCCTTACCCCAGTCCATGTGTTTGATCGCATCCTCGACGGCCAGCATCCCATAGATCGGCGCTTCGAAGCGGCCCGCAACGTCGGCCGTCACCATCTCGGCGAAACGGCCGTTGTGGCGAAAGATGGGATAGGACGCCTTTTCGCGCACGACTTTCACGACGTCGCCGAGTTCGACGTTCTTGCCCTGACGCGCCGTGCCGCCGGCGGGAAGCGGCGTCGAGAGGATTTTCTCGCTGAGCGTCTCGGCGCTCTTCGGCAAGGCGACCGTGATGTCGATGGGCTTCATGCCTTCGCCGCGCTGGGAATAGCCGACCTTTACGCCGCCAAGCAAAGCCCCGAGCGTGTCGTAGACGGCCTGCTGTTCGACGCCGTGGAACTCGGCCGCCTCCTGGTCGATGGCGAAGCGCATCCGCTCGCCGGGCGTGCCGTAGCTGTCGTCCACATCGACCACGAAATCGACCGACTCGAAGGCCTTCCGAACCTTGGCGGCGAGCCCCCGTCGCGCCTCGGGGGTCGGCGCATAGACTTCGGCGAGCAGGGTCGAGAGCACGGGGGGGCCGGGCGGAACCTCGACGACCTTGAGCGCCGAGCCCTTGGGCAGCGGCAGGCTCGCGAGACGCTTGCGGATGTCGATGGCGATGGCGTGGCTTGCGCGCGCGCGCTCGCTCTTCTCCTTCAGGTTGATCGAGAGATCGCCCTGACTGGGATTGGCGCGCATATAGTAATGACGGACGAGTCCGTTGAAATTGAACGGCGACGCCGTCCCCGCATAGGCTTGAATCGACACGAGCTCGGGGAGGTCCTTCAGCTTCTGAGCCGCAAGCATCAGCATCCGGTCGGTATCTTCGAGGCTTGCGCCCTGCGGGAGGTCGAGCACCACCTGGATCTCCGACTTGTTGTCGAAGGGCAGGAGCTTCACCCGCACGGCCTCGGTGTAGAAGAGCGAACAGGCCGCGACCGTCGCAAGACCGACAACGATCAGGAACACCTTCGACCGCCAGCGCCCCTTGAGCAGCGGCCGGGCGATCGAGGCGTAGAAGCGGCCCATCGCGCCGATGTCGTGGGCTCCATGCGCCTCTCCCGTCGCGCCGGCTGCGAGCTTCCGGCGCGCGAACCGCAGGAGCAGCCAAGGAGTCACCGTGACCGCGATAAAGAAGGAGAAAATCATCGCGATCGAGGCGTTGGCCGGGATGGGGCTCATGTACGGGCCCATCATGCCCGAGACGAACATCATCGGCAGCAGCGCGGCGATGATGGTCAGGGTTGCGACGATGGTCGGATTGCCGACCTCGTCGACGGCCTCGACGGCGGTCTCCGCGAGCGGCCGGCCGCTGCGCATGCCCCAATGGCGCGCGATGTTCTCGACCACCACGATGGCGTCGTCCACCAGAATGCCGATCGAGAAGATGAGCGCGAACAGGCTCACCCGATTGATCGTGTAACCCATGAGCCAGGAGGCGAAGAGCGTGAGCATGATCGTCGTCGGAATGACGATCAGCACCACGACACCCTCCCGCCAGCCGATGGCGATGGTGATCAGGACGACGATGGAGAGGGTCGCGAGTCCGAGGTGGAACAGAAGCTCGTTCGCCTTCTCCATCGCGGTCGCGCCATAATTGCGCGTGACCGCGACCTCGAGATCGGCCGGGACAATGCGGCCCTTCACGAAGTCGAGACGCTTCAGGATGTCGTCGGCGACGATGACGGCGTTGGCGCCTTTGCGCTTCGCGAGCGCGAGCGTCACGGCCGGACGCCGGTCGAGCTTGCCGTCGGCCGTCCGGGTGATCGTCCAGGCGCGATGCTCGGGCTGAGCCGCCCCGACGATCACGTCCGCGACGTCTTTCACATAGACGGGGCGCCCGTCCCGGGTGGTGAGGAGAAGAAGCCCGATGTCGGGCACGCCCTGCAGGGTCTGCCCCGCGACCACCGGCAATTCCTTCCCGTCGTCTCGGAAATTGCCGACCCGGAAGGAGCGGTTGGCGTTTTGCAGCTTGTCGACGAGTTGGCTTAGCGTCACCCCATAGACGGCGAGCTTCTCCGGGTCGGGCTCGACGCGGATCTGATTCGGACTGCCGCCGACGATGAAGGTCGAGCCGATATTATCGACTTTCGTCAACTCGTGCTGGAGTTCCTCGGCGACCTGAAAGAGGCCGTTGTCTGTCCAGCGGCTGTCTTTGCCTGCGGCGGCCGAGAGCGTCAGGGTGACGATCGGCACGTCGTTGATGCCGCGCCCGACGATTAGGGGCTCGGGAATGCCTTTCGGCAAGCGGTCGATAGCGGCGCGAATTTTTTCATGCACGCGCAGGATCGCAGTGTCCTGATCCGTGCCGACGAGGAAGCGGGCTGTCACGATCGCCTGGTCGTCGTAAGTGGTCGAATAAACGTGCTCGACGCCGTCGATGCCCTTGACGATGTCCTCCAACGGCCGCGTCACCAGTTCGACCGCCTGGTCAGCCTTGTAGCCGTCCGCCGGCACGATGATGTCGACCATCGGCACGCTGATCTGCGGCTCCTCCTCGCGCGGCAGCGAGACGAGCGCGATAGCGCCAGCCACCAACGCCGCCAGCAATAGGAGGGGCGTCAGCGGCGAGTTGATGAAGGTCTTGGTGAGATGGCCCGCGATTCCGAGTTTCATGGCTGGACGATCTCGTCGCCGTCCTTGAGGCCGGACAGGATCTCGATATCGGCGTCGCGCGGCGAGCCAAGCTGGACGACCGCTTCGCCGCCGTCCAGCGAGCTTCACATAGTCCACGCCGGCGCGGCGATAGACATAGGCGCGGGGAACGAAGATGGCGTTCCGATCGCCGGTATTGACGTAGACGCGCGTCCGCTCGCCAACGAAATAATCGCCAAGGCCCGCGACTTCGACGTCGGCGATGACGCGGCCGCCCTCAATCTCCGGATAGACGATGCGCACATGACCCTGGCGCCTGGGGCCGCCCTCCGCGACGCCCCGGTCGCCGATCTGCACGACGTCGCCCGCCCGCATGAAGCGCGCGTGGCGCTCGGGCAATTGCAGGCGAAGAATGTAGTGGTTCTCGGCGATGGTCGCGACCGTCTCCCCCGGCATGATGACCGACCCTTCCGCGACCGGGACTTTGAGCACTCGGCCCGCCGCGGGCGCGAGCACCGCGCCCTCCTTCATCTGCTGGGCGATGACGTCGCGGTCCGAGCGCATGGCCTCCAGCGTCCGCTCGGCGACGTCGAGCGCGGTGCGCGCGGCATCGAGCTGAACCTGGGTGCTCACACCCCGCTTCTGGAGCTCCTGCGCGCGGTCATAGTCGGACTGCGCCTTGTCGCGCTGCGACTGCTGCGACTGGATGCGGGCGTCGATCGCCTGCTGCTGCAGAACGAGCTTCGGATCGGCGATGACGGCGAGCGTCGCGCCGGCCTCGACCTGATCGCCCTCCTTCACATTAGAGCGTCGTCACCGTGCCGCCAATGCGGGCCCGGCCCGCAAGCTCATGCACTGGCTCGACCGTGCCGATGATCGCCTTCTGGTCGGGAATGGCGGCGGCGTGGACGACGAAAGGTCCCGCCGCCAGGGCCGGAAGCGGCATCAGGGAAATCCCTGCAACAAGGAAGATGAGGCGCATCGACGGAAACCGCATAAGTTTTTCGACATTCGCCCCTCGAGGGGCTTGACACATATATTCGTATCTCCTAAATTAGCAAGCATGAATTTAATAGAGCTGCAATCCAAGGCCGGCGTGGTTGAGACGCTTCTCAAAACCGTCGGCAATCGGAACCGGCTGATCATCCTGTGCGAATTGCTCAAGGGTGAACGGTCGGTGAGTTCGCTGCAAAGCGCCATCGGGCTCAGCCAGTCGGCGCTCTCGCAGCACCTCGCGCGGTTGCGCGAGGACGAGATTGTCGCAACGCGGCGCGAGTCTCAGACGATCTACTACTCGCTCGCCAGCAACAAAGTCGGCCGCCTCATTGGCCTGCTCTACGAGCTCTATTGCGCTCCGGGTTGCGACGCCGAAGAGGCGTCGCCAAAGATGAAGAAGAGGAAAGTCTGATGACTATCGATCGCTCCGTCATGGCCTTCGCTGGCTTCATGGTTCTTTTGAGCCTGGCGCTCGCTTACGCTTT
This sequence comes from uncultured Alphaproteobacteria bacterium, assembly GCA_963824465.1. GTDB lineage: Bacteria > Pseudomonadota > Alphaproteobacteria > Rhizobiales > Beijerinckiaceae > Roseiarcus. The sequence continues at coordinate 400,731 of CAWGPL010000001.1, forward strand.
CAGTCCCTACTGGTTGCTGTTCACCGCCTTCGTCGGACTAAATCTCATCCAGTCGTCGTTCACTGGCTTCTGCCCGGCGGCGATCGTCTTCAAGCGCCTTGGCTTCAAATCGGGCTGCGCTTTTTCCTAAAAGCCCGCGTCCGCACGACCCCTTTGAGCGAGTCCGAGCGAAAGACTCGGGGCTCGCTCCAAACCTAATCCATTCCCGGAGGAAATCTTATGCCTAAGATCATTGTGCTTGGCGCCGGCATCGGCGGCGTGCCCATGGCCTATGAATTGCGCGAGCGCCTCGGGCGAAGCGCCGACATCACCGTCGTCTCGGAATCGGAATATTTCCAGTTCGTGCCCTCAAATCCGTGGGTCGCCGTCGGCTGGCGCAAGGCGGACGACGTCAAAGTCCACCTTCCGCCGGTGCTCGCCAAGCTCAACATCGCGTTTCGTTCGGGCGGCGCGAAGCGCGTGGTCCCTGAGAAGAATGAGCTTCTGCTCAACAATGGCGAGACGCTCTCCTACGACTATCTTGTGATCGCCACCGGGCCGAAACTCGCGTTCGACGAGATCGAGGGTTTTGGGCCGCAGCAGAACACCCGCTCGATCTGTCAAACCGACGACGCGGCGGCCGCTTCAGACGATTGGGCCGCGTTCTGCGCCGATCCGGGCCCCATGGTGGTCGGCGCGGTGCAGGGCGCCTCCTGTTTCGGGCCGGCCTACGAATATGCGCTGACCGCCGTAACCGACTTGCGCAAGCGCAAAATCCGGGATCGCGCTCCGGTCACTTTCGTCACCTCCGAGCCTTACATCGGCCACCTCGGCCTAGGGGGTGTCGGCGACACGAAGTCGATGCTCGAATCGATCCTGCGCGACCGCGACATCAAGTGGATCACCAACGCCAAAATCGATCGCGTCACCGCTGAAGGAGTCGAAGTCACGGAGGTCAACGAGGACGGGTCGGTCAAGAAAACTCACAAGCTGCCGTCGAAATTCACGATGATGATTCCGGCGTTCCTCGGAGTCGATTGCCTGCGAGGCGAGGACGGCAAATGGATTCCCGGCCTCACCAATCCGCGCGGCTTCGTCACGATCGACAAGCACCAGCGGAATCCGAAATTCGCCAATATTTTCGCTGTCGGCGTCTGCACCGCGATCCCGCCCTATGAGCCGACGCCAGTGCCGGTCGGCGTGCCGAAAACCGGTTACATGATCGAATCCATGGTCGCGGCGACCGCGCATAATATCGCCGACCTCGTCGCCGGGCGTGAGCCGACGCATCAGGCGACTTGGAACGCCGTGTGTCTGGCCGACTTCGGCGACAGCGGCGTCGCCTTCGTCGCCCTGCCCCAGATCCCGCCGCGCAACGTCAACTGGTCGAGCCAGGGTTATTGGGTGCATCTGGCCAAGGTCGGCTTCGAGAAATATTTTTTGCGCAAGGTGAGAAAAGGGTCCAGCGAACCAGGCTATGAGCGCTTCGTTATGAAGACGCTCGGGGTGACCCGGTTGCGCGAACGCGAAACGGCGTGAGGCGCCGCCTTCAGACGCCCCAGGTCAAAAAGAGCGCGATATCGCCAAGAATTCCGTCATCGTAGCTCACGACGCGGGCGCTGAGGCCAAAACCCTTCGGCCTCAGTTCCTTGCGCCAACGGGTGTAGATTTCCGCCGCTTCGCCCCGCAGGGTTTGCTCCCAGCCCGGTTCGGCGACGTCGACCATCCGCCCGCCGTCGGTGCACAGGTCCGAGGGAAAGCGCAGTAGCATCAGTTCCTGCTCGCCGCTCCTCGCCGCGAGTTCGGCGTGCGCGATCAGTTCTCGCCACAGCGTCTCGCTGACATGATGGTCGAGCAGCTGCTTGATCTGGCGCCTCCGCTCGATCGCGGCCTTGCGCTTCTCGATCTGCCTGGAGTCTGTCTCCTCGGACCGGTGCGCCTGAACCTCGGCGCGGAAAGCATCTGCGGAGATCGTGATCGGCGGCGGCGCCTCGCGATGATCTTCGGTCGACGCCAAATCTCCGGATTTGCGGACGCCGCGCAACGAGACGCCGCCGATGAGCAATTCCAGAAACGCGATCAGTCCGGACTCCGAGCGCTCCGCCGGGTGGGGAATGGATGCGCGCTCGACGAGGACGAGAAGATCGGACCGGCTGATGACGCCGATCACCTTGCCCTGGTCCACGACCGGTACGCGCTTGATTCGATGTGTCTGCAGCACCTCCGCGACTTCCTGCGCCGTCGCGTCCGGCGCGACCGAAATCACCGGCGCGTTCATGACCTCCAGCGCGCGGCGACCGCCCGCCGCGCCAATCGACTGGCCGGGCCGGTCGCCTTCCATCAGCATTGCGAGCCACCAATGGCGCAGCGTATCCTCGGATCGGCGCCCCAGGAGGTCACCGTCGCTCGCCATTCCAACCAACGCGCCCAAATCATCGAGGATCGGGACGGCCGAGACGCCATGCGCCAGCATCACCCGCGCCACTTCACGCACGGTTGCGCTCGCCGGCGCCGTGAAGGCGGGGCTGGTCATGAGGTCGCGCGCAAGCCCGAGGCTCGGGGTCTCCGATTTCCGTTCGTTCATTTTCCTGATGCATTCTGGCTTAGGCCGTCGGCGCACAAATTGCCAGTCCCTGCCTCTGGCGGCAAGCCTCGGAGGTTCGGCCGCAAACCGCCCCTTTGCTCCGCTCACGCGGTCTTGACCGTCCTCGCTGTGGCGATGACGTCGCTCATATTCGCAAAAGAGGTCGATCCAACGAGCAGTTGGCGCGCGAGTTTCAAGGCTTTGCGCTCGCAGCGCGCCCGCATCTCGGCGTCTGCGATCGCCTCCAGATCCTCGACATGGGCGAGTCCCAGGATGCGGCGGATCATCTTGGCTCCGGCGAAAGCGAGCGTATCCTCGTAAAGCCGCCGCAGAAACCGCGCGCGCTCCCTTTCCATCGCGTCGCGGTCGTCTGGCGAGACGAAAAGGCCCGCGACATAGGCGTCGCCTGAAGGGGCGGCCCGCCAAAGCTCGAGGAAACGGCTCGCAAAGCCGTCCCAGACCGCGGGGACCTGAGCAAGAATCCACTCCCGATAGGTATCCCGGGCGCCGGGCGCTCCCTCGTGGCCCTCCTGGGCGAAGAAGGCGAGGAGCAGGTTGCCGATCACCGCGCCAATGTCGAAGCCCATAGGCCCCATGAAGGCGAATTCCGGGTCGATGACGCGGGTGTCCTCCCGCGTCAGCATGATCGAGCCGGTGTGCAGGTCGCCGTAAATCAGCGCCTCGGCGCTGGTCATGAACTGATATTTCCGCGCCTGAGCCGCGACTTTGAGCGCGCTGTCCCGTTCGAACTCCACCTTCATGTCGTCGAGATATGGACGCGTCCAGCGGTTCAGCGGCGCTTCGCGATAAGGGTCGGTGAAGACGAGGTCCTCAGTGATCTTGCATAGGGCGGTGTTGGGGGCAAAGAGCGCGACGCGCCGCTTATGCGCCTCCGCGGATCCGGCCAGCACAGATGTATGGAATAAGGTCCGCGCGAGAAAGGTCGCGATGTCGTCGGCGAAGCGCGGATATTCGACGCCGCGGATGAGCCCCTTCCGCATGATGACATGCGGCGAAAGGTATTCCATGGCGATCAGCGCCTGCTCGCGGTCGAAATGAAAAACCTCCGGGGTGAGGCCTGGCGCGTGGCGCGCCTGCTCCGTCAGAGCGCTGTACTCGTACCACGAGCGCTCGAGCGGCAGCGGCCAGGAATCGCCGACGAGCCGCACATAGGGCAGCGCCTGCTTGACGACCGCCCCGCCCGCTGGGCCTTCCACGATGAAGACGAGATTGAGGTTGCCGTCGCCGACCTCACGGATGCGCCAACTCGCCGGGTCGCCCCCGAGCTTTTCGCGAAGAATGGAAATGTCGGCGAGCACGCCGGTTAGGCGCGATCCGTCAACCGGAGCATAGGCGACCATCGGTTCAGGCGCCCTGCCCGCCGCGACGCGCGGTCCGAAGCCGCTCCGCGTAGACGTTGATAACCAGCGCGGCGAGCAGGATCAGGCCGCGGATCAAAATCTTCAGGAAGCTGTCGATCTTCACATAATCGAGGCCGTTGTTCAGGACGCCGAGCACAAAAAGCCCAACGATCGTGTTGCCGATGCCGCCGCGTCCGCCGAAGAGGCTCGTTCCGCCGACGACGACCGCCGCAATAGCGTCAAGCAGGAAAGTGTCGAACTCGTTCTGCTGGGCGCTGCCGAAATAGGCGACGCCGAGCATACCCGCAACGCCCGAGCACATGGCTGAGATCACCATCACGGAGCCGATGATGAAGCGCACGTTGACGCCGGAATATTCGGCGGCCTCGCGATTGCCGCCGACCATGTACACGTAGCGGCCGAAGCGGGTGTAGGTGAGGACGAGATGCGCGATGAGCAGCATCGTCGCGGCGACGATGACGATCCACGGCAGGCCGAACAGCGACTTCGACCCAAGAGTCTGGATCAGAGGCGGCACAGTGTAGGCGATCTGCCCGCGCACCAGCACCGCGGAAATACCCGCGCCGATCTGCATCATTGCGAGCGTCATGATGAAGGACGGAATCCCGATCTTCGTGACGCCGAAAGCGGTGATTGAGCCGAGCAGGAAGGAAGCCCCCACGGCGAGTACGATCGCGAAGACGCCGGGCAGCGGAAGATTCGCGATGTTCACGTAATCCGGCTGTAGCGTGAAGAAAGTCAGGACGATGGCGACGGCATTCGCCATCGCGCCGACCGAAAGGTCGATCTCGCCGGTCAGGATCACGAAGGTAAGGCCCACCGCCATGATCGCCGTCACCGACACCTGCTGGAGGATGTTCTGGAGGTTGCCTAGCGAGGCGAAGGTCGGACTCGCGATGCTGAAAAAGGCGACGAGAACAATCAGCGTGAGGAAGGGCGCGATATTGCGCAATTGATCGCGCAGAAAGTCGTCGAGGCGAAATCCGCGGGCGGCGACATCGACATTCTGCGCATTCATGAGCGACGAGACCTCAAGTCAGGCGGCGGCGAGAAGGCGATCCTTGCTGATCGCCTGGCTTGCGAATTCATGCGCGATTTCGCCCTTTCGCATGACGAGCACACGGTCGGCGAGCGAAAGGATGGTCTCGGGCTCGGTGGAGAAGACGATGATCGCGAGGCCCTGGTCGCGCAGGCGCCGCACGATGCGCACCACATCCTCCTTGGCCCCGACATCCATGCCGCGCGTCGGCTCCGCCAGAAGCAATATGCGCGGCGGATGCGCGAGCCACCGGGCCAGCGCGACCTTCTGCTGGTTTCCGCCGGACAGGCCTCCAAGGCGCCATTCCGCATCTGGGGGGCGAATGTCCAGATCCTTGATCTGGACCTTCGTGATCTCACGCTCCCGCTCCGGCTTGAGGAGCCAGCGCGACAGAAGCTCCAGCACGGCGATCGAGACGTTTTTGTAAACCGGCTCTTCCGCAAACAGCATCGCCCGGCGACTCTCGGGCACATAGGCGACGCCCGCTCGCTTCGCCGCGCTCGTGCTGGAGAGCCTGATGGGGCTGCCGTCGATCGCGAGCGATCCGTCCTCCGGAGAGACCTTGCCGAACAGCGTGCGCGCCAGTTCGAGCTGTCCGCATCCCATGAAGCCATAGACGCCGAGGACCTCGCCGGCGCGCGCGTCGAATGTCAGGTTGCGGTAGGCCGAGGCCAGACCAAGACCCCTCGCGCTGAGCACGACCGGCGCGTCGGGGCGACTTTCAAGCGGAATTTCGCCAAGATAGCTCTCCTCCAGTTCCTCGCGGCCGGCGCCAATCATCCGTTCGATGATCCAGCCCTTGTCGATTGCGGGCGTGACCGCAGTCGTCTCTACCTTCAGCCCGTTGCGGAAGACGGTGACGGCGTCGGAAATCTTCAAAATGTCGTCGAGGAAATGCGAGATGAAGATCATGCTGCGGCCGCTCTCGCGCAGGCGCCTCAGCACGCCGAACAGGCGCTCGATCTCGGGCGGCGAAAGCGCGGAGGTCGGCTCGTCGAGAATGATGATCCGCGCGCCCGAGAAGAGCACGCGCGAAAGCTCCACGAGTTGTTGCACGCCGATCGGAAAGTCGCCAAGCCGCGCCTTCGGATCGATGTCGAGACCGAGATTTTTAAGCTGCTCGGCAGCCTCCCTCGCCATGCGACGCCACGCGACAATTCCCAGGCCGTTGATCGGCTGGGAGCCGAGAAACACGTTCTCGGCGACGGTCAACTCCGGCGCGACGCTCAGTTCCTGATGCACCATGCCAATGCCGGCGGCGAGCGCGTCGCGCGTTGAGCGGAAATGCACGTCCTTCCCGTCCATGACCATCCGCCCCGAGCCCATGGAATGGACCCCAGCGATGATCTTCATCAGCGTCGACTTGCCGGCGCCGTTCTCGCCGGCCAGACCGTGAATCTGGCCGGCGAGCAGCGAAAAATCTACGCCTCGAAGCGCCTGGACGCCGCCAAACGACTTCGAGACGTCAATCAGTTCAAGCAAAGCCATTCGCGATAGTCGCGGCTTGAATCAGATCAGGAACTGCTCCTGCATCCACAACATGCCGTCGGCGTTGGCCTTCGTGACGACCGGGCCGTCCGCGACGATGTTCTTGGGGATGTCGGTCCCGGTCTTCGCGCCCTGCACGACAGCTTGCACGCCCGCGACGATCGCGCCGCCGTGGATGCGGCAAGACGGGTTGCGGACAGTGGCGTACATGTGCCCCTCCTGCACCGCTTTGATCGCCGGAGGCATAGCGTCGACGCCGCCGATCTTGGTCTCCGTGCGCCCCTTCGATTGCATGACCTTGTAGGCCGCCAGCGCCATATCGTCATTGTGGAAAAAGGCTGCGTCGATCTTGGGGTATTTCGTGAGCAACGTCTCCCAGATGCGGGCGACCTTGGTCACGTCCCAGTCCCCCGGCTGCTCGTCGAGGACCTGGATCTTCGGGAACTTAGATACGACCTCGTGGAAGCCTTTCGCCCGTCCCTGGGCGCCGGTGTGACCGAGCGCGCCCTGGGTCATCACCATCGTGCCTTGGCCGTCGATCGCATTGACCAGCGCCTGGGTGACCGACGCGCCCATGAACACATTGTCGGGGGCGATGAACGTCAAGACGTTGATGGTGTCCAGAGGCGCGATCAGCGTGTCCATGTCGATGACCGGAATGCCGGCTTCGATCATTTTGTTGACGGGGGCGGTCAGCGTGCCGATCCCGAAAGCCTGAATGGCGACGAAATCCCATTTCTGCGAGGCCATGTTGTCGATGGCGGCGCGCTGCTTGACCGCGTCAAGCTGCCCGTCGAACCAGGTCACGTCGACGTTGAAGAGCTTGCCCCAATATTCTGCCGCCTGCTTGCCCTGTGCGCACCAGGTCGCCTGCAGGCCGGCGTTCGAGAAGGCGGCCTTCAGCGGCTTCTCGGATCGGCCGGCCTCCTTGGCGAGCGCCATTCCGAGCCGAGGATCAATCCCAGTTCCGGCAAAAAGCGCCGCGCCTGCCGCTCCGGCGGCCGCGCCGCGCAGAAGTCCACGGCGCGTGGACGAGAAGTCACCCGTACTTTTAGACATTTGTTCCTCCCTCACGATCCGGCATTATGAAAGTCGCGCTCGGATTCGTGGGCGCTAGCATGCCACACCAGATACGGTTGATACAATAGCCGAGAGCCGCCCGGCTGCCCGGAAGGATCGCGGTCAGAAAAGGAATGTCTGACAAATGAAGATCGCAACGTTCCGCTCCGGGGGAGATTGGCGGATTGGCGTCGTCGATGAGACGAACCGGACGGTCGCCCCGTTCGACCTCCCCTCCGATGCGGCGCGCGAGGGCGTACTCGCAATAATCGGTCTGGACGCGCCTCCCCAGCGTTCTCGCGCCCATGGAGCTTGCCCTGGTCGCGCTCGAAGCGCCCATTCCGCGGCCGCGCCGAAACCTCTTCTGCGTCGGCAAGAACTATCTCGAGCATCTGAAGGAGCATGCGGCGACCAGCCTCGCCGCGGCGACCGCAAAATCAGCGCCACCCGAAAATCCGGTTGTCTTCTCCAAGCTTCCTGAATGCGTCGTCGCACCCGGGGCAATGGTGACGATCGACCCGAGGGTCTCGACTCGATCGACTATGAAGCCGAGCTTGCCGTGATCATCGGCAAGGGTGGCCGGGCGATCTCCCGCGCTGAGGCGATGGACCATGTCTGGGGCTATACGATCGTCAACGACGTCACCGCGCGCGACATGCAGGTGCGCCATCAGCAATGGCTGATCGGAAAGTCGCAAGACACTTTCTGCCCGATGGGGCCGTGGGCGGTCACCCGCGACGCCATCGACCTCGCCAACACCGGCGTTCGCTGCTGGGTCAATGGCGAGATTCGTCAGGACGGCAATACGAAAGACCTCATCTTCGACGTGCCGACCATTATCTCGACGATCTCGGCCGGAATCACGCTGTTGCCCGGCGATGTGATCGCGACCGGGACGCCGGCCGGCGTCGGCGTCGGGTTCAAGCCGCCGAAATTCTTGGTCGCGGGGGATCGTGTGCGCATCGAAATCGACGGGATCGGAAGTCTCGAAAATCCCGTCGGCGCGGTCGAATGACGCTGAAACTTTGAAGGCGCCTCAGTCCTTGCGGTTCTGCGCGTCCCAGTAGCGTTCGAGGTTGGCGATGAGCGCCGGGCTGAAATGGCACCCGGCCTGCTCGCGCGCGTAAACCGCCATGTAGCGACGGAAAACGTCGAGAGGCTCGGCGCCGACACGGAAGGCGCGGCGGTTGGCGACGGCGCCGACGGCGCCAGACGTGGTGAGGTTCGTCACGACCCGGTCGATCGCGGCGTCCATTTCGTCGGGCGCAACGATCTCATCGCAGATGAGCCGCCCCTCTGGCGTGTCGCAATCGAGCCTTCGCTGATACTGGACAAGTTGGCGCGCGAGCTTTTCGCCGGTGTGGCGCGCGAGGCGAAGGTTGGCCGCGCCGGGAATGATCCCCTCTTTCTGCGCGGGCAGCGTCATGTACGCGTTGTTCGCCGCGATCGTGTAATCCATGACGAGCAGAAGCTGGCAGTGGCCGCCGATCGCAAAACCTTCGAGCGCCGCCACCCACTGCTTTTCCGCCGTATCCGTCAGAACTTCGTCGAGCGGCTGGTCGTCCCGGACCACGCCGCGGAAGATCTTGTGAACATAGCCGAGATCGCGCTGCAAGAACCAGGTGTAGGGGATGTCGCCGCGGTAAAGGTGGGTGAGGTTGATGCCGGAGCCGAACAGGCGCCGGCTGCGATATTTGGGGTGCTCGACCTCGCCGCCGCGCAGCACGACGATCTTCGAGACCGGATCGAGGATCGCCACGTCGACCACCGCCTCCATCTCGCGCAGGGTCGTCATGTCTTCCGCGTTCAAATAGCGCGGGTTGGCGCCGGTCAGGAGCGCTGCGGCTCCGCGCCGCTCCAACCGCGCGGGGCCGACATCAAGCGCGCCATCCTTCAGGAAACGAGTGAGAAGCTCGGCCAATTCCGGCAGCGGCCTCAGCATGGCGTGACAGAGATGCGCGCCGCTTTGGGGATGGGCGAGAACGTGGGCGAGAAAAATCCCCTGATCGATTTCGAGCCCGTCTTTGTCACGCTGCAATACGCCCTTTTCGCGCGCGAGATCGGCGCGCGAAGGCGTAAGGCCCGGAAAAGCGTCGGCGGCGGTCAGCACGAGGTCCTCGACGCGCACGAAGCGCGTCCAGCCTTCCGTCAGCTCTGCATAAACAGCGCCGACGTGAGCGTTGAGAAACTCGGCCCGGCTCGCCCGCGTGCGCTCGACGACCGCCGCGGCCGCGCACGCCTGCGCCGCGCTTCGCTGAGGCTTCGTCGGCAAACTTGCGACGAGATCGCGCGAGAGCGCCCAGTAGCGCTCGCAGTCGCGACGCGCGGCGGCGAAGCCGGACCCATGGAGAGGCTCGGCGGCGAGCCATGCGCCCACTGTCGGCGCAGAAAGCCCACCCTCGTGCAAAATCGCCGCAAGCCCGTCGGCGCGCTCCGCTGTCGCCTGCATCGTCATGGCTTCGCCCTGAGATCGATCACCCGTTTTGCCTTTCCCTGGGAGCGCTCGATCGTTCCAGGCGCCACGATCCGCACGCGCGCCGTCACGCCGACATAGCCTTTGATCAGATGTTCCACGTGGCGCTCCGTCTCCTCGATCTCGACGCTCGTGAATTGGCCGGCGATCGTCGGCCGAAGCTCGACAACGACATCGAGTTCGTCCAGCCGTTCAGGGCGGCGCAACTCCAGCACGTAATGGGGCGCGAGCCTGTCGTCCTTGGCGAGCACCGCCTCGATCTGGGAGGGAAAGACGTTCACGCCGCGGATGATCAACATATCGTCGCTACGTCCTCTCAGCCGTTCGAGACGCCGCATGGCGTAGGCTGTTCCCGGCAAGAGGCGGGTGAGGTCGCGCGTGCGGTAACGAATGACCGGCATGCCTTCCTTGGTGAGCGTGGTGATGACGAGTTCGCCAAACTCCCCCTCGGCAAGCGGCGCGCCCGACTGCGGATCGATGATCTCGGGATAGAAATGATCCTCCCAGAGAGTGAGACCGTCCTTGGTCGCGACCGGCTCCTGCGCGACGCCGGGACCCATGACCTCGGAGAGGCCGTAAAGGTCGAGCGCATGGATCCCCAGACGCCGCTCGATTTCGCTTCGCATCCCCTCGGTCCAGGGTTCCGCCCCGAAGAGTCCGACGCGCAGGGTGCATTTCGACGCGTCCAGACCCTGCCGCTCGAACTCGTCGGCGATGGCCAGCGTATAGGACGGGGTCGCCATCAGGATGTCGGGCTTGAAGTCGACGATCAGCTGGACTTGTCGTTCGGTGAACCCGCCGCTGACCGGAACGACCGCCGCGCCGAGACATTCCCCGCCATAATGGGCGCCGAGACCGCCAGTGAAGAGCCCATAGCCATAGGCGTTATAAATCTTGTCGCTCGGCGTCGCGCCGGCCGCGCGCAGGCAGCGCGCCATCAGCATCGCCCAGGTCTCGATATCCCTTTTCGTATAACCGACGACGGTCGGCTTGCCGGTGGTGCCGCTCGACGCATGGATGCGGATGATTTCCTCCATCGGCGCGGCGAACATTCCGAATGGATAGTTGGCGCGCAGGTCGTCCTTGCCGGTGAGCGGAAACTTTTGCAGGTCTTCAAGCCGCTTCAGATCGTCCGGATGCGCGCCGGCTGCGTCGAAAGCTTCCCGGTAATGGGGGACGCGCTCGTAGACGCGGCGCAGCGTTTCCTGAAGTCTGGCGAGTTGCGTCGCCCGAATTTCGTCAACGCCTGCGCTCAGCACGCAATCGCGCGTCTCGATCGCGCCCATGGCTCTCCTCCCTGCCGCCGAGGCGCCGTTCGATCGCAGCTCTCGCTTCTGCGGTTTAGGCCACAAGCTTAACAGCGCCGGGCGGTCGGTGAAAGAACCGTTCGCCTCACGGACCCGGCCATTTCCAATCGAGATTTGGGAACCGCGCAAAATCGCTGTCGCAGGTCACCCAGACGCAGCCGGCCTCGATGGCGAGCGCGGCGAACCAGGCGTCGGTCGCCGGACCGCCCTGAATTCCAGGCTTGAAGCACAACGGCCCTCGTCGAGGGCGCGCCGTCTGGCGCTAAATGAGGCCTTCCGGAAGGCGTACCGTCGTTCGCTCCGTCATATGTCATGGCATACGATAGAGTCACGCCGCCATCAAAGAAAACGGACGGCCAACTTTCACAACGGAATGTTGTCGTGCTTCTTCCAGGGGTTTTCGAGCTTCTTGTTACGCAACATTGCGAGCACCCGGGACAGGCGCTTGCGCGTCGTGTGCGGCGTGATGACTTCGTCGATATAGCCGCGCTCGGCCGCGACGAACGGCGAGAGGAAGGCGTCCTCGTATTCCTTTGTGCGCTGGGCGATCTTGGCGGGGTCGTTGATATCGGCGCGGAAGATGATCTCGACTGCGCCTTTCGCGCCCATGACCGCGATCTGCGCCGTCGGCCACGCCAGATTGATATCGCCGCGCAGGTGTTTTGACGACATCACGTCATAGGCGCCGCCAAAAGCCTTACGGGTGATGACCGTGACCTTCGGCACGGTCGCCTCGGCATAGGCGAAGAGCAGCTTCGCGCCGTGCTTGATGAGACCGCCGTATTCCTGCGCCGTGCCCGGCAAAAAGCCCGGCACGTCCACAAAAGTCACGATAGGGATGTTGAAGCAATCGCAGAAGCGTACGAAACGGGCGCCCTTTCGCGATGCATCGCTGTCGAGCACACCCGCCAGCGCCAGCGGCTGGTTGGCGACAAGGCCGACCGTCGAGCCCTCGATCCGCGCAAAGCCCGTGACAATGTTCTTGGCGTGGGCCTCCTGAATCTCGAAGAAATCGCCCTCGTCCGCGACCTTCAGGATGAGTTCCTTGATGTCGTAGGGCTTGTTCGGGTTGTCGGGAACCAGCGTGTCGAGCGAATGGTCGATGCGCTCCGGATCGTCGAAGCTCGGGATTGTCGGCGGCTGTTCCAGGTTCGAGGCGGGAAGGAAGTCGACGAGGCGACGCATCTGGAGAAGCGCCTCGACGTCGTTGTCATAGGCCCGGTCGGCGATCGAGGAGCGGGTCGTGTGGACCTGGGCGCCGCCAAGTTCCTCGGCGGTTACGGTCTCGTTGGTGACGGTCTTCACCACGTCCGGGCCGGTCACAAACATGTAGCTCGTGTCGCGCACCATGAAGATAAAGTCGGTCATGGCGGGCGAATAGACGTCGCCGCCGGCGCAAGGTCCCATGATCAGCGAGATTTGCGGAATGACGCCGGAGGCGAGCACGTTGCGCTGAAACACCTCGCCGTAGCCGCCGAGCGCCGCTACGCCCTCCTGAATGCGGGCGCCGCCGGCGTCGAAAAGGCCGATGATGGGCGCGCGGTTCTTGACCGCCATGTCCTGAATTTTTGTGATCTTCTGCGCATGCGTTTCGCTGAGCGAGCCGCCGAAGACCGTAAAATCCTTGGCGAAGACATAGACGGTGCGCCCATTGACCGTGCCCCAGCCCGTAACCACCCCGTCTCCGGGAATTTTTGTCGTCTCCATCCCGAAATCGTCGCAGCGGTGCTGGACGAACATGTCGAACTCCTCGAAGGAATCGTGGTCGAGGAGAAGTTCGATCCGCTCCCGCGCCGTGAGCTTGCCCTTCGCGTGCTGGGACGAAATGCGGTTCTCGCCACCCCCGAGGCGGGCGCGCTCTCTGCGGGCGTCAAGGCGGGCGAGCATGTCTTTCATGAGAAATTTCCGAAAGCGGATCCAAGGCGAGCCGATTCGCATAGCATAGCCCTCGCCCCGTCGGAACGGGCGCAAACCCCCGACATTCGACGGACGCGAATGGGGCCCGGCGGAGCCGGACGGAAATACGCCCGCGCTTGCTGTAGCGCTGCCCAACCAGAGACTCGTGGGCGCTGGCGGGGAATACGTCCCAAGCGCGAGGAAGTGAATGGCTATTCCGAGTCGGCGCTCAGGTAGGCGCGCGGCGAAGAGCCAAGCGCCCGTCGAAACATTGCGGTGAACGCTGCCGGATTGTCGTAACCGAAGTCCATCGCGACCGAGGTCACTGCTTCGCCCGCCGCCAGCCGGGGCAGCGCCATCACGAGACAAGCCTGCTGACGCCAGACCATGAAGGTCACGCCCGTCTCCCTTTTGAAGAGCCGGGTGAAGGTGCGGCGATTCCTGCCAAGCTTGTCGCTCCAGGCGTCGATCGTCGCATGGGCGTCAGGGCGCTGAAGGAATGCGCGGCAAAGCTCGGCCAGATCCTCTTGTAGGGGAAGCGCCAAAGACAAAGGAAGGTGCGGAAGGCCAAGGATCTCATGCTGAGCCAGGGTCATAAGCGCGCCGTCGCGCCCATTGACGTCATATTCGTGCGGAAGCCGGACCGCCTCTGCGAGAAGCGCGCGCATGAAGGGCGATACTCCGACGACCTGGCAATGATCCGGCATCCCCACGACTGCGCCGGGCTCGAAGAATAGGCTGTGCGTGCGTACGGCGCCAAACATGCGCACGCTATGGGTGACGCCAGCTGGAATCCACATGGCCCGCTGTGGCGGCGTGACCCACGCGCCGCCCAGGGTCGTCACCATCACGACTCCGGACGCGCCGTACAGCAGCTGATGCCGGCGATGCCGATGGGCGTCGATCGCATGCCCGTCTGGGTAGTCGGACTTGCGCGCGATGACGGGTCTTTCGACCTCCCTGATGTAGGGATCCGACTGCGGCGAATGTAACATGTCCCAGTCTCGTAAGAAGACGGCCCTAACGCGGTGGCGGGCCACTTCAGAGGAGCCTAGTAACCGCTCCAACTCCATCGCGCAATAAAGGGAGTGGCGTAACAGTGACACAGGCCATAGCCGCGCCGCAGCGCGGCGCTGTGGGCATCGCGCTGCCGGTGCTGGTCGCCGCGAGCGCATGCCATCTGATCAACGATTCGATGCAGTCGCTGTTCACGGCGAGCTTTCCCCTATTCAAGACGAGCTTCGGGTTAAGTTTCGGCCAGATCGGACTCTTGACGCTCGCCTACCAGCTTTCCGCCTCCATTCTTCAGCCGTTGATCGGCCTTTATACGGACCGCCATCCGGCCCCCTATTCGCTGCCGATCGGGATGGCCTTCTCGCTGGCGGCGCTCGTGATCCTCGCCTTTGCTCCAAGCTATGGAGTGGTGCTGGCGGGCGCCGCGCTGCTCGGCGTCGGCTCGTCGATCTTCCATCCCGAATCGTCGCGGCTCGCGCGTCTGGCGTCCGGGGGGTCGCACGGGCTTGCTCAGTCGATATTTCAGGTCGGTGGCAATATCGGCGCCTCGATCGGACCTTTGCTTGTCGCCTTCATCGTTCTGCCCGGAGGACGATCCCGGTTGGCATGGTTCGCCGCGCTGGCTGTCGTCGGCATTGCGATCCTTTCGCAATTGGGTCGCTGGTATGCTGGCGTAATGCGGACCCGCCCTCGCGGACATGGCGCGAAGGTTGGCGAAGCCGCCTCGCCAAGGGGCGGAGTCGGTCGGTCCATGGCGCTGCTCGCGGCGTTGATGCTGTCGAAATATTTCTACATAGCGAGCTTTACGACCTTCTACGTATTCTACCTCGAACGCCGCTTCGGCGCGACGGAGCGAACCGCGCAGATTTGCCTCTTTGTCTTCCTGGGCGCAGTGGCGATCGGAACGCTGATCGGCGGGCCTGTCGGCGACAGGATCGGCCGCAAGACGGTCATCTGGGGGTCGATCCTCGGAATCCTGCCCTTCGCGCTTATGTTGCCCTATGCGAGCTTGCCGCTGACCATCGTCCTGAGCGGGATCATCGGAGTGATCCTCGCTTCCGCCTTTTCGGCCATCGTCGTCTACGCGCAGGAGTTGATGCCGCACCGAATCGGCATGGTGTCGGGCCTCTTCTTCGGCCTTGCTTTCGGCCTGGGCGGCCTCGGCGCGGCGATCCTGGGCGTGCTGGCGGACTGGACGAGTATCGAATTCGTCTACAAGGTCTGTTCGTTTCTTCCGCTGATGGGGATGCTCGCCGCGCTCCTGCCGGACACCAAGCGCATCAAGCGCAGACCGCTGCTCGCTGACAGGTTCGCCCTGCGGACGGAGAGGACGAGGAACCTCCCGCCGCTTCCGGCGTTCATCCCCGCTGAATCTGGCAAGCGGGGGTCCATGGGAATTTCGACAGCGCGCGCCCTGAACCCAGCGGCGTCACTCGAGGCTTTTGAGGCCGTGGCGATCGTTGCGGCCGAAAACGCCGCGGCGCTTGATGAGAGCGGCGAAGCGCCAGTTTCTGAAATTGAAGCCCTCGCCGACGCCGGCCTCCTGGTTGCGCCCTTCTCGCCCCCCTTCTCCGGCATAGGGCTCGCGCGCGGCGAGGCAGCGGCGCGCGTCTTGCCAGGGGCGTTGCGCACGCTCGGCCGCGCCAGCTTGCCGCTCGGGCGGCTCTATGAAGGCCATGTCAACGCAATCCGGCTCATCGAGACCTATGGCTCCGTCGCCCAGAAAGCCCGGATGGCCGAAGAAGCGCGGCACGGCGCGCTTCTTGGCGTCTGGGCCGCGGACGAGAACGAACAGGGCTTGCAGATCCGCCCCGCAGACGGCCGCTTCGTGTTCGAAGGCCGTAAAATCTACTGCTCTGGCGCGAGCCTGATCCTGCGCCCCCTCGTGACGGCGCGGGACGAAGCGAAGCAGACGCGGATGGTCCTGCCCCGTCTCGCGCCGGGCGAGCGCGTCGATCTCTCGGGCTGGACCGCGCAGGGGATGCGCGCCTCGCTGACGGGAACTGTCGACTTCACGGGCCTCGCCGTCGACTCGGAGGACATGCTCGGCAAGCCGGGCGACTATCACCGCGAGCCGGATTTTTCCGGCGGCGCGTGGCGTTTCGCTGCTGTTCAAACCGGCGGGATGGAAGCGCTGGTCGCCGCGCTGCGTGAGCATCTCTCACGCTCGCGCCGCGGCTCGGACCCGCATCAGGCGGCGCGGCTCGGCCAATCGGCGATCGCGGTTGAGACCGCGCGGCTCTGGGTCGAGCGCGCCGCGGCCCTTTTCGAACGGCGCGAGACGGACGACGCGGCAATAGCGGCTTACGTTAATCTCGCGCGCTGCGCAGTGGAGCGGGCGGCGCTCGATCTTCTGGCGCTCGTCCAGAGATCGGTCGGCCTGCAGGCCTTTCTCCGCCCAAACCCAATCGAGAGGATCGCCCGCGATCTCGCCACTTACCTTCGGCAGCCGGGGCCGGACCGGGCGCTGACGAACGCCGCCGCCTGGGTTCTGACCGAAGACGGCTCCTTCACCGCACGCGCATGAATCGCGACGCCTTTTTCGCCGCCGCTGACGCTCTCCCCGCCGCGGGCCTTACGGAGTGGATTGGCGATGGCGGCGTGGTCATCGTTGCGCCCCATCCCGACGACGAGAGCCTCGGCTGCGGCGCGCTCATCGCCGAGGCGGTCGGAGCCGGCCGACCGGTCCGCATCGTCTTCCTCAGCGATGGGACGGGATCGCACCCAAATTCCCGCCGCTATCCCGCCGCGCGTCTTCGCGCGTTGCGCGAGGGAGAGGCCCAGGCCGCCGCAGCGGCGCTTGGTCTTGCCCCGGCGCACATTGAATTTCTCCGTCTGCCGGACCGCGCAGTCCCTTCCTCCGGCGCTGAAGCGGAGCGGGCCTGCGCGGCGATCCTCAAGGCCGCAGCAGAAGTCCGGGCCGGCGCGATCTTCGTAACCTGGCGCCATGACCAGCATTGCGACCATCAGGCGGCTTACGCGATCGCGCGGGCGGCGCAAAAGCAGCGAAACGCGCGGCTTTTCGAATATTCGATCTGGGGGCGCGACGTGGAGCTCGAACGCGAGCCGGAAGGGCCCCCGCAAGGGTGGCGGCTGCCGTCCAGCAGGCGCCGGGCGCTCAAGCGTTCCGCGATTCTGAAGCATCGCTCGCAGGCGACGCGGCTGATCGATGACGATCCCGACGGCTTTCTCCTCCCACGGGCGATGATCGAGGCGATCGTCGCCCGTGATGAGGTCTTCCTGGAGATGGACCCGTGACGAAGGCCTCGCTCGGCCGGACTTATTTCGAGGGGCTTTACGCGAAGGACGCCGACCCCTGGAGTTTCGTGTCAAGCGATTACGAACGCGAGAAATATGATGTCACGCTCGGCGCCCTCGCGCGCCCGCAATATGCGCGCGGTCTCGAAATCGGTTGCTCGATCGGCGTGCTCACCCGAAGGCTCGCCGATCGCTGCGAGAGCCTTCTGGCGACCGACATCGCCGAGGAGCCGCTCTTCGAAGCCCGCCGCCGTTGCGCCGACGCGCAGTGGGTCAAATTCGCTCGCATGGCCGCGCCGGGAGAATGGCCGTCGGGCTGGTTCGACCTCATCCTGCTGTCGGAGGTCGTCTACTACCTGAGCGCCGCCGACGTGGACCATTTGGCTGAACGCATTCTCGGCTCGCTCGCCCCGCGCGGCGATCTCGTGCTCGTGCATTGGACCGGGGAGACAGACTATCCGCTATCCGGTGACGAAGCCGCCGAGCGGCTTCTCGCGCGAATGAATCCGTTTCTCGCGACGACGCGACGTGAACGGTTCGATCGCTTTCGTCTCGATGTGGCGCGTCGCTCCTGAGCGCGCGGATAACGCCGGAACCGAAACGGGAAAGCTCGCGTTTCAGGGACTTCGCGGACAGGGACGCCCCGCTCCATGCTGTATGATCCTTTGCGTTTCGCGCCGGTGGGCGCCACAATTCTTCGCGGCGTCGTGGCCGTTCCGGCGAGAAACGAAGCCGGCCATCTCGGCGCCTGCCTCACCGCGCTTGCGGGGCAGACATCGATCTCCGGCGCCCTCCTCTCTCCATCCTTGTTTGAAGTCATCGTTTTCGCCAATGACTGCGTCGACCGCACCGCCGCGCTCGCTCGCGCGTTCGCGCCGCGCTCGGCGTTCTCTATCCAGGTCGTCGAGGCGCGGCTCCCCGCGCGCGCAGCGAATGCAGGCGAGGCCCGGCGCGCCGCAATGGACCTCGCGCTCGCGCGTCTCGAAGCGAGCGGAGCCGCGCGCCCTGTCATCCTGACGACCGACGCCGACAGCCGCGTGCCGCAAGACTGGGTCGATCGCAACCTCGCCGCGATCGACGCGGGCGCGGACGCCGTCCTCGGCCGTCTGGCGCTCGACGAGGACGGACGCCGTCTGCCGGACGCGGTCCATCAGCGTGGAGCGCTGGAGAGCCAATATGAAGCGCTGCTGACGGAGCTTTTCGCCATCCTCGATCCGGTCGCCCACAATCCCTGGCCGCATCACTCCACGATCTCCGGCGCGAGCGTCGCGG
Organism: uncultured Alphaproteobacteria bacterium; assembly: GCA_963824465.1. Lineage (GTDB taxonomy): Bacteria > Pseudomonadota > Alphaproteobacteria > Rhizobiales > Beijerinckiaceae > Roseiarcus. The sequence continues at coordinate 419,482 of CAWGPL010000001.1, forward strand.
TTACCGCGGACGCCTATCGAAGAATTGGCGGTCTGCCCCGCGTCGCTTTGGGCGAAGACAAGGCCCTCGTCGCGGAGCTTCTACGGCGTGACGCGCGCATCCGCTTCGATAACGCCATCGAGGTCGTAACCTCCGCACGTCTCAGGGGACGCGCGGCGGGCGGAGTCGCGGACACGCTGCGGCTGCGGTCGCGGCGCCCGAACTCGTTCTGCGACACCGCGCTCGAACCCTTTTGCGTGGCGGAAGCGCGCGCCCGCTTGCGTGGACGCCTGCGGCGCCTTTGGACGCAAAAAGCGGCTTACGACGCGGGCGTGCTGGCTGAGGAGTTTGCGCTTCCGCTGGCCGACGCGCAGAGCATGGCCGCCGCGCAAGCCTTCGGCGCGGCCTGGGCCGTCGCGGAAGAGAAGAGCCCCCTGCTTCAGCGCCGTCTCCTCAGGCCTTCCGATCTGCCACGCGAAATCGCATGGGCGGCCGGGCGCCTCGAACGGCTTCGCATTTTCGATCGCTCGCGAGCTTCGTGACCACCGACGCGGCCCGGATTCGACCCCAGCCGCGAAAAGCGGCTAAGAATCTCACCGCGAAGGCTCCCGCCTTAAGCGATCGCTAGTCTATGCCCCCCATGCTGGGCCGACCCATAGGGCGCGGCTCGAAGCGCGGTTAAAGAGTCTCATGCAGATACAATACTCTCTCGGAAATGCAATCCATTCCAATGACATAGCAGAGTTCAAGCGGTCGGACATCATCGTGTACGACGATCTCCTCGCCCAAGAAGAGCAAACGCGTCTGCTGCAATTCCTCAGCCTTCCCAGCTGGAACTTCGGAGCGTACTCGGACCAGTCCAGGGAGGCCAGCCGGTATTGGTACAAGCATTATGCAGGCTACTTCAATAAAGTGGACAACATCGCAAATATCGAAAGGGAGCTTGAGCAAAACGCGCCGCCTGCCCTCGCGATGTGGAATAAATTAAAGAAAACAATCTTTGCCGGGCACAAGCTTACGCGATGCTACGCCAATGGCTATCCGTACGGCTCCGAGGGTAGCATCCATATAGACGCCAACGTTTCCACTCATTTTACCGGCATTTATTATCCTCATCTCGCCTGGCATCCGAATTTCGCAGGGGAGACGGTATTCTTCGATCGAGCATGCAAGGACATCATCGCTTCGATCTATCCAAGGCCCAATCGCTTCGTCGTTTTTCCGGGCGTCATACCCCATGTCGCGCGCGGCGTGTCGCGGCGGTGCCAAGACTTGAGAGTGACTCTCATGTTCAAGACCGAAAAGTTCGGCGACGGCCAAACCCGCTAAGCGTTCCGTACCGGAAGCCCGTCGGCGCTTAGGCGGACAGGCCGGCGCAAGGCCGGTCGCGGACCGTCCGGCGCGCATGTCTCACGTCGCGATCCGCACTCCGGAAACCTGTCCAACCCCAGAGCCCGGCGCTTCCGAGCTTTACGCAAAAGCGTGCGGGCTCTGGAACGCGGGAAAACGCAGCGAAGCCGTCGCCGCACTCGACGAGGCGTTGCGCCGTTGTCCGGAATTCCCCGAGGCGCTCTGCATGGGCGGCTTCATGCTCGGCGAACTCGGCCGCCCGCAGGCCGCCCTGCGTTTCTACGCGCGAGCGCGGGAATTGGACCCTTCGCTGCGTCTCGCCTGCGTCAATTCCGGAAAGATCCTGTTCGACCTGCGCCGACACGCCGAAGCGCTTGCGGCCTTCGAGGCGGCGACGGCGTTGGCGCCTGGCGACGCCGACGCATGGAACTGCCGCGCAGGCGCGTTGCGCGAAATCGGACGGCTCGAAGACTCGCTCCAAGCCGCGAACCATGCGCTTACGTTGAGATCCGACTTTCCGGAGGCCGAGGTCAACGCGGGCAACGCGCTGATGAAGCTCGACCGGATGGAGGAAGCGCTCGAAGCCTACAGCCGCGCCGCCAGGGCGCGGCAAAACTACGCCGCGGCCATCTGCGGGCAAGGCGTTGCTCTCCGCAATCTCGGCCGCTTCGCCGAGGCGATGGCCGCCCTCGAAACAGCGGAGGCGCTCGGCAGCTATGATGCGATCGCCAACAAGGGCTGCCTTCACCTTACGCTCGGCGATTACGAGCGCGGATGGGAGGGCTACGAGGCGCGCTGGGTCCACGGACGCTCGGTCGCCGAAGCCTTTGGGACACGCTTTCCGCCCTGGCCGGGGCCGTCAGGACGACCCGAGCGGGTTCTCGTCTTCAACGATCACGGGCTCGGCGACACGATCCAGTTCGCGCGCTACCTCCCGCTGATGAAGGCGGCCGGCGCGGAACCGACCTTCGTCTGTCCGGCGAAACTCTGGCGCCTTCTCTCGCCCAGCATCCCGGCCCGCTTCGTCGAAGCGCCGCCGGCCGAACGCTTCGACGCGCAAATCGCGCTGAGCAGCCTGCCGCGCGCCTTCGGCACGCGCGTCGGGACAATTCCGGCCGCCGCGCCCTATCTCCATGCGGAGCCGGCGCTCGTCGAACGATGGGCGGCGCGGATCGGGTCGGCGGGATTCAAGATCGGCATCGTCTGGCAGGGAAGCGCCCACCCGGAGGTCGACCGCGCCCGCTCCTTTCCGCTCGCCGCGCTCGCGCCGCTGGCGGCGATCCCGCGCGTCCGGCTCATCTCGCTGCAAAAAGGCTTTGGCGAGGCGCAGTTCGACGCCCTGCCCGACGGCATGAGGGTCGAAAGGCTCGGCCCAGATTTCGACGGCGGGCCCGACGCCTTCATCGACACGGCGGCGGCTATGTCTCATTGCGATCTCGTCATCGCCTGCGACACCTCGGTCGCGCATCTCGCCGGCGCGCTCGGCAGGCCGGTGTGGGCGGCGCTGAAAAGCGACCCCGAATGGCGCTGGATGACGGAACGGAATGACTCCCCCTGGTATCCATCGATGCGCCTTTTCCGCCAGCCCCGTCGCGGCGCGTGGGACGCGGTGTTTTCCGATATGGCGCGCGAACTCACAGCCGCGCTCGCTGCAAATGCCCCGCGAGCCGACGTGATCAGCGCGCCCTGTTCGGCCGGCGAACTCATCGACAAGATCACCATTTTGCGGATCAAGTCCGACCGGATCGTCGCCCCGGGCAAGCTCGCCAACGTGCGCCGCGAACTCGCCCTGCTCGAAAGTCTCGCAGACGAGCAGGCGCTCGTCGGCGCGGCCCTGGAATTGCTGCGAGACCGCCTCGCCGCGGTGAACGCAAAACTGTGGGAAATCGAGGACGATCTACGCGCCTGCGAGCGGGCCGGCGATTTCAGCCCCCGCTTCGTGTCGCTCGCCCGGTCCGTGTACGTCGCCAACGACGAGCGCGCGGCGCTCAAACGCCAGATCAACGATCTCTTCGGCTCCGCGCTCGTCGAGGAGAAGAGCTATGGCTGATCCGGCCCTCTACGCCGCCGCCCGCTCCGCGCGGCCGAGCGCGATGGCTGCCGCCTCCATCTCACGCCAGCGCGCCTCCCGGCGCGCCACGGCTTCGGCGTCCATGCCCCAGCGCTCGGCCTGGAAGTCCTCGTCCACGTGTGCGGCCCGCCACGCTTCCTCGGCCGTCATGGCGCCGTTCGCCACGGCGAGGGCAAGGAGGGCGGAGCCGGTCAGGGTGGTCATGACGCTGAGCGCGGCGAGCGCCACCGGATCTTCGAGATTGTCGAGCGCCGCGCGCACCGCCGAAAGCGCCTCGGGAGGCTGGGCAATGGGCATCACGCCGGCCGCCAGCCGGAAGCGCGCGCCCAAAGCGTCCGCGGCCCAATCGAGCGCCGGGTCGAACGCCTGACGCTGGCGCTCGGCGAGGGACTCTGGCTCCTCCGCCCGATAGCAGAGCAGGTCGGAGGCGGCGTAGGCGGCGATCGAATCTCGTGTCTCCTCCATTCTGCCGGCGACGCCGTCGATGGCAGAATTGAGAAGACGGGTCAGCGGCATCTCCGAAGGGTCGATCGTCTCGCCCTGCCGTCGCCACTCCTCCGCGACGCGCTCCATCAGCGCGCGGTTAGCGGCTCCGAGCCGATTGCGGGCGGGCGTCCGCGCGAGGCGGCCATCGAGCGCGAGCGCGAAAGACCCCTCCGCCTCCGTGACCCCCGCGTCTTTGAAGAAGCGCTTGGTTCCGGGAGCACGCATGCTCGCCTTCGCCGCCCGCGTCGGATCGTTACTCATCGGGCGCGTCCTCGATCGGATCGCGCGCCGGCGTCTCGAAGCCAAACATGTCGAAGCTCTTCTTCATATGCTCCGGCAAGGGCGCGGTCACGTCGATCGTGCCGCCCCTCGGATGCGGCAGCACGAGGCGGCGGGCGAGGAGATGCAGCTTCGGCTCGATTCCCGGCGGCACGGCCCGCAGGGGATCGTTCCGGGCCGGGTCGTTGGCGGCCTTCCGATTGTATTTCGGGTCGCCGATCATCGGATGACCGATCGCCTCGGCATGGGCGCGAAGCTGATGCGTACGGCCGGTGATCGGCCGCATCGAAAGCCACGCGAGGCGGGGGGAAACCTTGTCGACTGTCGCATAAAGGGTCACGGAATGCTGCGCGTCCGGATCGCCATGCTTGGCGACCCGCATGCGCTCGATGTCCGCCCTGCCCGCGCCCTTCGCGCCCCGCTCGTCGCCCATGCCCTCGCCCTTGGCGAGAAACATGGAAATGCGGCCCTGCCCCGGCTTCGGCACGCCTTCCACCAGCGCCCAGTAGATCTTCTTCGCCCGCCGCGAGCGAAAAATCTCGCCAAGGTCGGCCGCCATCTTGCGGGATTTGGCGACGAGCAGCACGCCCGAAGTGTCGCGATCGAGCCGATGGACGAGAACGGGTCGATTGCCGTTCTTGTCGGTCAGCGCCTCCAGCATCCCGTCGATATGGCGCTTCGTGCCCGAACCGCCCTGCACCGCGAGGCCGTGCGGCTTGTTGAGGACCAGAACGTCCTTGTCCTCGTAGAGCGTCATGGCGCGGATGGCCTGAGCGTCTTCCGGGCTTGCGCGGCGGATTGCGGGCTTCACCTCTTCTGGTCGGCGCATCGGCGGAACGCGTACGCCCTGCCCCGTTTCAAGTCGGCTGGAGATTTCCGCCCGCTTGCCATCGACCCGGACTTCGCCTTTGCGGACAATTTTCATAAGATGCGTCTGCGGCATGTCCGGAAACCGGCGCTTGAGCCAGCGGTCGAGCCGCATTCCGCCTTCGTCCTCCGCGACGGGGACGACGACAGCTTTCTCGGGCGCGGCAGAGGGGGCCGCCATTTTGATCTTCTCCTGGCCCATCGCGGCCTGATAGCGCAGCGAGGCGCGAAGCGATAAAGTCGAGGGTCAGCGGGCGCTGAGCAGCGCCGGCGGGCGTTGTATTGAGACGCAAACGGGGAAAACCTTGCGAAGGAACCGTCTGTTCGATGGCCGCGCCCCTTATTGAGGTCGACAACCCGCGCGTCGCCGGGCTCGCGGCGCTCGAGCGCGGCGCAAGCCCCGAGGAGGCGATGGCCTTCTTCGACAGCCTGCCGCCTATGCCGACGAACCTGATGATCGGGGCGTGGAAAGGGTCGGGATTGCGGACCGGTCATCCGCTTGAGGGCATGATGGAGGCGCTCGGCTGGCATGGAAAGCGGTTCGAAAGCGCCGAAGCGGTCCATCCGCTCGTTTTTGGCGAGCCCGGCGCGTTGTTCAGCGTCGACCCGGCCTATGCGCCGATCAATATCGTCCAGCGCTGTGCGCGGATCGTAAAGTCGCCCGCGGTCGCCCCGATCGCGCGCGGAGCTCTCGAATTTTATCGCACCAACAAGCCGAAGGCGCGCCTGAGGACGACCGAGTTCCGGGGCGTGGCGACCGCGACAATGATTTACGACGCGCTGCCAATCCACGACCTCTTTCACAAGGTCGACGCCGACACGGCGCTGGGGCTCATGGACCGTCGCGGCGACAAGGCGCCGACTTATTTCTTCTTCGTGCTGCGGAGGGAGGGCCCTGCGACAATTCCCCTCCCGGTCGACGCCAAGCAAGCTGTTTACGCAGGCGTCCAGCCGGTCTAACCCCTCCTCTCCTTCGCTCGACCAACGGAAGCAAGCATGGCCCATTTCCACGCCGTCGTCTGGATTGACCACAAACAGGCGCGCGTCCTGCACTTCAACGCCGACGAAGCCGACAAGGCGATCGTCCATCCCAATCACTCCGTGCGCGACGTGAGCCATGGCGCGAAGCGCACCGGCCAGCGCACGCCCGACGACAAGGTCTTCTTCGAGGCCGTCGCAAGCGAGATCGCCGCCGCCGGCTCGATCCTTATCGTCGGCCCCGGCATCGAGAAGACGGCTTTCGCCAAATTCCTCGCCGAAAAGCACCCCAAAATCAGGGCGAATGTGGAAGGCGTCGAATTGGCGGATCATCCGACCGATGGGGAACTGCTCGACCACGCCCGACGCTTCCTGAAAGCCGAAGACCGGATGCGTCCCCAAATCTGACCGAGCCCTCTGCGATGGCCTACGAGCTCTTCTACTGGCCGGGCATCCCAGGCCGCGGCGAATTCGTCCGGCTGGCGCTCGAGGAGGCCGGCGCCCCTTATGTCGATGTCTCGCGCGAGAAGGGTCCGGGCCTCGGCATGAAGGCGATGACGGCCCTGCTGGAAGGGCGCGCGGCGCCCTTCACCCCCTTCGCGCCGCCCTTCCTGCGCGACGGGGACGTCATTGTTTCGCACGTGGCCAATATCCTCGACTATCTCGGACCGAAGCTCGGCCTCGCGCCCAAGGACGAAAAACTCCGCCGTTTCGCGCTGGGCCTTCAACTCACCATCACGGATTTCGTCGCGGAGACCCACGACACGCATCATCCCATCTCGGTCGGGCTTTACTACGAGAACCAGAAGGCGGCTGCGAAGAAGCGCGCCGCGGCTTTTCTCGAAGAACGGGTTCCGAAATATCTTGGATATTTCGAGCAGACCCTCGCCCAAAACCCGGCTGGCCCAGCCTACATCGTAGGGGACGCGCTCTCGACTGTGGACCTGTCGCTGTTCCAGATCTGGTCTGGAATGTGTTACGCTTGGCCGCGCGCGTTCGCGGACGCCGCCAGTGTTTATCCGAAACTTGCAGCGCTTTCGGACCGGGTCGCCGAGCGGCCCAACATCGCCCGCTATCTCGCTTCCGACCGCCGCTTGCCGTTCAACCAGTCCGGCGTCTTCCGGCACTATGCTGAACTCGACCGTGCGGAGCGGAAAAGGCGGTAACGTCCCGGGCCGGCGAACTCACGCGCGGCCCAACGCGGGCGTGGAGGCGATCGTAACGTTCCTGCGCATCCGCGACCTCAGGGATATGGTCGGTCGCCCATCGCTGAAGGCCTTCGATGGTCGTGGCGAGCGTCGCGCCCAATGGCGTCAGGGAATATTCGACGACGACCGGCGCGGCCGGAATCATCTCGCGTCTCGCCAGTCCGTCTCGCTCAAGATTCTTCAGAGTCTGCGAAAGCATCTTCTGCGTGACGCCGCCGATGGCGCGCCGCAACGCGTTGAAACGCATCGGCCCGCGCTGCAGAAGTCCGATGACCAGGACGGTCCACTTGTCGCCGATCCGGTCGAGCAGAAGCCGGGTCGGGCAACCGGAATGGTACGGGTCGGGCGGGAGGGCCGTGGCCTCAGGTTTCCCGCGCGAAACCTGGTCTCGCGAAAGTGCGTTCTTTACAGGATCGGGGCGCATTGGTATCCGACGGCGATCTGGTTTCCAGTAGATACTACACCCGGAGGCAAAAAATGAAAGTTGCGCTCATCGGCGCCAGCGGCCAGGCCGGCTCGCGGCTGCTCAAGGAACTCGTCAGCCGTGGGCATACGGTCACCGCCATCACGCGCAACCCCGAGAAGACGCCCGCAACGCCCGGCGTCACCGCGAAAAAAGGCGATGTCTACGATAAGGCGAGCCTCGTCCCACTGCTCAAGGGACACGACGCGATTATCAGCTCGGTGCATTATACCGCCAGCGACCCTGCGCTCCTGCTCGCGGCCGTGCGCGAATCCGGCGTGAAGCGCTATTTCGTCGTGGGCGGCGCCGGCAGCCTCGAAGTCGCGCCGGGCCGGAAGCTCATCGACACACCGGAATTCCCGGCCGCCTACAAAGCGGAAGCGGGCAAGGGAGGAGAGTTCCTCGACCTCCTGCGCCAAAGCGCCGGCGACCTCGACTGGACCTTCCTCTCGCCCTCCGCGATGTTCGTGCCCGGCGAACGCACCGGAAAATTCCGGCTTGGTAAGGATCAGTTGCTCACCAACGAGAAAGGCAGCAGCATCTCGTTCGAGGATTACGCGATCGCAGCCGTCGACGAACTCGAGAAGCCGCAGCATATCCGCCAGCGCTTCACGATCGGATATTGAAGAAAAAGAGGGGAAGGCTGACGCCTTCCCCTCCGCCTTTCGTTCACAGTTCGGCAATAGCCGCCCAACAGGCGATGGCGCTGCAAACGGAGCTCCACCGGCCGTAGGCTTTGTAGATTGTCGCGGCGAGCTGCGCCTGCTGCTTGAGCGTCAGCCCGTCCGCCTTGATCTCGGGATCCGAAACGTTGCGGATGGCGAGCCATGGCGGCGCGGCTCCTCCGAGCGACGCCGCGACCATTCCGAGCACGGCGTCGCCCATTTCCGACGCATCGCCGAGCCCCTGCAGCTTGAAATGATCGTCGCTGGTGTCGAACCCGAAGAAGTCGGTCGTGACGATCGATTTGGCGAGCCCGGAAGGCGGAACGACGGTGATTTTTGGAAGACGGGTATTGTCTGGAGGAAGCTGCGAGGCGTTCGTCTTAAAGAGCTTCGTCGCTTGGGCGAAGCGCTCTTTCTTGGCGGCGGCGCTCGTATAACTCCCGTCGTGAAAAGATGCCTTTGTGAGCCAGCCCCGGGAATCGAACCGGACGACGGGGCTGACGATGACGTCGCCGACCTCGAAAGTTTTGCCGATGCCCCCCGCCGTCCCGGTGGTCAGGATGAGCTTCGGCTGCGTCTCCTCGATGATTTGTTTCCAGAAGGCCGCGTTGGGCAGCGCTCCGCCGGCCGGGAGATGCTTGTTGGTGTCTTGCGAGAGATGCGACTCGGACTTGAGAACGAGCACCGCCTTGCCGCCGATCTTAGTCGTCCAGAATGCGCCAAGCCGCTTCGCTTTCACCGCCGGCGCGCCCTTGCTCATCGTGCGCGATATGTCCGCAAAGTTGTGCGTGTAGGGCACATAATCGTTGCGGGAGTCCTTGCCTGGCGTCAGCACTCGGCTCAGGGCGTGTCCCTCATCCACGGTCCAGGTGACAACCAGCGCATCGGCGCGCGGAAGCGCGCCCTTTCCGTCGCCGGGCGGGTCCGCGGACGGCGTCGGGGCGAAACCGGCCGGCCATGGAATGTCGACGAAGCGGCTGAGGCCAGTGGCCTTGGTGAAGGCCATGAAGGCCGCGCCTTCGGGCCCTTCCGAATCGAAATCGATGATCTCGCGCTGAATGTCGTCGAGGCTTGCCTCGCGCGTCGCGGCGGCCTTCACTGCGAACGCCGCTCGAGGAATGGAGATGTCCGTCGGATCGACGCCAATGTTGCGCTCAACCCAAGCCCGGTCGACGATCATGCCGGCCTCTCTGATTTGAAATCAACGAATGGAAACGCGCCGCTAAAAAAGACCCCGCCGGCCGTTCAATTCCGACGGGGCATCTGCCTCTAAGCCATTGGACAAAAAACGGCTGTGACCTGCATCACTTCGCGAGCGGCTTCGTGGAAAGATTGAGGGGCCAGCCGCCTCCGCGCTACGCAGTCAAAAGCTCCGCCAGCGTCAGCGCGATGACCTCCGTCGCCTTGTAAAGGTCGGACAGCGGCAGGCGCTCGTCGGCGCGGTGGGCGTTGGCTTCCTCGATCGTATGCGGGCCCGCGCCGAAAAGCACGATCGGCACTCCGGCCTTCGCATAGTGGCGGGCGTCCGTGTAAAGCGGCACGCCCGACGCCGCGACGGTCTCGCCCATGATCTTCGTCGCATGGCGGCAAAGAATCTCGGTGAGCTTCGCGCCCTTCTCTGTCGGCGTCAGCGGCTCGGCAAGCAGGATGCGCTTGACCGTGACCTTCGCGTCCGGATGGAGCAAGGCGGCGCGCGCAATGACGGCGTTGAGTTCCGCTTCGACTTCGAGCGGATTTTCCTCCGGGACCATCCGACGGTCGAGGCGGAAGGTCACGCGATCCGGCACGACATTGGTGTTGATGCCCCCCGAGATCAGGCCGACCGTCATCTGCGGCGAGCCGATGCCGGGAACTTTTGACGTTCGCGCCGCAAGGCCGCCGCGCCAGCCATAAAGCGCGGTCAGGATCGCGTTGGCGGCCTCCAGAGCGTCAACGCCCGTAAAGGGCCGCGCGGCGTGGGCCGACCTGCCCTGCACGTCGACCTCAAGATGCAGGCAGCCGTTGTGCGCGGTGACGACCGCATAGGAGAAGCCGGCTGCGATCGCGAGATCGGGCTTCGACAGCTTCTCCTCCAGAATCCATCGCGGGCCGATCTCGCCGCCGGCCTCCTCGTCATAGGTGACGTGCAGCTCAACCGTCCCATTGAGCTTCGCGCCGCTCGCCGCCAGCGCGAGGATCGCGAAGGCGTAGCTCGCGATGTCGGATTTCGAAACCGCGACGCCGCGCCCATACATCCAGCCGTCCACGACTTCGGCCCCATAGGGGTCGCGCGTCCAGCCCGTTCCGGGCGGCACGACGTCGCCATGCGCATTGAGCGCGATGACGGGCCCTCCCGCGCCGAATGTCTTGCGCACGATGAGGTTCGTCGCCGAGATCATGCCGTTGGCCCTGACCAGCGCGTCGGGCACTTTGTGCCGCTCGACCACGAAGCCTAGCGTCTCGAGCCGCTTCGCCACACCCTCCGCCGCCCGGTCGCAGTCGCCCGGCGGATTGTCCGAGGGGACCTTCACGATCTCGGCGAGAAATTCGGCCTCGGCCTTTTCGTGTCCGCGCACGAAATCATGAATTGCGTTTGCGACCGTCAATCTCCCCTCCCTCAAAAATCCTCGATCCGCATCCCGTCGTAGGCCGGCGTCACATGCGGGGGCAGGCGTTTCCTCAGCGTCTCATAGTCCAGGTCGGTGTGCAGGTTCGTGAGAACGGCGCGGCGCGGGCGCATCGACCTCGATCTCGGCCAGCGCATCGTCGAGGCTGAAATGCGACGGATGCGGGCGATAGCGAAGAGCGTCGATCACCCAGACGTCGAGATTTTCGAGATAGGGCCGGCTTGCCGAAGGAATGCGCTTGACGTCCGGCGTATAGGCAAGGCCGCCAAAACGGAAGCCGAGCGCATTGATCTCGCCGTGGTTGAGATCGAAGGGGATCGTCTCGATCGCGCCGCCCTCGCCTTCCAGCGTCACCGAGCGGTCGGCGGCGAGGCGGATGTCGGCGGCGATCGGCGGGTAATCGCTGCCAGGCGGCGTCTCGAAGATGTAGGAGAAACCGCGCCGCACGATGAGCGAGGTCGGCTCGTCCATGTGCACGTCGAGCCTGCGCCGCGCGATCAGGAACAGGGGCCGCAAGTCGTCGATCCCGTGCGTATGGTCGGCATGCGGATGCGTGATGAGGATTGCGTCGAGGCGTTTCACCTCGGCGTCGATCAACTGCTCGCGCAAGTCAGGCCCGGCATCGACCAGCACCGTCGTCACGCCCTTCGGCCCGCGCCGTTCGAGGAGCGCCGCGCAGCGGCGGCGGCGATTTTTCGGGTTCTTCGGGATCGCAGGCGCCCCAGCCTTCGCCGACGCGCGGCACGCCGGCCGAAGAGCCGCAGCCGAGAATGGTGAAGCGAAGGCTCAAGGTCTCGCGTCCGCCATCTTCGAAAAAATGCGCAGCGTATTGGCGCGCGTCGCCTCGGCAAGCGCCTCGGGCGCAAGACCCTTGGCCTCGGCGACCACGCGCGCGGTCTGCACGACATAGGCCGGCTCGTTGCGCTTTCCTCGCCATGGCATGGGCGCGAGATAGGGCGCGTCGGTCTCGACCAGCACGCGGTCGAGCGGCGCATCGCGCGCCAGCGCGCGCAAATCCTCGGATTTCTTGAAGGTCACGACGCCCGAAAACGAAATATAGGCGCCGAGCCTCAGCGCCGTTTCCGCGAGCGCCCGCGACGAGGTGAAGCAATGCATGAGGGGCTGGAAAGCGCCCCTGCGCCATTTCCTCTTCCAAGAATCGCGGCGGTGTCGTCCTCCGCCTCGCGCGTATGGATGACGAGCGGCAGCGCGAGATCGCGCGCGATTCCGATCTGCTCGCGGAAGACGCGCTTGGCGACCTCGGGCGGCGCGAAATTATAGTGATAGTCGAGGCCCGCTTCGCCGACGCCGACGCATTTCGGATGCGCGCGCGAGGTCGCGCATTTCGGCGAAGTCCGCGTCGGTCGCGCCGGCCGCCTCGTGGGGATGAACGCCGACGGTGAAGAAGACGTTCGGAAAGCGCTCGGCGATCGCGATCATGGCCGCCGCCTTGTCGAGCCGCGTGCCGATCGTCACCATCCGCTCGACGCCTGCGTCCCGCGCGCGCTGCGACGACCGCGTCGAGCTCGTCCGCGAAATCGGGGAAGTCGAGGTGGCAGTGGCAATCGATGAGGGTCATTGCCGCGCCTTCATGGCGCTCCGTCTCCCGCCTGCGGGAGAGAGTTGGGCTGAGGGTTTGCCGCCTCTCACTTCGCGGCCTCCGGCTCGACATAGCGCGGAAAGACCGGCGCGGGCGCAGGCAGCGGCGCGCCGGCCTTCAGCCGGTGAGGCGCCGCAGCTTGCCGCGCCTTCCCGCGTCGAGCGCGGCGAAAGTCCGCGCGTCCGGGCGCGACGCCAAGAAGGTCGAGGAGCTTGCCCATGCTGCCGGGCATGACCGGCTGCAGCAGGATCGCGGCGATGCGCAAGCGTCTCGATCGTCACATAGAGCACCAGCCGCATCCGCGCCGGATCGGTCTTGGCGAGCTTCCACGGCTCGGCGTTGGCGAAATAGCGGTTGGCCTCGGCGACGACCTCGAACACCGCGGCGACATAGAGATGGATCTGGAAGGCGCTCATGTGCCGGCGCGCTTCGCCGACGCAGCGCGTCGGCGCGCGCCAGCAGCGCCAGATCGTCCGGCGCGCGGCGCCGTCGCCGACGGATCGGGCACGCGCCGCCGCAGTTCTTCGCGATCATCGTCAGCGAGCGCTGCGCGAGATTGCCGAGATCGTTGGCGAGGTCGGCGTTCATGCGCGAGACGATCGCCTCGTGCGAATAGTTGCCGTCCTGCCCGAACGGCACTTCGCGCAGGAAGAAATAGCGCACCGGATCGAGGCCGTAGGCCTCGACCAGCGCCGTCGGGCGCGACGACATTGCCGACCGACTTCGACATCTTCTCGCCGCGGTTGAACAGGAAGCCGTGCACGACGACCTGCTTCGGCACCGGCAGCCCCGCCGACATCAGGAACGCCGGCCAGTAGATCGCGTGGAAGCGGGTGATGTCCTTGCCGATCACATGCGCGTCGGCCGGCCAGAATTTCGCGCGCGGCGCCGCCTCGTCGGGGAAGCCGGTCGCGGTGATGTAGTTGGTCAGCGCGTCGACCCAGACATACATCACATGCTTCGGATCGCCCGGCACCGGCACGCCCCAGTCGAAGGTCGGTGCGGCTGATCGAGAGATCGGCGAGGCCGCGCTTCACGAAGGCGACGATCTCGTTGCGATATTTCTCCGGCGTGACGAAATCGGGATGCGCCTCGTAATGGGCGAGCAGCTTGTCGGCATAGGCCGAGAGGCGGAAGAAATAGCTCTCCTCCTCGACCCATTCGACCGGCGCGCCGCTCGGCGCGAGCTTCTTGCCGTCCGGGCCGTCGGTCAGTTCGCTCTCGTCGAAATAGGCCTCGTCGCGCACCGAGTACCAGCCGGCATATTTCGAGAGATAGATGTCGCCGTTCGCGGCCATGCGCTCCCAGATCGCCTGCGACGGCGCGGTAGTGGCGGGCTTGCGTCGTGCGCACGATGTCGTCGGCGCGCGCGTTGAGCAGCTCGCCCATCGCCTCGAACTCGGCCGCGACGCGGTCGACGAACGCCTGCGGGCGTAACGCCCTCGCGCGCCGCCGTCTGCTGCACCTTCAGGCCATGCTCGTCCATGCCGGTGACGAACAGAGTGTCGCGCCCGTCGAGCCGCATGAAGCGCTGGATCGCGTCGGTCGCGATGCGCTCGTAGGCATGGCCGATATGCGGCGCGCCGTTGGCGTAGGGGATGGCGGTGGTGACGTAGAACCGGCTCATGGCCCGCCGTCCTAGAGCATTTGGCCGGGAAAGGAAACCCGAGGGCATACACGCCCACAAGGCTCATCCGCCCACGCGTTTCGCGGTCTCGGCGATGTCGTGGAATAGCGTGAGGACATGCACCCGCCGGTCGAGATTGTAGGTGTCGGTGTCGCGCGCGGCTTGTCGAATTCGGTCCCACAAAGCGCCGAATTCCTCGGCGCGGGTCGCCGTCGTCGCCTCCCTCAGCGCGAACTCGGCGAACCTCTCGTACAGGCTCAGGTGGAGCGCCTCGTAGGAGTCTTGCGCGGCGCGGCTCGCGAGCGCGTCGGCGAGTCTGAGCACCGTCCGCGGATTTGACCAAGGCAATTCCGACAGCGTTTTTTCGATCAGCGCGCCGACACGCTCCGCTTCAGGCGAAAGCTGGGCGAGCGCCTCCCGGACCGAACCGCCGCGACCGGGCGGCGGCGCTGGCGATCGCTTTGTCCGCCCGCTTCGCTCCAGGGCGGGCCAAGCCCACGCACCACTTCGACGACCGCGCCTTCAGCGAGCCGGTCGAGGCGCAGCTTGCCGGCAGCGCGACCGGATCGTCGGCAGCACCTGTCCGAGCCGATGCGCGACGATAAGGAACAGCGAGCGGTCGGGCGGCTCCTCGATGACCTTCAGAAGCGCGTTGGCGCTGTTGCGGTTGAGGTCGTCGGCGCGAGTCGACGATGCAGACCCGCCAGCCGCCGAAGGCTGGCGCGAACTGAAACACCTGCATCGCCTTGCGCACGGACTCGACGCGAATTCGCGGTCGCAAAAGTCTTCGTCGTCGGCCGCCATTCGCGCGCGGGCAAGCGCAAAGTCCGGATGCGCCAGCGCCGTCGATCAGCCGCGCCGGCCTGGCTGGTCGGGGGCGACGGAAAGGTCGCTCGCGCCCTGGACCGCCGGGCGGATCCGGATCGGGGTGGGCGAGGACGAAGCGGGCCATGCGCCAGGCGAGCGTCGCCTTGCCGATGCCCTTCGGCCCGCCGATCAGCCAGGCATGGGCGAGCCGCCCGCTGCGATAGGCCGCCAGCATCTCCGCTTCCTGAGCGGCATGGCCGACGAGCGCCTGCGCATGGCGCGGATGCGGCGCGTCCGGATAGGCGTCGCTCTCCGGCGGCGTCCTCGATCTGCGCGGGCCGCTTCACGAGGCGGCGACCTTCGCCGCGCCCGCCGGATCGAGCCGGCTCTCGACCGCCGACCATATCGCTTCGGCAACGGCGTCCTCGCTCCGCCGTCGCGTCGATGACGACGCAACGTTGAGGCTCCGCCTTGGCGATATCGAGAAAAGCGGCCGCAGCGTCTCATGGAAGGCGAGGCCTTCGGCCTCGAATCGGTCGGCTTCGGCCTCCCCGCGCCGCTTCGCCGCGCGAGCGAGGCCCTGTTCGGCGGGCAGATCGAGGATCAGCGTGAGGTCGGGCCGGCTCTCGCCGACGGCGACCCGTTCGAGCCGCATGATGAAGGCCTCCGGCAGCTTTCCGGCAACGCCCTGATAGACTCGGGTCGAATCTGCGAAGCGGTCCGAGATCACCCAAATCCCGTTTTCGAGCGCGGGCAGGATCGTGACGTCGAGATGATCGATTCGCGCCGCCGCGAAGGCCATCGCCTCTGCTTCCGGCCCGAAGGGCGCGCGAAATCCGCTGAGGATCGCCTGGCGCAAAATCTCCGCATGCGGCGAACCGCCGGGCTCGCGTGTGCGTAACGCCGGCACGCCTGCTTGCTTCAGACGCTGTTCGAGGCGAGCGGCCTGAACGGATTTGCCAACGCCTTCGCCGCCCTCGAGCGTAATGAAGCGGCCACGCCCGCTCATTTCATAAGCCCGTACCGCTTCAGCTCGCGCCGCACCGCCTGGCCCGCAAGCTCGATCACCGCGTCGGATGCGCGGCGGGTCAGTCCGCCGAGCGCCACCGCCTTCCCCGTCTTCAAAGGCGCATCGACCGCGAGCATGTCTCCCCGCCAGATCCTGAGATGACCCACATCCACGTCCGCTGCAACCGGCGCCACGAGCGGACCCATATAGGTGATCTTCGCCACAAGCCTCTCGGTATCGCCGCGCGGCACGAAGAGCACGATCGGCTTCGTCGCTGACAAGCGGCGTCGCGCCGGACGCCCCGCCATAGACGGAGGCGGAGCCGACCGGCGCGCCCGCGTCGAACACGGTGCGCCGGTCGAAATCATGGAAGCCATATTCGAGAAGCTTGCGCGTCTCCTCGAGCCGGGCGGACGCGTCCTTGAGACCGTTGATGACGAGGATGAGCCGCTGCCCGTTCTGAACGGCCGTGGCGATAAGGGCGTAGCCCCCGTCGCGGGCGTCCCCGCCTTTAGTCCGTCGACGCCGAGATCGGTAAAAGCCAGCGCCGGATTGCGGTTGAGCTGCCGGATCTTGTTCCAGGTGAACTCCTTATCGGAAAAATAGTGGAAATAATCCGGATCGTCGCGGACCAGGTGGGCGGCGAGGATCGCCATGTCCGTCGCGGTCGTCGTCATCGCTGGATCGGCCTTTCCGCGCGAATTCGTGAAATGAGAATGGGTCATCCCGAGTTCGGCCGCCCGCTTGTTCATCAGGTCGGCAAAGGCGTCCTCCGATCCCGCGAGTCCCTCCGCAAGCGTCATCGCTGCGTCGTTGCCAGACTGGATGAGGAGGCCGCGCAGAAGGTCGTCCACGCTCGCCCGGCTATGCACGGACAGGAACATAGCCGCGCCGCGCGCTGGCGCCCGCCCTGCCGCCAGGCCGTTTCCGAGACTTCGAACGTATCGTCCAGCTTGAGCTTGCCGGCCTTCAATTGGCTGAACACGATTTCCGCGGTGAGGAGTTTTGCCAGCGATGTCGGCGGCATCGGCTGGTCGGCGCTCTTCTCGAACAGAACCGCGCCCGTGTCGTAATCTTCGAGAAGCGCGAATTCAGCGGACGTATCGAAGGCTCTGGCGCGAGC
Organism: uncultured Alphaproteobacteria bacterium; assembly: GCA_963824465.1. Classification (GTDB taxonomy): domain Bacteria; phylum Pseudomonadota; class Alphaproteobacteria; order Rhizobiales; family Beijerinckiaceae; genus Roseiarcus. The sequence continues at coordinate 436,600 of CAWGPL010000001.1, forward strand.
GACCGCGCCTGGAAACAGGCCTGAGGCGGTAACGAAAACAAGCCAAAACCGGACCCACTTCACTCCGAATTCCCAGAAACGCAGCTTCGACCAAAATGGACAGCGGACCGGCCGAAGCGCGAACCCGCTGCCCGGTCCGTCCCGAGGGCCGGCTACAAGACCGCCGCCGCGCCGCGGCGGGTGAGCGTCACGCGAGCCGGGCTTCGATCCCGGGTCTATAATGAAATCTTGTCAATTCTTATCGCGACCGGGTTGTGAAAATAAACTCGGGATTTGCCTCTCCCCGTCCCGGGGCCGCTCAATCAGCATGAGGCTCAATTCGTCCTAGTACAACGCCTTGCCCGCGCTCGCCTGCTGGATGGGTTTGCGGGGAGGCAGGACGGCGACCGGCGCGGCTTATGGACAGTCGTGGATCTCAACTCGGCGACCTTGAGGGTGGCGCGGATCTCGCCGAGGTCGAAGGGACGCGGCGGCGGCATCGGCACAGGCCCGCGCGGCTGGCGAAGCGCATGGGCGGGCGGCGCGTCATCGCTGCCCGGGGCGACGTCTTCAGTCGTCGCGTCGGAAGGCGCCGTTGTTTCAGTCGCGGCGACCTGGACCGGTTCCGGCTCGAGGCTCCGGCGCGGGGGCCGCGACGGGCGTGGGCGGCGGGGCCGGTTCGGGCGCCGGCGCGCGGCGGATGAGAACAAGCCGCCAAAGGCGGACGCTCCTGCGCTTGCGATCATCGTTCCGGAAGACGGATAGCCGTCAAGGTTCGCTGGCGTGCCGTCCGTGCGCAGGCTTGCGAGCAACATATTGTCGTCCGAGCCTTCGAGGGGCGCGCGTCCGACATAGTCGACCTTGATCTTGGCGGTGCCGATATTTTTGAAGCCCAAAACTTCGGCCGCACGCGCCGAGACGTCCATCACGCGGTGGCTCGAGAAGGGACCGCGGTCATTGACGCGCACGATCACCGAGTAACCATTGCTGAGATTCGTCACGCGCGCGTAGCTGGGCAGCGGCATTGTCGGATGCGCCGCGGTGATCGAGGACATGTCGTAGATTTCGCCATTCGACGTGCGCCGGCCATGAAACGCCGCGCCGTACCATGAGGCCATGCCAACCACGCTGTAGTGGTCGTCTTCGTGCGGAACGTAGGTCTTTCCGGCCACGTGGTAGGGGCGGCCAACCAGATACTGTCCGCCTCCACGCGGAACCGCCTCGCCGTCGGCGATCAGCTTGGGACTCGCTCTCCCCCACTTCTTGCCCTGGGCGAAGTGCTCCTTGCCCTTGTTGTAGTGAATTGCGGTTCGCGGCTCGTCACAGCCCACCAGGCCGGCGGCGACAACGATGCTTGCCGTGATCAGAAGGAGCCGGGTTCCGGAGGCGAATGCGCCCGAATTCGATACGCGCAAAGCTCATCGGCCACTCGCCCTACGCGGGGATCTGAAACAGCTCGGCGATACGCGCCTCAAGCCGGCGCGGAGCGACGGCGCAAAATTCCCCATGGTGAGCCGCACTCTTGATCCCGTCTGGTTTCAACTTCGCTAACGACGCCGCCGCTTTATCCGACGCCCGCCGTCCCGGCCACCCCTCGCCGGACCCGTCTTGCACGTCGAAGCGTCACGCCGGCGAACGACCCGCGCCACGCCAGGGCCATGACTGGCCCGCAATCGCGGCAGGAAAGTGACCGAAGAGAAGGTTGAGGGGCCCGAGTGGGGTCTAACAAAAAGGCGGCCGGAACGCGTAAGAGCGTCTCGGCCGCCAGGCAGTGGGAGGACTCGTCTCTCCGGATGTCGGGAAAAGAATTCGCAACCTCCGGGCGGTGTAAGACAGTCGCCTCCCTTCGGCCGCTAACCGGAGGATCAGAGGGGGGTTCGGAACCCTCCGGCTTCAGACTTAGTCCTATGCGGCCTTGTTACAGCAATGATATCGGGCAGCCGTAACGGAATGCAACCCCGAAACTGCATTTTGGTCACAGGATCGTCAAATGTTGACCCTCAGGAACCGATTTTTCCCGCAAACGCGGCCGCTTGCGGCGCAACGCGGGCTCAGTGCATCGCACAACCCGCAATTGCGATAGCCTTTTGTAGAAGGCCGGACGCCGCCGCCAGTCGCGACCCGCCGATCCCATTCCGCCGCCGAATGTGAAGGATAAAGAAAGGCGCTCAGTCGCCGGCTTTGACCGACGGCGACGCCGCGAGGTGGAAGGGTCGCAAAAACTGCAACGTCTTCACTACGCTACGGGAGATAAAGGACGGCAATGGCGGACCCTTGGCGCGCTCGTCGAGCATGGCTGCGGCCATCTGCCGGTCGGGGTCGGCTGCGGACGCGAGGTCCCGCTCGCACAGGCTTAAAATCCAGTCGTCCTTCGGACTCTGCGCCCCGGTCTGCGCAGTTTGCAACCACATGAGTCCGCGCGCGCGCTGCTGAGGGATTCCGTCGCCAACGAAGAGCAGATGTCCAAGCAGCGCCTGCGACGGCCTGTGGCCCTTTGCCGCGGCGAGGCCGAGCCACCGCGCCGCGGTGATGTTGTCCTTCGCAAGACCGCCCGCGCCGACAAGATACATATGCGCGAGGTCGTATTCCGCATCCGCATTGCCGAATGTGGTCGCCGCATATTGGAAGAGCAGACGCGCCCGCTCCGCGTCGGACCGCACCTCGCTGCCCGGGATGCCGTTGAGGCTGTAGATTCCAACAGCGACAAAAGCGTCGGAGATTGCGCCGCGGTTCCGTTGATCGGGCGCGTCCTCGTCGTAGTCTTCGACGAGCTGGTTGAAGTAGTGGTACGCCTTGAGGTCGTCGCGCGGGACCACGACGCCGTCCGCGTACATTTCGCCGAGCTTCCAGCGCGCGATCGGTTCGCCGCCGTCGGCGGCGTAGGTGAGCGCCTCGACCGACGAAGCGGCGTCCCCGGCGTTAAGGTCAGCGACGCCGGCCCGAAGCGCCTGGGCCGGGCTTGTGAATCCCTTGGCGGGAATTTTGGCGGGCGCTCCCGGCGACGAATTGCCATCGAAGGCGACGGCCGTTCCGGCGGTGCAGAGAAGCAACGCGAGCGCCGCGACCGCGCTTCGCTTATCCCTCACAGCCCCGATCACTCCACACGCCTGGACGCGCATCAATCCAACACCCCGCGCGCATGCAAGCCCCCGCCGGGAAGCCCATATCGCGCATCACCAACCGTCATTCCGCTTGGTACGCTGCGAGTCGTTTATGGCGCAATCGCGGCGCGTTCCCGCCGGAATCCGGCTTGGGAAACGTTGGTTTTTCGATGTTGCGCGGGGGCAACATTTCAAGCTCCCCGCCACCGGGACTTCAACCTCTTACGCGCAATATTCACTTCCTCGTCATGGGGGTGTTCGCAGGATTCTCTGGCAGCGATGAGACGCAACTCACGAGTATCTCCGTGGTTTGAAGTCCCCGGCGGGGCCCAATTGCCGGTCCCTCGCCCCCGCGGACGATCGCCGCCGCGAGGACGGACACGCGGCGTCCTTGTGCACGAGTCAGCCCCGGCGCTCCGTGTCGGCCGCATCGGCGGCTTTGCGCAGAAGCTCGTGGGCCTGGGTCACTCGCTTTTGAGCCTGCGTCAGGGCGATCGAGGTGCGCCACAACTCGGAGACGCTGGTGTCCCAGGCGCGAAGAGCGGCATCGAGCTGCGTCTGAGCAAGCTCCAGTTCAACCTTGGCCATTTCGACCATTGAGGGCGTCATGCCAATCCTCTGGGTGGGAGGACGCCATGCGGAAACCGTCTATACCCGCCACGCGAGGCCCTAGGCAGGCCAGTTGCCTTCCGGCCCGCCTTCGGGGCCCCAGACGCCAATCTCAGGCGATGGCGATTTTCCGAGCTTGACGATGCGTCGCGTCGTGGGCGGCGACAAACGTCGGTCGGAACGGGATTCCGCAGCCTGCGGGGGCGGGCGGCGGATCGTCGTCACCATCGTCACGGCTCCGGCCGCCAGATCGCGACCACCAGCGTGTGACAAGGCTGCGCCCGCGACGGCGCGAAGAGCGACGCCCGGTGCGTCCCTCGTCGTGGTCCGACGTTTGCGCGTCGAGCCCGATCAGCGCCCGCCGAAGGACATCAACCTCGACGACCGCGCCGCTGTCGAGTTGACGGAGCGCCGGCGCGTTCTCGACGGCCCGCGCGTCCGAAATCCACGAGGCCAGCAGCGCCTTCTTTTCCGCCCGGGCCAGCTTCGGATCGCGCAGAACCTCGTCGGGGTGCGTGTAAGTCTCCGGCCCGCCAGGCGGCGCCTCGGCCGGACTTGGCTGGAAAAAGCTAAATCTTTGACTCATCTCCATTCTCCGCAATCAAGCCTCCCGGCCCGGTGAGACCGGGAGGCGGACCGCAGTGTTCAAGCAGCGCGGATCACGCGGCCTTGTTGGCGCTGACCTCGATCTGCTTCTGGTGATTATTCGCCTTTGTCGCGGTCGTCTCCGGGCCGGAGCCGATTTGGATGCGCCGCGGCTTTAGCTCTTCCGGCACCTCGCGGACGAGATCGATCGTGAGCAGCCCGTGCTCCAGATTTGCGCCCACGACCTTCACATGGTCGGCAAGATTGAAGCTCTGCTGGAAAGTCGATGGAATGCCCCTGTGAAGGGTCTCCGCGGCCGGCTGCTCGCCTTTCTGGCCCGTCACCAGCAGGGTGCTTCCGTGCTGGACCAGTTCGACCTCGTTCTGGGCAAAGCCGGCGATCGTCATGATGATACGGTACTGGTCTTCGCCCTTCCTCTCGATGTTGTAGGGCGGCCAGTCGGAGCGAACGCTCTTGTCGAGCAGATCGAAGAGCTGATCGAAGCCGACCGTGGAGCGATAGTAGGGGGTGAAGTCAAAAGTTCGCATAGCCACATCCTCCGTGAAGCAACATGGATACGATACCGGCGACGCCGGCGCGTTTGGCCGAGCCGTTAGGCCTCGACGCGCGGCGATTTGGGGAACGAAAAAAAGCGGTTCAAGAGCCCGACCAAAAAAATTTTTGTCGAGGCGGATGGGCCGGGTGCGGAGGGTTTAAACCCGCTCCAGCCTGTCCCGCGCCTGCGACAGCTTGCCGAGCCGCGCCTCGAAAGTCTCGCGCCGTTCCTCGTGCTCCGCGACGACGTCTTCTGGCGCGCGCGCCAGAAAATCCTCATTGCCGAGCTTGGCGACCACCTTTGCGATCTCGGCCCTGACCTTGTGGATCTCCTTGTCGAGCCGCGCCCGCTCGGCTCCGAGATCGACGACGCCCTTGAGCGGCAGCGCCACGGTTTCGCCCCGCACGACGAGGAGGAGCGCTCCGTCGGGCGCTGCGGACGCCGTCGATATCGCATCGACCCGGGCGAGCCTGCTGATCGCCTCGCCCCACGCCTTCACCGCGGCCTCGGCTCGCTCGCTGGGCGCGACCAGCACAAGCGGCGTCTGCGTCGAGGGCGGCACGCCCATTTCCGACCTCACCGAGCGGATCTCGCCGATAAGGTCGACCACCCAGCCAATCTCGGCCTCAACGGCCTCGTCGTTGTCGATTCCCTCCGCAGGCCATGGTCCGAGCGCCAGCGGACCTTCCCGCATCGGGCCGACCTCGCCCTTGATGCGCCATAGCTCCTCGGTGAGGAACGGCATGAAGGGGTGCAGCAATCCGTAGATCACGTCGAGCACATGCGCGATCGTCGCTTGCGTCTCCGCCCGCAGGGCCGGATCGGCCTCGCCTTGCAGCACGGGCTTTGCAAGCTCCAGATGCCAGTCGCAAAAGACGCTCCATACGAACCGATAGACCGCGTTGGCGGCGTCGTTGAACCGGTAGGCCTCGATCGCCCCCGCCGTCTCCGCCGCAGCTTTGTCGGCTTCGCCAAGAATCCACCGATTGAGAGGCGCTTTGGCGGCGGCGGGCTCGAAGCCTTCCACCCGGGCGCAGCCGTTCATCTCCGCAAAGCGCGAGGCGTTCCAGAGTTTCGTCGCGAAATTGCGATAGCCCTCGACGCGGGCTTCCGACAATTTGATGTCCCGCCCCTGCGCGGCCATCGCCGCTAGCGTGAAACGCAGCGCGTCCGCGCCAAACTTGTCGATCAGCGCGATCGGGTCGATGACGTTGCCCTTCGACTTCGACATTTTCGCGCCCTTCTCGTCGCGGACAAGGGCGTGGATGTAGACGTCGCGGAACGGGATCTCCTCCCGGAAATGCAGCCCCATCATCATCATCCGGGCGACCCAGAAGAAGATGATGTCAAAGCCCGTCACCAGCACGTCGGTCGGGTAGAAGCGCTTCAGCTCAGGCGTCTCGTCCGGCCAGCCAAGCGTCGAGAACGGCCATAGGGCCGAGGAAAACCAGGTGTCGAGCACGTCCTCGTCGCGCCGGAACATATCCGCCGCCCGAGCCGGATCGCGCGCAATGGCGTCCGCTTCGGCGTCGGTCAGCGCGCCGCGGGTCACGCCGTCGGCGAGCGCCGCCGCGAAAGCCGCCTCCTCCGTCTCCTCGACATAAATTCCGCCCCAGGGCGAATACCAGGCGGGAATCTGGTGCCCCCACCAGAGCTGGCGCGACACGCACCAAGGCTGAATGTTTTCGAGCCAGTCGTAGTAGGTCTTTTCCCACGTCTTGGGCACAAACTGGGTCTTGCCTTCGCGCACCGCCGCGAGGGCGGGCTGAGCGAGAGTCTTGGCGTCCACATACCACTGGTCGGTGAGCCACGGCTCGATCACCGCATTGGACCGGTCGCCGTGCGGCACCTGATTGGCGTGCGGCTCGATCTTGCGCAAAACGCCCGCGAGGGCCAACAATTCCACAATCCGCGCTCGCGCGACGAAACGATCCTGCCCGTCGATCGCGGCCAGCAGTCGGGCATGATCCTGGTCGCTCTCGACGCCTTCGAAAAAGGCCAGATTGCCTTGAAGCGAAACCTCACCCGCGGCGTTCAAGATATTGATCGGACGAAGACCTTCAGATTCGTGCCGCTTGCCGACCTCGAAATCGTTAAAGTCGTGCGCCGGCGTGATTTTGACCGCCCCGGTCCCCTTTTCCGGGTCGGAGTATTCGTCCGCGACGATGGCGATCAGCCGCCCCACCAGCGGCAGGCGGACCTTTCGACCGACGAGCGCGGCGTAGCGCTCATCGTCGGGATGCACGGCGACTCCTGTGTCGCCGAGCATCGTCTCCGGTCGCGTCGTCGCGACGGTGACGACCTCGCCCGTCTCGGCGCCATCATCGTCCACGACCGGATAGTCGAGATAATAGAGATGGCCGTTCGGGTTTTTGCCGAGCGTCTTGGCGAGCCCCGCCGCGTCGAGCGGCGCGCCTTCGTCACGCGCCCACTTGAACGAGCCCTTGCTCTCGACCTGCACGACTTCGAGGTCTGAAATCGCCGTCTGGAATTTCGGGTCCCAGTTGACGAGGCGCTTGTCCTTGTAAACGAGTCCCTCGGCGTAAAGCTGCACGAACACCTTCGCCACAGCGCGCGAAAGCCCCTCGTCGAGGGTGAAGCGCTCGCGGCTCCAGTCGCACGAGGCGCCGAGGCGCTTCAGCTGATTGACGATCGCCCCGCCCGATTCGCCCTTCCACGCCCAGACCTTTTCGAGGAATTTTTCGCGGCCAAGCGCCCGCCGGTCCGGCTCCTGGCGCTCCATGAGCTGCCGCTCGACCACCATCTGCGTCGCGATTCCGGCGTGGTCCGTGCCCGGCTGCCAGAGAACGTCGGCGCCCTTCATCCGCTGGTAGCGGCACAGAATGTCCTGCAACGTATTGTTGAGCGCGTGGCCCATATGCAGGTTGCCGGTGACGTTCGGCGGCGGAATCACCACGCAGAACGGCTTTGCCTCCGCTCGCTCGGGCCGCCCCGCCCGGAACGCGCCGGTCTCTTCCCAAAGCGCGGAAGCGCGGCCTTCGATGGCGGAAACGTCGAAAGATTTGTCCATCATGGGAATTTTTCGCGCGAGGTCGCGCGCACTGCTCTCTGAGGAAATGGACCCGCGCGCCGGCGAACCAGCCCGGGTCGAAATGCGAAGGCGCTATAAGCGCATCGCAACGGCGCAAGTCAACGCGAGAGCGCGGCCCAGGCCTTGGGGGAGTTTAAGTCCGAGACCGGCATCGGTCTGGTTTGGCGATCTCTATCGCCGCGGCCATTCCGGCGTCGGGCGGCGAATTCGGATCTTCACCAAGGCGCCAATCCCGCCGTCAATGGCCCGCTCCCCCCTCCACGTTCCCCTGCCCTCAAAGCTTCGAGCCGCCGTCCACACGAATCGTGTCGCCCGACACCCATCGGGAGGCGTCGGACGCGAGGAACGCGACAACTTCGGCGATGTCGTCCGGCTGCGCGACGCGCTTCAAGGCTTGCATCCCGAGAGTAAATTCCCGCCCGGCGTCTGTTTTGGCGAAATTCGACATGTCGGTCTCGACCACACCAGGCGCGACCGCGTTCACACGGACGCCATTTGGCCCAAGAGCGCTCGCGAAATACTTCACCAGCGTGTCAATCGCTCCTTTCGTCGCGGCATAGGCCGCAAGATTGCCCACAGCGGCATGAGCGGCGAGCGACGAGGTGAAAATGACGCTGGAACCGGCCTGCAGGCACGGCAAAAGCTGCTGAACGAGGAAATAGGGCGCGCGAACGTTGACGGCGAAGAGCCCGTCAAAGTCTTCGACCGTCGTCTCCTCGATCGTCGCGGACTTCGACACCCCGGCATTGGCGCAAAGAATGTCGAGACGATCGCCGACAAGCTCGCGAACCTTGGCGGCGAGGCGATGCGGGCCCTCCGGCGCCGCGAGATCGGCGCCGACCGCTTGGGCGCGAGCCGCCGGCCGCGACGATCTGCTGAACGACGGACTGCGCCTCGGCCTCGTTGCGGCCATAGTGAATGACGACCTGCGCGCCTTCCTGCGCCAAAGCAATCGCAGAGGCTCGACCGATGCCGCGCGACGCCCCGGTGACGAGGGCGGTTTTACCCGAAAGCGTCATCTCTCGTTCCTCACGCATTGGTGCCGCCATCGACGGTGAAACTCGCGCCCGTGATGTAATCCGCCTCGGGACCGGCGATGAACGCCACCATCGCCGCAATATCCTCGACGTGGCCGTAGCGTTTCAGCGCCGTGTTGGCGATTTGGGGCGTCGCCCAATCGCCGGCTGCAGGGTTGAGATCCGTGTCGATAGGACCGGGCTGAATGTTGTTGACGGTGATGCGGCGAGCTCCGACCTCTCGCGAAAGCCCTTGGGTGAACATCTTCACCGCGCCCTTGGTGGCGGCGTAAGCAACCAATCCCGGGGTCATCATCCGCTCGCCCACGCACGAGCCCATCATGACGATGCGGCCTCCCTCCTGCATGTGCTTGAGCGCGGCGTGGGTCGTGACGAACACGCCGCGAAGATTGATGGCGATGACCTGGTCCATCTCCTCGACCGTGGTTTCCTCGAAGGGTTTGGGGATGGCCGTCCCGGCGTTGTTGACCAGCACGTCGAGCCTGCCGAACGCCGCGACCGTCTTTTCGACCGCGATCGCAGCGGCTTTCGGATCGGCGGCGTCCGCTTCGATGGCGATCGCCTTTCCGCCGGCGGTTTCGATCTCTTTCACGACCTCCGCCGCCGCCCGCGCGCCCTTGGCGTAAGTGATCGCCACATCGGCGCCTTCCGCAGCCAGTCGTTTGGCGATTGCGGCGCCTATACCGCGCGAAGCGCCCGTGACAAGCGCCGCCTTGTTGGTCAGGTTGGCCATTGGAGATATGCCTTTCGCGTAGGGGGCCGCTGGCGGCGATTTGCGTCGGCGATCGCCCTGAGCTCGCCGGGCCCCTGCTCCCCTTGAAAACTAGGGGCGTATTGCCGCCGGGAGAAAGACTTTGTAGGCTTCGGCTCCATACCCAAAAAGCATGGGCTGGGTCATGGAGCTGCGCCATCTCCGCTACTTTGTCGCCGTCGCCGAAGAGGGGAGCCTCACCCTCGCGGCCGAGCGGCGGCTGCACACCGCTCAGCCATCGCTGAGCCGTCAGATCCGCGATCTGGAGAACGAACTTGGCGTTGAACTGCTGGTGCGCGGTTCGCGCGGGATCGCGCTAACGGCGGCCGGCGAAGCCTATCTCAGCCATGCGCGTCTGATATTGGCTCAGTCGGAGGCGGCGATAGCGGCCGCACGAAACGCCGCCCACTCGGGTCGCCAAAAATTCGCTCTAGGTTTCCTGACCGGATGCGAGCCGCAATGGCTGCCCGGAGTCATGCGCGTTCTCCGGGATGAATTGCCGCAGATCGAGATCACGATCTCCAGCCGACACTCGCCGCAGCTTGCCGAGGACGTCGCAGCCGGAAAGCTCGATGCGGCGTTCATGCGCGTTGAGCAGGGTTATCCGCGTCTCGCCTATGACCGCCTGATCTCCGAACCGCTTGTCGTCGTCATGCCGAGCGACCATCCGCTCGCGCGGCGCGATTCGGTTCATCCAACAGATCTCGTAGGACAGACCTTCGTGGGAATGGCGAACCAGGCGCCCGTGCTTCGCAATCTCATTGAAGACTATTTGAGAAAGGCGGGCGTTCAGTTGGAGCCGGCTCACAGAGTTGAGTACATCTCGATGGCGATATCGGTCGTCGCCTCGACACGAGGCGTTTGCCTTCTTCCACAGTTCACACGCAACTTCCTCACATGGTCGGTCGTTGCGCGCCCTCTTTTGGACGCGCCGACGATCGACCTTGTCCTGGCCTACCGCAAGGACAACAACTCGAAAACGCTGAAACGGCTTCTTTCGCGGACGAATGAACTGATCGCGGCCGAAAGAAACGGCTCGCCTTCGCGTATGTCTCGACCCTAGGCCTCGGCCACTTTCAGACCGATGCAGTAGACCTCGATGGTTCCTTTGTCTTCCACGCCATGGTCTTTTCCTCGTCCTTCCCAGGTGTCGATGCCTTTCGGGTATGAGGCGGTCAGCAACATACCTTCCCCGTGATAGTGCATCCTCGCGCCCCCTCCCGACATCTTGTATCCCGAGGCGACCGTGACGGCGGCGGTCGGTTTGACGCCTTTCGGGCTTTCCTTCGATGTGATTCTCGAAAGAACTTTGACCCCCTTCACCTTGCTTTTGATCGCGGTGACGTAAGTTAGCAGCGTCGCCTTCTCCTTGAGAAGATGCCATTTCGCATAGGACCGCCAAGCTGTCTCATTTTTCGGATACGATTTAAAGAGTAGGCTACCCAGAGAGGCATAGCTCACCTTTGCGCCGCCGCCAGCCATCACAAAACCTTCCGCTGATAGCGCGGATAGATTTCCGTTCTTCTGGCTGATATCTATTTCCTGGAACGGGTCTACTTCCGTCGCGGCGTGATGATCATCGAAGTAGACAGTCTTCACCTCCCAAATATCGTCCGGATCATAAAGCGCGATTGCGAACACGGTGATGCTCACCATCTCGGGGAAGTACTTCGACCCCCATGTCCATCCGTCGAGTTCTCCGAAGTGCTCCTTGCCTGCCGCTGTCCAGGTATCTGTGCTCTCGCCCGGCGCGCCCGCGTCGGGGAAAGACGCAGTGAGCAAACTGCCGGTGTGGCTCCAGTTGAGAAGCGCCCCGCCCGACAGAAGCTTATATCCTTCGGGCACTTTGACGCTGGCTTCCGGACGTCTGTCGATTTTGGACGTCACGGAAATGATGTGAGTGGTCAGGGATTGCGCCGCCTTCTTTTGATACGCCTCACGAATGGCCGCGCGTCGCGCCTGGTTATCGGTGAGATCCCAAATCGGAATGAGCCCGCTGGCGGCGTCGAAGCCCAGAAATCCCGGCTCCTTGGTCGTACTCGCAGCCCAGGCCGCCCAGCCGCCCTCTTTGATATCGGCCGACGCCTTGGCCGATCCGCCGATCGTATCGATTGTTTCTTTCGCGAGGACCAGTTTCTCAGTCTTGGAGTTGCTGACCGCGTTCTTGTTTTTTCCCTCGACCTTGCCCCCGGCGGTCTTGAACTTCGCGGCGGCTTCAGTCTCGAACTCGCTTCTTGTCATCGAAAAGATGTCGGACGTCTCACAATAATACTCGGCCCGCCCGCCCATTGTTAATTTATTCGCAACATGGGTTCCGTAGTCGCGGAACAGGTCAGCGATATCCATTGTGGCGAGTGCGGTTTTAAAATTTGGATCGAGTGTATCCTTAAGATGCGCGCGTGTGCTTTTCAGCGAATGCGTCTTTCCCGACACGATGAAGGAAATCTTCTGCATATGCCGCTTTTCAGTCCGATTGTCTGATTTACTGAATTTTGTGCTGACGTTCCCGCTGAAGTCCCCATAACTCCCCTTCAAGCCCGCCTCCACAGCGAGCTTCTGAGTCATTTTCAAGAAACTGTCCTCGTATATATCGGTATATCCCTGCGTCCTGATGGGTACGAATTCGGTCTCGATCGGCTCGACCAGAATCCTGGACTTTGAGGCTGGATTCCACGGGTCAAATTCAAATAAATCGATGCCATATCCCAGGAATTGGGCCTCATCCTCCGTGAAGGTGGGCGGCCTTGGCTTCGGCTTTTCGGATTTATCCTTTTCGGCATGAATCGCGGTGTCGCTCATTGTTGGATACTCCTTACGCGTCGCCGCCTTCAACGAGCCGACCCGACGCAGAATCCGGCTTGTCAGTGTTTTTCTTGGTCCGGCTGTTCACAAAGCATGCCGCTACCCTTTCGGTCCCGTTTTGGCTGCAAGGCGCCAGCTAGATTTCGATTTATGAAGACAAATCGAGATGAAACACGGTAATTATTACAGTATGAAATATAATCTTACTTTCCTCATCGGCCGACGAGGCAAGAACATATTTACCGACGAAGCCATCGCATCCACCGAACCACGCAAATCATTGCGACTAAATCGATCGGATTTCGGCACTACTGTGCGTGCGATGATTTTTTAAGGATAGGCGTTCTTGCAACGTACTTCGCATTGCACGGATGCTGTGCGGCACGCTTTTATTGCATCGGAGTCGCCTCCCAAGCGCGGAATACAGGCGGATTGCTCCACCCTGCAGGCCTTGATACAGCTTTTCCGGCCAGCCTCTGCTACAGTCGGCGCGGTCACAATCCCCGCGACAAGCGCTCCTGCGCAAATGGCGATCAAAGATCTTCGCATGTGGTTCACCCTTTCTTTTCCGCACTGGATTCTCGGCATCGCCCGCCGATCCTTATGTGAGCGTAAAAACCGGGCATATTGCATGCAAATATTTGATTCTGCATGCTTTCCTACGTGTTAGCATGCGGGTAACACCAATTGCATGCCAATTTTGCGAGGTAGTAAACGCCCTTCGACGCGCGCGCACAAGTGAAAAGGTGGCGGGTTTTGTAATTCTTTATTATCCGGCAATACTATGTCTTCAAGAAATCGTGAACTTGCCGACTGATGTCGAAATCATTACAACCTATGCGTTGCAATACCGCCGAAAGTCCACGCACAGAAAAAGTGCGCCCCGCCGATCGACGCGCGGCACAGCACATCCAGGATCCGGACGAAGAGGCCCCGCGGCGGCGGCGAGGGCCGCCTCCGTCTCGTTCTCTTTTTGTTCTTGACAAGCGGATCGGCTGCGTTAGGCTTCCGTACCGTCTGCTAACGGAGCGGACGGCCACACGAATCGGAAGCTCATTCCATGCTGACGCAAGGGGCTTTTCAAGAGGACGGAGCGGAATTCGACTTCGGCGGCGGCAGCGCCGCCCGGCGACGGGAAACGGCGAAGGAACGGTTCCGGCAGACCCTTTCCGGGCTGGAGCACGGCTGGGCGTTCGAACAGAAGCGAAACCCTTTTTATCCGTTCGTCACCTGGACCGAGGCCGGTCCACGATTGGGAGCGGGCGCGTTGCTCGTGCGCAAAGGCGAGAAGGACGATGCGCGCGTTCTGGCGCTGATCTCCATCGCCTGCGGCGAAACCGTTCCGGCAAGCGCCCTCGCCTATCTCGTGCGGGCGGAAATCGAGTTCGAGCGCGGGGCTTTCGCGCGCTCGGCGGTTCACGTCGCCATGAGCGGCATTCCGCCTTTGCGCGGCCGCGACGGCGCGCGTCGCCTTTACTACGCGGCCGGCATTTTGGACGCCGGCTTTTTCTCGCCGGCGCGTCTCATGACGGTCTGCGGCCTCGACAGCAGCGCTGTCGAGGCCGCAGATTGGAAAAAACTTTGATATCCGAATACGTTCTCAGCCAATCTCAAAGTAAAGTATCAGGGATTGGCGGCCGCTGTAGAGCATACCATCCCCTCAAAACACAAGGTCGGCGGTTAACTGGCTTACAACCCATTGAAAACATGGAATCAGCGGCGACGGAACGGCGGAACAGGGAATCCTATGTCGATGCCGCCTGCCCTGGGCTCTTAGTCCTTGACCTCCGTGTTCGGCCGGTCGCCGCCCTCGGAAAGTTCGTCGTGCCAGCGACCGCCTTTGTCTTCCCACTCGATACCGGTCGTCTCACCCGGGGCGCGCTGCTCGCCCGCCGCCCGCTCCGCCGCTTTATGAGCCGCTTCATGAGTCGGGAAAGTCTCGGAAAAGACGTCTCCGACTTTATAGGCCCAACCGCCGTCGTGCTGAACGATCGTATAGGTCACATTGGCCATGATGGCGTTCCTTTGTGTTCGACCCCAGGGTTACGGCTCGCAAGTCGCGCCCGCCGCCCGTCCCGAGAACCGGTTTAGCGAAATGCGCCAGGAGCCGGAAGCGATCCTTCCGACGATCGGTTCCTCGAGCCGTCCGCAGACCTTGATCTCGTCGATCTTGATGTCTCCGATCAACCCCGTCGCCACAAAGTCCACCGGAACCGGGGTTTTCTCGGCCGCCGTCAGGGTGGCGTAAGGCGAGAGCCCCTTCTTGACGACCGAGACCGCAATCTCTCCGTCCTTCGGCGCAGCTTCATCGGCTCGCGAACGACGCGGCGGCCCGAGCTTGACGGCGGCGCCGTCGACCGTGACGGGGATCGCCACTTCCTGCCCCGGTTTGACCTCGACCGCCGGTCCAAGATCCTGCGCACACAGAGGAGACACCGCCGCGCCGAGCGCAAAGCCACAGGCGGCGATTCGAAGCGAACGTGACATGGGCGCGCTCTCCAAGTGACGAATAGCATGCGCATGGTCGCCCGAAGATATGTCGTTCGTCGGGCGATGCCGCCTGGAAGCGATGGCGTCGAGCGTCGGATTTCGCGGATCATCCCGCCTCTACGGCGCGTTTCCCCCTCGCCTTCCCCTCCGCCGGGAAGCCGGAGGGGGACCGCAATCCATGCGATTCTTCAATATTGCCCTCGGCGCGGGGCTCGCCCTCGCCGCTTCGAGCGCAGACGGCGCGTCGACCGACCATTGGCCGACGCCGCCGCCCCGGCCCCCTGATCTGAAAGCCGCGCCCGAGGAAGCGCCGTCCCTGCCGCCACCGGCGGCTGAGCCGTCCTCGGCCAGCCCCGAGTGCCTCGCCGAACTGGCGAATGCTCATGTGGAGGCGGAGAGCGCGCCAGCGCCTTCAGCCTCATCGTCGGATTGCGCCATCCCCAATCCCGTCCGGCTCAAGTCGATCGGACTTGCCTCCGGCGCGGCCATCGATTTTCCTGCGCGGCCGCTGCTCGACTGCCGGTTTGCGGCCACTCTCGCCGATTTCGTTCGCACCGCCGCGGCCCCGCTCGCCTCCGGATTGCTTGGCTCCCCGCTAACTGCTCTCGACACCGGCCCAGGCTACGCCTGCCGGGGGCGCAACCAGGTTCCCGGCGCCAGGACGAGCGCTCACGGCGAGGGCATCGCGATCGATGTCATGGCCTTCGTTCTGGCCGACAAAAGGCGAATCACGGTAGCCGCCCCGTCTGGCGCGGAGGGGACCGCCTTCATTCACGGGGTGAGGCGGGCAGCCTGCGGCTGGTTCACTACTATCCTCGGGCCGGGTTCAGACGCCGCCCACGCAAGCCACCTCCACCTCGACACGCTCGCCCACGGCGGGAACGATCACTACCGAATCTGCGAGTGAGTTCAATCTTCAAGCGCCTGATAGACCAGCGCCCTCAAGTTGAGTTCCGGAAGATCGAAGCTCATCATCGACTGCGTCATGAACAGCGCGACGATCTCCTCCTTCGGGTCAACCCAGTAATGGGTCTTGGCGGCGCCGGACCATCCGTATTCCCCGACCGAGCCGGGGGCGAGCGTCTGCGCGACATCCATCGCGACCCGAGACCCAAGGCCGAAGCCGTAGCCCGGCAAGGGCAATCCGCCGACTTCAAGCGGCAGGAGCCCGGCCGGAATATGGTTCGCATGCATGAGGTCGAGCGTTTTCCGGCCGATCACCCGTTCCTTGCCCGCCGTCCCGCCGTTGCACAGCATCTGAGCGAAGCGGAAATAATCGCCAGTGGTGCTGAAGAGGCCGTGACCCCCACGCTGGAATGTCTGCAGCGAATCGACCGGGTGGCTCGTGGAAACGTCGATCCTGTCGTTCACGCCTTTCGCCCAGGCGGCCAGTTGGGTCGCCATGGTCACGTCCGGATGCGTAAGATCCGGCCGCCCATACATCGCGGCCAAGCGGTCGTGCTTTTCAGCCGGGACGGAGAAGCCGGTATCGGTCATGCCGAGGGGCGCGAAAAGACGCTCCTCAAGGAATTCGGCGAGCGTTTTGCCGGAAACGACTTCGATGACCCGGGCGGCCACGTCGATGCCGACGCTGTATTTCCACTTCGTCCCTGGCTGGAAGGCGAGAGGCAATTGCGCGAGATCGTCGATCGCCTCGGCGAGCGGAGTCTTCCCGTCGAAGAGCTTCGCCTGTCCGTACATGCGGCTCACTTCGGAATCGCCAAGAAAATGGTAAACGAGGCCGCTCGTGTGAGTCATGAGATCCCGCAGGTTCATCGGCCGCACGGGGTCGACAAGCAGGGCGTCGTCCTGCAGCACCTTCACCTTCCCGAAGGCCGGGATGTATTTGGCGACCGGATCGACGAGGGTGCATTTTCCCTCCTCGAAGAGCGTCATGAGCGCCGTGCAGATCATCGGCTTCGTCATGGAATAGAGGCGGAAAATCGTGTCCGCCGTCATCGGCGTCCCCGCTTCCTTGTCGCGCGACCCGTACTGGCCCGCGTGGACGATTTTTCCACGCCGTGCGACCAGCGTGTTGACGCCGGCATAGACGCCCCGATCCACATAGGCCTGCATAACAGGGCCGATGCGCTTGAGACGCGAAGTGCTCATTCCCACCGTTTCTGGCGGCTCGAGGGCAAAAGTCATCAATCCTCCCGTATATTCTGAACAGCGTCTGCCGCGCGCATAGGCGCGCGAAATCGGGACGAAGGCAAGAGGCTTCCGAGGGGGGCAGGCGGCAGGCGCGAGGCGGGGCGGACCTCGCCTCAGTCGCTAAAGCTCGTGCTAAGGAGTGGGCATGCGCGCCTCCGATTTCGACCTTCTCATCGTCCCTCGCCTTGGCGGAGCCAGGGAGGGCGATTGGCCGAGCCGGTGGCGGGCGAAGCTCTCTACGGCCCGCTTCGTTGAGCCGCCGGATCCATATGAGCGGAGCGCGCGGGCCTGGAGCGAAGCGACGGGCGCGGCGGCGAATACGGCCGATCGCCCCGTCCTTTTCATCGGCCATGGAACTGGCGCAGCCGCCATTGCGCACGCTGCCTCCGCTCTGGTCGCCGCAGATGTACGGGGCGCCTTTCTCGTGGCCCCACCCGACCCTTCCACGCTCGAACGCCTCGGCTACGGCTGGTCCCTGCCCTTACGACGGCTTCCCTGGCGCAGCCTCGTCGTCGCGAGCCGAAATGATCCGGATGGCGCTTTTGAAGGGATCGAGACGCTTGCAGCGGAATGGGGCGCTGAGTTCATCGACGCTGGCGTCGCGGGAAGTCTAGACGCAGCAAGCGGCCATGGGCCCTGGCCAGAGGGTTTAATGCGCCTCGCCAGCTTCCTGCGAACTGTCGGCGAGACGCCGTCCCGACCACACTGACGACTTGATCACAGCTCCGTGAACATTTTCTTGCCAGAGTCGCCAAACCGGCGAAAGATGGCGAGGCATCGGACGCCTCGAAAGAACGCCTGGCGCGAGGCTGTGCTGTCGGTCACAGGCGGCAAGGCCGAAGGGCGATAGAGCTAAATCGCCGACCAGTCTTGGGAGCGACGCATGGGCATGGACGCAAAGCAATTGCTGGGCATGTCGCAGGGGCAGCTCGACGAACTCTTCAGCGCCCACAAGTCGGGGCCAATTCCTGACGGCGAAGGCGCGGGCACAGCGATCATCGCGCCCGGCACGGACTTCAGCCCGGCGATTGCGGAATTCATCAACATTTTTGGCTGGAAGGGAAAAGTATTCGATTCCAAGGCCGGATTTCTGCGCAACATCATCCTGCCGCTCGGCGTCAAGGCGATTGTCGCGCGAATCTACAAGGATCCGAGTTGGCTCGATGGCAAAGAGTGCATCGTCCTCGACTATTCCGAGACATCGCTCGTCGCCTCTCATATCCGCGACGAGATCCGCGAAATCGAGCCGGGCTTTTATCTGGGCAAGGTTTACTGGGACAAAGGTCGGCTGATCGATTTTGCCCTCGATTTCCGGAAGGGCGCGCCGACAAGCTGAAATTGCTGGGAGCCGCCGCCGATGGTCCCGCAGGATGTCATCATCGTCGTAGCCGAGGTTCCGCAAGCGCGCGTCCCTGGGCTGCGCGCCGCGCTTGCCGAGATGACCTTAACCGGCGCCCCCGGCGCGGCGAACCCGGCCAATAGCGTCCTGCCCTTCGGCGCCTACGACACGATCCATTTCGCCCGGCTCGTCGTATTGGAGGACAATACGCTCGGCGACCGTGCGCCCTATCCGCAATTGCCCAAAACGGAACCGACCTACCTCTGCCTGATGATTGATTGCGACGGCGATGGCGGGGCCTTGCTGGAGCGGATCGCCCGAGATTGTCCCGGGCTCAGGGAAGTTTTCGCCTTTTGCGCCGATTGGGTCGAGACGCAAGATTTCCTGAATTGGCTCACGGCTCATCGGATACGCGCCTCCGCCTCCTACGTGAATTGGCTTGGACGAACCGTCACCCAGGCGCGCGAAGAGGCGAGGCTGCGACAGCATCTGCGCGAAGCGTTGCCAGACGTACAATCGCGCGAACCTCAGGCGATACTGGCGGAATTGCGCGCCGCGGTCGCGCCGCGAGTTACCCTTTCTCCCATTCCCCCGACGCCCTCTGACTGGCGTTGGCGTAATCTTATTCACCTTTTGACGCCTATCGTGATCGGCGTCGCATTTCTATTTTTCTTCCCCCTCGCAATTCCCATCCTCATTGCCGCGGCGATCGTGATCGCGGTCCTGCTCAGGCGGCGCGAACTGACCGACCCCATCATTGACCAGCCTTACGACGCTGGATGGGTGGTGAAGCTTCGCTCGCAGGAGGATCATGACGTCACGAACCAGTACACGGCGATGGGTTCAATCAAGCCCGGCCGTTTCCGGCTCTATCTCGAACTTGTCATTCTCTACGGTGTCAGTTGGGTCGCCCGGCACATCTTCACCCGCGGTCAGTTGGGGCGGATCGGAACGATCCACTTCGCCCATTGGGTATTGATAGACGACAAGCGCCGCGCCTTCTTCTGCTCCAACTACGACGGCTTCCATGAAGCCTACATGGACGACTTCATCAACAAGGCGGGCTTCGGCCTGAACCTCTCCTTTTCCAGCGCGATCGGCTACCCGCAAACCGATTGGCTCGTCCGCAAGGGCGCGTGGCGCGAGCAGGATTTCAAGCGCTTTCAGCGCCGCCATCAGATCCCGACCGACGTCTGGTACAAGGCCTATCCAGGCCTTACCGCGCGCGACTTGGCGCGCAATACACGGATCCGCAACGGGTTCGAGAAGGTCACGATGGACGACGACGAAATCCGCCGCTGGCTTGCGGAGATCTGAATGCGCCTGGACATCGATACTCCCGACATTCAGGCCCTGGCCTACACCGGCTTCGGCTCGCTAAGCGGGGCGGCCTATATTCTCCTGCGCGTCATCGACCCGGCTCCAGCACGGGTCTGGCTCGGCGGGCTCGCGATTACGAGCATCGCGGATCTGGCGGGAGGCTACGTTCGACAGGCGACGCAGGTCGCATTGACAGCGTCCGGGTTGCGGGCGCTCGAGCCTCGATGAACCGATCATTCAGCGCTTCGCGCCCGAGTTCGTCGAGGGCATGACCGGCAGCCCGAACCGCTCACAACGACTGGGCGACACGGGCGCCAACGCGCCTCAGCACTGGCGCTGGGGCTTCGGCGACAGAGAACCTCATGTCCTTGTCGCCCTGTTCTCCGCCGAGGATGCTCTCGCCGACTTCGAGCGCCACACCCGCCACGCCGCCGCCGCCAATGGCTGTGCGGTGATCGCCTGTCTCGACACCCACGACATGGGCGACATCGAACCGTTCGGCTTCGCCGACGGCCTATCGCAGCCGAGCTTTGACTGGGACCGAGCCCGTACGCCCGGCAAGAAGGCCGACCGCGCCTTTACGAACGCGCTCACACTCGGCGAAATCCTGCTCGGCTACGCCAACGAATATGGCTTCCCGGCGGAATCGCCGAAGCTTGATGAAGATGCGACGGACGCGGGCATCCTGCCCCGCGACGGCGACGGCGCGCCTGACCTCGGTCGGAACGGATCCTATCTCGTCATGCGTGATCTTTCGCAGGACGTGCTTGGCTTTTGGCGCTGGGTTGATGCGGAGGCGAAGCGCGTCGGCCTCGCGACCGACGCGCTGGCGGAGAGCATGGTGGGCCGCCGCATGAGCGGGTTGCCCCTCGAGGATTTCGAGACGGGTCTTGCAATTCCGGGCGTTGACCCGGCCGACCGGAACCGCAACGGCTTCCTGTTTGACAGCGACCCAAATGGTCTTTCCTGCCCGGTCGGCGCGCATATTCGCCGGGCCAATCCCCGCACCGGCGATCTGCCGCCCGAGGCTGAGGGGCCGATCGACGCGTTGCTCACGGCGCTTGGCCTTACGGCCCGCCGCCAGCGCGAGCCCACTTCGTCCACGCTGCCTTGGGAAGCCAACAACACTGTGTGGCCCTATTTGCGCTCCCAGGACGACGCAGTCGCCTCCGCCCGTTTTCACCGCCTCCTGCGCCGGGGCCGCGAATACGGCAGAAAAGTCGATTGGCGGGAGGCGCTCGATCCGGCGACCCCCGACCCGGAAGCTGGCTTGCGCTTCCTCTCGCTGAACGCAAACATCGGCCGACAGTTTGAGTTCATTCAGGGCGCGTGGCTCGCCACCGCCAAATTCGCCGGCCTCACGAACGAGCAGGACCCGCTCGTCGGCAACCGCGAGCCCTTTCCAGGACCGCCGGTCGCCACGGATACCGAACCGACCGACAATTTCACCCGACCCGGCGCCGAGCCGGCGCTCCGCCGATCCTGCGCCCTGCCCCGCTTCGTGACGGTCCGCGGCGGCGCGTATTTCTTCATGCCGGGGCTGCGCGCACTGAAGTGGATCGCGAGTTGGAGCCCGCAGCTTTCGGATGGACCCGCGCGCAGATCGGAATGACAGCCTTGCTCGCCGCCTTTGCCTCGGGGATTGCAACCCGTTCGAAGGTTTGCGCCCCCTCGCTATTCAATCGTTCGACGCCTTCGTGGCGTCAAACCGAGGCAATCCCGCCGCTGGCGCGGTTTGCTTTTGGGCGGCAGATCGCCGATTCGATCTCCGTTCCCGACTATTCCGCGGCTGACAGAAAACAGTAGGACGGCCGCTTGCGCCGGCGACGCCCCTCAAGCACTCTCTTGCCCATGCGCAGACTGTTTCTCGTCCGTCACGCGAAGGCCGAGCCCGCCGTTGGGCGCGATGACTACGAACGGAAGCTGACGGATCGTGGACGTGAGGATGCTGAAGCCATGGCCCGCGCGCTCGCCGCGCGCAACATGCTGCCGGAAATTCTCATACACTCGGGCGCCGCGCGTGCGATGAAGACGGCGGAGATTTTCGCTTCCGTCTGGAAAGACCGGGTTCCCCTCGAAAAAGACGTGAGGATCTATGAGGCGTCTTCACTAACGCTTCTGGCGCTCGCCCGCGCCCTGCCCGCAACATGGAAGCGAGTTGCGCTCGTTGGCCATAATCCGGGCCTCGGCGACTTCGCCGTGTCGCTTGCGGGCGCGGGCGCCCATGCCGAACTGCGCCGATTGGCGCTGAAATTTCCCACCTGCGCCTTAGCCGCGGTGGATTTCCGCGTACAGGCCTGGGGGGAGGTCGAGCGGGGCGTGGGGTTGCTGTCGCTCTACCTCACGCCCGGCGAGGTCGAGGCTCAGACACGGTAGTTTCGAACTGAAAAATCGCGGAATGGCGGAGAAACAGCGCTCGTTCCGACAAACTGCCGCATAAGGGCGCGGTTTTCCATCGCTTCGAACGCAGTTACGGGAACGGATGGGTGCGCGCGGCGTTTGTAGGTCTTCGGACTTTTCCGAAGAGCGTCATGAGTGTTGAAACGCCGGGATGACCAAAGAACCGCAGACCGGCCAAGTCGTACTTGTCGTCGAAGACGACCCGCTGGTTTTGATGATGGCCGTAGATCTGGTCGCGGAGGCCGAATTTCATGCCATTTCGGCGCGAAACGCAGACGACGCCATCCGTATTTTGGAACAGCGAAGCGATATCCGAATCATATTTACGGACATCCATATGCCCGGTTCGATGGATGGACTAAAACTCGCCCATGCCGTGCGCGATCGCTGGCCCCCCGTGGAGATCATCGTCACCTCGGCTCTCGCCCCCGCAGGAAAAGAGCAATTACCGGAGCGGGGCATTTTCTTGCTCAAACCCTATACCGGGGCGCAGATTGCCGGCGCGCTGCAGAAACTTGCCGCTTGACCCATCTTTTGGATCTAATCTCTCGGGATTGGGCGTCAGAAGTGTATGTCCGCAGTTTCCTTATGGCGTCGTGAGCCGCGCCGCCCCTCGGTAGCGAGTATCCCATGTGACCAAATGCCATGAAAAACAGGATACGGCTGTCGAGGTCCACAATCGGAGCCTTGATGCTTGTCCCGATGCGGGGGAGCCTCGCTCGACGTCTTCATCGCCAGTGGCCGTTTCGATCCTGGACACGGCTCTGACCGCCGACATCAGTGCAATTTCAAGAATCGACGCCGTAGCGTCGATTCTTGAAATCATCTGCCGCACGACGGGAATGGGCTTCGCGGCCGTAGCGAGAGTCACGCCGGACCGGTGGGTTGCCTGCGCCGTCCGAGACGAGATCGCCTTTGGGCTCGTTCCCGGTGGCGAGCTTGACGTCAAGACAACGATCTGCGACGAAATTCGCGATAGCGGACGCGCCGTCGTCATCGACCATGTCGCGGAAGACGAAAGTTTCCGCCATCACCACACCCCTCGGATGTACGGGCTCCAGAGCTATATCTCCGTCCCCATTGTTCTTACGAGCGGCGCGTTTTTCGGCACATTATGCGCAATCGACCCGCGACCGGCGCGGCTGAAGACACCCGAGGTCATCGGGATGTTCAAGAACTTCGCCCAACTTATCGCTTTCCACCTCGACGCCCAGGACCGCGCGATCAAACAGGACGCCGCTCTGCTGAGCGCGTATGAGACCGCGACGTTGCGCGAGCAATTTGTCGCCATCCTCGCGCATGATCTCCGCAACCCCCTCGCGTCGATCGATTCCGGCGTTAGCATCCTTCTGCGTCATGACCCCGACGAAAAGACGCGCGAGATCGTCCATCACATTCGCAGCAGCGTTCAGCGCATGGCTGGCTTGATCGATGACGTGCTCGATTTCGCGAAGGGACGTCTTGGCGGCGGATTTCAGCTCGAGCGCACTGCCGATGCCCGGCTCGCCGATCAACTTGATCAGGTGATCGTGGAATTGCGAAGCATAAGCCGGAATCCGATCGAGAGCCGAATAGATTTAGATCGCCCCTTCAATTGCGATCCGAGACGGATCGCTCAGGTTGCGTCGAATCTGATTGGAAATGCGCTGAAACACGGGGCGCCCGATAGGCCGGTCCGGGTATCGGCGACCACCAAGGACGATGAGTTTGAGCTCGAGGTCGTGAACGAGGGCGAGCCAATCGACTCTGTCGTCATGCAACGTCTCTTTCAGCCCTTCTTCCGCGGGGGCGGACGCCGCTCGTTCAATGAGGGCCTTGGCCTGGGCCTCTACATTGCTTCGGAAATCGCACGCGCCCACGGCGGTAAAATCGACGTCGCCTCCTCGACGCAGGAAACCCGGTTTACGCTGCGCATTCCCTATGCTTGAGGCGCCGATCCGGTCTCCCGCCCTGTCCAACGACCATCGCGCCCTCTAAATAGGCGCGAATCTGAAGCGGCGGACGGACTTGTCCTTTCTTTCCGATCTGGTGTTCGAGGCTGAGCTCGTTGCGCGCTCGCTCGGCGACTATTTTTCCGGCGCGGGCTTGAGGCTCGGCGTCACAGGACTCTCGCGCGCGGGCAAGACGGTGTTCCTCACCGCGCTTGTGAACAATCTCATTGCCGGCGCGCGTCTGCCGGTGCTCGCCGCCTCGGCGGAAGGGCGCATCGCGCGCGCCCGCCTCGAGCCCCAGCCCGATGACGCGGTTCCGCGCTTTGCCTATGAGGAGCATCTGACAAGCCTTACTGGCCCAGATCGCCGTTGGCCCCAGTCGACACGGCGCATCTCGCAATTGCGGCTCACTGTCGATTTCGAGAGCGCCGGCGGCTGGGGAGCGAAAGCCTCAAAGCTCGCCATCGACCTCGTCGACTATCCTGGCGAATGGCTGCTCGACCTGCCGCTCCTCGACAAAACATATGCGGACTGGTCGCGCGAGACCATGGAGGCGAGCGAACGCGCAGGACGCAAACCCCTCGCCGCCGACTGGCGCGCCGCGCTGGCGGGCATGGACCCTCACGCCGTCGCCGACGAGGACAGGGCCCGCACCGTCGCGCAAGCCTTCACCAGCTACTTGCGCAAGGCGCGCGACGACATCTACGCGCTGTCCACTCTGCCTCCCGGCCGCTTTCTGATGCCCGGCGACCTCGAAGGATCGCCAGCCCTGACCTTCGCGCCGATCCCGCTCGGCGAGGGCGATGCGATCCCTTCGGGCTCGATGGCGGCGATGATGGAGCGGCGCTACGAGGCCTATAAGGCGCATGTGGTGAAGCCGTTTTTTCGTGACCATTTCGCCCGGCTCGACCGGCAGATCGTACTCGTCGACGCCCTGACGGCGCTGAATTCGGGGCCGGGAGCTCTTCACGACCTCGAAAACGCGCTGACTGAAGTGATGCGCGCTTTTCGGGCTGGGCGTGCGTCGCGCTTCGCGTCGCTTTTCCGGCCTCGTATCGACAAGATCCTGTTCGCGGCGACCAAGGCCGACCATCTTCACCACACAAGCCACGACCGGCTCGAGGCGATCCTGCGCCTTCTCACCGCCAAGGCGATCGGGCGCGCCGAAGGCGTCGGCGCCGAAATCGACGTGATCGCGCTCGCAGCGATCCGGGCGACGCGGGAGGCTGAGATCCGGCAAGGCGGCGAGGTTCTCAACGCCATCGTCGGCGTTCCCGAAAAGGGCGAGAAGATCGGCGGAGACGTCTTTGACGGTATTGCGGAAGCAGCCGTTTTCCCCGGCGAGCTTCCGGCCGACCCGGCAAGCGTATTCAATGGCGAGGGTCTCGCCCTGCCGGAGCCGGACAACGACTGGCGCTTCGTCAAATTCCGGCCTCCGCTGCTGGCGCGCGGCAAGCCTGCCCCGCAGATCAGGCTCGACCGGGCGCTGCAGTTCCTGATCGGAGATCGGCTGGCATGACCCGCCCTCCCCGTCCCCGCGCTTTCCGGCTCGACGACGCACGCATTGCCGTGGACGACGGCCCGGCGCCCCTTGCGCCCGAGGCCGTGATCCAATCGCACAATGCGCCGATCCCCACGGATGCTGGCCCCACGCCCATCGACGAGGAAGAACGGCAGATTGAGGCCGCGCAAAAGTCGGGGCTGCTGGCGCGCTGGCGCGTAAGCCTTGGCAGCGTGCTGGCGACCGGGTTCGGCGGCCTCGTCTCGCTTGCTTTCGGGCTCTGGACCACGAATTTGATTGAGGGCCTATTCGCCAAGGCCGAATCGCTCGGGCTCATTGCGCTTGTCTTCGCGGTCCTGTTCCTCGTCGGATTGCTCGGGCTCGCGGCGCGTGAGCTTTTCGCGGTCGCGCGCCAGACGCGCATTGCAGAAATGCACCAGGAGTTTGCGCGTGCTCGCGCGACGGACGACCGCGACGCCGCGCGAAAGCTCGTGACTCGTCTCCTCGCCCTCTACAAGAACCGGCCCGAGACGGCGCGCGCGCGAGCCGAAGTCGAGGAAGCCTCGCGCGCCATCATCGACGGGCGCGACCTCATCGACGTCGCTGAGCGGGCGCTCCTGCGGCCGCTCGATCTCAAGGCGCAAGCGGAGATCGCGACGGCTGCGAAGCGCGTGTCGCTGGTGACGGCGGTGAGTCCGCGCGCGATCCTCGACGTCGTCTTTGTCATCGCGCAGGTGATCCGGCTCGTGCGGCGGATCGCGGAAATTTATGGCGGACGGCCGGGGCTGCTCGGCCTCGTGAAACTTGCCCGCTCGATCGGAGCGCATCTCGCAATCACGGGCGGCATGGCGGTCGGGGACAGCCTTATCCAGCAGATCGTCGGCCACGGGATCGCCTCGCGCATATCGGCGAAGGCCGGCGAGGGCATGCTGAACGGACTGCTGACGACGCGCGTTGGCCTTTCGGCGCTGGCGGTCTGCCGTCCGGCGCCTTTCGGGGTCAGAAAGCCGCCCGGCGTCTCGGAGGTCGCGCCCTTCTTATTCAACAAAAGTGAGTGATCGGCCTTTAAAAGGGTGGCTCGCCCGCCCTTCCATCTGTTAACGCAGTCGCAAAATCGCGCGGGGCCAATGGACGCGCTTCAAGACCTGCCCCCTGCCAACCTTCAATTCTGGTTTCGGCGCGCCCCCGATGGACTTCGCTTGCCTTGCCGAACGCCGCCAAAAACTACCGCACGACAGCGCTCATCATTGCGAGCGCCATGTTCATGGAGCAGCTTGACGGGACGATTCTCGCCACAGCTTTGCCGACCATGGCGAGGTCGTTCCAGGTCTCGCCATCGCATCTGAGCATTGCGCTCACCTCCTATCTTCTGAGCCTCGCGGTGCTGATTCCGGTCAGCGGAGAGTTGGCCGACCGGTTCGGCGCGCGGCGCATCTTTTCGCTGGCGATTATCATCTTCACGCTCGGCTCGCTCCTTTGCGCTCAGACCACGAGCTTTTCGATGCTGGTGGCCGCGCGCCTGCTGCAAGGGGCCGGTGGGGCGATGATGGTGCCCGTCGGCCGGCTGGTGCTGCTGCGAACTGTTGAGAAGCAAGACCTCGTCGCGGCGATGGGCTGGCTTTTGACCCCAGGGCTGGCCGGAACCATCCTGGGGCCGCCGGTCGGCGGGTTCATCGTGACCTATTTCGACTGGCGATGGATTTTCTACATCAACCTTCCGCTTGGAGTTCTCGGCCTCGCGCTGACGCGAATCTTCATTCCCCCCATCCATGAAGGCAAGCGCGGCCGGTTCGACATCGCCGGCTTTGCGCTCTCCGGAATCTCTCTCTCATGCCTGCTATTCGGCTTCGAGACGCTGAGCCGCGGCGTGGCGGATGAGGCCCTGCTGGGCGCCGGGCTCCTGGCCGCGGGGGCGGGCGCGGGCGCGGCCTACCTCGCTCATGCCCGCAAGCTCAAAGGCATCCGGCCGATCCTCGACCTCTCCCTCATGAAATATCCGACTTTCCGTCTGTCGGTCTTCGCCGGGTCTTTGACCCGCATCACCCAGGGAGCGCAGCCCTTTCTCCTGCCGTTGATGATGCAGATCGGCTTCGGCATGTCGGCTGCTGAAAGCGGGCTCCTGACCTTCGCCAGCGCTTGTGGCTTTGTGGCTATGAAGTCGCTCGCCGAGCCGGTCCTGGCGCGCTTCGGCTTCCGCACGACGCTAATTTGGAACAGCATCCTTTCGAGCCTGCTTTACGCGAGCTGTGCTCTTTTCCGGCCCGGTTGGCCGCACTGGGTCATTTTCTGCGTACTCCTCGTCTGCGGCCTCTCCATGTCGCTGCAATTCACCGCCTACAATGCGGTCTGTTACGACGAGATCCCGCGCAGTCGCACCGCCGCCGCCAACAGCTTTTATTCGACCGCCCAGCAGCTCATGCTCTCGGCCGGGATCTGCGCGGCGGCCATGGCGCTCACGGGATCAAAGCTGATCTTCGGGCACGATCATCCGACGCTCATGGATTTTTCCGTCGCCTTCCTCGCTGTCACGACGGTTTCTCTTTTCGCCGCGCCCGTCAACGCAACGCTGCCCGAGGACGCTGGAACGGCCATGACCCGCCGCCCGCGCGTGGCGTGACCTTGCGATCGTCCACTCGGTGGATTGAGGCGGCGGAAAGGGCGGCGTAAAGCGGCTCGATCCAACGGAGAAGGATGGAGCATGACCGCCAACACAATTCTCGCCGAGATCGAGGCGCAGGAGGCGGAGCTTGTCTTCACCGTCTTCAACGAGGACACGGCCTATGCGGTCGGAACAACGCTCGTGGAAGCCGCCCGGCGGGAAGCGGCGCCGGTCGTGATCGACATCCGCACGCCCGACCGCACCCTCTTCCATGTCGCCTTGCCCGGCAGCGCCCCGGACAACGACCATTGGGCGCGCCGCAAAAGCAGCACGGTTTTTCGCATCCATCACGCCTCCTTGCTCGTCGGCGAGAGGCTGAAAGCCAAGGGCGACACGGTTGGGACACATCTCGGTCTCGATCCGCTCGACCATTCTGCCCACGGCGGCAGCTTTCCCATTCGGGTCGCGGGCGTCGGTGTCGTCGCGGCCGTGACCGTGTCCGGCCTTCCCCAAGTTGAGGATCACGCGATGGTCGTGGAGGCGCTCAGAGCCTATTTTGCCCGCGCCGCGTGAGCCCGTTCGCCGAGGGGCGTTCCCATCAGGTTTCGCTCTTCACGAGCGTTGCGACGTAAAATCCATCGGTGCCCGTCGCGCGGGGGCTCAGGCGTAGTCCGGGACCGAAGGGCGAGGCGTGATCCGCGAGCGCCGGAAGATCGGCCGCGCGGGCCTGCGTTACGGCGTCGAGCGGCAAGAGCTCGTCGTGAGCGGCGAGAAAGGCGGCGATGCGTCCTTCATTCTCCGGCAGAAGCACAGAGCACGTTGCATAAACGATACGTCCGCCAGGCTTGACGAGACGAAGCGACTTTTCCAGCGCTTCGTCCTGATCTTTCATGCGTTGCTCAAGCGCGCCGGGACGAATGCGCCACTTGGCGTCCGGATTGCGCCGCCACGCGCCCGACCCGGTGCAGGGCGCGTCGATCATCACGAGGTCGCAGCGTCCTTCGAGATCGGATAGCACGTCCGCATGGCCGCGGGGCGCACGGACTTGGACATTCCGGGCGCCCGACCGCTCGAGCCTATCGAAGATCGGCGCGAGGCGGCGCCCATCCACATCTGTCGCATAGATCTGCCCGTGATTTCCCATATCGGCCGCCATCGCCAGGGTCTTGCCGCCCGCGCCGGCGCAGAGATCGAGAACCTGCATTCCCGACTTCGCCTGCGCCAGAAGCGCGGCGATCTGGGAACCTTCGTCCTGAATTTCCACCTGGCCCTTCAGATAGGCCGGCTCGGCGCCGAGCGCCGGTCCGCGCCCGTCCGGGCGCACCGCGATGCGGAGGCCGACGGGCGAGATCGGCGTCGGCTCGGGCGAAAGATGAGCAAGCGTCGCCAACGCTTTGTCCCGGCTCGTCTTCAGGAGGTTGGCGCGAAGGTCGACCGGCGCCCGTTCGGCGAGTGCGCGGCCCTCCGCCGCTGCGTCCTCACCGAAGCTCGCTTCGAAGTAAGGGGCGAGCCATTCCGGATAGTCCCCAGCCACATATGCAGGCGCGTCTTCGAGATCGCCATGGACAAGCCGATCGCGCTCCCTCTCTGTCAGCGGCGCAGGCGCATGGCCCTCGCCCGTGAAGAGGGCGGCAATTGCGTCGACATGCATGCCCCGCGTCTGCTTCAGCGCCCCGAGCAGCTCGTTGCGCGGCGAAGCCCCGCCCATGAGCCAGCCAGACGAGCTTTTGCGCCTCAGCGCATCGTAAACAAGCGCCGAAATCGCGGCGCGATCGCCTGACCCCGCGAAGCGGTGCGCAAGCCCCCAGTCCTTCAGCGCATCGGCGGCGGGACGGCGGCGCGCCTCGATGTCGGTCAGAACCTCGATGGCGGCGGCGATACGGGCGGCAGGAATCATGGCGCCTCATGCCGCAGATGGGCGCCCAATGCAAAGCCGCTCCTAGCGCGCGTAGTCGTAGGGGCCGCCTTTGGCGAGCGCGGCGCGATAGGCGGGCCGGGCTTGGATGCGCTCGACGAAGGACTTGATTTTCGGCCGGCCCTCGAAGGCGCCGGAACGCGCGCCCGCCCCCTCGAGCGGGAAGCTCATCATCACGTCGGCCGCCGAAAACGCGTCGCCGGCGAACCACCGGCTCCGTTCGAGTTCGTCCTCGACGAGATCGAACATGGCCTTGAGATTTGGCCCGACATAGCCCTGACGGGCGCCCTGCGCTACAGCCTTCGCGGCCTCGCGCAGCGCCTCAGGCGCGCGGGCCGGGGCCGAGGAAAGCACGAGGTCGAGCACGAGCTGGGCCATCAGCGAGCCCTCAGCGAAATGCATCCAATATGTCCACCGCAATCGCTCGGGCGTTCCGGCTTCCGGACGCAGGCGACCGCCGCTCTTCTCGACCAGGTACTCCAGGATCGCGCCGGTCTCGGCCACAGTGACCCCGTCATCGACGATGACCGGGGATTTGCCGAGCGGATGCACCGCCCGCAACGCGGGCGGGGCAAGACGGGTCGCCGGATCGCGCTGGTAGAACTTGATGTCGTAGGGGAGCTCCAATTCTTCCAGCAGCCAGAGCACGCGTTGAGAGCGCGAATTGTTGAGATGGTGGACGGTAAGCATCGCGTCGGGGTCCCCTGTTCCGGCTCCGGCAATAGTCCTCCGATCGGTCCGGGGACAGAGGCGCCCTGAAATTTTCATTGGAGCGCGCATTGCCCGCGGCGCGGCGGCTCGACGCTGGTTGCGAACCACCCTGCGTCTAGACTAGCCTTCCGACTCTCGGCGTTCCGACGCCCTTGTTTCCGGAATTTTTCCCGTGAACCGGCGTTTCGATCTGCCCGAGCCCGCTCCCGCAGGATTTTTCGCCCGCGCGAAATCTTATTTGTGGCTTGTCGTCGGCACGGTCTCGATCGGCAGTTTCATTGGTCAGGTCGACGCCAGCATTGTTCAGCTTGCCCTGCCCTCGCTGGAAACCTCTTTTCACACGAGGCTGAGCACGGTGAGTTGGGTCGCGGTCGCCTATATGCTGGCGTTCGCCTGCGCGCTTCCCGTCTTCGCCCGGATTGCCGAAATCGCGGGCCGCAAGACGCTCTATCTCGCCGGTTTCGCGCTGTTCGGACTCTTCTCCGCGCTTTGCGGACTGGCGCCGACGCTTGGCTCGCTGATCGCGTTTCGCGTCGCCCAGGGCGCTGCAGGGGCGCTGCTCGGCGCCAATAGCGTGGTTATCATCGTCGCCGCGGCCGGCCCGGCGCGACGCAGCGAGTTGCTTGGCGTCATGGCGGCGGCGCAGGCGGTGGGCCTCGGCGTCGGGCCCGCGCTCGGCGGTCTTATTCTTGGCGCGCTCGACTGGCGCTGGATTTTCTGGATCACGGTTCCATTCGCAATCCTCGCCTTTCTGCTCGGCTGGTTCATCCTGCCGAAGACAGTGCAATTCGCAAAGGATCGCCGCTTCGACAGCGTCGGCGCGCTGCTGCTGACGCCCGCCCTCGCCGCGATCCTCATTGCAATCTCGGAAGGCCGCGCCTGGGGGCTGACGCCGCTGCTCATCGCCTGCCTCGTCGGCGGGCCGCTCCTGCTCGCCGTCTTCATCTGGCGCGAGACCCGAACGGAAGCGCCACTGATCGACCTCAAGATGTTCCGCTCGCCGGCCTTTTCGGCGGGCGGGCTCGGCGTCGCAATCTCTTACGCGATGCTCTACGGCCTTTTCTTCGTGATGGCCTTCGTGCTGGTGCGCGGATACCGCGATCCGCCGATGCTGGCTGGTCTCAGGCTCACAGTCGTTCCGGCGGCCCTTGGGCTCGTCGCGCCCTTCGCCGGGGCCGCCTCGGACAAGCACCCGCGCCTTATTATGCTCACAGGGATGGCGTTCTGCGGCCTCGCGGCGCTCGCGCTCGCGTGGACGACGACCCAGGGCTCCGGCGATCTCGTCGCAGTCATGGTCGAGCTTGCGGTCTTTGGCGCGGGCCTTGGCCTCTATATAGCGCCCAACAACAGCGCCACTATCGGCGCTGCGCCGGCAGAGAAGTCAGGCGTTGCAGGCGGCCTTTTGAATCTTCTGCGGGTCCTGGGCTCGGCGGCGGGGGTCGCGGTTTCCGCCGCGCTCGTCGGCTGGAGGCTCGAAGGCGTGATCGGACCGGGCCAGACGACCGCGGACGCGCCAACGAGCGCGCTCCTCGACGCGACCGCCGTGGTTCTGCTGACGCTGGCTGCCCTGGCGGTGTTCGGCGCGGCGGCGGCGCTCGTCCGCGATCGTCCTGCCTCCGCCAATTGACGGCGGGGGCGAAAGCCCGGACAAGGCCGCTATGCAACCCTTCGACGCCCGTCGCGCTCCCGTCTATGGCAAGAACGGGATGGCCTGTTCGAGCCAGCCGCTCGCCGCCTTAGTCGGGCGGGACATCCTCAAGGCGGGCGGCAACGCTGTCGACGCCGCCGTCGCCATGGCGGCGATGATCAATGTCACCGAGCCGATGATGAACGGGCTTGGCGGCGACTGCATGGTTCTCGTTGCGTGGGAGGGCCACGTCTACGGCCTCAATGGCAGCGGGCATTCGGGATCGCATCTTTCGGTGGATGCGCTGGCGGCGAAGGGCTTGGCCTCGATGCCGCAGGCGGGGCCTGCGAGCGTGAACGTTCCCGGCGCGCTCGACGGCTATCTGGCGCTGCATGCGCGCTTCGGCTCCATGGATCTTTCCGATCTCGTCGAGCCCGCGGCGGCCTGCGCCGACGAGGGCTACACAGTCGGTGCGAAGATCGCCCGTGTCTGGGAATGGGGCGCCTCGAAGCTGAGGCGCTTCAACGCCGATCCGAGCGCCTTTTTGCCGGATGGCGCCCCGCCGCGCCCGGGCCAGATATTTCGCCAGCCCGAACTCGCCCGCTCATGGCGGGCTATCGGCAAGTATGGCCGCTCCGCGTTCTACGCGGGCGAGATTCGCGACCGGATTCTAGAGGCTTTGGGCGACGACGGCTGGCTGACGGCGGACGACTTCGACAAGACGCATGCGGAATGGGTCGAGCCGATCCGCGGCGCCTATCGCGGCCGCACGATTCTCGAGTTGCCGCCGAACGGACAAGGCGTCGTCGCGCTGATGATTTTCTGCGATGCTGGAGGCGTTCGACTTGCCGCGCCTTTTCGCGGAGGACGAGGTCGCGGCGAAGCATCTGATCCTGGAAGCGACCAAGCTCGCTTTTGCCGACGCCGCGCCGCATATCGCCGACGCCCGCTTCGCCCCAGGACCGCTCGAAGCCTTTCTCTCCGCCGAGCGCCTCAAGGCCCGTAGCGCGCTCATCGACCCGGAGCGCGCGCTTGCCGCGCCCGCAGCCGGGCGCATCTATGGCGACACGAGCTATTTCACGGTCGCCGACCGCGACCGTAACGCCGTCTCGCTCATCACCAGCATTTCGGACGTGTTCGGCTCCGGGCTCATCGTACCGGGCACGGGAATCATCCTGCACAATCGCGGCTCGGACTTCGCGATGGACCCGGATCATCCCAACGCCGCGGCGCCGCAGAAGCGGGTGCGTCATTCGATCCTGCCGGCGATGATGCTGCGCGACGACGGCTCGGTTGCGATGAGCTTCGGCTGCATGGGGGCCAATATGCAGCCCCAAGGTCAGGCGCAGATTCTCGTCAACCTGATCGACCGGGACATGAACCTGCAGCAGGCGCTCGACGAGCCCCGCGTGCGCGCGCTCGACGGGCGGCGCGTTTCCGTCGAGGCGCATCGCGACCCGGATTTTGCGCAAAAGCTCGCCGCGCTGGGGCATCAGATCGACGCGGGCGAATCCCCTCCGCAGGACTGGACCGTCCCGCACGATTTTATCCGCTCGTTCGAGGGGAGCGCGCAGGCGATCGCCTTCGAGGGTGACGCGCTCTGCGGCGCCTCAGACCCGCGGCTGGACGGGATCGCGGTTCCCTTGTGAGCCCTCTTCGAGGGGCGGGCCGGGACAACTACTTCCGGATCTCCTTGCAGACATTCATCCGGTGGGGGTCGCCGGAAAGCTCGCATTGAAAGCCGCATTCATAGTCGCCGCCGGTCTGCGACCTGGATCGCCTTCATCCGCTCGATCGCCGCCTCCCGGCAGTAGGAGAAGGTCTTGAAGCGCGCCGTGACATCGAATTTGGCGCGGTTGGTCCGGTCGGGATAGACGATCGCCGCCCATTCGCCGGGCGTGTCGCCCCCGCACCCTCCGATCAGCAGAAGAAGAAACACCAGAAGCGGATGTCTCATACGGAATTCCTTTGATCGATTTGAACCGCGACGTTGACCTCGCGAGGAATCGCAGAGCGGAAGGCGCTATATTTCGTCGCGGGAGGCGGCCCTCGGCGAGGGAGGCGTTGGGGCGCGGAAAGGACAAAAATTTGTTGACAGAAGGGGGACTTGTTCCATATTTGTTCTCATCCTGGATCGTGGCGCTGAGCCTTACTTTTCGAAGAGAGCAGTTCGCTCCGGGCGAGGGCGCGGGGAGGATGCGTCGGGACGGCGCGGGCTCGGCTCCTCGCGGGTCAGAAAAAGTGGGTGCGAAATAAAACTGGTCTCCAGGCGATTGAAATCGCTGAAAGTCGCGAGATATGCTGGCCAAACTCCGGGTCACCGGTCCTTCGAAGCCTGCCGCGCAGCGGCGACCGGTTCATGACAAGTATGCCTCAGCTGGCCTCCCTTACAGCGCCCTCGCAAGACCGTGCTCCAAGGGACGGAGCGCCCGCGTCCGGCCGAGTTCGGCGATCGTCACCTGCCCTTCGACGGGCACGTCCATGCGCAGGATGCGTTGCTCCCCTCGCGCGGGGCCGGCGCGCGCGGCAATCACCGTCCCTTCGCTGTCGATGAGGCCAAAGAAGGCCTTGGCCGGGGGCTCGATCAGACCGTGGACAATCACCTTGTCGAAGCGCCGGCCGCTTTCGTGAAAGTCGAACCCGTCGCGCCACATCACATCGACATTGCCGAGGCCGAAAGCCTGAAGCCGGGCCGAGGCCTCGACCGCGAGGGTCTGGAACCGTTCGAGCGAGACGACTTCGCCCGCGAGCTGGGCGATCAGCGCCGTGCAATAGCCGGTTCCGGTCCCGATTTCGCAGACCCGGTCGTCGGGGTTGATTTTCAACGCCGGGATCATCCGCGCGAGCGTCGAGGGCGGCGGCGAGGTCTGGCCGCATCCGATCGGCAGGGCGATGTCGCGCCCGGACATGTCTGCGAAGCGCTGCGGCATGAAGAGCGCGCGCGGCACGCGTTCGAGCGCGCGCAAAAGCGCGAGATCGTTGACGCCGCTCGCGCGCATCGCGAGCGTGAACTGGGCGCGCTCCTCCGCTTCCGTCGCGCTCAAATCGTCCCCTTCGGCCGCAGCCCGGCTTCATGGCGTCGAAAAAGCCCCCTCGAGTCGCGCAAGCTCGACGTCGTCAGTGAGGTCGAGCCGCAGCGGCGTCACCGCGATCTTGTCGCGACGCCATGGCGGCGAGGTCCGTCCCCTGGTCGAAACGGATCTCGCCGCGCTGGAACATCAGCCAGTAATAGGGAAAGCCGCGCCCGTCGCGTCGCTCTTCGATGCGCATGAGTTCCGCGTTGCGCTGTCCCTGCCGCACGAACGCGACGCCGGCGACTTCGTCGGATGCGCAGGCGGGAAAATTGACATTGACGAGCCCGCCGGCGGGAATGCCGGCGGCGACGATCTTGCGGATCAACGGCGGCGCATAGGTGCGCGAGACATTCCAGTCGATCGTGCGGGCGGCCCGTCTCGCCTGTGCAGTAGGCCTGGGACAGGGCGATGGCGGGAACGCCGAGCATCGCGCCCTCCATCGCGCCCGCGATGGTGCCGGAATAGGTGACGTCCTCGGCGACATTCTGCCCGCGATTGACGCCGGAGAGCACGAGATCCGGCTTGCGGTCGGCGAGAATTTTGCGCACGCCCATGATGACGCAATCGGTCGGCGTGCCGCGCACGGCGTAGTGGCGAGGGCTAACCTCCCTCAGCCGCAGCGGGTCGCTCAGCGAGAGCGAGTGGGCGACGCCGGACTGGTCGGTCTCCGGCGCGACGACCGTAACATCGTCGGAAAGCTCCGAGGCGATCTCCTCCAGGACCTTGAGGCCCTCCGCGTGAATGCCGTCGTCGTTGGTGATGAGGATTCGCATCGGGGTCTCCGCCGCACGCTATACGTCCGGCGGCGAACGGCGTTCCAGTGCGCGTTTTTGAAAGCAGCCCGCGTAAATCCCCTCAGACGCTGTGGCGCCGAAAGCTCGCGTCGCCCGCTACTTCTCCGTCGGGAGAAGCCCGGCCTGTTGCAGAGCCGCGAATGCCGGGACCGATCAGGTCCTGGCCGAGGCGATCCTCGCCATGCGGCGGCCGGCTGTTGACGCCGCCGGTGATCACGAGATCGTATTGGGGCCAATAGGCGAAAATCATGCGGAACCCCATGGTTTCCCCCTCGTAGAACCAGTATTTTCCTCCGAGTTCCGGGCGGTAGAAGCGCCCTATTCCGAGGCCGAACGCCGCCGGATCGTCCGGCGTTACGTCTTGTATGGTCAGCCCCGTTTTCAGCGACACGAGCGAGGTCATCTCGTCGAGCTGTCTCTCCGGAATGACCTGCTTCGCGAACAACGCGCGAATCCATAAGGCGAGATCGTGCGGGTTCGAGATCATCGCCCCCGCCGCCCCGGCCCAGGACAGATTCTGCATCCGCATATCCTGGCCGAGGAGCGGAGCGAGCGTCGATTTGGTGCAAGGCGTCGGCTGATAGTCGAGGCAATCCTGCAGCAGAAAGAGCGCCCGCGGCACGCGCGCCATCACGGCCGGGCCAGACGAGGCAGGGCCCGGATTCGAGCCGTTCGCGTAGAACGTGTCGTGCAGCCCCAGCGGCTCAAGAATACGGGTCGTCAGCGCCTGCTCGATGTCCTTTTGTGCGGTGAGCCGCGCGACGATCATTCCCGCCAGAACGTAATTGGTGTTCGAATAGAACCATCCTGTCGGCTTCGGGAAACGGTGTCCGAGCGCGGGATCGACGAAGCTTACGAGCTTGCTGTCGACGAACTGATGGTGAATGTCGGCGGCCTGAATCTCTCCGAGTTCGACAGTTTCCGAATAATTTGGGATGTCGCTCGTCATGTTCAGAAGGGCGCGGATGGTGACATCCTTCCACGCCGGATATTCCGGAAGCCATTTGCCGATTGGATCATCAACGCTGAGCAAACCGTCCGCTTCGAGCTTCAGAATGAGGGCGGCGGTGAATTCCTTCGTATTGCTGCCGATTCCGAACAGCGTATCGGGACCCATCGGCTTCTTGTCCGCCAGGCCGTCATCGCCCGCATAGACCGCGATCGGAGAATGAGCCGCCCCGAAATCGATCTCCATCGCCGCCCCGGAAATGCCCTCCGGTCGCCGCGCGGTGTGCTGACGTAGTCGTCGATGACTTGCTGAAGCTTCGCGGCGATCGGAGGATCATCCGCCGATGCAGGCAGGGGCGACAGCGCGAGTGAGGAGACCAACGCCAGGCCGAGCCACGAAAGCCGCATTCTTTCCTCCCGCTCCGCGCCAACGGGCGCCGACGCCGATTGATCCGGCTCGCGACACTGTGACACCGAAGTGTACAGACTCCCGTCCAATGTGGACAGGCAACCGGCGAGCCGGATCAGTTTGCTTTCGCAATCCTTGCAAGTCCCGCCATGTAGGGGCGCAAGACCTCGGGAATCTCGATCGCCCCGTCCGGCCGCTGGTAATTCTCCATGACCGCGATCAGCGCGCGGCCGACCGCTACGCCTGAACCGTTCAGCGTATGGACGAAGCGCGTCGCCTTCGCGTCGGCAGCCTTGGTGCGGGCGTTCATCCGCCGCGCCTGAAAGTCGCCGCAGACGGAACAGGAAGAAATCTCGCGGAAGCGCCCCTGCCCCGGCAGCCAGACCTCGATGTCGTAGGTCTTGCGCGAGGCGAAGCCCATGTCGCCCGCGCAGAGCGCCATGGTGCGGAAATGCAGACCAAGCCGTTTCAGCACTTCCTCCGCGCAGGCCGTCATGCGCTCGTGCTCGTCACGAGCCTGCTCCGGCGTGGTGATCGAGACAAGCTCGACCTTGCGGAACTGGTGCTGCCGGATCATGCCGCGCGTGTCTTTGCCTGCCGCGCCCGCCTCCGCCCGGAAGCAGAGCGTGCCGGCGGTGAAGCGGAGCGGAAGCGTCTTCTCGTCCACGATGCTTTCGCGGACGAGGTTGGTCATCGGCACCTCGGCGGTAGGGATGAGACCGAACCGCGCTTCGCGGATCCGATGGAGCTCGCTCCGCCTCGTCTCCTCCTAAGCTGGCGACGCTTAGAAGCTCGCCGCTGACCGTCCAGAACTGATCCTCTTCGAACTTCGGCAGTTGCGCTGTGCCGAACATCGCGGCGTCGCGCACGAGAACCGGCGGCTCGACTTCCTGATAGCCGTGCTCGCCCGTATGCAGATCGAGCATGAACTGTTCGAGAGCGCGGGAAAGGCGCGCGAGCGCGCCTTTCAGCACGACGAAGCGCGAGCCGGAGAGCTTCGCCGCCGCATCAAAGTCCATCAGCCCGAGCTTTTCGCCAAGCTCGAAATGTTCGAGCGGCTTGTTGACCCCGTCGAGCGCGGGAGGCTCGCCCCAACGGCGCACCTCGACATTGTCGTTCTCGTCCTTGCCGTCGGGCACGTCCTCGAAGGGGATGTTGGGGATCGCGGCGAGTTCGGCGTCGAGCCTTTCGCCCGCCTCGCGCTCGATAGCCTCGAGTTCAGGCATGGTCGCCTTGAGGCCTGCGACCTCGGCCTTGAGGTCCTCGGCCGTTTGCACATCCTTGCGCGCCATCGCAGCGCCAATCTCCTTGGAGGCGGCGTTACGGCGTTCCTGGATACGCTGAAGGTCGAGAATCGCCGAGCGGCGCTTCTCATCCAGCCCGATCAGATCTTCCGCGCGCGGCGGCAGACCGCGGCGCGCCAGCCCTGCGTCAAAGGCTAGCGGATTTTCGCGGATCGCCTTGATATCGTGCATAAATTCACCTGAGGAGGGCGGCGGCGCGGCGGATCGCCCAGTCGCCGAAGACGTTGAGCGCGAGGCCCGCCATTATCAGAAGGCCGCCGAGAAGCTCAACCAGGCTCACGGGCTCGGCGAAGATCAGGCTCGCGGCGACCATGCCGACGACCGGAACAAGCAACGCGAAGGGGGCGACCTCGGCGGCGGAATAGTGGGCAAGCAACCGGGCCCAGAGCCCGAAGCCAAACACCGTCCCCGCATAGGCCACGACCAGTGCGGCGGCGATGAGCCTCCAACTCGGATGCGCGAGCGCCAGGAATGGTCCCGGCCCGTCCACCGCGAGCGACATGAGAAGAAGCGGCAGCGGCGCCGCGAGGCTGGACCACACAGTAAACGAAAACATGTCGATGCGACCGAGCGACTTTGCCAGTGTGTTGCCCGCGGCCCAGAAAAAGGATGCAAGCACGACCATGAGAAACGGCGCCGGGCTTGCCCCGGCCAGACGCTCCGATCCGATTACCGCCATGCCGGCGAAGCCAAAGGCCGCTCCGATCAGTTGCGTGCGACGAGGCGCGTCATGCAGAAAAATCCAGGCAAGTCCTATCGTGAAGAACGCCTGAAACTGGACGAGGAGCGAAGCAAGCCCAACCGGGAAACCCCGATGGATCGCGATGAATAAGAGGCCGAACTGGCCCACTCCGATCAGGAGCCCATAGAGGACGACCGCCCATGCGTTCGCTTTCGGTGGCTTCACGAACAGGATGAAGGGAAAGGCGGCAAGGAGGAAGCGCAGCGCCGACAGCATGAGCGGCGAAGTTTCCTGCACGCCGATCTTAATGGCGATAAAGGTCAGGCCCCAGACGACCGCGACGCTTACGGCGACAAGAGTGTCGCGCGGGCTCAAGGCTGGGCCCCTGCTCGGATCGCGCAGGTCAACGGCGCGCTGGTCGCAAAGCCACGCGCGCGGTGACGAACGTGGGCGTCGATGCATACGGGCGCAGGAATCAGCACCTGAATCTCCGCCCAGGAGTGGACTCTAACGAGCGTGTTAGGAAGGCGCGGCCGAACAAGCCGCTCCGCAGTTGCTCTCGTAGGACGCGGTTTCGTTCAGGGCAAGGGAGCCGCCCTCTAACCTCCGCGCCGCAGGGATTACGAGGCGGATTTCGGGCTTTGGGGGCCGCGGAGGGGCGCCTTTGCGCGGCCGGGCCGGGCGCAAACGGATCGACGATTTGCCCGATCAGGCTCTCCGCCACTGGGGTCGACGTTCCATATTCGGCCGGCCAGGTTTTCGGGAGATAGAACGTGCCGAAGAGCCGGTCGATGAAAGGCAGCATTGGCGCGTAATTGTGGTCCTTATGGTCCTCGTAGGTATGGTGCCAATGATGGAAGGCTGGCGTCGAAATGATCTCCTCGACTAGGGCCGAGCCGCACGCGCAGGTTGGCGTGGATGAAGAAGCTCCACACTGAGCCCACGAACAGAACCATCGCCGGAATGAAGCCGGCGTTCGGCCCCACCGGCGCCGCAAGGCCGGTCGCGAACAGCAAGACCATCCCGCAGAGCCGAGTGAACACGAGATCGACCGGATGGCCGCGGGTGTTGACGAGAAAGTTGATCTGCGTCGCGCTGTGATGCACGGCGTGGAACCGCCACAATAGAGGAAACTCATGGCTCCAGCGATGGCCCCAATAGAAGCCGATCTCGCCAACCAGCATGGCGAGGACCATCCGCGCCCATAGCGGCAGGGAGGCTGTCGCGCCCGTGAAGCTTTCCGGAAGGGACGGCATGCACCGCCCAGGCAAGCAAAGCCGCCGGCGGCCCGAGGATGAAGATCGGCGTCAGGCTGTTGATGAAATACCAGCCAAGGTTGGTCAGCCAGCCCTTGTGGAAGGTGTTGTGCTCAGGTTGAGCAGAAAAGAAATACTCGAGCGGCACAAACACCGCCATCAACACGACGAGCCAGAAAAGCGCGCGGACGATCTGACCGAGATAGAGCGCGACGTGATGGTGAGCCGCGAGAAAGTCGAACAGGGGTTGCATAGCGATCAAACCTAGCACAATCCGCGGGAACTTTTGATCCTATATCGCACGAGATTCCAAAGCGTCACGCAAAGACGTCGCCTGCCAATGGTGAGCGCGCGCGGACCGGAAAATGAGCGAAGCGCTGTCAGCCCTATCGGCCAACAGCGCCCCCATTCTTGCTCTGAATAGTCAGGCGACCGCGACGGCAGCTTTGCGGCGCGAACGCGCCCAGAAGCCCACGCCTGCAAAGCCGGCAACGATCATCACCCAGGTCGACGCCTCGGGTACGCTCGTTTGAACGAGCGACACGCCATCGAGCAGCGCATAAGGCGGCGCGCCGCTCGGGCCGCCAATCGCGAGGAAGCGAAAGGACCTCGCTCGATGCGTCTGCAGTAAACGTCGTCGAATACAGACTCCAGGGCGTAAAGCCTTGAGCCGGCGTGGTGATCGTCGGCGTCGTGTAGGTGTCGCTGCCCAGACTCACCTGCAGGCTTGTCGTGGTCGGGCCGCCCGCGTTGATCTCCTGGGCGCCGGCCATGTAGAAGCTGAGATCATAAGTCATGCCCGGCGTCAGGCCGCCGATCGTCTGGTAGAAAGAGCCCCGGAAGTACTGATCAGAAGTCGAACGCCATGAAATTGCCGCCGACCGGGCTGGCGGTGAAGCCATTGTTATAGTTGCCGTATGGCCCATACAGCGCAAAATACCCAAGACTCGGAACACTATAATTGTCGCAGGTCGTGGGATAGCAGAGCAGCACGTAAGTGCCGGTGCTCGTCCACCCCGTGGCGGCAGTGGTGTTCGTCCCGCTGAACACTGTAGAGTCGGAGTATCCGGTCATTTCAAACCCGCCATTGCTGACGAGATTCGCCGACGCAGTTCCGAGTCGAGGCGCGCCCCACACCGACCGCGGCAAGCGACAAGCATAGAAATTTCTGCAACGTAGAGATGTTCATTATTGCTTCCCCTATTACGTCGCGAGTTCCCACGCGACAGCCAAGCGTAACCCCTCCGAGTCGTTCACCTGAGACTAAGAGAGGTATGCACACTGGGGCCGGATCCACGCCGTTTCCAGCCGCAACGCAGCTGGCGCCGTTGTGACAATCGCCCCCAGATCCCCAGAAACCAGATGAAAAACAAACAAAGCCGCGAAGGCGCAGTAACTATAAATTCAATTTAAAGTTTACACTAGCCACGCAGTCGGTCAATCTGCGTTTTTGCAATTTCTGGTGGACTGGATTGCATGGACGCAGCCCGCCGAGAGCCCCCGAATTGCCGAGCTGCGGAACAATCCAAACTTGCGGAAAATGGGCCGCATCCTCTGCGATCAGGATACGGCCTTACATTTCGCCCGACGCCATCGCTCTGGCGCTGAGTGGAACTCAGCCTAAAATCAGGCTGCTGCGCGAAGCACGACCCTGCGTCGCGAACGCGCCCACAGCCCCATCCCGGCGAAGCCGCCGAGAATCATCGCCCAGGTTGACGCCTCGGGGACGCCCGCTTCGACGAGCGACACGCCGTCGAGCAGCGCATATGGAGGCTGGCCGCTCGGGCCGCCGGTCGCGAGGAAGTTCAGCACTTCGCTCGTGTCGGTGGCCGTGAACGTCGTCGAGTACAGGTTCCAGGGGGAAAAACCCTGAGTTGGGGTGTTGATGATCGGCGTCGTGTAGCTTTCAGCGCCGAGCGACGCCGTGATGCTCGTGGTCGTCGGCTGGTCGAAGTAGTAGTACTCCTGCGCGCCAGCCATGTAGAAGCTCAGCGTATAGTCCTTGCCGACCGTCAGCCCACTGATCGTCTGATAAAAGTTTCCCTGAAAGGACGGATCGGAATCGAAGCCCATATAGGCGCCGCCGTCCGGGCTCGGACCGAGTCCATTCATGGTGCCGTTCGCGGGGCCTGCCAGCGCCGCGCCCCCGAGAACCGAAGTCTCGTCGCAAGTCGTGCCGGCTCCCGCCGTGCAATAGAGGACAAAGCTGCCGAGAGAGGTCCAACCGGTCGCCGGCGTGCTCATTCCGAAAAACGCGGTCGACTGCGAATAGGATGAGCTTTCGAAACCTCCATTTTGCACGAGATTCGCCGATGCAATCTCAGGAACGGCACATGCCGCTCCGATGAGAGCGAGCGAAACACAGAGGGATTTTCGTTTTAAAAAGCGACTCATAGGCTTCCCCTATCGTTAGGTCGCGGACCCCCCGCGACAGCCATCGCAACGAGACCCGTAAGGGTCCTGATGCGAATCCGGGGCGCGCCCACAATGCCGCCTGCCGCAATGCAGCCGAATGCTGACTTCACCCCGAGACCCCTAGAAAACGATAATCCAAGTGCGCCAACTCGCGGACAAAGTCCGCGTCTCCGGTCGACGATCTTGGGCAGTCCCCATTTGCAAACTAAAGCAATAGGTTGCACTCGCAACCTACCGCGTGCAAAAAAACTCTTCCGAGAGAGTTAGTGCTGTTAGCTCGACCCGTCAATCTGGTTTTTAGCCAGCTGGATCGCTCAGGGGGCGCTCCGAGAACTCGGCAACTTGCGCTCGACGTTAGGTCAGGTCGAGTTCTGACCTTGTTGTTCGTCCCGCGCCCGGCGCTTCTCGAGCCAGCGGACCGCAATCACCGAGCCCTCGAAAAGGGCAAGCATCGGAAGCGCCAAAGAGGTCATACTGATGAGGTCAGGCGGCGTCAGGATCGCCGCGATG
Organism: uncultured Alphaproteobacteria bacterium; assembly: GCA_963824465.1. Taxonomy (GTDB): domain Bacteria; phylum Pseudomonadota; class Alphaproteobacteria; order Rhizobiales; family Beijerinckiaceae; genus Roseiarcus. The sequence continues at coordinate 480,451 of CAWGPL010000001.1, forward strand.
CCCACCACCGCGACGATCGCATAGCGCCGCATGCGCGACAGCCACGCGGAATCGATGATGCCGACATGCCCGAGCAGGGTGAGAATCACCGGCAATTGAAAGGCGATCCCAAAGGCAAAGATCAGCGTCATGATCAGCGACAGGTATTCGCTGACCTTGGGCAAAAGCTCGATCGTCGCCTCGCCGTGAACATTTACCTGCTGCAGCGAAACCGAAAAACGGATGAGCAGCGGCATCACGACGAAGTAGACGAGCAGCGCGCCGGCCAGGAAAAATACCGGCGTCGCGATGAGATAAGGTAGAAAAGCCTGCCGCTCCTGCCGGTAGAGCCCCGGCGCGACAAATTTGTAAATCTGGACCGCAATGACGGGAAAGGCGATCACCGCGGCCCCGAACATGCTCAGACGGATGTTGGTGTAGAACTGCTCAAGGAAGTGCGTGGCGATCAGCGTCGCCTTGTCCGCCCCCACCACATACACGTAAGGCTCGGTCAGGATGTTGTAGATTGTGCGCGAGAAGTAAAAGCAGACAAGAAAGGCCCCCAGGAAGGCCCAGAGCGAACGGATGAGCCGAGCCCTGAGTTCGATCAGGTGCTCCATCAACGGCGCCTTGGTGGCGTCGATGTCCGCCTGCGTCATTCCGCGGCGCTCTGTTTGACCGGAGCAGGTTCGCTTTCGGGATTTCGCGGAGCAATCTCCAGGGGCGCGTCGGGGATCGCAGCTGGCTCAGACTTCGCAGACATCAGATGCGCTGGGGCTTCGGGGCCTGCCGGCGGTTCATTAGCCGCCGGAAGTCCTTCAAGAGAGACAGTCGACGAGCCGATGCCTGCCTGCTCGGCGGCCTTGGTCACGTCGTTACGCACCATCGCGACCGGGTCGAAGCTCTCCTGGATTTTTGCCTTCTCCTTGAGATCTTCGAGTTCCTTTCGCACGCTCTCAAGATCGGCTTCCCGCATGGCGTCCATAAACTGGCCCTGGAATTCGGCCGCCATCCGCCGCATGCGGCCAACGAATTGCCCCACCGTCCGCATCACACGCGGAAGGTCTTTAGGGGGGATCACCGCTAGCGCGACGACCGCCACGACCATCAGTTTGCCAATGTCGAAATCGAACATCGAAACAGGCTCGAACGCCCCGCGTCAGAAGGCTCACGCAGGAAGCCGCGCAGCTCCGCGCAGCTTTGCGGCGCTCTTGGGTCAGCTGACCTTGTGAACGTCGTTCGCGTCGACGCCAACACGATTTTCAATCGGGCGGGGAGGCGCCGAAGCCGCGGGCTTCACGTCCTCATCGTCGTCGGCGAGGCCCTTCTTGAACGATTTCACGCCCTTGGCGACATCGCCCATGATGTCGGAGATCTTGCCCTTGCCTCCGAAGAGGAGGAGCGCCACAGCGCCAAACAACATCCAGTGCCAAATGCTAAAGCTACCCATGGCCGTCTTCCCGTGCGCTTTGCGACGCTGATGGCGAAAGAGCCCGCGGCGCGCGATAACCTTTGTCATTAGACGTAAGCGCGGGAGAAGGCAAAAACAAGCCGCGAGCGAGACTAACGACCAGAAAACGCAAGCTTCGGCTTGCCACCCGCGGCCCGCCAAGACCACTATGGCGCAAGCCAAGGGGACGCTCGTGGGTCAGATCGCCAAACGCCTCGCCGAACTCGGCATCACGCTGCCGACGCCCGCTGCGCCGGTCGCGAATTACAGCGCTTTTGTGCGTACGAGCGGAATGGCGCCGGGCGCCCTCCCGAATTTGTGGATTTCCGGTCAGTTGCCGCTCGGAGCGGACGGCAAGCTCGCGGACGCTGCGAAAGGCAAGCTTGGAGCGGATTCTCTCAGGAAGCGGCCCGCGAGGCTGCGCGGCTTTGCGCGATCAACGTCCTGGCGCAAGCCCAGGCCGCGCTCGGCGACCTCGACAAGGTTGTGCGGGTCATTCGCCTCGGCGGCTATTTCAATGTGGCCGGGGCCTTCGACGCGCTGCCGCAGGCGATGAACGGCGCCTCGGACCTTATGGTCGAGGTGTTTGGGGAGAAGGGACGGCACGCCCGAACCACAGTTGGCGTGGCGCATCTGCCGATGAACGCGCTGGCCGAGGTCGAGGCGGTGCTCGAGACCACATTTTGAGGGCGCTGATTGCGCCGGACTGGCTCACCGCACGCCCAATCGCCCACCGCGGTCTGCATGATTCAGGCGTGGGCGTTGTCGAGAATTCGCGCGCGGCGGCCGAGGCGGCTGTCGCTGGCGGCTTCTCTATTGAATGCGACGTCCGACTGAGCGCGGACGAGGAAGTCTTCGTCTTCCACGACGACGATCTCGACCGTCTGACCCAACTCTCCGGACCGTTCGGAGCGCGAAGCGCGGCGGAGATTCGCAACGCTCGGCTGAAGACCTCTTCGGAAACGCCCCTGAGCTTGGCGGAATTTCTTGGCGTCGTCGCGGGGCGAACGCCGATCATTTGCGAGCTGAAGAGCGGTTTTGACCGAGATTGGCGGCTCGCCGATCGAATCGTTCCCTTCGCGTCAACCTACGCGGGGCCGCTTGCTTTCAAGAGTTTCGATCCGGACATGGTCGCCTATCTGCGTTTGCGATGGCCAGAACTCGGGCCGCCAGGCCGCCCTTCCCCCGTTGGGATCGTGGCCGAGGGCGCTTACGACGACCCCTATTGGAATTTTCTGACACCGGCGCAGAGACTGGCGATGACGAGTTTCGACCATCGCGCGCGCAGCCTTCCCGACTTCCTATCCTTCAATGTGGATCACCTGCCGCACAAGATCCCGTTCTTCGAAAAAGAATTCCACGCCCTGCCCGTCATCACCTGGACGGTGCGGACGGCAAAACAATGCGAAGCCGCGCGCAAATGGGCGGACCAGATCGTCTTCGAGGGCGAGGCGACGTGAGCCGCTCAGGGGGCGTTCCATTCTTGGAAGCGCAGGCAGCATGAGCCCAAGCGTGGTGGGCCGATAACACCTGGACCAATCGCCGTCTGATGAGTTTTTTGGACTTTGGCCCCAGCGCGGCGTGCGCAACGGAAGCGAGGACACATGGCGAAAGCGATCGACACGACCGCTGTGGCAGGCTCACACTTCCACCGCGAGCCCGTTGGATTTGCCACGGCTGCGAGCGGGGCGCCGCTCGCTAGTCTGCCGAGAGAAACGGAATTCTTCGCATGATCGTCGTGTTCGATATCGGCAACGTGCTGTTGCGCTGGGACCCCCGCAATCTATACCGCAAGGTTTTTGACGACGAGGTGGAGATGGAGCGTTTTCTCTCCACCGCGCTCAACATGGCGTTCGTCGCTCACACTGATCTGGCGCCGGATTTCGCGGCTGCGATCGAAACGCGCGCAGCCGCCTTTCCAGAATATGCCGGGCCGATCCGATTGTTTCATTCGCGATGGGTCGAGACGCTCGGCGAGCCGATCGCGGAAAACGTCGCCCTGCTCCGGCGCTTGCGCGGGAACGGCAGGGAAGTTCACGCTCTGAGCAACTTCGCCCAAGAGACCTTCGAGCTTGCGCGCCGTCGCCATGATTTCCTCGACGACTTTGATGCGCGCGTCATTTCCGGCCATGTCGGCGCGGTGAAGCCCGAGCCGCGCATCTACGAAATCCTGTTTGAGCGCACGGGACGGCGGCCGGACGAGCTTCTCTTCATCGACGACTCGCTTCCCAACGTCCGCGGCTCGGAGGCCTTGGGAATGACGGCGATCCATTACGCGCCCGGCCTCGATCTGGAGGCGGAACTGCGCGCACGAGGGGCGCTGGATTGAGAATCTCGGGACGTCAGGACAAGCCCCCGTCCAGGCGCCTGCGAAAACGCATTCCCATTCCCCTCGTCTCCAGCCACTATGCGTCCGCACCCCGGGGCTTCGAAAAAGGGACTTCATGCGATTGACCTTCGGCCTCGCGGCCCTGCTCATCATGGCGTCCCCGGCGGGGCTCGCAGCAACGTCGGACGCGCCCATTGCCGTGACGCCGGAGAATTTTCCGCGCGCTGAATCCGACCTGCGTTTCAGCATCGCGGTCCGCACCGCGGGCGTCGGAAAGTTTTTCCATGAGCGCGCGCCAGCTCCCCTCGACAAGCAGACCGTCCCGCACGCCGAGCGCGACGTGTTAAACTCAAACGCGGTCTTTGACCTCGACGCCGGTCCGGTGACGATCGTTCTGCCCGATCCTGGCGAGCGTTATCTGTCGCTCCAGATCATCGACGAGGACGGTTACACCGACGCATTCGACTACGGTGCGGGGACGCATGTCCTGAGCAAGGAGAAACTAGGGACCCGCTACGCGCTGGCGGCGCTCCGCATCGCCGTCAATCCGGGCGACCCGCAAGATCTCGCGGCAGCGAACGCGCTCCAGGACGCCGTAAAGGTCGACCAGCCAAACGGACCCGGCGTCTTTCAGGTTCCCGACTGGGACGCGCAAAGTCAGATCGACGTGCGCACCGGACTGCGGGTTCTCGCCGGCACCCTGCCGGACACAAAAGGCCTGGCGGGCGCGCGCGGAAAAATCGATCCAATCCGCCGGTTGATCGGTTCGGCGGTCGCTTGGGGAACCCCGCCCGAGACCGACGTGCTCGCGCTCGACCGCACCCCGAAAGACAATTCCGGCGGCGCCGTCTATCGCGTCACGCTGAATGACGTCCCCGCGGACGGATTCTGGTCGGTTAGCGTCTACAATGACCGTGGCTTCTTCTCGCCCAATTCCCAAAAAGCCTACAGTCTCACCGGCGCCACCGCGAAGCGTGGGCCGGATGGCGATTATACGATTCAGTTCGGGGGCTGCGAGGCGTCGGTGGTCAATTGCCTTCCCACGCCGCCCGAGTGGGATCTCGCCGTGCGGCTCTATCGGCCGAAGCCCGAAGCGCTGAATGGCGGCTGGGACTTTCCCAGGCTGGCGCTCGTCCCTCCGCCCGCGCCGCCTCCCCTGCCCCCTCCGCAGACGGTCAAGGCCGCGCCTTCCATTCGCCCCGCTGTGGACACGACGCCGACGAAACCCGCCAAGCCCGCGCAGAAGCCGAAAGTCACTCGCCCCTGAGCGACGGCGCTGTCTCAACGCCCGCGCGCACGTGCACGATGGCGTGCGCGTCAGCGTAGAGCCGGCGCCATCCGGGCTCGCGGTCGAGCGTCGCAACGATCCTCGCGTTCGGCGCGAAGATAGTCCAGGCAATGTGATCTTGGGCCAGCGTCTCGTCGACGGTTTTGGGGTCGCCTGACGAAAAGCTTCAGGTAGAGGCTCAACATCCCATCGCCGTACATATCCGCCCTCCCATCAATGAAAGGACGGATGTGCGACCAGATCAGGTAGCCGCCAAAACTGTAGTCGTTCAGGACCGGTTTTTGCCGCAGGTCGGCGGGGACGGCGGCCAGCGCGGAAATCGGAGCAACGGCGCTATCGATGCGATGCATCGGCGTTGCGAGACGAACGAGCCCCATGGCCAGCGCCAGCAGGGCGCTCGCTACGATCGCCATGCGCGCGACAAGCCGCTGATCGCCCGGCCGGGTCATGTCGATCGCCCGCGCAATCGCAGGCGCGAGCAGCATCGGCGCGATGAGGCCGAGGAGTTGGGCGTGGCGGGCGTGCGCGAGCGCCATCGCGACCATCCCGACCAACAGCGCCATGCGGAGCCGCGGCATGGCCATTGGCCGCGAAAGAGCGAAGGCCAGAAGGGCTAGCAGCCCGAACTCGAACGGACTCGCACGGCCGAAATCCTCCGGCTTCCATTCGCTGATCCGCGACAAATGGGTGAGGCTCAAAAGGCGGAAGGGAAAGGCGAGGGCTTCGAATCCGTAAGGGTTGACGAGCGCCGCAAGCGCCGCCGCGCCCGCGAAAGCCGCCCAGGCCCGCGCCGCAAGCCCCCTTTCTCCTGGCGCGGCGTCGATCACCGCCTCCAGTCCGAACGGCGCGATCAGCGCAAGCCCAAAGACAAAGCCGCCGTGCATATTCGACCAGGGAATCATCAGCGCCGCAACGACGAGCGGCGGGGCGCGGTTTTCGTCGCGAGCCTTGAGTAGCGCGACGACCCAAAGCGCCGTCAGGGGAAGCGTGAGGACATGCGGACGCGCCAGCAGATTCGGCGCCCATAGTCCGACGCCGATCATAACGACGACGCCGAGCGCGGCGCCGCCGAGATCGCGGGCGACTTTCAAGCCCATGATGAGCGCGGTCGCGCCGGCAACGGCGCCGGTCAGAATAACGACACCGCTCCAGCCACCGGCGCGATAGGCCAGCGCAAGTAGGATTTCGGACAGCCATTCATGCGCGGTCCAGGGCGGCGCGGGAGTCCAGAGACTGAATGGGTCCACGCGCGGAATAGCGTGATGAGCCATAATCCAATCGCCAGTGGCTATATGCGACCAGGTGTCTCCGTCGGCGAGCACACCCGTCGAGAAAACGCACAGGCTGTAAAGTCCGACCACGACGAGCGCGAGGATCAACCCTGAGATGCGGGCCTCGGAGGCGCGGGAGGGCGCAACCAGCGAGACGGCGGGATTGGCGAGCGACATGAGCAGACGCTGCCCGCGCCTGGATAAGACTGCGTAAATTTACCCTGCGTCGTTCAGGCGGCGCCGCGAACGAGGCTACGCGCCGCGTCGGCCCGACGCTCCGCACGCTCCAGCCCAAGCGAAACCGAGAATACGCCAAATCCGGCGAGCGCCAGGATTGCGCCGAGAAAGCCAGTCGAGGCCCAGCCATAGCCGGCAGCGATGATGACGCCGCCGAGCCACGCGCCAAGCGCGTTCGCCATGTTGAAAGCGGAGTGCATGAGCGCTGCCGAGAGCGTCTGCGCCTCTTTGCCGACGTCCATAAGTCTGGTCTGTAACGCCGGACCAGCCGCGAAGCTGGTGCCCACAAGAAAGACCGCCAACGCCGCGGTCCAAGGATTGTGGACGGCTAGCGAGAAGAACGCGAGCGCCGCACCCGTCCAAAGAATCGCGCCGCCGATCGTCAAAAGGAGCGCCCGGTCCGCGAATTGCGGGCCGACGATGTTGCCAGTTACCATGCCCGCCCCAAACAGCATCAGGACGACAGGAACGAGGGAAGCCGGGATCCCTGCGACATTGATGAGAGTCGGCGTGATATAGCTGAACACCGCGAACATGCCGCCGAAGCCGACTGCCGCAATTCCCAGCGTCAACCAGACCTGCGGTTCCTTCAGCGCGCTCAGCTCGCGCAGCGGCCCCGCGCCACGTTCGGGCTTGTCCCGCGGCACATAAATCGTGACCAGCGCGAGGGTTATGAACGCGAGAGAGCCAACGACCGCAAAGGCGGCCCGCCATCCCAGCGTCTGTCCCGCCCAGGTCGCGACGGGCGTTCCGATCAAAGTTGCTGTCGTCAGGCCGAGCATCACGCGACCGACCGCCCTCGCCCTGCCCTCTGGTCCGGCCATTCCTGCCGCGACCAGAGACGCCACCCCGAAATAGGCGCCGTGCGGCAGGCCGCTCATGAAGCGCAAGGCCAGAAGCGCAAGGAAGTTCGGGGCGAGCGCGCTGGACAGATTTCCCGCGGCGAACAGCGTCATGAGCGCGAGGAGGAGCGTTCGCCGCGACAGTTTAGCCCCCAGCACCGCGATCAGCGGGGCGCCAACGACGACGCCGAGCGCATAGGCGCTGATGCTGCGGCCCGCCTCCGGAATCGAGACGCCAAGTCCCGACGCTACGCCGGGCAGGAAGCCCATGGCGGCGAATTCGCCGGTTCCGATCGCAAAACCTCCGATCGCGAGCGCGAACTCTGCAAGACGCGCGCGGCGCAACGACGCGGCCGATCGCGCAGTCATCTGCGGCATACATACCCTACTTGTGCGGAACTCATCGGCGAGTCGAAAGCTCGCCTGCTGCACTGCAATATGCACCCATCCGCTGCGAGCCGACAAGTAAAATGTTAGTGGGAGCGCGTCGGACGCCTGTTGCTTGGCCTGAGGCATTCCGGCGTTAGACTGGGTATCTGCGTGGGTGACGACCTTGACGGCGCGGAATGCCGGGGAAGTCGTGTCCGTCGATATTGAATTGCGACGAAAAATGTCGTTTCGTGACTTGCCCACTCGCGCTGAAGGACGCATCCCAAAGCCATGCTCGACTTCTTTGACGGGGCCCATAAAGGCCTCGCCTATCTTTCGTTGCTGCTTAGTCTCGCGTGGATCGCCGTTGTTTTGACGGCGAAGCCGGGGGCCGGCGTGACACGTTCAGCGCGCATCGTCTATGCCGCAGGAATGGCCTCGACCGGTCTGCTCGCGATCGCCGGACTCGCGCTGCTCGTGGTTGGACCCTGGCTCGGCACGGCTTTCCCCTGGATCGGACTGATCGTCATCGGGCTGTACGGCTTCGTCGGCGCGATCAGCCGCCGGTCGCTTCAGGCCGGGCGCAAGACGGAGGCGGCGACCGGGTCTGTCGTCATGCTTGTCCTGTTGCTCTTCGCCTACGGCATGATGGTGTGGAAGCCGATCTGATTTCCGATCGGGAGCTCGACGGCCGCACTGAGACTTAAAAAGAGATGACGAGAAAGATCGCGATCATCGGCGACGGTTTCATGCTGCCGGAGGTATTCGCGGAGAAGGTGCGGGAGGCCTGCGGCGACGGGATCACGGTCCGAACGCGCAAGGACAATTGGCCCGACGAACCGATGGCGCACGGCTACGCCATTCCCGGCATGGAGGGGCTGAAGGAATATTTCGGCAGCGCCGAGGGGGTCGTCGATTTCGTCGGCGACGCGGAGATCTTCGTAACGCATCTCGCGCCCGTCTCGCGCTCCGTGCTGGAGCGCCTGCCGCAACTGCGCATGATCGCCGTCTCGCGCGGCGGCCCAGTCAACATCGACATGACGGCGGCGCGTGAGCGCAACGTGCTTGTCGTCAACACGCCCGGCCGCAACGCCAGCGCGGTCGCCGAGTTCACGATCGGCGCAATCCTCGCGGAGACGCGGAAGATTCGGACGGGCCACGAGGCGCTGCGGGTCGGGACATGGCGCGGCGAACTCTATCGCGCCGACATCGCTGGCCGCGAACTCAACGAGATGACGGTCGGCGTCATCGGATACGGCGCCATCGGCACGAAGGTCGTAAAGCTGCTACGCGCCTTTGGCGCGCGCATCCTCGTTAACGATCCGTATGTTCAACTCAGCGCCGACGATGTTGCTGCCGGCGTTAAACTCGTCGATTTCGACACGGTCCTCGCCGAGGCCGATGTGGTCACGCTGCATCCCCGCGTGACCAAGGAAACCACGGGCATGATGAGCGCGGACGCTTTCGCGCGCATGAAGCGGGGCGCGCTTTTCGTCAACACGGCGCGCGGCCCTTTGTGCGACTACGACGCCCTCTACAACGCGCTGATCGACGGCCCGCTCGGCTCCGCGATGCTTGAAACGTTCGCGGTCGAGCCCGTGCCGGCCGACTGGCCTCTCCTCCAACTTCCGAACGTTACGCTCACGCCCCATATCGCAGGGGCCTCAATCCGCACGGTGACCCGTGCCGCCGAGCAGGCGGCGGAGGAGGTGCGCCGCTACCTCGACGGCGAAGGCGCGCTCAATCCGTGCTGAGACTTGCCTTGTCGTCATGAACTGCGCCTACGAACTCAGATCAACGGGCGCCCGTTTTGTGATGGAGCCAGCGATTTCAAAGGCTTGGGTGCTAAAAAGTGCAACTTTGGAACGGCTGCGCCGCCTTGATCTGAGGCTGCAACCGAAGACAGGTGGCGTGGACCGGCGTCGTCATGGTCTTTCCCTTTAAGAAAACACCATAGCACAAATTCCGATTATCAGGAAGGATTTGCTCCATCTGCCCACCGGCGTTCGCGTAGGCGGGTTAGCCAGGCCAATCGATGAGGCCGCCGCAGCCAACGACTCGCCTTGGCCGTCATCCGCTTCGCCTCGACACACTCACACGAACTTGATCACTTATCTGAGCAGATTATCTTTTCAGTTTAGCTGCGCATATGCTATCAGCCCCGCATGCGCAATGTACCGCCGCCCACCGATCGCGCCTCCGCTTTAGCCGCGGATCTTGGCGCGCTCGTCGGGAAGCTGAAGCGCCGACTGCGCGAGCAGGCGACCCCCGGAGATTTCACGCCATCGCAGGTGGCCGTTCTGCTTCGCCTCGAGCGGAAAGGGCCGGCGACGGCCTCGGCTCTGGCGCGCGCGGAAGGGATGCGCCCCCAATCCATGGGCGCCGTTCTGGCGCCTCTGGAAGCGGCAGGCCTCATTTCCGGCGCGCCGGACCCGGGGGATGGCCGGCAAACCCTGCTGTCGCTGACCGACGGCTGCCGCGAACGGATCGAAAAAGGCCGGGTCGCGAGGCAGGACTGGCTTTCGCGCACGATCGAGGCCCGGCTCACCGAGGATGACCAGAATCGACTCGCGGCCGCCCTCCTCCTGCTCAGGCGGCTCATCGACGAATGACGCGCGCGCCGCCGCTCCACGAGAGACCGCCATGTTGATCCTTCTCGCCTATGTCTTCGGCGGCGCCTTCCTGGCCAACGCCGTCCCCCATTTCGTCGCCGGCATGATGGGAAGGCCCTTCCAATCGCCGTTCGCGACGCCGCACGGCGAGGGCCTCTCCTCGTCGACTGTGAACGTCCTCTGGGGCTTCTTCAATCTCGTCGTCGCTTACGTCCTCCTCTGCCGGGTAGGCGAATTCGACCTCAGAGATACGCGCGACGCCGTCGCGATGGGCCTCGGCATGCTGGCGCTCGCGTTGCCTCTGGCGCGCCGGTTCGGCCGCTTCAACGGCGGCAACCTCGCCGAACCCTCATGAGCGTTTTCGACGCCGGGCTCTTTCGTTCGCTCAAAACGCGCAACTATCGCCTTTGGGCCGCGGGCGCTTTTGTTTCCAACGTCGGCACGTGGGTGCAGCGCACCGCGCAAAGCTGGCTCGTCTTCACCGAACTTACCCATCACAACGCCTCCGCCATCGGCGCGGTGATGGCGCTGCAGTTCGGACCGCAGTTGCTTCTTCTGCCCTGGACCGGCTTCGCCGCCGACCACCTCAACCAGCGCAAGCTTCTCATGGCGACGCAGGCGACGATGGGCGGGCTCGCGCTCGCACTCGGACTTCTGACGGCCACGGGCGTCGTGCAGCTCTGGCACGTCTATATCTTCGCTTTTCTGTTCGGCTGCGCGGCTGCGTTCGACGCGCCCGTGCGCCAGACCTTTGTCGCCGAGCTTGTCGGCGACGCCGACCTGCCGAACGCGGTCGGCCTGAACTCGACATCCTTCAACGCCGCGCGAATGATTGGGCCGGCGATCGCCGGCGGCGTGATCGCGACATGGGGGACGGGAACGGCGTTCCTGTTCAACGGCGCCTCCTTCGCGGCGGTGCTCGCTTTCGCTCTCCCTCCTGCGTGATTCCGAGCTTAACGCGCACCCGCGAGCGCGGCGCGCCAAGGGCAGTTTCACGGAAGGATTTCGCTACGCGTGGGGCCGGGCTGATCTCAAAGCGATCCTGATCATGCTTTTCCTGATCGGAACCTTCGGGCTGAACTTCCAGATTTTCACCTCGACCATGGCTGTCCGGGTTTTTCACGCCGACGCGCAGGGCTATGGCCTGTTGTCGTCGATCATGGCGATCGGAACAATCGCAGGCGCGTTGATCAGCGCCAGAGGCGAGCCGCGGGTCGGCTCGCTTGCGGTTGGCGCGGGCGGGTTTGGCCTCGGTTGCACACTCGCCGCCCTCGCTCCGACCTATTGGCTGTTCGCGGCCGCCCTCATTGTCATCGGCGTTGCGGCGCTCATCGTCACCACGGCAAGCAATACGCTGATGCAACTGACGACCGAGCCGTCCATGCGGGGTCGCGTCATGGCCCTGCGCGTCGCTGTCGCCCTTGGAGGCACGCCGATCGGGGCGCCGATCGTAGGCTTTATCGCCGACAATCTCGGCCCGCGATGGGCGCTGGGCGTCGGCGCCGCGGCCGGCTTCGCGGCGGCCCTGGTCGCCCTGCGCGCCTTCTCCGGCCAACGTCCGCCCACGGGAGTCCTCGCCAAGCCTTAAGTGACGGTTGGCGATTTCAAAGTCCGTCAAGGACGGCTATTGCGATAGCCGTCTCCTTCCCAAAGCGCCGGCAAAGATGTTTCCTTCCCAATTCGTTCAGCGCGCCTCCGCCCTTCTGACGCAATGTCGGGCCAAAGGCCTGAAAATCGCCACGGCCGAATCCTGCACCGGCGAACTCGTCGCCGGGCTCCTGACCCACATCCCCGGATCGTCCGCGGTCGTCGAGCGGGGCTTTGTCACCTATACGAACGAGGCCAAAGAAGAATGCCTTGGCGTGCCGCCCGAGACGATCCGCGCCTATGGCGCGGTCAGCGAGGAGACGGCTCGGGCGATGGCGGAGGGGGCGCTGAAGGCCTCGCGGGCCGACATCGCCGTCAGCGTCACCGGCATCGCGGGGCCGGACGGAGGTTCGGCCCAAAAGCCGGTCGGCCTCGTCTGGTTCGCTTGCGCGCGACGTGGCGGCGCGACGGTCGCCGGGCTCAGGCGCTTCGGCGATCCCGGGCGAGGCTCGGTGCGCCTCGCCGCGGTCGGCGTCGCGATCGAATTTTTGGAGGCCGCGGCCGCCAAGCCCTGAAAAACGGAAAGAACCCATCCAACGCCCATGCGCGATTTTCTCATCGACACCGACACCGCCTCCGACGACGCCGTCGCAATCATCATGGCGCTGTCCGACCCGGACGTGCGCGTGCTGGGGCTCACAACCGTCGCGGGCAACGTGAGCCTCGAACAGGGAACGAAGAACGCGCTTCTCACGGCCGAGATCTGCAAGTCCGACGTTCCCGTCTACAAGGGGGCTGCCGCGCCGCTGACCCGCGCGCATGACCACGCCCACTGGTTCCACGGCTTCGACGGGCTCGGCGACAACGGCTTCGTTCCCAAATCGCGCCAGGCCGAGAATACGCACGCGGTCGAGGCGCTCATCGGGCTCGCGGACGCCAATCCAGGCTTGACGCTCGTCACGCTCGGGCCGCTCACCAACATCGCGCTGGCGCTCGCGCGCGATCCGTCCTTCGCCAACAATATCGGCCGCTGCGTGGTGATGGGCGGGGCGCCCTGCTGTGAGGGCAATGTCACGCCGGCGGCTGAATATAACATATGGGTCGATCCGGAGGCCGCGCGGATCGTATTCCGCTCGCCGCTGCTGATCGAGATGGTTGGCTGGCATGTCTCACGCGGCGCTTCGGTGTTCAGCCATGACGAAATGGCGGACATCAAAGCGCTCGGCACGGAAAAGGCGGATTTCGCGATCCGCTCGAACAGCCGCGCCGTCGCCGCCTATCACACGCAGACAGGCGAAGCGGGACTTTCTCTGGCCGATCCGACCGCCATGGCCATCGCCCTCGACCGCTCCGTCGGCCTCACATGGTCGAGGCATCGCGTCGCCATCGAATGCGCGAGCGAACTCACCCGCGGCATGACTGTCGTGGACCGGCTCAATGTCAGCGAGGACGAGAACAACGCGCAGGTGTGGAAGGCCGCAGGCCGGAGAGGCCAAGGCGGATGTCGTCTGGACCTTCGATTCCCTGAAGTTCAAGGCTATGCTCAAGGCTGCGCTGGCCTAAACGCGCGTCCCCTCTCCCGCTGGCGGGAGAGGGCCAGGGTGAGGCTCGACGGATATTCGCCGCCGTTCGCCTCGCCCTTATCCGGCCCTGCGGGCCACCTTCTCCCGTTTGGCGGGAGAAGGGAGACGGAGACAGCCGATGGACGAAGCCAAAAATCTCCTCGGCGCGGAAACGTCGCCTTATCTCATGCAGCATGCGGGCAATCCCGTGCACTGGCGCCCGTGGGGCGCGGCAGCGCTAGCGGAGGCGAAGCGCCGCGATTGTCCGGTGCTGCTCTCCATCGGCTATGCCGCCTGCCACTGGTGTCACGTGATGGCGCACGAGTCGTTCGAGAACGAAGACATCGCGGGGCGCATGAACGAGCTCTTCGTCAATGTGAAGGTGGACCGGGAGGAACGGCCCGACATCGACCACATCTACATGACAGCGCTGCATGCGATGGGCGAACAGGGCGGCTGGCCGCTCACCATGTTTGTCGATCCGGACGGGAAGCCGATGTATGGCGGCACTTACTGGCCGCCCGAACCGCGCTGGGGCCGGCCCTCGTTCCGGCAAATTCTGGAGGCGGTGCATTCGGCCTGGACGACGCGCCGCGCCGAACTTGAAGGGCGAGGCGATAAACTCGCCGCGCATCTGGCCGAGCTTTCCACGCCGAGCGTCGGCGTTGGCGTCACGCCCGACAGTCTCACCAAAGTCGGCGACTCGCTTTTCCGCATAGTGGATCAAACCCATGGCGGGATCGGCGGCGCGCCAAAATTTCCGAACGCGCCGATCTTCCGCTTTTTTTGGAACGAGATGTTCCGCCGCGGCGATCCGGCCTTCGGCGACGCCACGCGCGCTCTTGCTCGAAGCCATGAGCGCAGGCGGTATCTACGACCACCTCGGCGGCGGTTATGCGCGCTATTCGACCGACGCCGAGTGGCTCGTCCCGCATTTCGAAAAAATGCTCTACGACAACGCGCAAATTCTCGACCTTCTCGCCTCCGTGCAAGCGCTCTGGCCCGACCCGATTTTCGCGGAACGGGCGCGTGAGACGGTCGGCTGGCTGATGCGCGAGATGCGCGCCGGCGGCGCCTTCGCGGCTTCCCTCGACGCCGACCAGGACGGCGAGGAGGGCGCCTTTTACGTCTGGCATGAATCGCGAGATCGACGCCGCGCTCGGCGACGCAGCCCCGGCCTTCAGGCGCGCATACGACGTGACGCGACACGGTAACTGGGAAGGCAAGACGATCTTGCGCCGCATCACGCCGCGCGGTTCGGAAGCGGAAGAAGCGGCGCTCGCCGCCTCTCGCGAGAAGCTGTTCGCGATCCGCGAGGGGCGGCCGAAGCCGGGCCGGGACGACAAGGTTCTGGCGGACTGGAACGGCTTGCTGATCGCTGCGCTGGCGCGCGCGAGCGCCATCTTCCACGAGGCGCAATGGCTCGACCACGCGCGCTCCGCTTTCGCTTTCGTGACGGGGACCATGCGGGCGCAGGATGGGCGCCTGCTGCACGCCTGGCGCGAGGACAAGGGCGGCGCGCGCGGGATGCTGGACGATTACGCGTCGGTCGCGCGCGCGGCGCTGGCTTTGTTCGAGGCGAGCGGCGAGCCGCCCTATCTCGACGCGGCGCAAAACTCTGGCGACGGAGGCGCTCGATCTCTTCGGCGACGGCGAGGGGGGCGTGTTCATCACCGCCCGCGACGCCGCCGATGTGCCGGGCGCGAGGCCGCGCCATGCGCAGGACGGCGCGACGCCGTCAGGCGTCGGCCTGCTGGCGGAAGTGTTTGCAGAGACTCTGGCATCTGACCGACGATCCCCGCCTGGCGCGACGCAGGCGACGCGCTCGCCAAGGCGTTCTCCGGCCCGCGCGAGGGTCTTGGCGGCTCGCCGCTGCTTCTGCTGGCGGCCGACATGGTGGGGCGCGGCGGCTGCATCGTCATCGACGGGCCGCTTGGCGATCCAAAAGCGCTGGCGCTGGCGCGAGGTTGCGCTGCGTGCGGCCGACCCGTCGCTTTGCGTGATGCGCCTCGATCGCAACTTGTGGCCGAACGGTGCGCCTCGCCCCGACCTGCCGACGCCGACCGGTCCCGCCGCAATGCTTTGCCAGGGCCAGACCTGCAGCCTGCCGGTGACGAGCGCGGAGGCGCTGCGGGCGCTGATGGAGCAGCGCAGCGCCATCCGCTGAGCGAACCCCTCTCCCGTTCCGCGGGCGAGGAGCCTACGCCTCCGCTCGCTCGCGCTCCGGAATCGGCGTGCCTTCCGGCAGCGTGTCCTTGGCGCGGCTTGCGAGATAGGCGGCTTTTCGCTTCTCGCCCATGCCCTCGAACCACGGATAGATTTTTGGGATCAGCGCCGGGAAAAACAAAGCGAGGCTTGAGAGAATCCGCTCGCTATAGGGAACATAATATTCGAGCTTGCCCTGCTTCGCGGCGCGCAAAATGGTCTTCGCGACCGTCTCGGGCGGCAGCGGGTCGCCGAGGAAATTCAGCGCCGTTGCGCCCTCGCGCGTTTCCTTCAAGAGCATCGGCGTGTCGATCGCGCCCGGCAGCACGCCGGACACGGAGATCCCCCGCGCCTTCATTTCCATATGCAGCGCGATGTTGAATCCGCGCAGCCCGAACTTGGTCGCCGAATAGACCGAGCTTCCGGCGAGCGGCGCGATGGAGGCGAGCGAGATCGTGTTGACGATCGCGCCGCCCGGCGCACGCATCCAGGGCGCGACGCTATGGATGATGTGCAAGGGCGCGATGAGGTTGATGCCGATATCGCGCGGGATCGACGCGGCGGCGACATCGACGAAAGGCCCCGTCGTCGTCACGCCCGCGTTATTGCAGAGAAGGTCCAGCGTCCCGAATGCTTTGCGCGCGCTTTCGAGCGTTGCGGTCAGCGCGGAAAGGTCGGTGAGGTCGCAGGGCAGCGCGAGAACATGCGTCGCCATGCTCCGCGGCCATCTTCTCAAGCCCGATCGCATTCACGTCGATGAGCGCAACGCGAAAACCTTCGGCGATCAGCATGGGTGTGAGCGCACGCGCCACGCCCCCTGCCCCGCCGGTGACGATCGCCGTCTTTGTCGCATTGGCCATGAACGTTTCCTTCAAATCCCTCACCCTCGCCGCTCTCCCACAAAGGGAGACAGGCGGAAGCGTTCGTCACCTCACAGCGTCGATCGTCTCGGCAGCGCTTTTGCGGATGTCTTTCCTCGGCAAGGGCTCATCCTGCGCGACCCTCATGGCCTCAAAAGTCTGGTCCGTCGGCGCGGGCCAACCGAGATCCCGCAGGAGCGACATCAGGACGTCACGATAGGTGTCCTTGTCCACGTAGGCCGCGTGGCGCGGGGAATCGATATAGGCCTTGCCGCCGCGCAGGTCGGGAAAATGGCTCTCGCGCAGGCGGTCGATGAGGTCACGGCGCACGCCGGACTCGCGGGCGTGGATGTCGGCGACGATCATTTGCGCCATTTCCTCGAAGCGGCGATAGGCGCCGTCAGCGAATTCGGCGAAGCCGAGAACGTAAAGGCCCGGCAGCTTGCGGTGAATGAGGTTGAGATAGAGCTGCGGGCGCCCGTCCTTCCATTCGAAGATATTTTCGTCGAGGAAGGGCAGCTTGTAGTCGTATCCCGTCGCGAAGAGCACGAGATCGACCCGCTCCTCCGAACCGTCCTTGAAGACGACGCTATCGGCGCGGAATTCCTCGATGTCGGGTTTGGCGATGAGATCGCCATGCGCCAGATGATGCAGCACCTGCGTGTTCATGATCGGATGGCTGGTCAGCGCGTCGTGATCCGGCTTCGGCAGGCCGAGCCGGGTCAGGTCGCCGTTCAAACGATCGAGCATCACCGTCGGGTCAAGCGTGATCGGCACGCCGCGCGGCGGATCGGCCATGCCATTGATCAGCACGTCGGTCGGAATGCCAAAAATGTGTTTTGGCACGAAGCGATAGCCGCGCCGGACGCTGAGGTAAGCTTTGCGCGCGGCGCGCGCCGCGTCGCACGCAATGTCGACGCCGGAATTGCCGGCGCCGACGATCAGCACCGCCTTGCCCTCGAACTCGCTTGGCGCCCGATAGGTCGAGGAATGGCGCATCTCGCCCTTGAAGCGATCCGCCGTAGGATAGTCCGGGAGCCGCGCATGCCAGGTGACGCCAGGCGCAGCGATCACCCCCGCATAGTCGAGCGTGCGTCCGTCGCTCAAGCTTACCCGCCACACGCCGTCGACGAGCCGCGCGGACTTCACCTCAATATTGAAGGTGATGTCGCGATAGAGGTCGAAGGTTCGCGCAAAGGATCGAATATAGTCGAGGATCTGCTTGTTCGAGGGATAGTCCGGGTAGTCGTCCGGAAAGGCGAAGCCAAAAAAATACGAGCACCATTTCGAGGAAATGAAATGCGCTGTCTCGTACATCGGCGTACCGGCGTGATCGAGATCCCAGATGCCGCCGACATCGGAATTGCGCTCGTAGACGTCGAAGGGCACGCCCTCGGCGCGGAGCGCTCGCGCCATGATAAGCCCAGCCGGCCCAGCGCCGACAATGCAATAGCGGCGGTCGTAGTTGACCTTCGGCGCGAGTCGTTCGCGCAACGGGCGCAGTTCGCCGCGCGCCAACGCGGCATATTTCGCGGGCTCGGCGCCTTTCATCCATCGCGCGTAAAGGAGCGCGCCGACGACGACGGGAATGAGGATCAGCGGCAATGCGTTGACGATTGGATTGTCGGAGCCGGTCAGCGCGCTGTAATTGGCCACGACGCCGATGAGGCAGAGCCCGAGCCCGACGCCGCCAATCGCCGGCAGGATGCGGGTCGTGAGCCGGTTCGCGCTTTCCTTGTCCCAGAAAAACCCGACTACCGCGAAAGCGCAGACGAATTGCATGGCGATGATGCCGACGGTGCCCAGACCGACGGCGCCCGAAGCAATGCCGAGATAGGGCGCAACGCCCACAAGACCGAGGCCGATCACGAAAAGGACTTCGAGCGCGGTCATCAGCATCGAGGCCGCGGTTGGCGAACGGTAGTGGGGATGAACCTGTGTGAGATGGGCGGGCAGAAGCCCATCGGCGGCGAGCGCGAACATGTATTTGCTCGCGGCGTTGTGGAGCGCGAGATAGGCGGCGAGCAGGCTCGTGACGAAGAACAGCCCCGCGAAAGTCGTGAGCAGGTCGCCGCCAAAACGCGTCGTCAGGTCGAAGAGGAAGTTGCCGCTCTCCTGCTTCGCGAAAGCCCGCACCTGATCGGCGCCCGCCGCGCCGATCATGATCCAGACGGTCAGGAAGTAGAATACCGCGACCGCCGTCAAGCGCGGTGAAGGTTGCGACCGGAATGGAGCGGTCGGGCCGTTTTGTTTCCTCGCCATAGAGCGCGGCGGCCTCGATGCCGATGAAACTCGTGACGGCAAACGGAATGATCGCGCCGAAATCCCAGCGCATATAGTTTTCCGGCCGCCAGACCTCCATCGGCAGGGCGGCCGAGCCTTTCGCGAGCAGCACCGAGATGTCGAAGGCGCCGAGCACCAAAAACTCGGCCGTCATGAAGAAGGCGAGCGCGCGGGCCGAAAAATCGAGCGCGAGATAGCCCATGATCCCGATGATCAAAAGGCCCGCGACCGCGCAGGCCATCCACGGAACCTTCATGCCGAGCTGGTCGAACAGCACCGAGCCGAAATAGCCGAAAGCCGCCGCGAGCCCGACCGACATCGCCGCATAGGCGAGCACCGCGCAATAAGCTGCAACCACGCCCGCAGGCTTGCCGAGGCCCCGGCCGATGTAGGTGTAGAAGGCGCCTGTCCCCTTCACCGCGCGGCTGAGTTCGGCGTAGCCCACCGCGAAGCAGGCGAGTATGGCCGCGACCACCACGAAGGCCATGGGCATGCCGAGGCCCGCGGGGAAGGAAAGGCCGATCGGCATGTTGCCGGCCATCGCCGTCAAAGGCGCGGCCGCCGACACCACGAGAAACACGACCATGCCCGTCGACAGAAGCCGCTTTCTGCCCGACGGATAGACCATCAGCGCGTCGGATTCCCCGCTCGCCATATCTCGTCCTCCCGACGACCCGCGCGCGAGCCGCTTCATCCATTCATCGGCTACGCGCCGGCCCACAGTGCCGCCCCGGGGCCGCCGCTAGGGGAAGGCGGCGTCTCGAAGGGGCCTCCCAGCATAACCTTCGAGAGCCCCGGAGCGAGCGCCGCGGCCGGAGATCCCGAGGGCGAGTCGGGAATTGGCTTGGGCAAACACGATCATTGATCGGATTGAATACCGAGCGATGATCGACTATGCAAGCGGAATCTGCATCGGAGACATGCTCAAATGGCGGCCAAGGCGGGATCGGCGACGGAAGCGCAAGACCGGGGTCGCCCGCGCAGCGACCCGCAACAGGAGCGCAGCCGCACGCGCCAGCAGGCGCTTCTCGACGCCGCCGAGGAGATCATCGGCGAGGTCGGCGCGGACGGGCTCAAGATGCGCGAGGTCGGGCGGCGCGCCAACCTGCCGATCGCCTCGGTCTACCATTATTTTCCCAGCGCTTCGGCTATCATCCGAGTCCTGGTCGAACGTATGCTCGAGGATCTGCGCGGAATTTTAACCGAAAGCTTGGAGCGGACTGCCGGGGCGAGTGGAGATGCGATCGAACAGGGGCTTCTCGCAACGATCGACGCCGCCGCGGATTTCATGGAGAGCCGCCCTACCCTGCCCGCCGTCTGGGGCGCCATGCGCGGCGCGCCGGAACTGCGGGCGCTCGATGTCGCCGACACGCAGCGCAACGCCGAGATCCTCGCTCCTGCTATCCGCGAACTCCTGCCGAGCACTCCGGCGGACGAGGCGCAGGCGCTCGCGCTTGTCCTCCTTGAGGGAGTGTCCAGCATCCTGCTGCTCGGCTGCCAGCTTCCTAAGGGCAAGCGTGCGAAAGTCCGCAGGATGCTGAAGGAATTCGTCGCCGCCGCGATGGCCGGCATGCGGGAGGCAAATCGGTAGAGCGGGGCGATCCCTAGCGTTTTTTAAGTCTCCTCCCGCTTGATCCGGGATATAAGACCGCCGCGCCGACGGGCGCTAACCGAGGGGCCCAGCCATTGCTCTACGCGCTCGCACTCTTGAGCGGAATCCTGGCCGGATCGCGCGCCATGAGCGCGCCGGCCGCCGTCAGTTGGGCTGCTCGGCTCGGCCTCGGAAATCTCGGTGGGTCGTGGCTCGCCTTCATGGGCTACGCGTGGACGCCGTGGGTCTTCACCGCGCTCGCGCTGGTCGAGATGGTGACAGATCAGCTTCCCTCGACCCCGAGCCGCAAAGTCCCAATGCAGTTTGGCGCGCGCTGCGTCAGCGGGGCTCTATGCGGCGCAACGCTCGGGACGGCCGGGGGCTCGTGGATTGTCGGCCTCGTCGCCGGCGTCATCGGGGCGGTCGCCGGCACTTATGGCGGCGCCGAGATCCGGTCGCGGATGGCGGCCGCCTTCGGTCGCGACCCTCCCGCCGCCTTCATCGAGGACGCGGGCGCGATCATCCTCGGTCTCATCATCGTCTGGTTCGCCAGATGAGCTCAGCGCTTCGACGCGATCATCATCGGCGCCGGCCAGGCCGGACCGCCGATGGCGGCGCGGCTTGCCGCGGCGGGGCAGAAGGTCGCCGTGATCGAGCGCAAGCTCGTCGGCGGCACCTGCGTCAACACGGGCTGCACGCCGACCAAGACGATGGTCGCCAGCGCCTACGCCGCCCATCTTGCGAGACGCGCGGCTGATTTCGGCGTCGTCGTCGGGGCCGTCGCCGTGGATTTTGCCGCCGTGATGGCGCGCAAGAACAAGGTTTCGGGCAATTCCCGGGCACGCGTCGAGAGTTGGATCGAGGGGCTCGGCGACGGGGCCCTTGTCAGAGGCCATGCTCGCTTTCTGAGCCCGACAAGCGTCCAGGTCGGCGACAAGGTTCTGGAAGCGGAGCGCTTCTTCCTCAACGTCGGTTGCCGGGCCACGATCCCCGAATTTCCGGGCGTCGATCACGTCAGAACGCTCACCAATACGAGCCTGCTCGAACTCGACGCCCTGCCCCGCCATCTCGTCATTGTCGGAGGCAGCTACATCGGGCTCGAATTCGGCCAGATGTTCCGAAGGTTTGGGGCCGAGGTGACGATTGTCGAAAAGGCGGCCCGCCTTGCCAGCCGCGAAGACGAGGAGACATCGGACGCGATCCGCGCATTTTTGGAAGCCGAGGGCATTGCGATCCGCTGCGACGCCGAGTGCATCAGCTTCGCCCCCCGTGGGCCGGACATCGCCGTTCAGGTGAATTGCGCCGCGGGCGAGCCCGAAGTTGTCGGCTCGCACGCGCTGCTCGCGGTCGGGCGCCGGCCAAACACCGACGATCTTGGGCTTGAGGCGGCCGGGGTCAAGACGGACGATCGCGGCTATGTCGTCGTGGACGACGAGTTGCGAACCAGCGCCGAAAACATCTGGGCGCTCGGCGACTGTAACGGCCGCGGCGCTTTCACCCACACCTCCTACAACGACTACGAGATCGCCGCCGCCAACCTGCTCGACGGGGGCAAGCGGAAAGTGAGTGACCGCATCCCCGCTTATGGCCTCTACACCGATCCGCCGCTCGGCCGGGTCGGCCTCAGCGAAGCGGAGGCGCGCGCGAAGGGTCATGCCGTGCGGATCGGGCGGCGGCCGATGACCAGCGTCGGTCGGGCCGTGGAGAAGGGCGAGACAACGGGCTTCATGAAAGTCGTCGTGGATCGCGGCACCGACGCAATCCTCGGGGCGGCGATTCTCGGCGTTGGCGGCGACGAGGCAATTCACGGCGTCGTCGAGGCGATGGCGGCCGGCGTGACGGCGACCGACTACACGCGCGTCGTGGCGATCCATCCGACAGTTTCGGAGCTTGTGCCGACGATTTTCGGCGAGCTCAAGCCCTGAACCTTGCTCGCGGAAGCGCGGCCCAGTGTATAAGCCGGGATAAGGAGCCCGCCCGCGATGAACAAGCCTACCTCTGTCGCCGAAGCCCACCGGCTCAACCTCGCCCACCGTCCCCGCCGCAATCGCAAGGCAGACTGGGCGCGCCGTCTCGTGTCGGAGCACGTGCTTTCCACCAACGACCTGATCTGGCCGCTCTTTCTGATCGAGGGCGAGAAGAAGCGCGTTCCCGTCGCCGCCATGCCGGGCGTGGACAGGCTCAGCGTCGACGAGGCTTTGCGGGCCGCCGAACAGGCGGTGAAGCTCGAGATCCCGGCCATCGCCTTCTTTCCCTATACGGAGCCGGATCTGAAGGACGAGCACGGGTCCGAGGCCTATAGCGAGAGCAATCTCGTCTGCCGCGCCTGCCGGGCGATCAAGAAGGCGTTCCCCGGTCTTGGCCTCGTCACCGACGTCGCGCTCGATCCCTATACGAGCCACGGGCACGACGGGCTCGTGCGCGAGGAAGGCGACGATCTGCGCATTCTCAACGACGAGACCGTGCGTGCGCTCGTGCGCCAGTCGCTGAACCAGGCCCGCGCCGGCGCCGACGTGATCGCGCCTTCCGACATGATGGACGGGCGGGTCGCCGCGATCCGCGAGGCGCTCGACGCCGAAGGGTTCCTCGACGTGCAGATCATGGCTTACGCCGCGAAATACGCCTCCGCCTTCTACGGGCCGTTCCGCGATGCGCTCGGCTCGAAAGGCGCGCTGAAAGGCGACAAGCGCACGTATCAGATGGACCCCGCCAACACCAACGAGGCCTTGCGGGAGGTCGCGCTCGACATCGAGGAGGGCGCGGACATGGTGATGGTCAAGCCCGGCATGCCTTATCTCGACATCATTCGCCGGGTGAAGGACGAGTTCGGCTTCCCGACCTTCGCCTATCAGGTCAGCGGCGAATATTCGATGCTGATGGCCGCCGCCAACAACGGCTGGATCGACGGCGACAGGGCGATGATGGAAAGCCTCATCGCCTTCAAACGCGCCGGCGCCGACGGGGTCTTGACCTATTTCGCACCGCGGGCGGCGGAGAAGATTCGGGCGCGGTAGGCAATTCCCCTCACCTCGCCGCCGCATGCACCTCCGCGATATACCCGCCCGGAAACTAACACCATCGCCGTCCGCCGGTCGTCGGTGAGGAACGGTCCGACCAGCACGGTCGCTCCTGCGGCCTTCGCCTTCTCCAGCGTCGCGCCAAGGTCGGCGACCTCGTAGCCCATCGATTTCGTGTCCGTATGGATAGGGCAGATGCCCGTCCGTTGCGAGCACCGTCAGCCCTTCCGAAGTCTGAGACGAGCCGCACGCGCCGGAATGAATATTTTGGGCGACCGATCTCGACGCCCGGCGCATTTTTCACGTCGGACTCCACACTGCCCTTCGAGAATTTTACAAACCCGTCGATGAAGGCGTCCGCATTTTCACGCGGGACGTAGACGCGGTTTTCCGGGACAGTGGCGAGCGCGGGCGCGGCTGGCGGGGTCGTGTGCCAGTAAAGCTGCATCATCACCCCGCCCGGCCAGACGAGGATTGCATCGCGGCCGATCGGGATCGAAGAACGGCGCCACCGCGAGCCCCGCGCCGGCCGTCGTCGCGTCCGCGACAGCGCGGTCGAGGTCCTTCACGAGATAGCCGGTCCTCTCCAGCCCGAAGGGATAGGGGATGGGCGAGGTGAAGCCGAAGACAGAAAGCGAGCCGACCGGCGTATGGACGGCGATGAAGTTTGCCTTGCTCGGCGTCGGGGTCACAGTGGTCGAGGTAAGCCGCGAGGCCGTTCCCCCAAAAGTCGCGATGAAGCTTTTGACGAAAAGCTCGATTTCTTCCGGGGCTAGATAGACATGCGCCCCGTCATAGCGAGCGCCGACCGCGGGACCCGGCGCATCGGAGGCGGCGCGTGCAGGCGGCCCGATGGCCAGCAGAGACAAGAAGGCGGGAACAAGAAGACAGCGCAGATGTCGAGGGGTCATGCGGGGATTGATCGGCGCGCGAGGGGACGAAAGCAAGCGTTGCGTGCGCTGTCGACACGGCAAGGCTCTTGCTTGCCAGAAAAGTCATGGAAATCTCGGCCGCTCCCGCTCCGCGCAAGCCTCTCTGGAAGTCCCTCTTCGCGCAAGTCGTCGCCGGGCTCGTGCTTGGCGTCGCGATTGGCGTCGCCGCGCCCGGATTCGCCATCGGCCTGAAATTTTTCTCCGACGCCTTCCTCAAGCTCATTTCGATGATCGTGGCGCCGATCGTCTTCTGCGTCGTCGTGCACGGCATCGCGGGGGCGGGCGATTTGAAGAAGGTCGGGCGCGTCGGGGTCAAGGCGCTCGTCTATTTCGAGGTCATGACGACGGTCGCCCTCGCCGTCGGCCTGATGCTCGCCTATCTCATCCGGCCCGGCGAGGGCATGAACATCGACGTGGCGAAGCTCGACGCCCACGCGCTTTCAACCTATGCGGAAAACGCCCACAAGCTGCACGGCGGCGGCGTTGGCGGCTTCATTCTCAACATCATTCCAACGACGCTGTTCGACGCGCTCGCGCGCAACGATGTGCTTGCAGGTGCTCTTCTTCGCGATCGTTTTCGGCGTGAGCCTGGCGCTGGTCGGCGAGCCGGCAAAGCCGGTCGGCGACATGATCGAGAAAGTCTCGCTCGTGCTTTTCCGGGCGATGGGGCTCGATCGTCCGCCTCGCGCCGCTTGGGGTTCTCGGGGCCGTCGCCTATACGGTCGGCGAATATGGCGCGCGCTCCCTCGAACAGCTCGCTTCGCTGGTTGCCGTGTTCTGGCTCGCAGTCGCGATCTTCGTGCTCGTCGTATTGGGCGCGGTGCTGCGGCTCGCCGCCGGCCTCAACATCCTACGCTTTCTCGCCTATTTCCGCGAGGAACTGACGATCGTGCTGGCCACCGCCTCCTCGGATGCGGTGTTGCCGCAGATCATGCGCAAGCTCGAACGGATGGGCGTCGATCCGTCGGTCGTCGGCCTCGTCGTGCCGACCGGCTATTCGTTCAACCTCGACGCCTTCTCGATCTATCTGACGCTCGCGACCGTGTTCATCGCGCAGGCGACCAATACGCCGCTCTCTTTCGGCGATCTTCTTCTCATCCTGGCGATCTCGCTCATCACCTCGAAGGGCGCGCATGGCGTGCCGGGTTCGGCGATCGTCATCCTTGCGGCGACGCTGAACGCCATTCCCGCCATTCCAGCGATCGGGCTCGTGCTGGTCCTGTCGATCGACTGGTTCGTCGGCATGGCGCGAGCCCTCGGAAACCTGATCGGCAATTGTGTCGCGACCGTCGTCGTCGCCGCATGGGAGCGCGACCTCGACCTCGGGCTGGCGTTCCGCGTGCTTGCGGGCGAGGTCGCGGTGGACCTCGAAACCGATACGGAAGCGGAAGTCGCGCCGGTCGTGTGAACCGGCGCGACCCGCTATCGAGCGTTTAGGCCGCCGAACGGGCCTTCAGAGCGTCGAGAACCGGAAAGACCTCGGACGGCTCGGGGCGGCGCGTGTAGTCCGGATTGACTTCGGCGTATGCGATCGTCCCGTCCTGCGCGATCACGTAACGGGCCGGCATCGGCAGGGTCCAGTGGTCGTCGCCATTGATGAGGCTGAGATCGACGCCGAGCTTCTTGTGAACCTCGCGAAGATCGTCGGGGAATACCCAGCGGACGCCAAATTTCCCGGCAAGTTCGCCGCCCTTGTCGCCGAGGATCAGAAAGCCAAGCTTGTGCTGTGCGAGCGCCTTGCGGCTGTTCGCCGCCGTCTGGGGCGAGATCGCGACGAGGCTCGCCCCCCGCTTCTCGATCTCGCCCCGCGCCTCCTCAAGCGCCTGAAGATCGAGATTGCAATAGGGGCACCAGGCGCCGCGATAGAAAGTCAGGACCAACGGGCCGCGCGCGAGCAGATCGTGCGAGGAGACCATCCGGCCCTCGGAGTCGGAGAGAGAAAATACGGGCGCCCGGTCGCCGGCTTTCAGCGCCCTTCCCGCTGCGCCGCTCGCCTTCAGGGCGTCGACCGCCCGATGGATCGTCGCGACCACTTCCGGGGGCGCCAGATTGTTTTCGAAATTGGCTTTGAACGCGTCGAGTTTCTCTTGCAGCGACATGTCTCTCGTCTCCTTCGTGAGCCTCTGTGTCCCGTGGCGTTCGAAACTGGCGGCGCGTGCGCCGGGGCGGTAGCCGTCTCGCCCGGCTTTGAGTTATCCATTTCAGCTATGAGCGATCGTCTGACGGCCCTCCGCCTCTTTGCCCGCGTGGCGCGGCTTGGCAGTTTCTCGGCCGCCGGCCGCGAACTTGGCTTCCCACAATCCACGGTCTCGCGGACGGTCGCGACCCTGGAAAGCGAGATCGGCGCGCGGCTGCTTCTGCGCAGCACGCGGGCGGTGACGTTGACGGACGCGGGCGCGGATTTCCTCGCGCGCATTGAGTCGATCCTCGACGCGCTCGAGGACGCGGAACTGGCCGCGCGAAGCGACGGAGAGCTGCGTGGGGGCTTGCGCGTCGCGGCCGGGACCAGTCTCGGGGTCCGCGAAGTCGTGCCGCGGCTGGCCGAGTTCCTGCGCCGCCACCCGAACCTGCGCGTGGACCTCGTTCTGGAAGACCGGCGGCAGGATCTGGTGACCGAGGGCGTGGACGTGGCCCTGCGGTTCGGCGCGCTCGCCAACTCCACCGCGACCGCCCGTCTCATTCGGCGCTTTCCGCGCATTCTCGCAGCGTCCCCCGCCTATCTCGCCGAGGTCGGACGCCCGGAAAAGCCGGCCGATCTCGCAGGGCGCGCCTTCATCCTCGGGCCTGCCGGCGACAATCCGCAACTCACCTTCCGCCGCGACGGCGCGGTCCAATCCGTGCGCGTCGACGGGCGGCTTCGGGTGCGCGCGAGCGAAGGCGCGGTCGCAGCCGCCGTCGCCGGGCTTGGCGTCGTTCTCATGTCGCCGGCGGCTTGTCGGCGGGAGCTTGAAAGCGGCGCCCTTGTCCGCATTCTCGAAGCCTGGGACCTCGGCTCGGTGGAATTGCATGCGGTGTTCCCGGCCGGACGCGCGACAAAGCGCGCCGCGCAGGCGTTCGTGGACGATCTCGTCGCGGCCCTGCGGGATCTTTAGGCGGAGGATCGGGAGGCGCGCTGGCGGCCTTTGCCTCGGGCCGGGCATGCGCTAACCTCGACCACTCCAGCAACAATACGGAGCCGCTTTCCATGGCGAAGATGCGCGCAATGATCGTCCCCAAGGCAGGGGGAAAGTTCGAAGCGGTGGAGCGTGACATCCCCGAGCCTGGCGCGGGCGAGATGCGCGTCCGCATCGAGGCGTGCGGCGTCTGTCATAGCGATTCCGTGACCGTCGAGGGGCTCTTTCCCGGCATCCAGTATCCGCGCATTCCCGGCCATGAGGTTATCGGAATCATCGAAGCGGTCGGGCCCGAGGTGCATGGCTGGAAGGTCGGCGAGCGCGCGGGCGTCGGTTGGTTTCCGGGCTCTTGCGGCTATTGCCGCCATTGCCGCCGCGACGCGGCCTTCGCCTGCGAGAACGTGCATGGCGCAACCGGCGTCAGCTACGACGGCGGTTATGCGACCCACATGATCGCGCCGGTCTCCGCTGTCGCGCATGTGCCGGACGATCTCGACTCGGTGCAGTCCGCGCCCCTGCTGTGCGCGGGCGTCACGACGTTCAACGCCATCCGCCATACGGGCGCGGGGCCGGGCGATCTCGTTGCGGTGCTCGGGGTCGGCGGGCTCGGCCACCTCGCCATTCAATATGCGGCGAAGCAGGGTTTTCGCACCGTCGCCATCAATCGCGGCGCCGACAAGAAGGAGCTTGCTCAAAAACTCGGCGCGAGCGACTACATCGACAACGCCACACAGGACGCCGCGAAAGTCCTCACCGAGATGGGCGGCGCGCGGGCGATCATCGCCACCGCCACCAGCGCGGAAGCGATGGAATCGGTTGCTGGCGGGCTTGGCCCCAACGGCGTGATGATGGTGATCGGCGCCGTCAGGGCCGATGAAGATCGACAGCTTCAATCTTCTCTTTAAGAGCGCCGCGATCCGGGGCTGGTATTCTGGAATCGCGCGCGATTCCGAAGACACGCTCGCCTTCTCGAAGCTCGAAGCGATCACGTCGATGAACGAGATCTATCCGCTTGCGAAGGCGCAGGAGGCCTACGACCGGATGATGAGCGGCAAGGCCCGCTTCAGGGTCGTCCTCGATATGGGCGCCTGAGCCGTCGTCGCGAGGAGCGAAGCGACGCGGCGATCCAGCGCGGGGCTCGCGGTTGGCCGGTCTTAAAGCAGCGACGCGAGCCGCCGCACGCCTTCGGCGATCGTCGCCTCGTCCGGCAAGGAATAGGACAGGCGGATCGTGTTGGCGCCGGCGCCGTCATGATGGAAAGCCCCGCCCGGCACAAAGGCGACCTTCGCCTCACGAACCGCGCGTTCGAGAAGTTTCGCGCCCGAGACGCCTTCCGGCAGGCTCGCCCAGACGAAGAGTCCGCCCTCGGGACGGGTCCAACGCACGGATTTCGGCATGTGTTTATCAAGCGCCGCCAGCATCGCGTCGCGTTTTGCGCGGTAGCGGGCGATCGCATCGCGAACGAGTCCGGCCTCGCGCGCTTCCGCCAAACTCAGCATGGCTTGCTGGTTGATGACCGAGACGTTGAGGCTCGACGCCTGCATGACCAACACGAGCCGGCGGATCAGCGTACGCGAGGCGCAGATCCAGCCGATGCGCAGTCCCGGCGCGATCGTCTTCGAGAAAGTGCCGAGGTAGACGACGCGAGAGGCGTCCAGCGAGCCTTTCCGTGCAACGTCCAAAGCCTGAATCGACGGCATGGGCTCGCCCTCGAAGCGGAGCGAACGGTAGGCCGCGTCCTCCAGCACCGGAACGTCGAGGTCGTCCGCCAGCGTCAAGAGATCGACGCGCGCGGCGAGGCTCATCGTCTCGCCGGTCGGATTGGCGAAATCGGGCACGACATAGGCGAGCTTCACCTCCCCGCCCGCAGCCTCCGCTTCTTCGCGATAGGCACGCGGCGTGCGGTTGGCGCCCTCGCCCGGCAGCGTGTCGTAGCGCGGCTCATAGGCCGAGAACGCCTGAAGCGCGCCAAGATAGGTCGGCGCGTGGACAAGCGCGGTGTCGCCTTCGCCCAGAAACAGCTTGCCGAGAAAATCGAGCCCCTGCTGCGAGCCGCAGGTGATGACGAGATTGTCTGCGCTCGCCGGGACGCCCTCCGCGCTCATGCGCTCTGCGATCCATTCGCGCAGCGGGCCATAACCTTCCGAGACCGAGTATTGCAGCGCCGTCGCCGCCGACCCGGGGGTGGCGAGAATGCGCGTATAGGCCGCCGCGAATTCCGCGGCCGGAAAGAGCGAGGGATCGGGGATGCCGCCCGCGAAGGAAATTACGTCGGGCTGGTCGAGCAATTTCAGGAGCTCGCGGATCTCCGACGCCTTCATCCGCTCGGCGCGGCGGGCGTAACGGGGTTCCAAAGGCGCGACGTCGGCGACGGACATGGGGGTCGCCCTTCTCCTTCAACGATGAACGGGATGGGCACTACTGTCACAATTCGCCCGCTGCGTCACGTAGGGCCGCGCGTTCAGTTCGCCCGGCTCACCACATGGGCCCCGATCCTTTCCTCGCGGCCCCGGATCGCGATGACCTCGCCCTGCCCCGCCGCCAGGCCGGACGGCATCCGCACAAGCTGCAAAAGGTTACTCGAGACCACAAGGCGCGCGTCGATCGTCTTGCAATAATCGCACAGCCGCGCCGCGACATTCATCGTGTCGCCGAAATAGGCGAGCTGGCGCTTCGACTCGCCGCATTCGCTGACAATCACCGGCCCCGCATGGACGCCGACGCGAAAGCCG
This sequence comes from uncultured Alphaproteobacteria bacterium, assembly GCA_963824465.1. Taxonomy (GTDB): domain Bacteria; phylum Pseudomonadota; class Alphaproteobacteria; order Rhizobiales; family Beijerinckiaceae; genus Roseiarcus. Next base: position 510,710 of record CAWGPL010000001.1, read on the forward strand.
GGAACGACGCCGAACTCGCGCTCGTAAGCCGGGGCCAGCTTCGCCATCTTTGTCTCGATTGCGGCAAAGCAGGCGAGGCACCGCGCGTTGCGCGCAGGGTCTTTCATGATCGGCCAGGTGAATATCGCCTCGTCGCCGACATACGAATGGACCCTGCCGCCGAAGCGCGCGATCGGCTCGTCGATGTCGTAGAAAAACCGCGTGATCAGGTCGTGGACCCGGACTTCTCCCATCGTTTCGGCAAGTCGCGTCGAACTGGCGAGGTCAAGAAAGACCACGATCAGGTCGCGCCGCACCGGCCGGTGATAGGTGCCGAGCAGCGCGCTCATCAGGAGTTCGCTCCCGACAAACTGCCGCCCTTCCGCAATCAGCCGGAAAATCAAGGAAAACGCGAAAGAGATCACGAGGATGCGCGGAAGGTCGATCCTTAGCCACTCTTCGGTCGTGAACGGGCCGCTATGGACGGAGGAGAAAAGCAGGAGCTGGAGCGAAAGCCCCACGCCGACGAGCGCCACCGTCATGGCGAGCGCCCGGATCAGAATCTCCAATCCCACCGGCAGGCGCCGCAACGCAGCTCCAAGTCCGGATCGCGAACCCACGATGAACGCGTGCTGCACGGCCCAGGCCGTGAAGGCGATGCCCATTCCATTCAGGCCGCTGAGCCAGTAGCTCCCAGCGTTCGGGTTCGCCAGATGGTAGAACACGCCGTGATAAAGGCAGCCGACTATGAATCCTGCGGCGAGCGAGGCGATAAGAACGCGTAGATGCGGCCGAAGGCCCGGGATGAGGCCGCCGTGATCGCTGCCGAAGTCTCTCAGGCTGTCCTGACTCAGCGACGCCATCCCTCTGCGTTCCTGTCTGCCAGCGGCGAGTTCTACCGGGCTCCCTCGGGCACTGCCAGCCTGATAGAAGACAAACGGGCCGGACTCTCCGTTCTTGCGTCCGCCCCGGCGAAGTTGATGATCGCACATGAGCCGTCCCCGTCGGCGGCTCGCAGACAATTTGCGGGGCCGCTGTCGAAACTGGGCGGCGCCGCCCGTCTTTTAGACAGGCGGGGCGAAGTCGCCGCGTCCGATTTAAGGAGAGATCTGATGGAATACATGTTGCTCCTGCATCTCGACGAGAAGGCGATGCAGAATTCGACGCAAGAGGAGTTCGGCAAGCGGTTTGCGGCCTACACCGCCTACACGGAAGCCATGAAGCAGGCCGGAATTTGGCGCGCGGGCTCGCCGCTTCAGGGAACGGCGACCGCGACCACCGTCCGTGTCAAGGACGGCAAGTCGTCGGTGCTGAACGGCCCCTACGCGGAGGTGAAGGAGCAGCTCGGCGGCTACTATCTCATCGACGCGCCGGATCTCGACGCCGCTCTCTCCTGGGCCGCCCGCTGTCCCGCCGCCGCCGACGGCGCGGTGGAAGTGCGCCCTGTCTGGGCGATGTGAGCGTCCGAAAGCGCGCCTCCTTTTCCCCGCCGGACGGGGGAAAGGAGGCGAACATTTCCGATAGCCAGTCCGGCTCGGCCGCGCGGATCGCGGCCGAGCGCGCCGCGCGCGAAAGCTACGGACGGCTCCTCGCCTATCTCGCCGCCCCGCGTCGCGACGTGCCAGGCGCCGAGGATGCGCTGGCCGACGCCTTCGCCGCCGCGCTCAAAGTCTGGCCGGTTGCAGGCACGCCCGCAAATCCGGAGGGCTGGCTCGTCACGACGGCCCGCCGCCGGATCATCGACGCGGCGCGGCGACGGCGCACGGCCGAAGAGGGGTCCCACGCGCTGGCGCTCCTCGATGAGGAACTGAAAGCGGCGGAAGCCGAGCCCTCGATCCCGGACCGACGCCTGGCGCTCATGTTCGCTTGCGCCCATCCGGCCATCGAGGCCTCGGTCCGTGCCCCGCTCATGCTCCAGACCATTCTGGGCCTGGACGCCGCCGCCATCGCCTCGGCCTTCCTTGTTTCGCCCGCCGCCATGGGCCAGCGCCTTTCGCGCGCCAAGGCGAAGATCCGGCTTGCGGGCGTGCCTTTCAAGATCCCCGAGCGCGAGGATCTGGCCGAGCGGCTCGACGCTGTGCTGGACGCCATCTACGCCGCCTTCTCGCACGGGTGGGACGAGGCGTTTTCCGACGATCCGCGCGGCCGCGATCTCGCGGAGGAAGCCATCTGGCTTGGCCGCGTCCTCGTCACGCTTGCGCCGGCCGAGCCCGAGGCCAAGGGACTGCTCGCCCTTATGCTTGCCGCCAATTCGCGGCGCGGCGCCCGGCGCGACGCGGCTGGACGCTACGTGCCGCTGAACGCGCAGGACTGCCGGCTATGGGACCACCGCGCCATCGAAGAGGCGGAGGCGCTCCTCAGCGCGGCGAGCCAGGCGCAGGCGCCCGGTCGCTTCCAGATCGAAGCCGCCATTCAGTCCGCCCATCTCGCTCGCCGGGTGACGGGCGTCGCCGACTGGCAAGCCATCGCGGCCCTCTATGACGGACTCTATGCCCTGACCGGCTCGCCGGTCGTCGCCGTCAATCGCGCCGTGGCGCGCGCCGAGGCCGACGGAGCGGCGGCTGGGCTTGCGCTGCTCGAAGCCGTTGCGGCGCAATCCGGCCTCATCGAAGCGTTCGAGCCCTACTGGGTCGCGCGGGCCGAGCTTTGCGCCCGAACCGGCGCCGTGGACGAGGCGCGCCGCGCCTATACTCTTGCCGCCGGGCTCGAGACCGACGCGGCCGCCCGCGCCTTTCTCATGGAGCGCCTTGCGGCTCTATCCAGCTGCTGATCGCCAAACCGGCTCGCCGGCGCTTGCGGCGCTGTGACGCACCCGGTTGCGCCACGGAGCGCGGAGCGCGGCGGGACGTCCCCGCGCACGAGCCCGCGCCAGCGAAATCGTTGGGAAAACGGTCTCGCGCCGGTGCGCGATGTCGGCGTCAGTTTGGAATCGTTTCAAATCCAAAGTCGGCTGCGCGCGGTTGTGGGCTCATTCCCCCTCGGCTTAAAGGGGGTCAATCGCACAGCCCTCAATATCGGTTCGTGGTTTCATGTCGTTGCAGGCTCTCTCGCCTCCCGCCTTCACCTGGCGCCGCTTCCTTGCTGTCGCCGGACCGGGTCTGGTTGTTATGCTCGCCGACACCGACGCTGGCAGCATCATCACCGCCGCGCAAAGCGGCGCGCAATGGGGTTACAGCCTCCTGCTGCTCCAGTTCATTCTGATCCCCATTCTCTATATCGTGCAGGAGCTGACGGTGCGGCTCGGCGCAGTCACCGGCAAGGGGCATGCGGAGCTGATCAAGCGCCATTTCGGCATCGGCTGGGCGTGGCTCTCCGTAGGCACGCTGATCCTCGCCTGCCTTGGCGCTCTGCTCACCGAGTTCGCGGGCCTAACCGGCGTCGGCAATCTCATCGGCGTTCCGCCCTGGATCACCTTGACGCTGGTCGTGGCGGCGCTCCTGGCCATGGCGCTGATGCATGGATACCGCACGGTGGAGAAAATCGCCATCGTCGTCGGCGCCTTCGAACTCGTCTTCCTTGGCGTCGCCCTGCTCGCGCATCCGGGCTTCAGCGAAGTGGCGGCGGGCGCGTTCAACGTACCGATCACCGACCCCAAATATCTGTTCCTCGCCTCCGCCAACATCGGCGCGGTGATCATGCCCTGGATGGTGTTCTTCCAGCAGTCGTCGGTGGCGGAGAAGGGGCTCAAGCCCGAGGATCTCAAGGCCGCCAGGCTCGACACGGCTGTCGGCGCGGTCGTGACCCAGCTCATCATGGCGGCGGTTCTGGTGGCCGTCGCCGCAACTCTCGGCAAGACGGGCGGAAACATGGCCCTGGACACGATCGAGGAGATCGTGGGCGCGATCACTCCCTTCCTTGGCAATTTCGCCGGCAAGCTTCTCTTCGGCCTCGGCATGGCGGGCGCCGCGCTGGTCGCGACGATCGTCGTCACGCTGACCGCCGCGCGCACGCTCGCGGAAGTGATGGGCGCCAAACACAAGCTCGAGGACGAGCCGCGCGACGCCCCGTGGTTCTATGGCTCCTACGCCGCGGCGCTGGTGATTTGCGCCATCGTCGTCGCCTCCAAGGTGAACCTCGTTGCGCTCAGCGTCGGCGTTCAGGTGATGAACGCGTTGCTTCTGCCTATCGTGCTGGGCTTCCTCTTCCTGCTCGCGCGGAGGCTGCCCGAGCCATATCGGCTCAAGGGCGCCTACGCGGCAATTTCCGGCGCGATCATCCTCGTGACTGTGGTGTTCGGCGTCTATTCAGGCGTCGCAGGCCTTTTGGGATGACCTTTCCGCCGCATCAGTCGGCCCGGCTCCAAAGGCCGGGGTAGAGTTCGACAAAACCGTCCGTCCGGAAATGAAGGACGGCTTCGTAACCCACCGAGCGGGCGTGGTAGCGATATTCCGTCTCGCCGATCCTTTCGTAAACCTGCGGCAGGGTTGTGAGCGCGCCGTTCGCAAGATCGAACCAGGCTGCCGGAAGGACCGCTTTCTGGCCGATCCGAGGGGCCGCGCGCCTCAGCGCCAGCGCGTTCGTCGCGGGAGTGAAACTGAAGTCGAGATCGCGAAGGTGGCCCAGTCCATGGACCTCCACGCCGTCGAGGAACCAGCAGTCGCGCTCGCGCCTGATGGCGTGCGCTATGGTTTTATCCGCGACAAAGCCCCGAACGCTCCCTCCCCGTGCGCCCCAACGGCGATCCGTCTCGACCGAATAGGCAAGCGACGCAGGTCCGTCTTCATGAAGGAAGACCGCAGAGCCTGTGAGAAGCCAGCCGTCCCCGTGAGCGCGCAACGTCGCAGCGTCGTGCCCCGGACAATCCAGCCTCCGCCACAGCGCCGCGAGGCTCACTCTTCCGCTCCCGCCCGATCGAGATCGCGCGCCGTCTGCTTCGCATGATATCCTTTCTCGCCGATGGCCTTGGCGAGCGGCCCGCGAATGTCGCCCGTCTCGCGCAGCCGGGCGACGATCGCAGCGAAGTCCCATTTCGGGCGCCAGCCAAGCTCTTTTCGGGCGAGGGCATTGTCGTAGACGCGATCGATGCTCGGCGACATGCGCCAGCCAAGCTGCTGGTAGAGTTCGCGCCAACCGGGAGAGCGCCTCGCCGCGACGGCGGCTGCGTCCCGCCTTAGCTCCGAGGCGTCCTCGGGCCGGAATGGCGTCGTCGCGCTGATGATGTATTTCCCAAAGCCGATTGCGGGCGCGCGCTCGGCCGCGAGGATATGCGCATCCACCACATCCTCGATCGCAACGCGGCGATAGAGGTACTCGTTGGCCTTCAGATTGTCGTCGGGATAGGCGTTTGCCGCCTCCGGATCGTCGTCCCCTTCCGGAAAGAAACGCGAGGTCCTGAGCACGACGCAAGGCAGCCGCTCGTTGCGAAAGAAGAGGCGGCAAAGATCTTCCGCCGCCGTCTTCGTCACGCCGTAAATGTTCTTCGGCACAGGCACGACGCTCTCGTCGATCCACGCCGCCGGCGCTCCCGGCGGCGGCTTCAGCGCGTCGCCGAACGTGCTGGTCGTGCTCGTCATGACGAAGCTTTTCACTCCCGCTCGCAGGGCTTCCTCCAGCAAAACGAGCGTCCCCATCACGTTGGTCTCGACGAAGGCCTCGCGCCCATAGACTCTCGACGTGAGGCTTGTGAAGCGTGGCGACATGCAGCACCGTGGCGGCGCCGCGCATGGCCTCGGCGACCGCCGTCGAATCCGCGATGGAGCCGACCCGGTCGGTGCACGGCCCCGGCAAAACGTCGAAGCCGGTCGCAGGGCGCTTGTCGGCGCGCAGCGTCCTCATGAGCGCCTCGCCCAGATGTCCTGAACTTCCTGTAACAAGAATGGTCATGCCCGCTCAATTCTCCTGACGCAGGGCTTCTCGTATAGTGCAGCCCGACAGGGAGGCGCCATGCCGCGCTGGCAATGGATTCTGACGCAATTGACACGTCGGCTCTGGTTCCGGGCCACGCTGATCGGGATGCTCGGCGTGGCTGCGGCAATCCTCGCCGCGGTCGCTGAACAATATATCCCCTGGAAGCTGCCAGGGGATATCGGCGCGAATGCGGTGGACAGCATCCTCACCATCATCGCCTCGAGCATGCTCGCGGTGACGACCTTCTCGCTCAACGTGATGACCTCCGCCTACGCCTCGGCCACCAACAATGTGACGCCCCGCGCGACCAAGCTCCTGATGGAGGACCGGGTCACGCAGAACGTGCTCTCGACCTTCATCGGCTCTTTCCTGTTCAGCATGGTCGGGATCGTGGTGCTGAAGACCGGGGCCTATGGCGCGCGGGGCCGTGTCGTTCTGTTCATCGTCACGATCGGCGTCATCGCCTTGATCGTCGTCTCGCTTTTGCGCTGGATCGACTATCTGACGCGCTTCGGGCGCGTCAGCGAGACGACCACGCGGGTCGAGGAGGCGACACGCGCCGCGCTAACGGCGCGGATCGAGGAGCCCTATCTCGGCGGCTCTGCGCTGATCGACCCCAAACACGACATCCCGGACGACGCCGAGCCCATCTTGGCCGACGCCATCGGCTATGTTCAACACATCGATATGGCGGCTTTGTCGGATTGCGCGGATCAGATCGAGGCGGATATCTTTGTCGACGTCAATCCGGGCGCGTTCGTCTATCGGGACACGCCGCTGGCGAGAATGGCGCCGCGTAAGGATGACGGGAGCGTCGAGGAGCAGCGCGGGACGATACGCACGGCGTTTTCGATCGGCGACGAGCGCAGCTTCGATCAGGATCCCCGCTTCGGACTTGCGGTGATGAGCGAGATCGCCTCGCGAGCGCTTTCCCCGGCTATGAATGACCCCGGCACCGCGATCGACGTCATCGGTCGTTCGACACGGCTCATGGCGCTTTGGGCGGACGGACCCCGGGAAGCGCCGGGCGAGGCCCCCCATATGCCCGTGTCCACGTTCGGCCGCTGAAGGCGGAAGACCTTTTTGAGGACGCATTTATGCTGATCGCACGCGACGGCGCCGCGATGATCGAGGTCCAGCTCCGCATCCAGAAAGCGCTGGAGGCGTTAAGCCGGATGGGAGATGACGCATTCCGGGAGGCAGCTCGCCATCAGGGGAAGCTGGCGCGCGAGCGCGCGGAAAACGCCCTTCCGCCGATGGACAAAGCCCGCTTCCAGGAGATCGGCGGGACGACTCCGTAAAACCAAGGCCTCGGAGCCGCCTCATCGCCAAGGCGAACGTCACATCTGCTCGAAGGTGATCTTGCCGTCCGGCTGCTTCTTCCAGACGTACCAGACATAATCGACCGTCGTCCGGTCGCCTTTCTTGTCGAAGGAGATGTCGCCCAGCACCGTATGGAACGGAACGCCGGAGCGCATCACGGCTGCGACTTTTTTCGGTTCAAGCGACTTCGCCTTCTCGGCCGCCTGCGCGATGATCTGGGTCGAGGCGTAGGAGTAGAGCGTGTAGCCCTGCGGCTCGAAACCCTTCGCCTTGAAAGCCTCGACGACGGCCTTGGCGGCCGGGTTCTTGCGCGGCTCGGGGCCGAAGGTCATGAGCGTGCCCTCGACGCCGGGGCCGCCGATGGCGGCGAATTCCGTATCCGTGATGCCGTCGCCCGAAATCATCACCGTCTTCATGCCCTGATCGCGCATCTGCCGGACGATGAGGCCGCCTTCGGTATGGAGGCCGCCCCACATGAGGTATTCGGCGCCGGATTCCTTGACCTTCGAGACGACCGCCGAATAATCCTTTTCGCCGGTGTTGACGCCCTCGTAGAGCACTTCCTTCAGCCCGAACTTGTGCAGGTTGTCGCGCGCGGCGTCCGCAAGTCCTTTGCCGTAGGTTGTCTTGTCGTGGAGGATGGCGATCTTTTTTCCCTTCAGGTGATCGCGCGCGTACTCGGCCCACACGAGCCCCTGCTGATCATCCCGACCGCAGGTGCGAAACGCGTTCCATAGGCCCCGGTCGGTCACCTTCGGATTGGTCGCGGAGGGAGTGATGAAGAGGACGCCGTTATCGGCATAGACGTCCGAGGCGGGAATTGTGACGCCCGAGTTGAAATGGCCGATCACGAACTTCACCCCGTCGCCGACAAACTTGTTGGCGACCGAAACGCCCTGTTTCGGGTCCGAGACGTCGTCGCCGGGCTCAAGCTCAATCTTCTGCCCGAGGACGCCGCCGGCCTTATTGATGTCCGCGACCGCCAGGGTCGTGCCTTGAACGAGTTGAGCGCCGAAGGCCGCGTTGGCGCCCGTGATGGGCCCCGCGACCCCGAATTTCACCTGCGCCTCCGCGCCATAGGCTGCGAGCAACGCCGCCGCCAGCGCCGCGAATCCGAACATGGCCCTTCGCATTTTAACCTCCAAAGTCACAATCAGGGGTTAGCTTGTGCAGACTATGACCGGCCCCTATAACTTGTAAAGAAGCAAATGACGGTTATTTATCCCAACTCTCCCCCCTCCCGCGCAGGCGCGCTCCCGCTCATCGGCGGCAGCCTTGCGCTCGATTTCGCCAACACCCAGTCCGGCCTCGGCTTCGAGTCCCATCAAGACCATCTGCGCCAGCCGGAAAATCTCGCCGACTGGCTCGCTCATACCGGCGCGATCTCCGCGTCGGACGGCGCCAAGCTGCGCGAGGCTTGCGCAAAGAATCCCGCGACGGGAGCGCGTCTTATGGACCGCGCCCTCGCCTTGCGCTCCGCGATTCATGACATCGCCGCCGCAATCGGGCGCCACGGAAATCCGCCTGCCGAGGCGCTCGATGCTTTGGCGAGAATCCATGCCGAATGCGCCGCGGGCGGCTCGCTCGCGTTTCAAGGCGGCGCCTGCTGCTGGCGCTGGGACATGGCCCACGCTCCGCTCGAAGCGGCGCTTGGGCCGATCGCTTTCGCCGCCGTCCAGCTCTTCTCCGAAGGCGATCACGGCCGGGTCAAGGAATGTGAGGGCCACGCCTGCGGCTGGCTGTTCTATGATACGAGCAAGAATAACCGCCGACGCTGGTGCGAGATGGAAGTGTGCGGCAACCGAGCCAAGCAGAAGCGCCTCTCTGCCCGGAGGCGAGCCGGGTGATTGGGCGTCTGGCGGCGCTCGCTTTCGCCGCGTTGCTGCTCGTGGGCTGCTCGGTCCCGGTCGAGACGGATCAGGCCCGGCTCTGCCGCATGGCCCTGCCCGCGCTGATGCCGACGGGAACGCCAATTTACATCCTCGCCGAGCGCGCCGACCAGGATGCGCGCGGGCTCGAGGTGGAATTCGAGGCGGCCCCGCCGGGCGATGGAATCCGGCGTCATGTCGCTGCCTGCCGCTTCCAGAATCCCGGCCGCCCGCTGGAGTCGCGTGAACTCATCGCGCTGTCGCTCGACGGCCAAAAGCTGTCGCAGGCGCGGCTTTACTTCCTGATCCGCTACTGGCTTGCGACGCCGGAGGGACGCGCCGCCGACCCCGCGCCGATCGGCGACGTCAGCGTGACGCCGCAAGTCCCGCACGCCGTGGCCTACGGCCTCCAGATGGCGCTCGACGGCCTGCCGCGCGCCGCCATCTACGCTCTGCTCGCGACCGCCTATTCGCTGATCTACGGCCTCATCGGCCGCATCAACTTCGCCTTCGGCGAACTTGCGGCGGCGGGCGGCTATGCGGCGGCGATGACGGCGCTGGCCTTTGTCGGGGCGCCGCCCGGACCCCTGCTCGCCTCCGCCTTCGCCCTCGCCGGCTTCGTGGCGGGCGGCTGGAGCTACGCAACCGCGCGCTTAGTGTTTCTCCCGCTGCGCCAGGCGCGCGGGCAGCAGGCGCTCGTCGCGACGATCGGACTCGCCATCTTCCTTCAGGAGCTTTTGCGCATCGCGCAAGGCGATCGTTCAAGCTGGATGCCGCCGCTCCTCAATCAACCGTTCGCGATTGCTCACGCCGGCGATTTCTACGCGGTTGCGGCGCCCATGACCTTCGTGGCGAGCGCCCTCGCGCTCGGCGTCGGCCTCATGCTCATTCTGATCTTCCGCCGGACACGGATCGGCCGGGAATGGCGCGCCTATGCCGACGACCCGCTCGCCGCCGAGCTTCTGGGCGTAAGCCCCGCCGCTATAACCGTGAGCGCCTTCCTGCTGTCGGGCGCGCTGGCGGGTCTCGCGGGCGCGACGATGACGGCGGCCTTCGGCGCGGTTGGATACGGTCTTTCGGAAGCGCTGACGCTGAAAGCGCTGGCGGCGGCGATCGTCGGAGGCTTCGGCTCTCTGCCGGGCGCGTTCCTCGGCGGCCTTGCCATCGGGGCCATCGAAGTCGGATGGTCGGCGCTCTTCCCCATCAACGACCGCGACCTGGCGGTCTATGCGGTGCTGGTGATTTTCGTCGCCCTGAGGCCGTCCGGCATCCTGGGGGTGCGCGAGAACCTCGCCCACAACCTGTTCCCGCGCCGCCCTTGACTTGACATATGCGCGTCCCACATCCTCCCAGCGCGCTTGGAATCCGGCGCGCGCGGAGGTTTCCATGTCCAACACCATCGCCGCGACGCCTGCCCGCGCCCTGCGGGCCGACGCTCTGTCGGGCGTTCGTTCGCGCCGCATCCTCGCGGTTTGCGTCGATTTCATTTTCGTCAGCATTTTGGTCGCGTTCCTGTGGATCGCCGCCATCGTGATGACGCTTGGCTTCGCGCTCTTCTTCCTGCCCCCGCTCTGGCCAATTGTCGCCTTCTTCTACAACGGTCTTTCCGTCTCCGGCCGCAAGATGGCGACTCCGGGCATGCGGATGATGGATCTCGAAATGCGCATGCACGATGACGGCTCGCGCGTGCCCTTCCTCAACGCCGCCGCCCAAGCGGTGATGTTTTATGTAAGCTGGTTCTTTCCGCCGATCTTCCTCGTGTCGCTGGTCGACGCCGAAAAGCGCTGCCTGCACGACATACTGGCCGGCGTTCTCATTGTCCGGCGGCTCTAACGGCCGCCGGCCTCCTGAAGGCTGCTCGCAAACCGGAATGAGAGGAGTCGAGGCTTGACGAGGGAGGTGCGAGACGCCCCGCAGTTTTACCTGACTGCCCCCTCGCCTTGCCCGTATCTGCCCGGCCAGCAGGAACGGAAAATATTCACCCACCTCGTGGGGAAGCGCGCCGCCGCGCTGAACGACCTCCTGACCCAGACGGGATTCCGCCGTTCGCAGACCATCGCCTACCGCCCGGCCTGCGAAAGCTGCCGGGCCTGCGTCTCGGTTCGGGTGCTCGTCGACGATTTCCGCCCGAGCGACAGCCAGCGGCGGGCGTTTAAGGCAAACGAGGACATTGTCGGGACCTTCGTTGCGCCGAAGCCGACGAACGAGCACTTCACTCTGTTCCGCGCCTATCTCGACGTCCGCCACCCCGAGGGAGGCATGGCGGATATGTCGGCGCTCGACTTCGCCATGATGGTCGAGGACACGCATATCGAGACGTATCTGGCTGAATATCGAATCCGCAGGCACGGGGCCGACGAGACGGGAAGCGGCCCGCTCTACGCCGTTTGCCTCACCGACCGGCTCGCGGACGGCCTCTCGCTCGTCTATTCCTTCTACGCTCCCCGTCACGCGCGGCGCTCGCTCGGCGCCTATGTGATCCTCGATCATATCGAAAAAGCCCGCCGCCTCGGCCTTCCCCACGTCTATCTCGGCTACTGGGTCGAGGGTTCGAAAAAGATGGGCTACAAATCCGCCTACCTGCCGCAGGAGCGGCTGGGCATGCAGGGCTGGGCGCGGGTCGACCGGTAGCGCCTTCGGTGCGCGTTCGGCCAGAACAGGCTCACAAACATTTGCGCGGCGGCTCGACGGCGTGTGTGCGCTCATAGGTGTTCGTGTGCGCGCCGAAAGCGCATGATGGCCGCCAACTCATGGGACTGCAGATCCTTTCGGCCGGCGCTCTCCCAAAATTCGGCGTCGCGACCGGGCGGATCAGCTCATGACGTAAACGAAAAGCTTTCACGCGAGGGCGAGGAAACGGCAATGTCGGAGGCCTTCAGGGCGACGCCGCGGGTGAGGTCGATCCAGCGGATGGCGCTCGCCATGCTGGTCGTCGCGGGCGTAATCAATTACGTCGACCGGGCGACGCTTTCGGTCGCCAATCTCCTCATCCGCCACGATCTTGGACTGTCGATCGCGGATATGGGCTATCTCTTGTCGGCCTTTCTCTGGGCCTACGCCTTCGCGCAATTGCCGACCGGCGCGATGGTCGACAAGCTCGGGCCGCGCCTGTTGCTCGCGTGCGGCCTCGCGCTCTGGTCGCTCGCCCAGTTTCTCGGCGGACTGGTGTCGGCCTTCGGGCAGTTCTTCGGGGCGCGGGTTCTCCTCGGGCTTGGCGAGGCGCCGCAGTTTCCGACCGGCGCGCGCGTCGTTCGAGACTGGTTCAATCCCCGCGACCGCGGTCTGGCGACCGGCGTCTTCCACTGCGCTTCGTCGCTCGGCACGGCGATCGCGGTCCCGCTTCTGACGTTTCTCATGCTGAGCTTCGGCTGGCGCGTCATGTTCATGATCATGGGCGTCGCGGGTCTCGCGATGGCGGCGATCTGGTATCTCGCCTACCGTAATCCGACCGATGTCCCGCTGACCCCCGAAGAGAACGCCTATCGCGTTCACGGCGATCCGCCCGGCCAGCGCACCCAGGGACGCTACGGGAATGGAAGCTGCTGTTTCGCTTCCGAAGCACTTGGGGGATGATCCTCGGCTATTTCGGCTGCATCTATCTGACCTGGATCTATACCGCGTGGCTGCCCGGCTACCTCGAGATCGAGCGGCATATGAGCGTCAAGTTCACCGGCTTCGCCGCGGCCATACCCTTTGCCTGGGGCGTCGTCGGCGGACTCCTTGGCGGCTAGATCGCTGACGTGTTGGTGCGGCGCGGCGTCGCCCCGGTGAGCAGCCGAAGGGTTCCCGCCGCGATCGCCCTGACCGGAACCGCGATCTGCACCGTGGCGGCGGCCTTTGTGACCAGCAACGCTCTGGCGATAGCGTTCATTTCGGCCTCGCTGTTTCTCGTCTACGTCACAAGCACATGCGCCTGGGCGTTGAGTTCGGTGATCGCTCCCACCAATTGCACCGCATCGATCGGGGCGATGCAGAATTTCGGGGGTTACCTCGGCGGCGCTCTGGCGCCGACGGTCACCGGACTCATCGTTCAACACACCGGCTCTTTCATCCCCGCGCTAGTGGTCGGCGCGCTGATTGGAGTGGCCTCGGCGGCCGCGTATCTTTTCATCGTTGACCAGCCGATCACCGCCGCCGATCTCGACGCAGCGTCAAAATCCTTCGGCGCGCCCTTGCCCGCGCGAGACGGCTGACGCACAGGCAGGCGCGCGACCCAACGGCCCCACGGCTCGCGCTCATCGGACGAAGCGCAAAACGCCTCGCATTGCGAGTAGGCCTTAGCCGGTCGCTATCTTCACAAGCTCTGAACGAGAACTCGACGGTTATTTATTCGCGTGTAAGGACGGAGTCGGCCGCAAGACCATCCGGCTTCTGATTCGCTGCAGCGGACAGCCGAAAAGAATGTATGAGAGCCAGAGAGCCAAGACGCTCATCCGCAGGCCGCCCCCTACGCGGTCCCGCACCCGACAAATCCGCGCGGGCGACGGCAAAATTCTGAAAAGTCTTGCGTGCTCGGCGCTGCTGGCCGGCCTCAGCCTTGCCTTCGCGCATCCTGTTTCCGCCGAGGACCTTTCGCTCCCGGCGCTCCCGCCCGTCCCGACGACGGGCGGGAATGACTGGAGCTTTTGGACCCAGCCGCACCTCTTTGGCGATTGGGGCGGCCTCCGCTCTCGGCTCAGCAACCTCGGCGTCGATGTGAATCTCTGACGGGTCTCGACGAGGCGGTCGCCAATCTCTCCGGCGGCCTGCAGCGAACGGCCCAGCAGGCTGGACAAGCTGCCTTGCAGGCCAATTTCGACCTGCAAAAAATCATCGGCCTTCCGGGCGGATCGTTCGGGATCACCCTGGTGGACCGGTGGGGGGGCAACCTCGCCGCGGACGCCGGCATCCCGGCGCTGCAATTGCTGAACGAGGTCTATGGGCGCGGCAATATCGTCCGGCTCGAGGAATTTGCCTACAAGCAAAAACTGTTCGACGACAGGGTCGAACTCACCCTCGGCCGGCTTGCGTTCGGCGACGAGTTCTTCTCCTTCTCCTGCGACTTCATCAATCTGACATTCTGCGGCGCGCCGCCGGGCAACATTGTCGGCGATTACATTTACAACTGGCCGATCAGCCAATGGGCGGCTATCGGGCGCCTGAATCTCCGCCCGGATGTCTATCTCAAGGCGGCCGTCTACGATTCGAATCCCGCCTATCTCGACACGACGCCGAACATCGCGCTTCTGCCAAGCTTCCCGGCCGAGTCGCAGGGCGTGATCGTTCCCGTCGAACTGGGCTGGAAGCCGAAGTTCGGCGCGCTCGCGGGCGACTACACGTTCGGCGGCTGGTACAACAGCTCGGCCGCCCCTAACGTCGCGACGAGCCTCAACGGACAACCCATATCCGTCTCCGGATTGCCCGGCGTCCCCGGCCATGGACGCTATGGCTTTTCATTGCTGCTGCAACAGCAACTGACGCATAACTCCGCAAGCGCGGACCCGAAAAGCGGCGTCTACGCCTTTTTCAACGCGACCTTCGCGGATCGGCGCACCTCCGAGCAGTATTCTCAGATCGCGCTGGGGCTCTTCCAGCAGGGGGTCGGACCGTCGCGGCCCAAGGATGGATTTGGCGTCGCGCTTGGAACGACCGAGGTCAATCCGAGCATTGCGTATGGACAGACTTGGGCCAACGCCCTCGGCGTCGGTCCGGGCTATGTGCAGCACAACGAATATGCGACGGAAGCGTGGTACGGCTGGCAGGCGACGGGCTGGATGAACCTCAAGTTCGACGCGCAATATGTCATCTGTCCGGGCGGCTACACCGCTCCCACAAATCGCAATGCGTTTGTGCTGGGTCTTCGCACCACGGTCGATTTCTGACCGATCTCTCGCAAAGCATGATCGGCCGGCGATCAGCACTCGACCACGTTCACCGCGAGCCCGCCGAGGCTCGTCTCCTTGTATTTCGACTGCATGTCCTCGCCGGTCTGGCGCATGGTGGTGATGACGCTGTCGAGCGAGACGCGGTGGCGCCCGTCGCCGTGAAGCGCCAACGAGGCCGCCGCAATGGCTTTCACGGCGCCGAACGCATTGCGCTCGATGCAGGGGATTTGCACGAGGCCCCCGACCGGATCGCAGGTCATGCCGAGGTGATGCTCCATCGCGATCTCGGCGGCGTTCTCGATCTGCGCGTTGTAGCCGCCCAGCGCTGCGCACAAACCCGCCGCCGCCATGGACGAGGCGACGCCGACTTCGCCCTGGCAGCCGACTTCCGCGCCCGAGATCGAAGCGTTCAGCTTGAAGAGGCCGCCGATGGCGGTCGCCGTCATCAGGAAATCGGAGAGGCCGCGCGCCGTCGCGCCGGGACAATGGTCGCGGTAGTAGCGCAGCACGGCAGGAATGACGCCCGCGGCGCCGTTGGTCGGGGCGGTGACGACGCGCCCGCCCGCCGCATTCTCCTCATTGACCGCCATGGCGTAGACGCTGACGAAATCGAGGATTTCGTGAGCAGCCCGCGCATTGCGCCCGCTTTCGGTCAGTCGCGCGTAAATGGCGGCCGCGCGGCGGCGCACTTCGAGGCCGCCCGGCAGCGGCCCGGTGCGGGCCAATCCGCGCTCCATACAGGCGAACATGGCGTTCAGCACGCGGTCGGCATGCGCCTCCGCTTCGCTCTCGGGACGCAGCGCCGCCTCGTTGGCGCGGACTATGTCGGCGATGGAAAGGTTTGCCTCCCTTCCCCGCGCCAAAAGCTCCGCGCCCGAAGCGAAGGGATAGGGCGCGCCCGGCGACGCATCCGCCGATCCCCCCTTCTCGTCCTCGCTCACAATGAAGCCGCCGCCGACAGAGAACCACGTCTGGTCCCTGAGTGACCGCCCTCCCTCGTCACGGGCGACGAGGCGAAGGGTGTTCGGGTGACGCGGCGTCGGCGTCACCACGTCGAAGACAATCGCCTTTTCAGGGTCGAAGTCGATCTCACGCCTTCCCC
Source organism: uncultured Alphaproteobacteria bacterium (assembly GCA_963824465.1). Classification (GTDB taxonomy): domain Bacteria; phylum Pseudomonadota; class Alphaproteobacteria; order Rhizobiales; family Beijerinckiaceae; genus Roseiarcus. The sequence continues at coordinate 526,693 of CAWGPL010000001.1, forward strand.
CGAGGCGAAGCCGGCCCGAACGGCGCACCTCCGCGATAAGCCCGTCCGCCGCGTCGGGGTCGACCGCGTCGGGCTCGACGCCCGCAAGGCCGAGAACGACCGCCCGATCCGTCGCATGGCCGCGGCCGGTGAAAGCCAGCGAGCCCAGGAGGGCGACCTCGATGGACGCAACGCGATCCGCCGTTCCGCCCTGCATGAGTGAGCGCGCAAAAGCGGCGGCCGCCTTCATCGGCCCGACCGTATGCGAGGACGACGGCCCGACGCCGATCTTGAAAAGCTCGAAGATGCTGATCATCGGCGAAGGCCCGTTGGCGGCACGGCGCGCATGATAGGCCAAGGCGGCGGATTGCTGAAATCGCAGATTTTCGTGAAGGCCATGCGGTTTTGGATGAGCCGCCGCCGGCGTCTTCGGGCGCCGCTTGCCTCCGCGAAGGCGCGGACCTATCTACGGAGGCAGAGGAGTCTCTCCCCCATGTTCATCCAGACCGAAGCCACGCCCAATCCGGCGACCCTGAAATTCCTGCCGGGGCGCGTCGTGCTCGAAGACGGCACGTTCGAGGCCAAGGACCGGGCCGCGGCCGAGCGTTCGCCGCTCGCCAAGGCGCTCATGGAGTTGCCCGGCGTTTCCGGCGTCTTCTTCGCCAACGACTTCATCTCGGTGACGAAGGAAGACGGCGAATGGCAGCATCTTCGCCCCGCCGTGCTTGGGGTCGTGACGGAGTTCTTCCTATCCGGCGAGCCTGTGCTCCAGGGCGCGGATCTTCAAGGCGCGGGGACCGGCGAATTCTTCGATCCCAAGGACGCCGAGACGGTCGAGGCGATCAAGGAGCTGATCGAGACCCGCGTCCGCCCGGCGGTGGCCGGCGACGGCGGCGACATCGTCTTCCGGGGTTTTCGCAACGGTATCGTTTATCTGAAAATGAAGGGCGCCTGCTCTGGCTGTCCGTCATCCACCGCGACGCTGAGGCACGGAATCCAGAACCTTCTCAAGCATTTCCTGCCTGAAGTGGAGGAAGTGGAGCAGATCGCGGACTAAAACCCGTCACTCCAAATCGAGGGGTCGGCGGATGTTTTATCGTTGGCTCTTTCCGTCTCTTTGGCTCGTTTTTATCGCCTTCTGGATCGCGATGGCGCGGCGGGGTAAAGCCGTCGCCCAGCGCGAGAGCGCATTTTCAAGACTGTCGCACTATCTGCCCCTGGCGCTCGGCATTTATCTGCTCGCGGCTCCCGACGTTCCCATCGCCCCGCTCGACAGCCGATTTGCACCGCTAAGCCTGTGGCTCGTCCAGCTTGGCGCGGCGCTCACTCTTGTCGGCATCCTGTTCGCCATCTGGGCGCGGGTCCTGCTTGCGGGCAATTGGAGTTCGGACGTCACGCTGAAACACGGCCATGAACTCATCGTCGCCGGCCCTTACGCTTTCGTCCGCCATCCGATCTACACCGGCATTCTTCTCGGTCTTCTCGGAACCGCGCTCGCGGTCGGGGAATGGCGCGGCCTGCTCGCCGTCCTCCTCGCGACCGCCGCCTTCTGGCGCAAGCTTCAGATCGAGGAGGCCGTCATGCGCCGGCAGTTCGGCGACGCTTACGCGCGCTACGCCGAGCATGTGCCGGCGCTGATTCCGTTTGTGGTGTGAGCCCCGTAACCTGAAATGGACCAGGTGGAGGGCTAACGCCGAACGGCTCGTTCCAAGGCCGCTTCGACCCATTTGTTCAAGCTTGCGCCAACGCGCTTGGCCTCAGTCGCGAGCGTCCGGTGCAGCGAAGGATCGATCCGAACCATGAACTGTCCAGAGTAGGGCTTTTCCGGCTCTTCGCCGCGTTCGCGGCAGAACTCAAGATAATCCTCGACAGAATCGGCGAAGGCTACCTTCAACTCCTCGACCGACCCGCCCTCAAAGGTGATTACGTCGCGCGTGTTGATGACTTCGCCGTGCAGGATTTCAGCGTCCTCGTCATAGGTCACGACGGCTTCATAACCCTTGTATGTCATCGTGTTCAGGATCCACTCCCGCTTCGCGGAGGAAGCGCCGAACCGATTTCAGCGCGCCTTTGTCGGTCTCCTTCCGCGGGTGCGGCCGATGAAATACGGCGCGCACGCCTTGAAGCGCCACACGGATACGGGAACCGCGGCCCTCGCTGATTTCCGCGCCGCACGCCACGAGCAACACCTCGACGTCTCTCCAGAGGACATCCGAGCGAACCGGATCCGCGAAAATCGCCGCCAGCGTCGCCCGATGCTTTCCGCTCAATGACATTGGTATCATAATTCAGTATCAAGCGGGAAGCTACCTCCCCCGCGTCTCCCCGCCAGCCGCCGTAATCACCGCCACGATAATCAGCCCCGTCAGCAGAAAGCGCACGCCGGCGCTGACGCCAAAAGTGTTGAGCATGGTCAGCAGCAGCACCAGAAACAGCGCGCCGCCCCAGACGCCCGGCACGTTGGCCTTACCGCCGGAGACGGAGGTGCCGCCGATCACCACGACGGCGATGGAGGCCAGCAGATATTCATTGCCGATATCGACGTTGGCGCCGCGAAAATAGCCCGCAAGCAGCGCCCCATTGAGGCCGCCGAGCGCGCCGCAGAGCGCGTAGGTCGCAAAGCGCACCGGCTCGACCTTTACCGCGGCGAGCCGCGCCGCACGGATGTTCTGCCCGATCGCCTGCACGGAGCGGCCCCAGATCGTCCGGTGAAGGGCGATGTGGGCGGCGATGGTGAAGATCAGCGTCAGCACCGCGAGCAACGGCACGCCCGCGAACTTCAGATTGGTAAAGGCGGCGAAGCCCGGCGGCGGCTTGATCTGCAGTCCCCGCCCATAGGAAATGTCGATCGACTGGATGATGAAGCTCGCCGAGAGCGTCGCGATGATCGGCGGAATTCTCAGCGCCCAGATCAGAAGATAGTTCGCGACGCCGACCGCCAGCCCGAGGCCAGCGCCGCCGCGAGCCCGAGCAGCACCAGCCGGTCGTCGCCCGCCATCGTCTTCATGGCGACAGCGCTCGCAAGGCCGATATTGGCGGGCAGCGAAAGGTCCACATTGCCGGGACCCAGCGTGATCACGAACATCTGCCCGACGCCGACCACGACCGTGAAGACGGCGAGCGACATCGCAGCCGTCAGCATCCCCCCTGCCCCATAGCCGCCCGTGAAGACGATGGCCGCAAGCCACACGATCGCGGCGCCGAAAAAAGACCAGACCCAGGGCCGCGCGCGGGCGAAATCGAGAACCGCGCTCATCGCGTCGCGCCCTTTCGGCTGATCAACACGCGCGCCGCCAGCACGATGATGAGGATCGCGCCGTTCGCCGCGACCTGCCAATCAGGCGGGATATGCATGAAGGTCAAGAGCGGCGAGGCCGCCATCGCCAGCGTGAGCGCGCCAAGCACCGCCCCGACCGGCGACACTTTTCCGCCCACGAACTCGCCGCCGCCGAGAATTACGCCCGGCGATGGAGAGCAGCGTATAGCCGTTGCCGATATTGGCGTCGCCCGAGGTCGTGATGCCGACGAGCGCCATACCCGACAGCACGCCAAAGGCGCCCGTCAGCGCAAACAGCGCCGCCTTGGCTTTCAGGAGCGACCAGCCGGCGCGCCGGATCGCGACCGCATTGCCTCCCGTGCCGCGCAGGATCGCGCCATAGGGGGTGCCCATGATGATGAGCCAGCCGACCGCCGCGATCACCACCGCCGCGATGATCGGCAGCGGCACGAACGGGGGTTTCAGGCCCATAAGCCCCTGCAGCCAGCCCGGCGCTTTCCCGCCCGGTTTGGGCAGAAGCAGGATGGCAAGCCCCTGCCAGACAAAGCTCATGCCGAGCGTCACCACGATCGAGGGCAGGTTGCGAAGGTAGATCAGCGCTCCGAGCAGCGCATAGACGCCGATGCAGCCGAGCAGCGCCAGAACGCCGATGAACGGCTTGTCGTGAAGCCACGTCGCCGAAATGCAGCAGACGAAGCCGACGAAGGTGCCGATCGAGAGGTCGAGGTCGTTGCCGGCGATCACGAACATCTGCGCCATCGTCGCGAGCGCGATCGGGATGGCGAGGTTCAGCATCAGCGTGAAGCCGAAATAGCTGATGGCGCGGGGATTGAGCCAGGCGATGGCGATGACGACGAGCGCCAGCGACAGCGCCGGCAGCGCCGCGCGCAGGAGGCGCCGGAAGTCCGCGCCGCGCGTCGACCCTGCGCTTGCGGTCGCCGGAATAGCGCTCACGGAGTGGGCTCCGCGAAGGAGGATTGGATCACCCGCTCTTCGCTCAATTCGTCATGCGCGAGTTCGGCGACGATGACGCCGTAGCGAAAGACATAGGCGCGGTCGGAATTCTTCAGTTCCTCGGTCTCGGTCGTGTACCAGAGGAAGGTCCGTCCCGCCGCCGCTTCGGCGCGAATCAGCGCGTAGACTTCAAGCTTCGTCGAGTAGTCCACGCCGCGCATCGGGTCGTCCATCAGGATGACGCGCGCATCGGAAGCGAGCGCGCGGGCGAAAAGCGCCTTCTGCTGGTTGCCGCCAGAGAGCGAGAGGATGAGATTGTTCACGTCCGGCGTGCGAATGCCGATTTTCGTCCGCCAGGATTCGGCAAGCTCGCGTTCGCGTTCGGGCGAAATCAGTGGGCCCACGCGCAACTGCTTCAGCGAGCGGATGCCGATGTTGTTGGCGATGGACCATTCCGGAAAGACGCCGTCGGAGACGCGATCCCCCGCCACCAGCGCGACCGGCCCCTCGACGCCCGAGCCCCGCCGCGACGCCATGTCGAACGCCGCCAAGAGAAGGTCCGTCTGGCCATGGCCGGCAAGCCCCGTGAGGCCGACGATCTCGCCTTCGCGGGCGACAAGTTCGCGGCCGTCCAGCTGACGCGCGGGCCGAATGCGGACGCGGGCCGGCGCGTCATGCATGCGAGCTTCGCGCGCGGTTTCCGCCGCGCCGTGGCGAGCTTCCTCGACCCCGCCCATCGCGGAGACAAGGCGTTCGCGATCGAAATTCTGCGCCTTGTCGGCGACCACCGTCCGGCCGTCGCGCATCACCACGATGCGGTCGCAGGTTCCGAGCACCTCGCCAAGAATGTGCGAGATGAGCACGCAGCTCATGCCCGCCCCGACCGAGCGGCGGACGTAAGCGAGCAACTGGCCCGCGGTCTCGGCGTCGAGCGAGGAAGTCGGCTCGTCGAGAACGACGAGCCGCGCCGGCGCATCGCTCACGCTGAAGGCGCGCGCGATCTCGACCATCTGCCGCCGCCCGATGGAAAGATCCTGGACGAGATCGGTCGCGTTGATTCCGTGACCTGGAAAGATCTCGTCGAGCTTGTCGCGAATGAGTTTTCCGGCCTGCCTGCGCCAGCCGAAGCCGCCAATGCCGGGATGGAACACGCGCGCGTTTTCCGCGACCGTCAGGTTCGGACAGAGCGACAATTCCTGAAAGACGCAACGGAGACCCAGCGTTTTGGCGCGAGCGGCGGAATAAGCGGTCTGCGGCTCGCCCGCGACTTCGAGCGTCCCCGCGTCCGGCGCGACGCCCCCGGTCAAGACATGCATGAGCGTCGACTTGCCGGCCCCGTTATGGCCGACAAGCCCGACGCATTCGCTCGTGGAGACCGTGAGGTCGACGCCATCCAGCGCCTTCACGGCGCCATAGGCCTTCCTGACGCCGTCGAGCCGAACGACCTCGAGGCCGGCCCCTCCTGCCATCCCGATCACTCGCGGAATATCCTGCCCAGGTTCGGCGCAGCGGAAGCGCGCACCTCGCAATTCTCAGCCTTGATCGCCGCGATGACCCCGTCCTGTCAACCGAGGCGGGGTGCGGGCGCAGGCGCCCGCAATCGTTGGGTCACTTGGCCGCCGCCTCGATCGCCTTGATCACCTCCGGCTGGGTGTATTCGACATTGGCGACGCCGCCGACCGGGGTCGAGCCAAGATACTTGTCGAGGTCGCTCTGTTCGATGGTCAGAATGCCCATCGGAACTTCCTTCGGCACTTTCTTGCCGTCGAGAACTTGCTGGGCGACCCAAAAGGCGAACGTCACCATCCCCGGCGCCTCGGAGCCGGACCACGAATCGTAGCCGCCCGCCTTGATCTGCTCCTTCCACCAAGCGAGTTCATCCTGGCGGTTGCCCAACATGATGAGCGGGAGGCTCCGGCCGGCGGCCTTAAATGCCTGAGCGGCGCCGTAACCGTCCCCGCCCTGGTCAATGACGGCTGCGATTGGAGGCAAGGACGGGAGAATCGTGGCCACCGCCTTTTGCGCGGTCGTCTGGTCCCAGTTGCCGTTGACCTCGCCCACGATCTTCAAATTCGGGTGTTTGGCGAGTTCGCTGTTGACCCCCTTGGTGATGTCAGAGTCGATGCTCGTGCCCGCCAGGCCGCGGATATAAAGCAGGTTCCCGCCGTTCGGCAGGCGCTTCGCGATCTGACGGACCTCTTCGGCGCCATAGGTCGCCGCCAAGTCGACGGTCACTTTGTACGCGCAAGGCTCGGTGACGAGCCCGTCGAAGGCGACAACGACGACGCCGGCGTCACAGGCCTGTTTGACCGCGCCGTTGAGCGCCTCCGGCGAGGCCGCGTCGAGCACGATCGCATCGTAACCCTGCAGGATCAGATTTTGGATCTGGGCCGCCTGGGTCGGGGCCTCCTTGTCCGCCGTCGTGAAGGCGTCGGCCGCCGCGACGACTTTGTCGGAAACGGCCTTTCCACCCACCTTTGCCCAGCTCTGGAGCATCGCCTGACGCCAGGAGTTGCCGGCGTAATTGTTCGAAAGGGCGATCTTCTTTGCCGAGGTGTCGGCCTGTGCGGCTGTCGACAGACACAAAACCAGGGTTGTGACGATTCCGACCGTGAACTTCATGTTTTTCCTCCCCACTGCTGCTCGGATCGCCGGCCCCCGCTCGGCGGGCTTGCGGCGGCGATAGCCGCGCCGCACAGATGCGGACGCAGCTTGAACCTAAGGTGCAATACCTCTGAGCGAAAAGCAAGGCCTCCCCCGCCCGGGGGCAGGCAGAAAGCGGCTAACGAAGGACCGGCCCGTCCCGTAATTCCGCCGGAGCGCCGATGAGGCCCTGCTGAAGCGCGGTCAAATAGGATTCGCGCGTCCCGAGAATGTGCCTCACGAGGATCGATTCGAGGCCAACGACATCGCCGCTTTCGAAGGCCTGGGCGATTTGCTGATGCTCGACGAAGGAACGGTCCTGGACGCCTGCGAGCGGCACGGAAAGATGCGTCCGGAGCGTCGCGATCGGTCCGGCTGCGAGCGCATAGCCGTCCTGGAGGAAACGGTTGCGGCAGTTTTTGATGAAGGCCTCGTGAAATAGCGTGTCGGCGCGCGAATAATCAACCGGATCGGCCCGGCCCCGCGCCGCCTCCATAAGGGAGACGGCCTCTCGCAGCATGGCGAGCGTCGCATCGCGCTGGCGCGCCATGGAGAAGCTGATCGCGCGCAATTCAATGACGATGCGATATTCGCAGAGGTCGATGAGGTCTTGCTCGCTCGGGAAAAAGACGTAGCTTCCTTTTTGCGGAACGATGTTCACCATTCCCTGCAACTGGAGCAGGCTCAACGCCTCGCGGACAGGAGTCCGGCTCACGCCAAGCTTGGCGGCGAGGCCGACCTCCGACAGTTCGCTTCCCAACGGCAATTCGGAATCGATGATCGCCTGGCGCAATCTATCCGTCACCGTCGCCGTCAGCGAGCGCGGACGGTCGATGGCCAGATCTGTCCCCAGTAAAGGCGGACCAACGTTCACCGGCATGGCGACTCCTTGGGCCTTCAGAACACAAACCATCCGTTCCGACGGCTTCCATACAGCTACCACGCTGGACCGGGGGCCTCAAACCCGCTTCCCTCTTCTGAGGTTCTGTGCTTCAGTAGTCGCTGAGGAGAATCCAATCATGACCGTATCGCCGGGCCAGGAAGGCCGACAGCGCCTATCCGACGGGGCGCGATTAAAGCGCCGCCTCGCGGATCGGGAAACGTTGTTCGGGGTCTGGATCGAGACCGGCGCCCCGGTCAATGTTGAGATCCTTGCGCTTGTTGGCTTCGATTTTCTCCTGATCGACCTCGAACACGGCCAAGGAGATATCGGCGAAGCGACCGCGATGCTTCGGGCGGCGGCCGGTTCTCAGGCCCCATGCATCGTTCGGGTCCCAAGCGCCGACCCGATCTTCCTGAAGCGCATCCTCGACGCCGGCGCAAGCGCAATCATGGTTCCCTCGATTGAAACGCCGGAGGAAGCGGCCGCGGTGGTTCAAGCTTGCCGCTACCCGCCGCAGGGGCGTCGCGGTTACGCCGCTCCCGCCGTCCGGGCGTCAGGGTACGGGCATGACCCGGACTATATGCGCGGGGCTAACGACGATCTGCTGCTGATCGTCCAGATCGAATCCGCGGCGGCGGTCGCCCGCGCGTCGGAGATTTGCGGCGTTGAGGGGGTCGACGCGCCATTCCTGGGCGTCAACGACATGGCCGGTTCGATCGGGCTTCTGGAGCAGCTCGATCATCCGGATGTGAAGGCCTTGACCCGGCAGGCGGAAGCGGCGATGCGCGCCTGCGGAAAACCGATGGGCACGGTGCCGAGCGCCGGCGCCAGCTGGCAGGACCTCGTGGAGAGCGGCTACCAGCTCATTCCCTTCGCGAGCGACGTCGGGCTCATGCGTCAGGGCGCGCTGTCCCTATTGGACGCGCAGCGGCGCCATTGCGCCGGACGCGCCGCCGCGACGAGCGAGCCGCGCCCCGCCCGCTGACGCCGGATCCAATATGACCCCGAAGCCTGTGCACGCCCCCATGTCCCACGCCATCGCCACACCAGCAGAAGACCACGGCAGCGACATCGTCCTGCGGCTGCGCGCCGAACTCGGCCCTGAAAGCGTGCTTTCCGGCTCGGATATCCCGGCCCGCAATCTGCAGGATTGGAGCCCGCTCGGTCCGGCGACGCCGCTCGCGGTGGTGCGGCCGGCCAATCCGCAGGGCGTCGCGACAGCCTTGCGGGTTGCCGCGGAATACGGCGTCGCCGTCGTGCCGCAGGGAGGGCTCACGGGCCTTGCGGGCGGGGCCCGGCCCATCGAGGGCGCGCTCGCCCTCTCGATGGAGCGCCTGACGGGGGTCGAGGAGATTGATCCCGCCGGCAGCACCCTCACGGTGCGAGCGGGCACGACGCTTCAGGCGGTCCAGGAGGCCGCCGACGCTGCGGGCTTCCTGTTCGCGCTCGATCTCGGCAGCCGCGGGTCCTGCTCGATCGGGGGCAACATCGCAACCAACGCGGGCGGCAATCGCGTCATTCGCTACGGAATGATGAGGGAGCTGGTGCTCGGCCTGGAAGTCGCCCTGCCAGACGGAACCCTTATGAGCAGCATGAACAAGATGCTCAAGGACAACGCCGGCTACAATCTCAAGCACCTCTTCATCGGCAGCGAGGGAACCCTGGGCGTCATCACGCGCGCGGTTCTGCGGCTCCATCCGCGGCCGGCCCGCACGATGGCTGCGCTCTGCGGTTTGGGAAGCTATGCAGCCGTGCTTGCGCTGCTGGCCAGCGCGCGCGCAGAGCTTGGCCCTATCCTTTCCGCATTCGAGGTGATGTGGTCCGACTATTGGGCGATCGCGATGAAGGCTTCCACGACCCGCGAAACCTTGACCGGACCCCATGCTTTTTACGTCCTCGTCGAAGCCCAGGGCAGCGGGGCCCGTGACCAAGAGACATTCGACGCTTGGCTGGAGGACGTCGCCGGAAGGTCGCTCGTCGAAGACGCCGTCGTCGCCGCCTCGCTCGCCGACGTCAGGGCGTTTTGGGCGGTGCGGGACGCGGCGGCGGAGTTTCGCGAGTTTCTCGGTCCGCACGCCTCGTTCGACATCGGCTTGCCCGTGGGAGCCATGGACGCTTACGCCGTCGAATGCCGCCGGCAGCTCGCGGCGCAAATCGAAGGGTGCGTCAGCCTCTTTTACGGCCATATCGCCGACGGCAATATGCATATCATCGCCTGCGCGCCCGGGGCGGCGATTCAGCCTTTCGAGGAAATCGACGCGGTGGTCTACGGCCTCGTGGGCAAGTACGGCGGCACGATTTCGGCCGAGCACGGGATCGGACTGACCAAGAAGCCGTTCCTCGGGTTCTCGCGAAATCCCGAGGAACTGGCCCTGATGCGGACGATCAAGCACGCCCTCGATCCAACGGGCGCCCTCAATCCAGGCAAGGTCCTTTAGGCGAGCGGATCACTCGCGGCCCCTTGGCCACGAGCGACGAAGCTCCGCCCAAAGCGCAGGCGTCGCTGCGCTTGTCTGCCGCCGCTATTTCATGTTGTCGGCGATCGCCTTCTTGGCTTCCTCGAGCGTGTATTCGTGGCTGGCGACGCCGCCCACCGGGATTTTTGGCAGTTCCTGCTCGAAATCGGCCTGAGTGAAGGCGAGGTAAGGCACGAGCAGGTCGTGCGGAATATCCTTGCGGCCGTCGAGCACCTGCTGGGCGACCCAGAAGGCAAGCGTCGAGACGCCCGGCGCAATCGAAGCGGACCAGGTCTGATAGCCGTCCTTCTCCTTTTGCTCCTTCCACCACTGCAACTCGTCCTGGCGATTGCCCATGATGATCGTCGGACGCGGCTTGCCCGCGGCGGCGAAAGCCTGCGCCGCGCCATAACCGTCGCCGCCCTGATCGACAATGCCGACAATCGGCGGGAGCGAGGGCAGAACGGTCGCCACGGCCTTCTGCGCCGTGGTCTGGTCCCAGTCGCCGGTCACGGAGGAGACGATTTTGAAATCGGGGTGCTTCTTGACGCCCTCTTCGATGCCGGCATGGATCGCGTCGTCGATCGAAGTGCCGGCGAGGCCGCGGATTTCAAGCAGGTTCCCGCCCTTCGGCTGGAACATCGCCATCTGGTTGACTTCTTCCTCGCCCATCTTCTTGAAGTCGACGACGACCCGATAAGCGCAGGGCTCGGTGACGATGCCGTCGAAGGAGACGACGACGATCCCCGCGTCGCACGCCTGCTTGACCGCGCCGTTCAGCGCATCCGGCGAGCCCGCATCGATGACGATGGCGTTATAGCCCTGCAGGATCAGATTCTGGATTTGCGCCGCCTGGGTCGGGACTTCCTTGTCGGCGGTGGTGAACACGTCCGCCGCCGCGACGACGCCATCGCTGACCGCCTTCTTGGTGACGAGGTCATAACTCTTCAGCATCGCCTGGCGCCAGGAATTGCCGGCGTAATTGTTGGAAAAGGCAATCTTCATCTTGCTCGTGTCGGCGAGCGCGGGCGCGGCGAAAAGGCCCGCCGCGGTGATCAGCGCGAGCATCGATACATTGCGGTTCATGGAAAAAACCTCCCTGCGGAATCCGAGCGCGTATTGCTGACGCGTGATCGATCGTTCTTGTTGAGAAAGCGTCGGCGAAAGAAGCCGCCGCTGGGCGAACAGCTAACATGTCACCAAAAAACGCGTCAACAGCATGACGCCGAAAGATCGCGCATTTGCGCGTCTGAAGCGTGATTTTCATCACAGCTAAATCCGCGGCTGTGGCGTAAAACCAACACTCACAGTTGTTAAGAACCGTATACGAGCCGCCGTTCCCCACCGACACCGTCAACGGGAGCCCTGCCATGGTTGGCGCCGTCGACGTCGACGACATTATTTTGAACTACGATCCTGCCGCTCCGCATGCCCGATTCCGCGCGATGGGTCTTGGGGCGGAAATGCTGACGGCGGAAGCCGCGCTGCCGAAGCCTCCGCCATGGCCCGCTGGGCTCGAGCCCAAGGCGGCGCCGCTTGCGAAGCCGCCGGCTGAAACGGACAGCTTGGCGCAATTCAGTGGATATGACGCGGTCGTCGTCACCTGGACGGCGGCCGAAGCCTCGGCAATGGCCTCCCTGCTCACACCAGGTTTCCCGACAAGTCAGTGGTACGAATATCGTTACAATGTCGCGCGTTACATCCCGCTCGTTACCGGCAAGGCGGCCCCCTTTAACGACGGCGCCGCCGACATGGCGCGCTACCACCACAGCCTCGGCCTCTACTTCCCCTGCACGATCGGCGCAAAGCGCGTGCTGTTGTTCAAGTCCGGGCTTCACCTCGACTATGATGGTCCGGCATATCCCGTGCGCAAGCTGATCGCGGAGGTCGCCGCGACGGTGAAGCCGAAAGTCTTCATCACGACCGGGACCGGAGGCGGAATCGGGGCCGACGTGGCGCTCGGCGATGTCGTGGTCGCCGGAACGGTGCGCTTCGATTGCAAACAGCAATTCAAGGCGGAGCCATGGGCGAGCGCGAGCTACCAGCCCTCGCCGCTCGCGTCCGACGCGCTCGCCGCCATGACGCCCGATTTGCTCGCCGTCAACGCGAAGCGCATTCCGGGAGCGCGCCCGACGCCGAAGATCTTCTCAAGCAAGACCGACGCGATCGTAACCACGGATTTCTTCGCCTTCGACGATTCCACGAACCACTATGGCCTCCAGAAGCTCGGGCGCGCGTGTGACATGGGCGACGCGATGGTCGGCAACGCCATGCATTCGATCTCGGATATGAAGTGGCACGCCATCCGCAACGCGTCCGATCCGCAGATCGCCAATTCCTCAGGAGACATGCGGAAGGCCGCTGAAGAGGCGGCGGTGATTTACATGAAATACGGCGGCCTCACCACGGCCGCCAGTCTCATCGCGACCTGGGCGATCATCCAGGATGGCCCACAGGACAAAGCGTCCCACGACGAACCGGCAATTTCCGCCGGTTTCAAACTCGGCCGCCTTCCGCCGAAGTCTCATGCAATCGGGAAGGTAATTCAGGAAAAGCACAAGCATTAGGAGGAATGGAATTATGGCTGCAACACATCACGCACCCTCGAAAGGTTTCATGTTGGGGCGGCTTCCCCGCTCTTACGACCGCAACATTCCGAAGTTCAAAGCCATGGTGGCGGGAAAGGCCCTGCCGCCGCCTCCCGCGCAAGTCGACTACACGAAGGGAATGCCCGCCAACCTTGGGATGATGAAGAACGATACGCTTGGCGATTGCACCTGCGCGGCGGTCTACCACGCGATCCAGGTCTGGACCTACAATGCAGGCCCCGGAAAGAAGATGGACACCGAGCCCGACTCGGACGTCGTGAAGCTCTACGAACTCGCCTGTGGCTACAATCCGAAGCAGGGCGGAGAAGGCCCGGGCGGCAACGAGCAGCATGTCTTAAAATATCTGCTGCAGAAGGGCGCGCCGATGGGTCCGAACGGCCAGTCCGTCCACAAGATCGCTGCTTTCGTCGAAATCGACACGACCGACATCGAGGACATCAAGCGGGGTATCGACGATTGCGGACTTGTTTATATCGGCTTCAACGTGCCGCAATACATTGTGCCGTCGAACGGCGCTCCCCCGAAGGTCTGGGACGTCGAGACGAAAGATACGAACATCGTGGGCGGCCACGCGGTCGTTCTGGCGGGCTATAATGCCACCGGCGCGCGGGTTATTTCCTGGGGTCAATATTATACGATGACCTGGGGTTTCTTTGCCAAGTATGTGGACGAGGCCTATGCGATCGCCGACAAACTATGGGTTGAGAAAACCGGCAAGACGCCGGGGGGCGTAACGCTGACGCAGCTCGAAAAAGAAATGCACGCTTTCGGCTGAACGGCGAGCAGGTGCGAGGGGCTCCGCGCCCCTCGTCTCCTCAAGCCATCTCCACCACCCGCCCGTCGCGCAGCGTGACGCGGCGGTCCATGCGGGCGGCGAGTTCGAGATTGTGCGTGGCGATGAGCGCCGCCAGCCCCGTGGCTTTCACGAGTGTGGTGAGCGTGCCGAACACATGGTCGGCGGTCTTGGGGTCGAGGTTGCCGGTCGGCTCGTCGGCCAAAAGCACGCGCGGGCCGTTGGCGACAGCGCGAGCGATGGCGACGCGCTGCTGCTCGCCGCCCGAAAGCTCCGCAGGCCGGTGGCTCTCGCGCGCCGCGAGGCCCAGATATTTCAGAAGCTCCCGGCCCCGCTCGGCGGCTTCCTTGCGCGAAAGACCGGCGATCATCTGCGGCAGGACGAGATTTTCCAGCGCGGAGAACTCGGGCAGGAGATGATGGAACTGGTACACGAAGCCGATCTGGTTTCGCCGGAGCCCCGTGCGCTCCGTATCCGACATGGTCGAGGTCGGCGCGCCGCCGATCATGACCTCGCCCGCGTTCGGCTTTTCGAGGAGCCCGGCCAAGTGCAGGAGCGTGGACTTGCCCGCGCCCGAGGGCGCGATCAGCGCGACCGACTGGCCCGCGTATAGCGACAGGCTCGCGCCGCTCAGAACCTCGACCGTCGTGTCGCCCCGCCCGTAGCGGCGCTCGACGTTCTCGATCGACAGCGCGGAAAAACGCCCGGCGTCATTCATAGCGCAGCGCCTCCACCGGATCGAGACGAGCGGCGCGCCACGACGGGTAGATCGTCGCGGCGATGGAGAGCGCGAGCGCGAGTCCGACGACCGCCATCACGTCATGCGGCTCGACCCGCGAAGGCAGCTGCGAAAGGAAATAGAATTCGGACGGGAACAGATTTTCGCCCGTGAGCCACGACAGGCCTTTCCGGATCGGCTCGACATTGTAGGCGACGAGGAGGCCGAGCAGGAGACCGACAAACGTCCCCAGGACGCCGATCGTCGCGCCGGTGATCAGAAAGATGCGCATGACCGCGCCGCGCGTCGCGCCCATCGTGCGCAGGACGGCGATCGCCCGCGCCTTGTCCTGCACCAGCATGATGAGGCCCGAGATGATGTTCAGCGCCGCCACCAGCACGATCAGCGCCAGAATCGCGAACATCACGTTGCTCTCGACCGCCAGCACATCGAAGAAGCTGCGATTGAGCTGGCGCCAGTCGGTGGCGATGATCGGCCGCTGCTCGGCAGGCTCGATCGCCGCGCGCATCGCGTCCATGTTGTCGGGATTGTCGACATAGACCTCGATGACGTTCGCCTGCCCGTCGGCGTTGAAGAAGGTCTGCGCTTCGGAGAGCGGCATGAAGATGAAGGTCGAGTTGAAGGTCGACATGCCGATCTGGAAGATCGCCGCGACCGAATAGGCCTTCATGCGCGGCGTGACGCCGAAGGGGGTTTCGGCCCCGTGCGGCGCGATGATCGTCACCTTGTCGCCGATCCTCAGGCTGAGCTTCTCCGCGAGCTTGGAGCCGACGACGACCCCCTGCCCGTCATCGAACCCGGTCAGCGAACCTTGGATGATATGGCCCGCCACGCCCGGCAGCCGCTCGAGGTCCTTGGCGCGGATGCCGCGCACGAGCACGCCGGACGACCCATAGGGCGTGCTCGCAAAAGCCTGCCCTTCGACTAGCGGCAGCGCCAGCGTGACGCCCTTGACCTTGTTCACGCGCTCCGTGATCGCTTCGTAGTCGGTCAGCGGCGTGCCGACGCCTTGCAGGAACATGTGGCCATTGAGGCCGATCATTTTTTCCATGAGGTCGTGGCGGAACCCGTTCATGACCGACATCACGACGATCAGCGCCGCGACGCCAAGCACGATGCCGAGAAACGAAAAGCCGGCGATGACCGAGATCGAGCGCTGCGCCTTGCGGGCGCGCAGATAGCGGAACGCCACCATCCATTCGAACGGCGCGAACGGGCGCGTCGCCTTAGCTGGGGCCGTGGCCTCGGTGGTCGAGGTCATGACGCAGCCTTTCGCTCGTCATGGCCGGGCTTGTCCCGGCCATCCATGCCACTCGGCGACAACGCGGAGGCAAAACCTAAGCGCTCCATCGACGGCGGCTTACGATGGACCCTGTGCAGCGGCCGAACCGCGTGGATGGCCGGAACAAGCCCGGCCATGACAGCGGCTTCGCCCACGATCACGCGGCCCCGCCCAGCTTCGCGATGGCCGCTTCCACGCTCATGAGCTCGCGCTCGCCGCTCAGCCGATCCTTCACCTCGACCTTGCCGTCGGCGAGGCTCTTGGGGCCGACGATCACCTGACTGGGCAGGCCGATGAGGTCCATGGTCGCGAATTTGGCGCCCGGCCGCTCGCCCGTATCGTCGTAGAGGACGTCCACGCCCGCCTTTTCGAGCGAAGCGTAAATCTGCTTGCAGGCGCCGTCCGTCGCGGCGTCCCCGACCTTGAGATTGATCAGGCCGACCTGAAAGGGCGCCGCGGATCGCGGCCAGATCATGCCTGCCTCGTCGTGATTCGCTTCGATCAACGCCGCCGCGAGCCGGCTCGGGCCGATGCCGTAAGAGCCTCCATGCACCGCGTGCTCCTTCCCATCCGGGCCGTTGACCACCGCCTTCATGGGGAGGGAGTATTTGGTCCCGAAGTAGAAAATATGGCCGACCTCGATTCCGCGCGCCGAAACCTGTGCGCTTTCGGGCAGCGCCGCGAAAGCCGCCGCGTCATGCTTCTCTGAGGTCGCCGCATAAAGCGAGGTCCATTTGTCGACCACGCTCTGCATCACGGCGGGATCGTCGAAATCGATGGATTCCGGCGGCGTCGCGAACGAAAGATAGTCGCGGTGGCAGAAAACCTCGCTCTCGCCAGTCGAAGCGAGGATGATGAATTCATGGGAGAGATCGCCCCCGATAGGCCCGGAATCGGCCTGCATCGGAATGGCGGTCAGGCCCAGGCGCTTGAAGGTGCGCAGGTAGGAGACGAACATCTTGTTGTAGGAGTTGCGCGCCCCCTCCTTGTCCAGATCGAACGAATAGGCGTCCTTCATCAGAAACTCGCGCGAGCGCATGACGCCGAAGCGCGGCCTGACCTCGTCGCGGAACTTCCACTGGATGTGATAGAGATTGAGCGGGAGATCCTTGTAGGAGCGCACATAGGCGCGAAAGATCTCGGTGATCATCTCCTCGTTCGTGGGACCGTATAGCATCTCGCGATCGTGGCGGTCGCGGATGCGCAGCATCTCCTTGCCATAGTCCTCGTAGCGGCCCGACTCGCGCCAAAGCTCCGCGGACTGGATCGTCGGCATCAGGACTTCGATGGCGCCGGCGCGGTTCTGCTCCTCGCGCACCACGTTCGAGATCTTTTGCAGCACCCTCAAGCCCAGCGGCAGCCAGGCATAGATGCCCGCCGATTCCTGCCGGATCATGCCGGCGCGCAGCATCAGCCGGTGGGAAACGATCTCCGCCTCTTTCGGCGTCTCCTTCGAAATGGGGAGGAAGTAGCGGGAAAGACGCATGAGCTTCGAGAGCTTTCGATTCGAACGGGCCGGGCGAAGCGCCCCTATTGGCCTCTGCCGGGCGGCTTGACAAGTTTCGAACTGCAAAAGGATCGGCCGAGATTCGGCGTGCGCGCCTCATCGCGGCGGGTGGCTGGCGCAACGCCTTGACAGCGATTGGCGCGCCGCATATTACGCCTTTCAGTTAATTACCTCTTTGGTGAAATAGATGTCGGCCGACCGCCTGAGCCTCACCTTCGCCGCCCTGGCGCATCCCGCGCGCCGCGCGATCCTTGCGCGCCTGAGCCTCGGACAGACTTCTGTCCAGGAACTCGCGAAGCCGCTCAAGCTGAGCGCGCCCGCCGTGACCAAGCACCTCAAGAGTCTGGAGCGCGGCGGATTGATCAGCCGGAGCCGCGAAGCCCAGTGGCGGCCGTGCAAGCTGGAGCCTGCGGCCATCCGGGAAGCCACGAATTGGATCGAGGAGCTGAAGACCACGACGGAACGCAGCCTCGACCGTCTGGACGCCTATCTGCAGGCCCTTCAGGCGCCTCCGGACTCAACCCCACCTCAAAAGCTGGAAGGAAAATGATCTTGTCTGACACTGCCGCATTCTCGATTTCACGCGACCTGAAAGCGCCGCGAGCGCTGGTCTACGAAGTCCAGACCGACGCGAAGCATCTGGCGAACTGGCTGAGTCCGGAGGGGTTCAAGACAATCCACGCCAAGATGGATTTTCGCGTCGGCGGCACGTACCACTACGGCCTCGAAGGTCCCGACGGCATGCAGATGTGGGGCCTGCAAAGATTTCGCGAAATCGTCCCGAACGAAAAAATCGTGCTCGTCCAATCCTTCTCCGACAAGGACGGCGGATTGGCGAGACACCCTCTGTCGTCGGACTGGCCGCTGGAAATGCTGTCGACCACAACCTTCGAGGACATTGGTCCGGGACTGACCCGAATCACGATCTCGTGGCGCCCTTACAATACCGACGAGGCCGGAAGCCGGGCCTTCGAAGCTGGACGCCCGAGCATGGTCGGCGGATTCAGCGGCGTATTCGAGAAACTGGAAGCCTATCTGGCCAAGCTTCAGGGCTGATCGAGAGGCAGAAGGGCGTTCCGCTCCGAGAACGCCCTTCTCGGCGCCAATTCACGCCGAAGATCCCGGCGCGCTATCTGGACCGCCTTGCCGAGATGGAAGACGCCGTCCGCCGGCGGGAGGCGCGGGCGCGAGCTTTCAGGCCAACCGCGCGTTGCGCCCCTGCGCCACAAGCAACGCGACCGCCTTCCTGTCAAAGGAAACGAAAGTCTCTGCGCCGAGCCATTCCCCCTCGTAGGCGATGACGCCATCAGCGAAATCGCCGCCATCCGCAAGGACCGAAAGTCCCGCCTCGACGGCAGGACGGTCCACGACGACATTTCGCGCCTCGATCAACTCGCGGATTGAACGAACGACGTCGCCCGTGGACGCCTGATATCGGCGGCGCAATACCCAGACGAACTCGCAAAGAGACTGCACACCAATCGCGACGGTCTCAGCCGTCTTCAAGATATCGCGCGCAACTCGACCTTGGGCTGGGTCATCGTCCAGGGCGGCCCTCAGGAGGACGTTGGTGTCCACCGCGACCTTCAATCCTCGCCAGCCCCAGCCGAGGCAGCCGCCTCTGCTATCGCTTCGCCGATCTCTTCGATCGTGAGGCGAGCGCCGTTCGTTTTGCCTTTCAGCGAACCGAAAAACGCATCGATAGATCCCTGTCCTTTTTCTCCGGGTCAATTCGGCCTTGCCGCCCGGCAACAAATCGACATGAATTCTTGTCGCCCGGCTTCAGGCCAAGATGATTTAGGACCTCCTTCCGGAGGGTGACTTGTCCGCGAGCGGTAACGGTCAGGATTGTCATAGAGATACTCTCCTCACAGAGGAGTAATGCATTTATGCCTTACCTGCAATGAAGGGGTCAAGCGGGTCGCGCCAAACCCCTCAGAAAATTGATGTCCACCAGACCCGCGTGCTGCTTGGCGACCTTGCCGTGGTCGAAGGCGATCAGCGTCGGGATGCCCTGGATGCCGTAGCGGGCCGCGATCGCGGGCTCCTCGTCGACATTGACCTTCGCGAAACGGACCCGCGGCTCAAGCTCCTTGGCGGCGCGATCGAAGACCGGCGCCATCGCCCGGCACGGCCCGCACCAGGGCGCCCAGAAATCGACAATCGTGGGGACGTCATTGCGGCCGACATGCTTGTCGAAATTGTCTGCGGTCAGCGTGATCGGTTCGCCGGCAAAGAGTTTTGTCTTGCAGGCCCCGCAGACCGCCTCTTCCGCCGGCCGGCCTTTGACGATGCGGTTCACCCTATCGCAGTGCGGACAGACGACTTGAAAGACTCTGGACATTGCAGGGCCCTTAGTTCAGTTTTTGCTAATGTAGGCGCGCGGCTGCGCCTCGCAAGCGCGGGCGACATACGCATGGCAATGGAAATAGCTTTCCCGAAAAACAGAAACCGGAGTAAAATTCAGCGGTCGGCCTGTGGTTCGGTTTGCTGAGCTTCGCGGCCGGTCCAGTCCTGCTCCCGGCGCCCTGGTTGGGCGAGCGCCAGTCGTTTAGCGCGGGGCGCGGGAGATGCGGTCGATCTCCGCGCGGACCAGCCTTTCGACGATCCCCGGCATATTCTCGTTGAGCCAGTCCTTGAGCATCGGACGAAGCATATCCAAAATCTTCTCGTCCGCGATCTCCTCGGCGCGCCTGGCCAGCGTGGCGGAGAGATCGCTGAACGACACCGTCACGGCGCCGTCGACCTCCGGGGAGAGGAGCGGCTCCGAAGCCAGCGCGGATTTTTCGAGGCGCGGCTCAGATCCGGCCTTTCGCGCCGGCTCATTCGGCTGCGCCGGGGCGGCGGTCCGCAAAGCGGGCTTCGCGGTCTCGGCGACATCCTGCGGCGACCGGGATTTCGACAAAGGGGCGGCCCCATCCGGCGCCGGAGGTTCGGCCGCGACCGGCGCAGGGGCGGAAGGTTTGCTCCAGACGATCTTTGGCTGCGGGGATTTCAAAGCTGGCCGCCTCTTCCGGCGCGTTTTCGGGCGACTCGGCCGAAGGCGCGCCCGGCGTCGCGCCGGCCGAATCCTTGGAGTAGACGATTTGCGGCCCCGCCGCGGGTTGCGCTGCCGCTCGCTGGCCGGGGGCTTTTCCGGACGCCTTGGCGTTCTCGCGATCGTCGGCGATGATGTTGCGGATGGAAGCGAGGATCTCCTCCATCGACGGCTCGTGGGCCCGCTGTGCGCGGCGAAGAGCCTCGCTCTCGCGGTCGCCGGTGTTGGAACTCACTGCGCTCATCTCCGCCCTCGCTCCCCACCGGAACCGACCGACACCTAGAAGGCGGAGTTGGCGCGAGCCTTGCCCGCCTGCTGATTCGCCGTACGGCCCGGCGACAAAGCTAACGAATCACAAGCCGACGATACAACAGCCGCCGCCGACTTGTACGCTACTTCCCGTCCGGCGTTCTCAAACCGAACCATTTGCTGCGAACCTGATTGTAATGAATGCGCGGGTCGTATTCCGCGACCGCAAGGCCGAGCGTCGGCACATTGAGGCGTCCGACCGCCGACAGCAAGGAATATGAGTTCACGACATCGTCGTGCTCGGCCGACACCAACTGGACCCGAGCGTTGAGAAGCGCCTGCTGGGCGTTCAAGACATCGAGGGTCGTGCGTTGCCCGACCTTGGCCTCCTCGCGCACGCCCTGCAACGCAACTTCGTTGGCGGACACTGCGGCGCGGGCGGCGCGCACCACGCCCGCCGAAGCCTGATATGCGCCCCACGCGGCGACGACCGCCGCCCGAACCTGGTTGCGGACCGAATTCGCTCTGCATCTCGGTCTGCGTAAGGCTTTCCTTCGCCTGGCGGGTCGAGGCATATTCTGCGCCGCCCTGAAAAATCGGAATCGTGATCTGGCCCATAACGGTGGCTACGAAAGCACGCTGGCCCGGCGTGTTGCTGACGTCGAACGCCTGCTGAAGCGAGCCGGTGAGGCCAATCTGCGGGTAGAGCGAACTCTCGGCGATCTTGATCTGAAGAAGAGCCGAGTCGACGCCATGCAGCGAGGCCACGATGGCGGGATGCTCTACCTGGGAGATGTCGACCGCCTGCTGCAGCGACCTCGGGAGCGGCCTCGAAATCGGCTTGACCGGAGCCAGGCTCGTCGGCTGATCGCCGATGACCTGGCGATACCGGGCGATCGAAGACTGAAGCGTCGAGACAGCGCTGATCTCGGTCGCCTGTGAACTGGAGAGGCTCGCCTCGGCCTGGGCGACGTCGGTGCGCGTCACTTCGCCGACGTTGAAGCGGTCGCGCGTCTCGCGAAGCTGCTCTTTCAGAACGTCGACGTTGTTGCGGTCGAGGTCGAGGATCGCCGTATCGCGCAGGACATCCATATAGGCGGTGACGCCGGAGAGCAGCGTGTTCTGTTCCGTGTTGCGCAACTGTTCGCGGGCGCCGAGCACCCCGGACTCAGCGTTCCGGATCGAGTTCAGCGTCTTGTTGCCGTCAAATACGTTCTGGTTGAGCTGAACGCCGTAGCCCCGCGGATAGGCGCCTTGTGCGTAGCCATATTCCGTGAAGCCGGTGTTCGTCGCAGCGAATCCGTTGCCATTGACGTGGGATAAGCCTGCGTTGGCTGTCGCTGCGATGTTCGGCAAGTAACCCGCATTGGCCTTCGGCACGTTTTCGTCCGCCACACGGACCGACGCCCGCTGCTGGTTGATCTCGGGATTGTTGAGATAAGCCTTGATCAACGCGCCGCCGACCGTCTCGGCTTGGGCTGCCCCGACAAGGCCCGCAATACCCAGGGCCACGCCAGTGAGCAGCGCCCGCCTTACATGTCTCGTAGATGTCTCGTCGCACCCCCGCCCGAAGCGGGCCCCATCTCCTTCGCGCCTAGGCCCGAATCCATCACCGCCTCGTCACCATGACCGGGCTGACACTCACCCAGTCGCTGCTCGATTCACGCCCGATTCGCGCGCGCCCAAAGAGAAGGCCGCGTGCAAGCCAGCAGAATCCCTCACTCTGCCGCCGGCGCGGCGCGCCCGGGCTTCGCGTAAGGCGCCCACCATAGCGGCGCCGGATCGTCCCGCGCCAGCGAAGCCTTAATAAATTGTTAGAGACTTCCCATTTTTTGCAGGCGCGTCGCAAACGGGAGACAGTGCCGCCGCCTTCCTGCCGCGGAGCTCGGATCCACATGCTAGAAAACGAAACTCGCACGAGGCTGGAAACCGTCCAGTAGGTCCGCGCCCGCTTCAAACAGCGCCCTGCGGCTCACGCCTCCCGCCCTTTTCTCATAAAGCGCCGCCTGAGGGGCGCCCATAATTGCGTCGACCCCGACCAGACGGCCGCCGTTGGCGAGTTGGGCGATCAGCGCTTCGGGCGAGACGGCAAACGCCCCTTCGATCACGATTACGTCATAGGGGCCGAGCGCCTCGGCGCCGCGATCGAGCGGACCTTCGACAACTTCGGCTCCGGACGCCCCAAACTCCTGTCGAGCCGCCGCCGCCGCGCCCGGGTCTAATTCGAGGAGGACCGGACGCGCGCCCATGGCCTCGAGAACCGCCGCGCCGTAACCGGAGCCGCCGCCAACGTCGAGCGCACGATCGCCGGCGTTGAATTCTCGCCGCCTGGAGCATCCGGGCGAGGGTCAATGGCCGAAGCAATCGGCGCGTCTTCGCGCCGAGAGCGGGCGCCTCGCGATCCAGATAGGCGAGTTCGACGAATGACGGCGCCACGAAGCGCTCACGCGGAACCTGCAGGAAAGCCTCGAGGAGCTCATGATCGACGACGTCGCCGGTCCGCAGTTGCGTGTTAACCATCAGCAGGCGGCGCTCCTGCTGCGTTTCCGCCGACGTCGCCATCAAGCTCGCCCCTCAAGTCCGATGATTGGAGGCCTCGCCCGGAATCGAACCGGGGTGCAAGGATTTGCAGTCCTCTGCGTAGCC
Organism: uncultured Alphaproteobacteria bacterium; assembly: GCA_963824465.1. Taxonomy (GTDB): domain Bacteria; phylum Pseudomonadota; class Alphaproteobacteria; order Rhizobiales; family Beijerinckiaceae; genus Roseiarcus. Next base: position 549,747 of record CAWGPL010000001.1, read on the forward strand.
ACTCCGCCACGAGGCCGGCAACGTCCAAGAACGCCGCGACGAGCGGGCCTATAGCAAGGATCAACGGCCGGCGGCAAGGCTCGCCCACGCCGATCCGGGAGGAGAGTCACGCCCTCGCCCACGGCGAATGGCGCACCAGCGGCAAAGCGAGAAAATAGAGCGCGGTGACCACAAGTTCAACGTTGACCCAGAGCGCCGGCTCCAGCTTCTGAACGATTGCGATCGCCGCAAAGGCGAACCATAGCAGCGTCACCGCGATCGTCAGTTTCCGCAACCGCACGACGCGCAGCGGATGGATGAATGCGACCGGAGCAAACATCATCGCCGCCGCAGCGAGCAGAATGACCGCATTCACGATCCATGGCAGGCGCAGGCAGAAAAGATAGAGGACGACGATGTTCCAGGTCGAGGGAAAGCCCCGGAACCACAGATCGTCGGTCTTCATTCGCACGTCGGCGAAATAGAGCGCCGAGGCGATCGTGACCACGAGTCCAATCCAAAAGGAGACGACGGTCGGCATCAGATCCGAGCGCCATAGGGCGACCACCGGCACCAGCACATAGGTCAGGAAGTCGATGACGAGATCAAGCACGGCGCCGTCGATGTTCGCGGCCGTGACGTGGACCTTCGCCGCGCGCGCGAGCGTGCCGTCCACCCCATCGATGAAAAGCGCAAGCCCCAGCCAGGCGAAGCAGGCGGCAAAATCCCGCTCGATGGCCGCGTACAGCGCGAGCACGGCGACGGCGCCGCCGGACGCTGTGAACAGATGCACGGAAAATCCGGCGGCCTTTGCGGCTCGAACCGGCTCTCTCTCACTCGCCATGCACCGCCGTCCTGCGCCAAGGCGCCCGAATCCGGACGCCGCTTGACCTCGCGGCGTTTGGCTTATCAAAGTCGGACCGCCCCGTCTCCTTATCCCAAGCCGCGGACGGACCAAACCTGAGGGAAATGCCGTCAAGCCCCGCCGCCTCGTCGGAAGCCCGAACCTGCGACGTCCTGATCGCCGGCGCCGGGCTTACGGGACTCGTCGGCCGCCCTCGCCTTCTCGCGCGAAGGATTCGACGTCGTCGCCTGCGGCGCTGAACGAGCGACTTGCCGCCGGACGCACGGTCGCCATGCTCGACCCGACGGTCGCCTACCTGGAAGGGCTCGGCCTGTGGGAGACCGTCGAGCCGAAAGCAGCCCCCATGCGCGGGCTTCGGATCATCGATGACACGGGCGGGCTGTTCCCGTCTGCGCCGGTCGAATTTCGCTCATCGGAAATCGGGCTCGACGTCTTTGGCTGGAACGTTGAGAACGACCGGATGGCGGACGCCCTCGCCGCCGCCGCGGCCAACGCCGTCGGCGTTGAGCGGATCGGGTTGCCGGTAACCCACTATGATTTTTTCGGCCCGCGAGCGGGCGCGACGCTCTCCGACGGGAGACGAATCCTGGCCTCGCTCGTCGTCGGCGCGGACGGACGAGAATCGCCATCGCGCAAAGCCGCTGGGCTTGCCGTTCGCCGGCGGGCGTATCCTCAGAGCGCGATCACCGCGCTCCTCGCGCATCGCTTGCCGCACAACGGATTCTCCACGGAATTCCACACCCGCGCCGGCCCGTTCACCCTCGTGCCCCTGCCCCCGTCCGACGCCGCGGCCAACCGTTCGAGCCTCGTCTGGCTCATGGCGCCGGAAGACGCCCGCCGCCGGATCGCCATGTCCGACGCAGCGCTCGCGGGCGAGATCGAGGCGCAGGCGCACGCCCTGCTGGGCGCAATGCGGCTCGAAGGGCAGCGCGGGACGTTCCCTATGACGAGGCAGGTCGTGCCCAGAATCGCGGGTCAGCGGCTGGCGTTGGTCGGCGACGCCGCCCATGCGTTTCCGCCGATCGGGGCGCAGGGGCTTAATCTCGGCCTGCGGGATGTTGAGGCTCTCGTCGCATGCGCCAGCGAGGCCCGGGCGGAAGGACAGGACATTGGCGGCGAGAAAACGCTGGAGGCCTATGAGCGGGCCCGGCGGGCGGATATTGCAACCCGCACCGCCGCCGTCGACGGCCTCAATCGCTCGCTGATCGCGGGCTTGGCGCCCCTCGACTTTGCGCGCGCCACGGGTCTCGCGGCGCTTGGCGCGATCGGCCCCTTGCGGCGTCTGGTGATGCGGGAGGGCGTCTCAGCCAGACTTCACAATTCTGTGAGGCGCTAAAATGTGGCGCGATTTCGCCATGCTTTCTCCGCACTAGCGGGGGTCCCCGAAACACACCAGGAGCCCTTTCTTGTGACGGATGTCGCCAACGTCGAGCTTGTCTCCGAACCTGCCGTTATCCACCGGGAGCGCCGCATCAACCTGTTGGTGCTGTGTCTTCTGGCGCTCGGAATCGGAATCCTGACGGGGGTCGGCGCCGTGGTGCTGCGCGGCCTTATCGGTCTCATCCATAACGTGATGATCAACGGCGTATGGACGTTCGCCTATGACGCGAACATCCTGGAGGGGCCGAGCCGTTGGGGAAACTGGGTCTTTCTGGCGCCGATCATCGGCGGCGTCATCGTTGTCTTTTTGGTCGACCGGTTCGCCCCCGAGGCGAAAGGCCATGGCGTCCCCGAAGTGATGGACGCGATCTTCTACAAGAGGGGCGACATCCGCTGGCAGGTGGCGGTGATCAAGTCGCTCGCCTCGGCGCTCTCGATCGGGTCCGGCGCGGCGGTCGGGCGCGAAGGGCCGATCATTCAGATCGGTTCGGCGCTGGGCTCCGCCTTCGCGCAGGTCCTCAATCTCTCGACGCATCAGAAGATAACGCTTCTTTCCGCGGGCGCGGGAGCGGGCATTGCCGCGACCTTCAACACGCCGATCGGCGGCGTTCTTTTTGCTCTGGAAATTCTGCTGCCGGAGGTTTCCAACCGAACCTTTCTGCCGGTGGTCATCGCGACAGGCTCGGCGACCCTCCTCGGGCGCATTCTGATCGGGCCGAACCCGGCCTTTGCGGTCCCGGAGCTGCAGTTTCCGCCCGCCGCGTCCTTCGGCATCGAGGAGGCGCTGGCCTGCGTCGCGCTTGGCGCGCTCGTCGGTTTCGCGGCCTGGCTCTTCATCCAGTTGCTCGTCTTCATGGAAGACGGCTTTCCGAAGCTCACGCCGAATATCTACGTGCAGAACATCATCGGCATGGCCATCGTCGGCGCGATGATGGTCGGCTTCACCCATGTCTTCGGCCATTCCTACGTCGACGGCGTCGGCTACGGGGTGATCCAGCAGATCCTCGACCACAACATGACGACGGTCGGCCTTCTGGCTCTGCTGTTCGTCGCCAAGCTGCTCGCGACGACCATCAGCCTCGGAGCGGGCGCCTCTGGCGGCATATTCTCGCCCTCGCTCTTTCTTGGCGCGACGCTCGGCGCGGCCTTCTACGGCCTCACCTCCATCATCCTGCCCAATTCCGGCCTGACCGCCCCTTCCGCCGCGATCGTCGGCATGGCGGCGATGGTTGGCGCGGGGACCGGAGGCGTTCTGACCGCTATCATCATGATCTTCGAGATGACCCGCGACTACGCGATCATCGTACCGGTCATTGTGGCGGTCGCGGTTGCCGCGGGCGTCCGGCGATCGCTGATCGCCGAGACGATCTACACAGTCAAACTGCGCCACCGCGGGCACCGCATCCCGAAGGAGCGGCACTCCAATCTCTATCTCGTCCGCCAGGCGCAGGACGTGATGGAGCGTCAATTCATCCTCGCCAAGGCAGGAACGACGCTTCGCGAAGCCTTCGGCTGGGAGGATGTGGACGATCTTCGCGCCATCGTCGTGGAGCGCGAGGGCCATATCGTCGGCCTGATCCCGCCCCGCTCCGGCCTATGGCGCGAGAGCGCAGCCAACGCCCAACGAAAGGTCGACGACTACGTCGAGCGCCGCATCGTCACCTGCCGCGACGTCGACCTCCTAAGCCTTGTCCTTGGACGCCTAAAGCGCCGCAAGTCGGGCGCGGCGATCGTATTCAAGGGCGACACCCGGCCTCGGGCGGATACTGTGGTGGGCGTCATCACCAAGCGCGCCATCGCCGACACGGTGATCGAAGAATACGGGGACTGAGTTTTTTAAAGCGCCGGGGGCTTCGCCCTCACGCGACCCGCGACGGAAGAAGACGCCTAAAGCACGACGACGTGCGTTCCTTTCGGCACCCGCCCGTAAAGGTCGATCACGTCCGAATCGAGCATTCGGATACAGCCTGACGAGACAGCCTTGCCGATCGAGCTTGGGTCATTCGTGCCATGGATGCGGAAGAGCGTGTCCTTGTTTCCCTGAAAGAGATAGAGCGCGCGCGCTCCCAGCGGATTTTCCATCCCCCCGTCCATGTGCTCCGGCAGGCGCGAGTCTCGCGCCAGCATTTCCGGAGGCGGAGTCCAGCCCGGCCAGAACGCCTTGCGCCCGACTTCCGCCTCGCCCTTCCAGGAAAAACCCTGCCGGCCGACCGCGATGGTGTATTCCATGGCGCGACCGTCGCCGAGCGACAGGTAGAGCCTTTTCGTCTTCGTGTTGATCGTCAGCGTGCCGGCTTGCTCGCCAGTGGGATCCCTGACTTCCTTGCGGGTCGTGCGCGCCATGTCGACGTCTTTGTCGAAGCCGCCCGGCGTCGAATAGTTGGGGTCCGCGTCAGGCGGCAGATAAGTCGCCGTCTGCTCGGGCGGCGGCGAGCCGAGACCGGGAAAGAGGAAGGCGAAAGGAGACTGGGATTCCGCCGACGCCTCGGTCGCCGAAAGCGCGACGATCGAGAGGCCGGCAAGAAGAAAATTTCGGGCGCGCGTCATGTTGGCTCCTGTCACCAGGCTGCACATTCATAGCCGAAAAGCCGCGCCGGCGGAAAACTCCCGATCACGCCGCTTGCGCAACACATAAGTCTATGCTTATCTAACCGCCATGGAGAGCGAGATCTTCAAGGCTCTGGCCGACCCGACTCGGCGGGCCGTTTTCGAAAAACTGGCGGCCGGCCGGATGAACGCCAGCGACCTGAGGCGTGGCGTTGCGATCAGCCAGCCCGCCATGTCGCAGCATCTCGCCGTCCTCCGCTCGGCGGGGCTCGTGCGCGAACATCGCGAGGGCCGGTTCGTCAACTACGAAGTCGATCCCGACGGGCTCGCGCGGATCGGACAGTGGCTGGGCCGGTATCGCGCCTACTGGCCGCGCCGTATCGATGATCTCAGGGCGCTCCTGAAGGACATGGATCAATGAGCGACGCGCCGGTCGACACCCGGGACGAGGCGGAAATCACGTTCGAGTTCGAACTCGACGCCGCGCCGGAAAAAGTCTGGCGGGCGATCTCGATCCCAGCCTTCCGGGAACGATGGCTCCCTCAGGCCGACCTCGCCGAATCCGAGCCCATCGTCTCCATCCCTGGCGTCGAGGCGCAATACCGGATGCGCGAGAACGGCGTTCCGCCTCTCGAAAGCACGGTGACCTTCCGGATCGAGCCCAGCGAGCAGGGCGGGACGGTGTTCCGCATCATCCATCGTATCGAAGATGCGGCCTCGGCGGGCGCGAATGACAACCGGCCCGTCTTGACCCTCGCCGCCTGACGGCGGCCGCCAAGCTCTCTTCAAAGCTCACGAACGAAAGGAATTCGCCTCATGCGCGACACGATGCAACTCGTCCCTATGGTCGTGGAACAGTCGAGCCGCGGCGAGCGGTCGTTCGACATCTTTTCCCGGCTCCTGCGCGAGCGGATCATCTTCGTCAGCGGCGAGGTGAACGACACGATGGCGTCGCTGGTCTGCGCGCAACTGCTGTTTCTCGAAGCCGAGAACCCGAAGAAGCCGATCGACCTCTACATCAATTCCTACGGCGGCGTGGTGACGAGCGGACTTGCGATGTACGACACGATGCAGTTCGTGAAAGCGCCGGTGCGCACGCTCTGCGTCGGAACGGCCCGATCCATGGGATCGTTTCTTCTAATGGCGGGCGAACCCGGCGAGCGCGCGGCCCTGCCGAACGCGAGCCTGCACGTTCATCAGCCACTCGGCGGATTTCAAGGGCAGGCTTCCGACATCCTCATCCATGCCGAGGAGACTCTGCAAACGAAGCGGCGCATCACCCGGCTCTACGCTGAGCATTGCGGTCGCACATACTCAGAGGTCGAGCGGACGCTGGATCGCGATCATTTCATGACAGCCGAGCAAGCGTGCGACTGGGGCCTGATCGACCGCGTGCTTTCCACGCGCAGCGATGCGGAAAGACTTCCGCTCAGCGAGTCCGCTCCGCCTCCATTAACCGGGCCGCATACCGAGCCATCTGGTCCACCTCGATATTGACCCTGTCGCCCGCTTGCCGTTCCCCCCAGGTGGTGACGGCAAGCGTGTGCGGAATGAGCAGCACCTCGAATGTATCTCCATCGACCGCGTTCACCGTAAGCGAGGTCCCGTCCAGCGCCACCGAGCCTTTGACGGCGATGAATTTCGCAAGGTCGTGCGGCGCCCGGAAGCGGAAATGCGCCATGCCGTCGAAATCGCGCCGGTCGAGGATTTCGGCGACCCCGTCGACATGGCCGGAGACCATGTGGCCGCCAAGTTCGTCGCCGACGCGCAGCGACCGCTCCATATTGATCCGCGTTCCCTCGCGCCAACCGCCCAGCGTCGTGACGGAAAGCGTTTCGGCGCCGACATCGGTCGCGAGCACCGTGCGATTTCCAACTGTCTTCGCCGCGACCGCAGTGAGGCACGACGCCCGCGTGACAGATGGATGCGCCGACCTCGATCGAGTCGGCCGGATAGGCGCAGGCGACGTCCAGCCTGACGAGATCCCCCCGCCGCTCCGTACGGAGGACTTCGCCGACGTCGCTAATGATTCCGGTGAACATGGAGGGTTTCTCTACTCTTCATGCGATGGGCGGACAATCGCGCCGCTTTCGACGATCGGACCTTCATGGCTCAAAGCAAGCGGGCATTAACGCCGCCTTCGAGAACCCCTTTACTTGCTCCTACCGGCGTCTATTCTCAAATCGCCAAGTTGGCACAACGATAACCCATAGGGACGGATCGATGAAGGCAATTCAAATTGCGCTGCTCGGCGCTGTCGTTCTTTCCTCGGCGCTCTGGGCGATAGAGCCCGCGTTTGCGCTGGGCGGTTGTGGAGCGAACAGACATCGTAATGCGGCCGGACACTGCGTCTTCGGCGGTCAGAAAGAAGGCTATTGCATGAAGACCCACGGACACACCGCCGTCCGATACGCGAACGGCCGTATGGTCTGCCGATAAGAAACTTGAGACGCCGCGCGCAAGTTCACGCGGCGTCTTTGCTCTCGAGCAATCATGTCAAATCTCACGGGCGCCGCTCAAAGCGGCGGAGGCGGTCCGGCCCGTAATTGGACTCTCCCAGAAGCGTGAAGCGCGCGGGATCCGCAAGCGCCGCGCGCGCTTCTTCCCCGAGCGCAGCTAACCCCGGCAGGCCCAGCGGCTTCTCCGCGGTGATGAGCACGACATCATCCGCGAGGCCTAGCGCAATCAGCCGCGAAGCCACACGCGGGCCGCCCTCGCTGAGGACACGCGTCACCCCGCGCGTCGACAGGGCGCGGAGCGCCTCCGCAAGATCGACATGACCGACATCGTCAAGCGCGACGCGCTCGATGATCACGCCAGCCTCCGCCAGCCGGCCTCGGCGTCAAAGGAGCGTCAGCGCCCAGCAAAGACCAACACCGGATAGTCGTGGGCGGTCGCCGCAAGACGCGAGCGCGCGGGAAGCCGCAGATGCGTGTCGAGAACTACGCGCAAGGGCTTCAAATCGAGTCCGGGCAGACGAACCGTCAGGGCCGGGTCGTCGGCGAGCGCCGTCTCGACGCCGATCATGATCGCCTCGATGCGTCGCGCGCAAAATCTGCACGCGCGAATTGGCGGCCTGCCCGGTGATGCGGAGCCGTGGATCGTGGGGACCGCCGGCGGCGAAGCCATCCGCCGTCTCGGCGAGCTTCAGCGTCACCGCGGGCCGGCCTTCCGTGACGCGCAAAATGTGGCCGCGGTGATCGCGACGCGCCTGGGACTCAAGCACCCCTGAGGTGACGGAGATTCCCGCCGCCCGCAGCCGCGCATGGCCCTGGCCCCTGACCTCCGGGTTCGGGTCCTCCATCGCGGACACGACACGCGCCACGCCGGCTGCGATCAACGCGTCCACGCAGGGCGGCGAACGCCCGAAATGCGAACAGGGCTCGAGCGTCACGTAGAGGGTCGCGCCCCGCGCCGCCTCCCCCGCCTCCTTCAGCGCGATCGGCTCGCCATGCGGCCGTCCGCCCGGCGCCGTGACGCCCCGACCGACGACAATTCCATCCCTCACCAGAATCGCCCCAACGGAGGGATTGGGAGCGGCGAGGCCGAGCGACCGCTCGCCGAAATTCAGCGCAGCCTGCATCCATCGCCGGTCTTCATCGTCGCCCAGGTCGGGCGGGCTCATCGCGCCGGGGCTTCGTCGGGGCGATGCGCCTTTTCCGGCTCGGCCTCGCCCCCGCTCTCAAGTTCGCCCACGATCGTATTGAAATCGCGCGCTTCCCGGAAATTCTTGTAGACGGACGCGAAACGCACATAGGCGACATCGTCCAGAGCCTTCAGGCCCTCCATCACCAGTTCGCCGATCCGCTCCGTCGGAATATCCCCCTCGGTCTGGCTTTCGAGCTGCCGAACGATGCCGTTGATCATGCGCTCGACGCGGTCGGGCGCGACGGGCGCTTGCGCAGCGCGACCTGCACCGAGCGGGTGAGCTTGTCGCGATCGAAAGGAACGCGGCGGCCGTTCTTCTTCACGACCATCAGCTCGCGCAATTGCACCCGCTCGAAGGTCGTGAACCGTCCCCCGCAATCCGGGCAGACGCGGCGCCGGCGGATGGACGAAGCGTCATCCGTCGGCCGCGAATCCTTCACCTGGGTGTCGAGGCCGCCGCAATAAGGGCACCGCATCGCGAATACATTCCCGGGGGCCGGCCCCTAGTAGATCGGGAAGCGGCGCGTGAGTTCCTTCACGTCCTCGCGCACTTTCGCCTCCGTCGCGGCATTGCCCGATTCGCCATTCGCCGCCAAGCCGTCGAGCGTCTCGACGATCAGGTCGCCGACCTTTCCGAACTCGCCGTCCCGAAGCCGCGCGAGGTGGCGGCCGGCGAGCCGAGGCGGATGCCGGACGTGACCATCGGCTTCTGCGGGTCGAAGGGGATGCCGTTCTTGTTGCAGGTGATGTGGGCGCGGCCCGAGCGCCGCCTCGGCCGCCTTGCCGGTCAGGCTCTTGGGCGCAGGTCGACGAGCATGAGATGGTTGTCGGTGCCGCCGGTGACGAGCTCGTAGCCGCCCTCGGCGGAGCGTCGTCGGCCATGGCCTTGGCGTTCTCGACGACGCGCTGCGCGTAGAGCTGAACTCGGGCCGCAGCGCCTCGTCGAAGGCGACCGCCTTGGCCGCGATGACATGCATCAGCGGGCCGCCCTGCAGGCCGGGGAAGATCGCCGAATTGATCTTTTTGGCGAGCTCCTCGTCATTGGTGAGGATCATGCCGCCGCGCGGGCCGCGCAGAGTCTTGTGCGTGGTCGTCGTCACGACATGGGCATGCGGGAACGGCGAGGGATGCGCGCCGCCGGCGACCGAGCCCGGCGAAATGGGCGATGTCGACCATGAAATAGGCGCCGACCTCGATCGGCAGATCTCGCGGAAGCGCTCGAAGTCCCAGAAGCGCGCATAGGCCGAGCCGCCCGCGATGATGAGCTTCGGCTTGTGCTCCTTCGCCAGCGCCTCGACCGCTCCATGTCGATGCGCTGCGTCGTCGCGGTCGCACGCCATAGGAGACGGCGTTGAACCATTTGCCGGACATGTTGACCGGCGAGCCGTGGGTGAGATGGCCGCCGGCGGCGAGGTCGAGCCCCATGAACGTGTCGCCGGGCTTCATGCAGCGCCAGGAACACGCGCCTGATTGGCCTGGCTGCCCGAGTTCGGCTGGACATTGGCGAACTTGCAGTCGAACAGCCTGCTTGGCGCGCTCGATCGCAAGCTTCTCGGCGATGTCGACGAACTGGCAGCCGCCGTAGTAGCGCTGGCCGGGATAGCCTTCGGCGTATTTGTTGGTCATCACCGAGCCCTGCGCCTCGAGCACGGCGCGGGAGACGATGTTCTCGGAGGCGATCAGCTCGATCTCGTCGCGCTGGCGGCCGGTCTCAAGCTCGATGGCCTGGGCGATCTCGGGATCGATCGCAGCGAGGGGCGCGGAAAAGAAGGAATTCGAACGGATCGGCTGAGCGGCGACGTTCATGGCACGAGACTTTCCGGGATTTGGATTGACTCTTATTTAGCACGCGCGGCGCGGAGTTGAAAGCGAAGCGCCCGGCCAACAAAAAAGGCCGCCCGAAGGCGGCCTTTTGAGGAAGCGCTGGCTAGGGATCAGGCAGCCGCCGCCCGACCTGCGCGACCGCGCACAAATCCGAGCCAACCGAGGCCCGCGAAGCCCGCCATCATCATCGCCCAAGTCGAAGCCTCGGGAACGCCCGTCGCCAACGTGACGCCGGCGATGAACGGCTGGCCGTTCGGATACCCCGTGTCCTGCGCCCCGGTGAAAGTAATCGAGACGAGATTGCCGTTGAGGCCGCTGAGATTGTACGCGTAGGCGTCCAGCTTTACGTCGCCGGGGTAATTCGCCGTTCCATACACGTCAGTCGCAACGTTGTTGAACACAACGTAGTGATCTCGAACGTTGACGCCCTCCACGATGGAGATGACATCAGTATTGTTCTCGGAGTTGGTAAAGGTCAGCGAACCGACGGTTGCGCCAAACTCGCCGTAAGCGGAATTCATCAGGACGTAAACCGTCGCAACGCCCGACTGACTGACGTTGATGAGGAAGCTGTCGGTCGAAGTGTTCGCCTGTACGACGCCGGTCGTGTCGGCGCCGCCCTGGTACGACGACAGCGTGAAGTCGACGCCACCGATCGCCACTGTTGACCCAGCGAACGGATAGTTGGTTCCGTCCGTATAGGTCTGGATGTTCTCGTTCGTGTAAGAGGAGAGATCGATCTGCGTTTGCGACGCGTACGCCGCGCCTGCCGTAAACCCTGTCGCGCATAAGGCGACGACGGCTATAGTTGCAAATTTGCGCATGTATTCCCCTATTGTTCCCCAAAACCTTGAAAGAGTGCGCTCCGCCCAGAACGACCGTCAAGCGGGACTGAAGTCTTAAGACCGCAACAGCTTTGTCGTTTCGACGCTGCCTTGCGGGGCCTTCTCAGGGCGGCGTTTCAGGCGCCGCGGGGCGGGACGATGCCTTCACTCGCGCCGCGACAATTGCTCGACAGCCTCCAACATCGAAGCCCAACGCCGCGCCCGCGTAGATCGCGCCGCCCGTCAAGAGCGCGACCAGCGCCGCGAGCGCCGGCGGATGCAGGGCGTTCAAAGGCTTTATGGACACGCTCATCGCGAGAGTCGCGGCCGCGACGACAGCGAGATCGCGCGGGCTAGGCCTGGCTTTGTGCAAGCGAACCGCCGCGGCGACGGCCGTCGCAAGCCCGACCCACAGACTGACGGCAAAGGCTTTCGCCACGCCGTCGATGTCCGATGAGAAGGCTGGGGTCGCGAGCAGCGCCAGATTGGCCCCGAGCGCCGCCAAAGCCGCCAGCGTCAACGGCCACGTCCTGTGGCCGAGCTGGAAAATCGGGTTGCAGGTCGACATCAGCGCGCAATAGGCGAAAAAGCCGGGCGCGAGCGAAACGCTCAGCCGCGCGAAATCGCCTCGGAAGGCGGGCGGCGCGAACAGGGCCTCGAAGGTCGGCGCCATGACCACGTAGCCCGCCGCAAGCGGGGCGAGAATCGCGAGGCTCAACACGATATTGACGGCGGCCTGCGCGTCGGCGGCCTCCCTCCCCTCCTCCGCCTCGCGCTCGACCGCTCGCTGAAACAGCAAGGTCTCCGGCAAAAAGTTGATCGCAAGAAACAGGCGGAAGCCGAGGTCAGTCGCCAGCGACAGCTTTCCTGTCGCCGCCGCGCCAAAGTGGCGGAGCGCGAACTGCCGGTCCACGAACAGAATGACGAGATAGAGAATTGTCGAAGCGACGATCGGCTGGGCGTAGACCACGAAGCGCCGGATCGAGGCGCGGTCGGCAAGCTTCAGCGCCGCGCCCGGCGTCCGCATCGCGGGACCGACCGCGATGAGCGAGACGAGAGTTGCGCCAACCAGCGCGGCGAGCGCAGCGCCCGCGGACCGGGTCCAGAGCGCCACGGCGATGACGACCGTGAACGTCAGCGTATGGCGCACGCCAGCGAGAGCGGCGTAGGCGCGAGCCTGCCTGCGCGCCCGCATCTGCGCGGCGGTATAGTCGCTGCGCGCATAGGCCAGCGCCATCAGCGGCGTCAGAGCGACGAGCGCCGGGGCGAGGCCATAGGTCGCGCCGAGCGCAATTACGCCGCCGGTCACGGCGACAGCGGCGACGATCATCGCCAGATAACTCGCCTCGAGGCTCGACGATACGACCGCCCGTCCCTCGCTCGCCGCGTAGAAGCGCATGGAGGACAGCCTCAGCCAATCGAACAGCGCCACGCCAAGCGTCGTCGCGCCGAGCGCCACGGTTGCGAAGCGGCCGAATTCGGTCGGCCCGAGGATGGCGCCAAGCGCGATCCCGAGGCCGAAGTTCGCCGCCGCATTGAGGAAGAAGACGAGCGCGAAAACCATACGCAGCCTGAAGAGCCCTGCGTCTGGTGATGGGCTGCGCGGGTTAATGAGGGCCTATCGCCACTCGCCGGGATCTTGAGCGGCCGCTTACCTCAGCGGCGAGGGGCCCGGTCCGGCGCCCAGATATTTATCGATCGTCTCGAAGAACTTCGCGACCGAAATCGGCTTCGAGAGATAGGCCTCGCAGCCGCCGCTGAGAATGCGCTCCTCGTCCCCCTTCATCGCGAAGGCGGTGACGGCGATGACGGGAATGGACCTGAGCTCCTCGTCATCCTTAAGCCATTGCGTCACTTCGAGGCCGGAAACCTCCGGCAACTGAATATCCATCAGGATAAGGTCGGGCCGATGCCGTCGGGCAAGCTGGACCGCCTCGATTCCGCTGCGGGTTTGCACGATCGGCATGGCCGCGCGCTTCGACGAGGTCATTGAAGAGCTTCATGTTGAGTTCATTGTCTTCGACGATCAGCACGGTCTTGGGCATTGGATTTCCCTCGGCGCAGAAAGTGATTATCGAAGAGAGCTTGACGAAAGGAGAATTGGAGATGGCTCTGTCCAAGCGCCGGTTACCGCCGCGCGCGGACCTCGGTCAATCAACAGCGATCGCGGCGCTCGCCTTTCTCGCCGCCGATCCGGACCGCCTCGCCCGCTTCCTGTCCGTGACCGGGCTCGGGCCGCACAGCCTGCGACAGGCGGCCGCCCAGCCCGGATTCCTCGCGTCCGTCCTCGACTATCTCGCAGCGGACGAGCCGCTGCTAGTCGCCTTCGCCGCCGACCAGGGCATTGCGCCGGAAAATATTCTGCTTGCGCGCAACAGTCTCGGCGGGCCGCCTCCGTCGCCGGAGCCGTGAGCGGGACCCTCCTCTGCAGGGACTGCCTTCGCCCAAGGGCGGCCAACCTTCGCTGCCCCGATTGCGGCTCGCCGCGCGCGCTCGATCTTGGCGCCGCCGCCGGCCTCGACATCGCCCATGTCGATTGCGACGCCTTCTACGCCTCGGTCGAGAAGCGCGATCGGCCCGAACTCCGTGACAAGCCCCTCATCGTCGGCGGCGCGGGACCGCGGGGCGTGGTCTCCACCTGCTGCTATATCGCACGAACTTTTGGGGTGCGCTCGGCGATGCCGATGGCGCGGGCGCGGGCGCTCTGTCCCGAAGCCGTCGTGCTGGGGCCGGATATGACGAAATATGCGGAGGTCGGCCGCCAGGTCCGCACCCTGATGCACGCAATGACGCCGCTCGTGGAGCCGCTGTCCATCGACGAGGCGTTCCTCGACCTGACCGGCTGCGAGGGACCGAATGGCGCGGGCTCGGCAGAGACCCTCGCCCGATTCGCCCGCAGGGTCGAGAACGAGATCGGCGTGACCGTCTCGATCGGCCTCAGCTACTGCAAGTTTTTGGCGAAGCTCGCTTCCGACCTCGACAAGCCGCGCGGCTTCGCGGTCATCCGCCGCGAGACCGCTCGCGCCTGGCTCGCCTCTCAAGGGGTCGGAAGACTTTGGGGAATCGGCAAGGCGAGCGAGCGGAGGCTGGCCGATGCGGGTTTCCGACTGATCGGAGATCTGCAAAAGATCGACGAATGGACGGCCATTGCGAAACTCGGCGACGACGGCCGTCGTCTCTGGCGCCTCGCGCAGGGAATCGACGACCGCAAAGTCAGTTCTGAGCGGGAGACGAAGAGCATTTCAAGCGAAACGACGTTCGAGACGGACGTTGCGGACCGCGTCGAACTGACGCGCGTACTCCTTATGCACTGCGATCGGGTCTCGACCCGGCTTCGCGCACAACATCTCGCCGCCTCGACCGTCACCTTGAAGCTGCGACTGCCGGACTTCAGCCTGAAAACCCGAAGCCGCGGCGGGCTCAGACCGACCCAGCTCGCCCCGCGTCTGTTTGAAGCGGCGCGCGATCTACTCGGCGCCCAGCCCGATGGCCAAGCCTACCGGCTGCTCGGCGTCGCAGCGAGCGAACTGACCGATGCGGAAGGGGCGGACGAGAACGACCTGATCCGCGGATCCCGGGAAAAATCGCGCGAAACAGCCATCGCTACGCTGCGTGACCGATTTGGCCCCGCGGCCGTGCAGAGGGGTCTCGCCTTCCGGCCAGGCTCAGCCACGAAAAAAAGCGCCGACTAAAAGTCGCGGGACACGTCGATGTGGCCAAAAAAAAGGGGGAGGCCGAAGCCTCCCCCTACACTGCGAGTTCCGATCCGAAAGATCAGAACTTGTAGTTCACGCCCGCGCGAACGATGTTGGCGGTGTAGTTGACCTTGGTGGTCGCATAGGCGCCAGGGAACACGCTGCTCGCCACGAGCGACGGACCAGCCACGAAGGTGTTGCTGCCCAGGTCGGCGTAGAGATATTCACCCTTGATCGTGATGTTGTTGGTGATCGCGTATTCAACGCCCGCGCCAACGGTCCAACCAACGCGGGTGCTGTTCTTCTCGCCCGACCAGCCCAAGCCATAATAGCTGTCGTAGACGGCCAGATCAGCCTTGCCGCCGCCGTAAGCCACACCACCCGTGCCGTAGATCATCAGGCGATTGTCAGGCGTGGCGACGAAGCCGACACGACCGCGAGTGGTGCCAAGCCAGCTCAGGCGAGCCGAAGACGACGTCGTCAGCGAATCGCCGTTGTAGATGTTATAGATGCCGGTCAGACCCGAGAACGGCGCGCCCAGCGAGCTGGTCGACTTGCTGAGGCTCGTGCCATCGAAGTCGGTTTCGACGCCGAGCACGAACGAGCCCGTCTGCCAGTTGTAGCCGGCCTGGCCACCACCGATGAAGCCGCTCGCGTTATTCTTGAAGTTGTTCACGTATCCGGTGGTGAGGAACGGGAACCCATTCGCGTAAAGCGTCGAGTTCGTGCTGCCGCTCTCCCACACGCCGCCGGCGTTCAGACCGACATAGAAGCCCGTCCAGGTGAACGGCGGCGGGATGTAGACCGGCGCAGGGGGGGCCTTGCGGGTCGGAAGGTCGGCCGCCTGGGCAGCCACCGCGCCCGCAACGGTCAGGGCCACAGCAGCGACCCCAGTTAGCCAACAATTCGTCATTTCAGTCTCCGTTACATCTGTCTCGCCGGCATCGGGAGGCGGCGAAACCTCATAAGAAAATCGACCATCGGCGTTATAGATTTGCGATCTGCCCGAGTCTACCATTCAGCACCCCCCTTTCGCGTGTTCTCTCGGCGTTGTGGCAAATTGGACACAAAAAGGGGCTGTTTGGTTAAGCAAATGTTTGTGAACGCAGCTAATTTTCCGTTAGATCACCCTCTGACGAGGCTCGTCAGCAGCACCGCGATAACGCCCGACAGAAACACGCCGTCAAAGGTGCCCGCTCCGCCGATCGAAGCGATGGGCGCGCCGATAGAGCGCAAAAGCCCGATATTCATGAGGTCAGCCCCGACCAGAACGCCGATTCCCCCGCCTATGTAGGCGAGCGGAGCCGCACGCCGACGCGAAAGCGCGAGCGCGACGAAGGCGGCGAGCAGCGGGGGAATCAGAAGTCGGCACCGAAATGCCCATGCCGGGAACCGGCTTCGCCAGCTGGTGAACAATCAAAGCCACGACCGCGACCGCGACGAGGCCCGGCCCCCACAGGCTGTAGCGCGTGAGCAGGTAGAACGAGAGCAGAATCGGAATAACCGCCCCCCCGACATTGATCGCGATCACCGTGCCCGGCCAGTCGACCGCAACCGGCGCAAGAAAGGGGACGCCCATGATCTCGACGACCTCGCGCGAAATCACCTGTTGGGCGGGAAGTCTCGCGAGCGGGAGATTAACATAAGAACCGATCAGCGAGCCGAACAGCACGAGCACGACCGTGGTCGGACGCAGGCCGAGCGAAGTATAGACATGGCTCAAGAGCCCGATCTGCGCCAGAATCACCAGCGCGATCAGGATGAGGAGGAAAAGCCCGGTGATCGCGACGCTCACCGGAAAGTAGAGCATGTGAAGCAATGTCTTGGCGCCTTCGGCCCGGGGTTCGCCTTCAGCCTGCGCTCAAAGCCGCGATAATCTTGTCCGCGTAGGGCCTTAAGACCTCGGCGGCCTGGAAGGGCCCGTTCGGGGGTCTGAGCTCCACGCCGGTCCAGCGCGGCAGGATGTGGAAATGCAGGTGAAACACCTGCTGTCCGCTCGGGGCCTCGTTGAACTGCATCAGGATGAAGCCTTCGGCGTTCAATCCCGTCATCACCGCCTTCGCAACCTTCTGGACCGACGGCATGAAGCGGGCGAGGTCGGCTGGCGGAAGGTCGATGATGTTGCGGGCGGCAACTTTCGGAATGACGAGCGTATGTCCGTCCGCGCGCGGCATCACGTCCATGAAGGCGAGTGAGACATCGTCCTCATAGACTTTCACGCAGGGCGCCTCGCCGCGCAAAATCTTCGCGAAGATGTTGTCCGGATCATAGGTCTGCGTCAAAGGCCTCTCCCAGCGCCTGTTGGTTCTCGCCGCGCCTGAACGGCGCGTGTTCGTCGTAATACGCGATTGTTTCCGCGACCGCCGCGCGCTCGCGCTCCAGATAATCCTCGACCGCTCGCGCAAGCCGCGCGTCGGCGAATTCGTGCGCCGAATAGGTGACGACCGGGCGGTAGCCGCGGGCCAGCTTGTGTTCTCCCTGCGCCCCCGCCTCGACCCGTTTCAATCCTCGTGACAGCGCAAACTCGATCGCCTGATAATAGCAGACCTCGAAATGGAGAAAGGGGCGGTCTTCGATCGACCCCCAGTTGCGGCCATAAAGCGCGTCGTCGCCGATGAAATTGATCGCGCCGGCGATATAGCGCCCGCCGGCCTTGGCCATGACCAGGAGCACCCGGTCCGCCATCGCCGCACCGACGTGGTCGAAAAAGCTGCGCGTCAGATAGGGCCTTCCCCATTTGCGCGAACCGGTGTCCATGTAAAAAGCGAAGAATGCCTTCCAGTGCTCTGGCTTAATGGATGAACCCGTCACCCACTCCACCGTCACCTCGGAGCCCAGCGCCTCCCGCCGCTCGCGCTTGATCGCCTTGCGCTTGCGCGAGGCGAGGGCGGAGAGGAAATCGTCGAAGCTCTTGTAATTCTCGCAGGCGAAGTGGAACTGCTCGCCGTGGCGCACGAGAAAGCCCGCCTGGCCCAGTCGCTCGGCGTCTTCCCGGGTCGGAAAGGTCACGTGGAGCGAGGAGGCTTTTGTCTGGCGCCGCACTTCCCGCAGGGCCGCAATCAGCGCCTCTCTGGCGCCGGGGGGCGCGTCCTTGGCGACGAGCAGTCGCCGGCCGGTCGCCGGGGTGAAGGGCGCGGCGACCTGAAGCTTGGGATAATAGCGCCCGCCGGCCCGCTCAAAGGCGTCGGCCCAGGCGTGATCGAAAACGTACTCGCCCTGGCTGTGGCTCTTGAGATAGGACGCCGCCGCCGCGACCATCCGGCCGCCTTCTTCGACAACGACATGCGCGGGCGTCCAGCCCGACCGGCCGCCGGTCGAGCCAGAGGCCTCCAGCGCGTTGAGAAATCCGTGGGACATAAAAGGGTTGTAGCGCTCTCCTTCCGATTCGCTTTCAGAAAGTCCGGGCGGGTTGGCGCAGGCGTCCCAAGCCGCCGGATCGACCGCGGCGATCGAGGAGACAAGACGGGCAGTGAAACTCATGGGAGCGATCTTAGCACGCGTTCGTGTGCAGGTGCGAAATCAGCGCGATTGGGAACAAGCCGTTCACGAATTGGCTGCGACCATTCCTTCCAGCCGTGGGTCCATCCGGCGGCGCGGGCGGGCCGCGCGGACGCGGACATCGGCTAGGAGTCGGCGATTCTGTGGGGAGAGCGCCGCCCCTACCCCGTCTGCTCCGCCTTCAAAAGTTCGAGAACCCGGTCGAGCCCGGCGGATGAGAGACGGATGAGGCCGGTATAGGGCGAGCTCAGTTCGAGGATGAGGAAGATTGCGCTGCCGACCGCAATGGCGCCGACGAGATGGGCGACAATCGAGACCACATTCACCTTGGCGGCCAGACCGTTGCCGAGAAAGAGCGCGGACGCCCAAAGAACCACGATGACGAGCAGGAACCGCGGAAGCGGATTGTAGAGCTGACGCGCCATCAGCATCTGCGTCTCGGCGACCTGCTTGGCGAGATCGCGCGCGGACTGGAGGAGGCGCGCCTGACGATCGTTCGAGGGTTTGAGGCTGTCGAAATAAGCGTTCATCCCACCCATCGTCGCCTGCGTCTCCTCGAAACTGTAGGCCTGTGGGCCGTGCGCGTGATCGCCGAAGAACCGGACGCGCGCCCGCTCCAGCGCCGCGATGAGGCCCGCGCGTCCCGAAGCGCCTTCCGGCCCGTATTCCTCCATCGCCAGGTCGAGCTCGGCGACGACCGGGCCCAGCGAAAGCGCTTCGGATTGCTGCGTGGTGTAGATGGAGAACGCCGTCCAGATCAGCAGCCCGAGCACCAGCGCGAGCAGCAGAGTGAAAAGTCCGACCATGGAGCCGACCGTCCCTTTGGCGTCGGCAAGAATCGGATCCGGCACCGCATATTGCAGCAACATGCCCAGCGCGCTCGCCGCAAAAGTGACCAGCGCGGCCGCAGCCGCCTGTTTTAGAGAATGCATGTGCCCTCGCGCCCGCTTCGGTGTTCTTCCGCCCCTTCCTAGCATCGACCTTGCCGTCGTCGAAGCTGGGAAACGCGCGAGCGCGCCCGGCTCTCAGGCCGCGACCGGGGATGGCAGCCGCTTGCCGAGCTCCGAGAGGACCGCGGCCGTGTAACTTTCGTTGAGCTGACGCGTATGGTCGCAAAAGGCTTTCACCTTCTGCACGTAAGTCAGCTTGTCAGGATAGTCGACCGTCTTGAGCTTCAGAATGGTTTTGGTCGCCTCCATCAGCGCGTCGCGCTCGGTGTCCCATTGGCGGAACCGGTCGTCGAGAACGTCGGAATCGGTGATCCCGAGGATGCGGATGATGTTCCTCGCGTCGCCGAGCCCGTAGCGGCCCGAGGCGAAGAGCAGCAGGTTGAGCTGGTCCATGAGATCGGACGCCCGGTCCTGAAGGTCCGTCAGCTTCGTGGCCTTGATCCAGCGCTCAGCGCGTCTGAACCTACTCCGCCGCTTCGCTTGGAACGGGAGCGGCGTGCTTGTGCTCCTCGATGCGCTTGGCCTTTGATCCGGCGGCTTTCGCGGCCTCGGAGAGCTGATACATCTCCTGGTGGTCGTAGTCGTCGCGCACCCGCAGCGCCTCGTCCGTATAGGTCTTGGCGTTGGGGTCCTTGAGAACCTGCCGCGCGAACCACCAGATTTTCGCGAGCTTCGCCGCCGCTCGGCCGTGGATCGAGACGAGATCCCAAACGTATTTCGGATAGAAGACGAGCGGATTTTCGAGCGGCATCGTGGGGCGCCGGTCGCGCCGCACCTTGCGGCGAATGAGTTCCGCTTCGAGCGGATAGATATTGTAGAGGGTGCTCGCCGCCCAGAAGGTCACAAGCAGGAAGGCCACCGTGTCGACGCGCGGCCCCCCGGCCGCGGCGCGGCGGATCACCGTCTTCATATGTTCGTCGGTGTAATAGGTGCGGAAGGCGGTGTGATAGAGCTCCTGCCATTCCGCCCGCGACATGCGCGGATGGTCGCACACGGCATGTTCAAGATCGAACTTGTTGAGGTCGGGGTCGATGTCGACGCCGGCCTTGACCGCCTTGGCGTGATCCTCGCAGCCCGGCAGGGGCGTCAGGCAAGAGAATTGCAGAATGTCGAGCGGCAGCTCCCGCTGGATAATTTGGATCCGCTTGACCACCATTTCGGGCGTGTCGTTCGGGAAGCCGATGATATAGCCGCAATAGGTGATGCAGCGGTGCTTTCGCCATTCGAGCAGAAGCTCGCGATAGTCCGCGATGTGGTTCTGCTTCTTCTTGGCCGCGATGAGGTTGTCCGGGTCGATGTTTTCGAGCCCGATGAACACCCGCTTGACGCCCGCCGCCGCCGCCTTCTCGATGAAGCGGGGGATCTTGTGACAGGCGGTGTCCACCTGGATCACGAAACGCGAGTTCAGGCCCTCCTGTCGAAGCTGGATCAGCCGATCGAAGATCGATTCCCAATTGCGGTTGCGCGCCAGATTGTCGTCGGTGATGAAGAAATAACGCACGCCGTTGGCGTGGTTGGCGCGCACCAAAGCCTCGATGTCGTCGGCCGTGCGATAGCGGGACTTGCGCCCTTGCACGTTGATGATGGTGCAGAACGAGCACAGGAACGGGCAGCCCCGCCCGGCGTCGAAACTCGCGATCATGCCGAGGTTGCGGCCGACCCGGTCGCGCGGAAGCATCGGCGTCGTCGCGCCTTCGAGCCCGGGCAGGTCGTCGAGATAGTTGTAGATCGGCTTCAGCGTTCCCGCGTCCGCATCCCGCAGCACCTGCACGAACCGGCCTTCGGCCTCGCCGGCAAAGAGCGAGATCCCGAGGTCGAGCGCTTCCTTCAGCGAGTTCGGGCGGCTCGGGCAGCATCGCGAGGCAGCCGGACACATGAAAGCCGCCGATGCAGACCGGCACGCCCGCGGCCCTCAGCGGCCGCGCGACATCCATAACTCGCGGAAACTGGTTCGACTGCACGCCGATGAAGCCGACCAGCCCGCCATCCGCGCCTTTGATTTGGCGGGCGATCTTGTCGGCCCGCACGCGGGTGTTGGTCTCGTCCACGGCGATGATTTCGATGTCGACGTCGGGGCCGAGGGCGGCGTTCTCCATCGCGTTCTGCGCGATGCCGTAGAGACAGGCCAGGGAATTGGAAGGAAGGGCGGATTTCGCCCATTGGATGACATAGCCGTCGTCATCATAATGCGACGGCTTGATGAGGAAGAGCAAAAACCTGCGGCGCTTCGTCGCTTCGGCCATCCTGGCTCCCTTGGCTTTCCGTTCTTTACGCCCCCGCCCAACCTCTCGATATTGTGATCGAGCCCTATCATCCTTTGTTCCGCCATACAATCGCCCTAGTGCGACCCGTTTGAGGTCACGCTGCTCGCCACTCCGGCTCGGAAGACCCCAGCGGCGAGGCCGGCAAAGCCCAGCGCAAAGGCGCCCCTTCAACCTCCACCGGCGGCTTGAGGCGGCGCGCCGGACCCCAGGCGGTCTCCTCGACGCCGAGGGCCAGATCCGCTTCCGAGAATGGCGCGAGAGGCGCCGCATCCCGGTCGGGCGGCGTCGCGCAAAGCAGCGCCGCCATGCGCGCAAGCGACGTGCGCGCGGTAAACCCGCGCCCGTCGGCGAGGCGCAGCGCAAGACCGCGCAAGACGCTTGCGGCCAAAACATAGCCCGCCGCATGGTCGAGCGCCTGCACCGGCAGGGGTTTCGGCTTGTCGGTCCCGAACGCGCGCATGCCCTCCTCCGCGACGCCCGCGCTCATCTGCACGAGGCTGTCGAAGCCGCGCCGCCCCGCCCACGGCCCGCTCCAGCCATAGGCGTCGAGCGAAACGTCCACGAGGCCGGGGCGCAGTCTCGCCCTCTCCTGCGCGCCAAAACCGAGGGCGTCGAGCGCGCCCGGCCTCAGCCCATGCACGAAGACATCCGCTCCGCCGAGGAGGTCCGCGAACCGCGCCCGGCCCTCAGGCGTTTTCATGTCGAGCCGGGCGCAGCGCTTGCCAAGCGTCACGTCGGGAACGACGGCCGGCTCGTCCCATTCCGGCGGGTCGATGCGCAGCACGTCGGCCCCGAGCCCGGCCAGAAAGCGCGTCGCCACGGGTCCGGCCAGCACCCGCGTGCAGTCGAGGACGCGCACGCCCTGAAGCGGCCGCGCCCGCGTGGCGCCAGAGCGCCCATCCACTCCGGCGCCGGTCCGCTCCACGAGGACCAGCGGCTCGGCCGCGACCGCCCTGCCCTGCGGATGCGCACGCCAATCCGCGAGGCTCCGCATGGCCGCCGCGCAACCGCCCCGCGCGACGACCGCGGCTTCGAGATCGTCCGCGCGCCATTTTCTGACCGCCGCCTCCACCGCGGGCTTGTCCGCCGCGACGCCGAGGACGGCCAAGGCAGCGGCGCGATGATGGGGCGCGTTGGTGTGGAGGCGGATCCAGCCGTCGCTGGCCTCATAGTCGCCCGCAATCGGGTCCCAGGGCGGCGTCAGCGCCCAGCCTTGAGGCCGGATCGATACGCCGAACCATCCCGAGGCCAACCGGCGGTCGACGGTCACGGAGGGCTGCTCGCCAAACAATGCCGCGACAAGTTCGGAGGCGGCGAGGCCGGCAGCGCCGACCGCGCCCGCGGCAAAGTCAGTGACAGCGAAAGCGGAAGGCAGCGCGCCTTCCGACGCGAAGCGCAGACTGCGCGCGCCTTCGCCAAGGCTAAGCGGACTCGCGATGGCGTCGAGAAATTTTTCGGCGACGGAAAAATCAGCTGAAAGCGTCTCGATCGACATAAGCGGTCTCCTTGTGCTCGCGTTCGCCAAGGGAATGCGCGTTGGCGTTAATCGTCAATCTTGATTATATGAATCAACCATCCAACGAGGCTCTCCTGCCGCCAAAGCTCCTCACCGCCGAAGAGGCCGCCAAAAAGCTCCGCGTCTCGCGCGCGACCCTCTACGCCTATGTGAGCCGGGGCATTATTCAGGCGCAACCGGCCGACGATCCTCGTGAGCGGCGCTATTCCGCCGAAATCATCGAGAGGCTGGCCGAGGACCGCAAGCGCGGGCGGAAGCCAAAGGAAATCGCCAAAGCGACGCTCAATTTCGGCGTGCCGGTGCTGGAATCGGGAATCACCGCCATCGAAGCCGGGCGCCTCTATTATCGAGGGCGCGACGCGGCGGCGCTGGCGGAGACCGCCTCGCTGGAAGAGGTCGCCGCCCTTCTCTGGCGGACGCAGCAGGGCGTCGCCTTTCCGAAGCGCGCGCCGGACTTTGCGGCTATGCTCCCATCCCTCGCCAGCGGCGGGGCGGAGACGCTGCTCACCCGGTTCGCCAGCGCGACCGGGGATGAATCGACCGCGGCGTGGCTTGCGCCCGACCTTCTGTTTGAAGGCTGCGGCGCGCTCGTCCGGATCATGGCCGCTCTGGTTGCCGGGACGAAGGCGCCGGCGGCCGGGCCGATCCATCGCCAACTGGCCCACACATTTGGGCTCGACCGCAACGGCGCGGAGCTTGTGCGCATGACGCTGGCGCTGGCGGCGGATCACGAACTGAACGCCTCAAGCTTCGCCGCCCGCGTCGTCGCCTCGACCGGCGCGAGCCTGCGCGCCGCCGTCGTCGCGGGTCTTGCCGCTCTGAGCGGGCCCCGACACGGGGGCGTGACGTGGCGGGTGGAGGCGCTGTTCGACGCGGTTGGCGATAGCCCGCCCGATCCGATCCTGCGTCAGCGGCTGGCGGCGGGCGAAGACCTGCCGGGGTTTGGCCATCCGCTCTACCCGGAGGGCGATCCGCGCGCGCTGGCGCTGCTCCCCCGCGTTTCGTCAAGGCTTCCGCAAGCAGGACGCATCGCCGAAGCCGCGGAGCGGCTGACCGGTCGGCTCCCTTCGCTCGATTTCGCCCTCGTCTCGGTCCGGCGCAGCCTAGCGCTGCCCCTGGGCCAGGCTTTCTGCCTCTTTGCGCTGGGCCGCACCGCCGGCTGGATCGCGCACGGGCTCGAACAACGCGAAAGCGGCCTCATCCGCCCTCGGGCCGTCTACGTCGGACCGGCGCCGGAAATTTCCGTTCCACGCGCCGCCGAAAGGATTGCGGAAAATCGGAAATGAGTTAGACTGCCCCCATGACAATTCCTGCTCAAATCCGGTTCGCGCCTCGCACCGGCCAAGGGGGATAGGCCTTAAATAAAAACTTTTGTGCGACTTTGCCCGTAACCCGTTGAAAAGGCTCGTTTCCGACGAGAGATTCCAAGAAAATCCAAGCCTTTCCAAGGGCTAAAACGCCTAGGTTTCAGCAGCAGACCGCCCTGCGCGAGACAATCCAAACCCGTCATCCGCCCCGAACCCCGGGGGCTGCGGAATTGGTGCGACTGGCGGCCGCCTTGCGCGCATCGCCGCCCGCGCCTAACTCTCCTCACCCATTTCGAGAGGACCCATGTTGCAGACCCTTTTGGCCGAAGGCCGGCCGCTGCTCGCGGACGGCGCGACCGGCACCAATCTTTTCGCCATGGGCCTCGTCTCCGGCGAGACGCCGGAGCGCTGGAACGCCGAGCATCCGGACCGCATCCGCGCCCTTCATCAGAGCTTTCGTGGACGCCGGCTCGGACATCATTCTCACCAACTCTTTCGGCGGCAACCGCCGCCGTCTGATGCTCCACAACCTGCAGGACCGCGCCCATGAGCTGAACCGGCTTGCCGCCGAGATCGCCCGCTCCGTCGCCGACAAGGCGGGGCGCAAGGTTGTCGTCGCGGGCTCCGTCGGGCCGACGGGCGATCTTCTTGCGCCGCTCGGGCCGCTGACCGAGGACGAGGCCGTCGAGGTCTTCGTCGAGCAGATCGAGGGCCTGAAGGCGGGCGGCGCCGACGTCGTCTGGATCGAGACCATGTCGGCCACGGAAGAGATCCGCGCCGCCGCGGCCGCAGCGGCGCAAGGTCGGCATGCCCTTCACGGTCACCGCGAGCTTCGACACGGCCGGGCGGACGATGATGGGCGTCGCGCCCGCCGCCCTCGACGCGATCGCCGAGGGCTCGATCCGAAGCCGCTCGCCTTCGGCGCGAATTGCGGCGTCGGCGCCTCCGATCTTCTGGTCGCGATCCTCGCCATGAGCGACGGCCGACCCGAACGCGACGCTGATCGCCAAGGCCAACGCCGGGGTGCCGCACTGGCACGGCGCGCGAAATCCACTATTCCGGCACGCCGGAGCTCATGGAGCTCTATGCGGGCCTCGCGGTCGATTGCGGCGCAAAGATCGTCGGCGGCTGCTGCGGCAACACGCCCGGCCATGTCGCCGCGATGCGCCGCGGCCTCGACGCCCATAAGGCCGGCGCGCGCCCGACGATCGAGTCCATCGTCGCCGCGCTCGGGCCGCTGGTCGCCCCGCCCGCCGCGGAGGGAGCCGGCGGAGGACGGACGCGCCGCAGGGAGCGCGCGTGAGCAACAACGCAAAGCAGCGCGCCTGGAAGCGGGCGTATGGCGAAGATGAGGAGCCCGTAGACGAAACCCCTGCCCCTTCCCTCGTCCCCTCGTCGCGGCCGAGGGCCAGCAGGTCTTTCCCGTCGGCGCCGACGGCGCCGGCGAACGGCTCGACCGCTTTCTTGGCCGCGCCGCCGCCGAGCGCCGCCTCGCGCTGTCGCGCACCCGCCTCAAAGCGCTGATCGAGGCCGGCGAGGTGCGCCTCGACGGCGAGACGTCCGCGATCCCTCCGCGAAGCTCGACGGAAGGCGCGACCGATCCGGTTCGAAGCGCCGGAGGCGGAGGAATCGCCCCTCGTGGGCGAGGACATCGCGCTCGATATCGTGTTCGAGGACGAGCACCTCATCGTCATCGACAAGCCGGCCGGGCTCGTCGTCCATCCGGCGCCCGGCCATTCCGGACGGCACGCTGGTCAATGCGCTGATCCGCCATTGCGGCGATAGCCTTTCGGGCATCGGCGGCGTGAAGCGCCCGGGCATCGTCCATCGGCTCGACAAGGACACTTCCGGCCTGCTCGTCGTCGCCAAGACGGACGCGGCCCATCAGGGCCTCGCCGATCTTTTCGCCGACCACGGCCGCACCGGCTCGCTGGAGCGCGCCTATCTCGCGCTGGTCTGGGGCGAGTTCGCCGTCTCGGCGGGAAAGGTCGACGCCGCCATCGGCCGCCACCCCCGTCAGCGCGAAAAAATGGCGATCGTCCCGGAGGAAGAGCGGCCGCCACGCCGTCACCCATTGGCGGGTCGAGGAGGCGCTCGGACCGGCAAGCCTCGTCGCCTGCGAACTGGAGACCGGCCGCACGCATCAGATCCGCGTTCATATGGCCTCGATCGGCCATCCGCTCCTGGGCGACTCGGTCTATGGCGCGGGCTTCAAGACCAAGTCGCGGGCTGCTCGGAGAAGAGGCCAAGCGGCGCTCGGAGCGCTCAGCCGGCAGGCGCTCCACGCCGCCGCCCTCGGATTCGAGCATCCGATCACCGGCGAGCCGTTGCATTTCGAGAGCCCGCCGCCGGACGATTTCGATAGATCTGCTCAGCGCCTTGCGAAAGACCGTTGCGGCATGAAACAAACGGCAGGCATGCGGCGAATAACCGTTGCCGATGTTACGAAACTTCATCCTGAACCCGCGAAGCTTGCCTTGGCCGGCCCTTTTTCGGCCACGCTTGCCCGACCACAATATATCTAACCCGGCCATAGCGCCGACGGAGACGGCCAGTAACCGGGCTCCGACTGGAGGATAAGATGGCCGCGTCCCTTCCCGTCATTGCGGGCGAATCGGGACTTGCCCGGTACCTGCAGGAGATCAAGCGGTTCCCCATGCTGGAGCCGCAGGAAGAATATATGCTCGCGAAAGCGCTATCGCGAGCACGGCGACCGCGAGGCCGCCCACAAGCTCGTCACGTCCCACCTTCGCCTCGTCGCCAAGATCGCGATGGGCTATCGCGGCTATGGCCTGCCGATCGGAGAGGTGATCTCCGAGGGCAACGTCGGCCTGATGCAGGCGGTCAAGCGCTTCGAGCCGGACAAGGGCTTCAAGCTCGCCACCTACGCGATGTGGTGGATCCGCGCCTCGATCCAGGAGTACATCCTGCGTTCGTGGTCGCTCGTGAAGATGGGCACGACGGCGAGCCAGAAGAAGCTCTTCTTCAACCTGCGCAAGGCCAAAAGCCGGATCTCCGCGCTCGACGAAGGCGATCTGCGCGACGATCAGGTCGAGATCATCTCGCGCCGCCTCGGCGTCTCCAAGCAGGACGTGATCGACATGAACCGCCGCCTCGGCGGCGACGCGTCGCTGAACTCGCCCTTGCGCGAGGAGGGCGAGGGCGAGTGGCAGGACTGGCTGGTCGACGACAGCGCCGACCAGGAATCGCAGCTTGCCGACCGCGAGGAATCGAACGCCCGCCACACCGCGCTGCGGTCCGCGCTCTCGGTGCTCAACCCGCGCGAGCGCCGCATTTTCGAGGCGCGGCGGCTGGCCGACGACCCGATCACGCTGGAGGAGCTTTCGACCGAGTTCGGCGTCTCGCGCGAGCGCGTGCGCCAGATCGAGGTCGCGCCTTCGAGAAGGTGCAGGCGGCGGTAAAGGCGGGCGTCGCCAAGGCGCAGGCTCCGAAGGGCGAGCCTGCGGCCTTGCCGGCTCGGTAAAACCGCTTGCGGGAACAGGCAGGCGACCCCCGCGCGTTCGCTCGTGAATTGCTATAGGGTCCGGCGCGAATTGCACCCCCTTCGTGGAAGGCCCCTCATGTCTGCGACTGTCCTCCGCCGCGCGGCCCAGCGGGCGCTGCTTCTCGCGGCGCTCGCCGCCACGCCCGCTTTCGCCGCCGACAAGCCCGCGACCCCGGACGGGCGCGAGCAATCTGCAAGGCTTCTTCTCGTCCCTGCTGCCGAAGGCCGCGCCCGGCGAACCTGCGCTCGTGACCGTCAAGGCCGACGGCCCGGCCTATGTCGTCTCGTTCGACCTCAGAGCAGTGAACGGGCTTCTCAAGCAGGCGGGCGGCCCAGTCTCCTATGAGCCGGCGCTGATCGTCTACAAGCTCTTCGAGCAGGACGACGGCAAATGGCGCGTCGTGATGGATTCCTTCCCAAAGCTCGTCGCGCACGCCAAGGATACGACCACCACGCTCGAAGTGAAAAACCTGAATCAGACGGTGCTGATCGATCCGACGATCGCCTGGTGGCTGAACGGGTCGGCGACGGCTGACGCCGTCCAGTCGACAACCCACGCCCCCGATATCGACCAGACGATGACCTTCGGTCCGCTGAAGGCCGACTACGCCACGACTGTCGGCGCACAGGGCGCCGTGTCGAGCACCGTGAAGGAGATGATTTCCGACCTCGCGTTCAAGGTCGCGGGGAGTCAACAAGCAGGGCCGGCCGGTCAATTTCGACGGCCATTTCGATAGTCTGGCTTTCAATGTCGGCGTCGACGGCCTCAAGTCTCGCAAGCTCTTTGACGCGTGGTCGCTGGTCTCGGCCAACCGTGACGATCTCGGCCCGCATGCGGAGGCGCTCAAAGGCCTCCTGCATGAAATCGCCGCGCCGGGCCTCAAATTCGTCGAAGGAGCGGAAGGCTCGAAGGGGCTGTTTGCCTCGCCGGTCGGCGCGATCACCATGGGCGCCTTTAAGATGGCCGCGGGGATTTCGGACGCAGGTCCGGCCAGCGCCGTCGACCTTGCGCTCAGCGCCGATGGCTTCAGCTTACCCGTCGGCCTCGCGCCGCCCGGAGCCGCCGCTCTGACCCCCTCGAAGATCGACGTCGGCGCCACGCTGAAGGGGATCGACCTGACCGCCGCCGCCTCGACCGCGATCGACCAATTACGGCTCGACGGAAAAGGCCCGGCCCTCACGGACGAGGATATGGCGAAAGTGGCCCAGGCCCTCATGAGCGCGGGACCGTTGCGAGTCGAGATTCAACCCTCCCATCTCACCGCGCCCGCGCTGGACGCTGACATTCAAGGCGAAATCAGCTACGCGGTCGGCCGCTTCTCAGGGTCCATGACGATCCGGATGCGCAATTTCGACAAGACCATGGCTGCGGTAAGGGGGCTTGGCCCCGAGGTCGAGAGCCGCGCTCTGCCCGGCCTCGCGATGGCCAAGGGCTTGGCTAAGACCGAAAGCGACGGCAGCCTCTCCTGGATTATCGAAGTCAGCCAGAACCGCGCGATCAGCGTCAACGGCATTCCGCTCGGCAAAGCGCCGGGTTGAACGCCCAGGCGGCGAAACGCCTCAAGGTCGCCCGTCGCGTTTCCTGACGATGGCGCGGACGACTGCGCTCAAGCCTTGGTGGAGGGCGCCCTCATCTAGAGACGCGTCCGCCTCCTCCAACGTCACCACGTCCCCATCGGCGAAATCCGACCGCAGCGCTTCCAGCGAATAGAGCAGCGCCGGGTCGCGCGGACCGCCCCGTACGCCTTTCGCCTGCCGCTCGATCTGCTCGGGACGGAACGCCTCAAGCACGACGAGTCCGCCGGGCTTCAGGCTTCCTAGCGCCTTCGTGTGCAACGCACGGCGTTGCGGCTCTATGAGGTGCAGAAAGATCAGGGCGACGACGTCATAGGCGCCCTCTGGCCACTCCCAGAGCAGCGCGTCCGCCTCGATGGCGTTGACCGTCACCCCTTTCGACTCCGCGAGCCTTTTCGCCTTGGCCACGCCAAGCCCCGAGAGATCCAGCGTATCGACCTGAAGACCCTGTGTGGCCAGCCAGACGCCGTTCCGGCCCTCGCCATCACCCGGAACGAGAGCGCGCATACCCGACCTCAGCCGATACGCCTGCGCCGAAAGAAAGCCGTTCGGCTCGAACCCATAGGCGTAGGGCGCGGCGCGATAGCGTTCGTCCCACATGGACGCGCCGGGCAAAGGCTCACGCACGTCTTCCTCCGTCATGGCTCGCCGCCTGAATGGTCAAGAGAGAGTGACGACGTCAAGGCTACGCTCGACAAAAGGCGCCGTTGCCCTGCCCAAACGCCGCCGGTAACGTCGCAGGCGGGCTAAGGGGACGGCATGAGCGCGATCGAGGCGGATCAAGACCTATCGAGCCGCCAACTCTTCTGGGAGCGGCTGCGGGGCGTCACGCCTCCCCTCCTCTTCGGCCTGCGAATGTGGGCCTCCGTCTGCCTTGCGTTCTACGTCGCCTTCGCTCTTCAACTCAGCGAGCCCTCCTGGGCCGGCATTACAGCGAGCATCGTTTGTCAGCCTGCGCTCGGCGCCTCGCTGCGCAAGGCCGGTTTTCGGATGATAGGGACAGCGATCGGCGCCGCAGCGGCCGTCATCCTGGCGGCGCTCTTTCGACAGAACGCGTTCGCCTTTCTCTTCGGGCTTACGCTCCTTTGCGCGGTCTGCGCCTTCATCGGGACCCTCCTACGAAACTTCGCGGCCTATGCCGCCGCGCTCGCGGGTTACACGGCAGCGATCATTGCCGCCGATATTCTCGGCCCAATCGGGTCCTCGAACGGCGACGCGATCATGTTCGCCATCTACCGGGCGACCGAGATCGGCATCGGAATCGTGAGCGCGGGGGTCGTACTTGCTCTGACCGACCTCGGAAACGGTCCGCGCAAGCTCGGGGCCGAATTGGCTCGTCTCTCGTCGGCTTGTTGCAATGGTCTCCTGACCTGTTTGCGCACGGACGGACCGGAGCAGGCGGCGTTGCGCCCGGTTCGCCGCCAGCTTCTCAGCAAGGTGGTTGCGCTCGACCCTATGATCGATACCGCCGTCGGCAAATCCTCCGACTTGCGCCGTCATTCTCCGATGCTGGAGCAGGCGGTGGTCGGCCTGATTCGGGCCATCTCCTACTGGCGGATGGCGTCGATCCAGTTGGCCCGAACGCCGCTCGAAGCTGGCCGGCAGGAGGCTGCAATCATTCAAGGCTTCATACCGGTGGAGAAGCTGGATCGCGCCTTGCCGGATTGGCTGGCGGAGCCCGCCAATCTGCGAGGCGCTTGCGTCTCCACGGCGCGCTCGCTTGTCCGGTACGAAGCGCCGACCCCGGCGTTGCGGTTGCTGGCGGACACCGCTGCCTTCGGAATGTTGGGACTGGCTCGGGCGTTGAACGGACTTGCTCTGACCGTGGATCCGGACGAAGCCATCTTGGTTCGCAGAAGCTTCCACTTCACGGTCCCCGACTGGCTTCCCGCTTTCATTAACGCGGCCCGAGCGTTCGCCGTCGTCGGGCTCATGTCGATATTCTGGATCGAAACGGCGTGGCCCAACGGCATGTTGGCGATCGTTTTCGCCGCGGTTACGGCGCTGCTGTTTCCGCTGCAGGGCGATCAGGCTTTCGCCTCTGCCATGGTCTTCCTGCTAGGCTGCGTTCTCTCCATTGTGATTGCGGCAATTCTCGTCTTCTTTGTCATGCCGCCTCTTACGGGCAGTTTCCCTGGCTTGTGTCTGGTGCTGGGTCTTTTCCTTGTCCCGAGCGGCTTCTTCATGGCTTTGCCCTGGCAGCCGGTACTTTTCTTCGCCGCGAGCGTGAACGCGATCGCCATGATGTCCATCGACAACGCGATGACGTACGACGCATCGCAATTCTGGAATTCGAATATCGCCATTCTCGTGGGCCTCGTGGTGGCGACTATCATCCTGCGTCTGACGCCCCCGCTCTCGCCCGCTTATCGCGCTAAGCGCCTGCTGCGCCTGTCCCTCGAGGATCTGCGACGATTGGCGCGCGGTCGCGAGGCCGGCGGCCCAGAGGCTTGGGAGAACCGGACGCGATCGCGCCTGCTCGCCATTCCGGACCAGGCCGGACTGCTGGAGCGAGCCGAAGCCGCCTCCGCGCTCGCGACGGGAAAGGAGATCATCCGCCTAAGGGACGTCGCGCACCGGTTTGTGCCTCCCAGCCTGGTCGAGGCAACGCTCGAGGCAATCGCCGCCGGAGAAGCACAGCCGGCAACGGCGAGACTCGACGAACTGGACCGGAAACTCGCAGCCCTGCCCCCCGACATCGCTGGAGCGCGCATCGTTATGCGGCTCCGCGCGAGCCTGCTGGCGATAGCAGGGGAGCTTCGTGAATTCGAACCTTTCTACAGTTCGTCGGCCGCATCATGAGGTTCGTCGAGATCGATATCCTCGGCCTCTACTTCGCGCCGATCGGCGCGATTCTCGTCGCGGCTTGGTGCGTCTATATCGTCGTCAGGCGAGGCGCCGACAGGTTCGGTTTCCAGCGGCGCGTCTGGCATCCCGCGCTGTTCGAAGCGGCGCTCTATGTTATCCTCGCCTCTTCGATCGTTCTCGTGATCGCGCACTGGGGGCGCTGATGTCGGCCACGACCACCCCGGCCACGGCGCCCGCGCCGCGCCGCAAAAAGCGGGCGTTCCTTCGCGTCCTGATCACTTTTGCGATGGTCGCCATCGCTGCCGTGCTCGGATGGCAAGCGTGGAAGGTCTATATGGGCTCGCCGTGGACCCGCGACGGGACGGTGCGCGCCTATGTCGTGACGATCGCCCCCGAGGTCGCGGGGCAAATCGTGCAATTGCCGGTCGCGGACAATCAGTTAGTCCGCAAGGGCGACCTTCTCATGCTGATCGACCCGACCAATTATGCAATCGCCGTGCGGCTGGCCCAGGCGGCGGTGGAGCAAACCAAGGCTGTCGCCGACAACGCTCACGCGGAGGCGGTGCGGCGCCAGCAGCTCAACAGCATCGCGGTGACTGTCGAAGAAGTGCAGACCTACGTCGCTCAGGCCACAAGCGCAGAAGCGGCCTATCAGCAGGCCCTCGCGAATCTGGACCAGGCTCGAGTTCAATCTGAAGCGCACTCAGATCCGCTCGCCGGTCAACGGCTTTGTAACGAACCTAACGGCGCAACTCGGCGACTATACAACTGTCGGACAGCGGCAAATCTCCATCGTCGATTCCGACTCGTTCTGGGTCGACGCCTATTTCGAGGAGACGGCGGTCCATCGGATCCAGGAAGGCGACGAGGCGACGATCAAGCTCATGGGCTACCGGCCGCTTCTCCGCGGAACTGTGACTGGGCTCGCCCGCGCCATCAATGTTGCGAACGCGGAGCCCGACGCACTGGGGCTTGCCTCCGTCAATCCGATTTTCACCTTCGTGCGTCTTGCCCAACGCGTGCCGGTCCGGATCAAGCTGAGGGACATTCCCGAGGGGCTTCAACTCGTCGCCGGAATGACGGCGACCGTTCAGCTCGAGCCTCCGGCGCCTGGTTCTGCGCCTGCGCCGGCGTCGGCTCCCATCAGCAAAGCGCCAGATTCTAGAGCGCAAAGCGAAGCCGCGGCGACCGCTCCAAGCGCTCCGGCGAAGACCGATGCGGTCGAACCGACAACTGGACGGCCGCCCTCTCCGATCCCAGCGGCGCCCCCTGCGCCGGCAGCGCCCACCGGCGCGCTTCCTTCATCCGCGACCATCTCGGGCTCGAACGAAGGCGCAGGGCGAAATTCAGCCAAGTCGGCCGCCGGTGCCCAGATTCCCGAGATTCCCCCGAGCGAATATCTTGGACAGACCATTGATCTCTTCGGCAAACAAACCGCCAATCCTTCCCACGCCGCCCACGCCCCGCCATCGCTTCGGCGCCGAGCGCATGCGCGATGGCGACACTACGAATGACCGCACAGGACCACGCGCGATGAACGGCATGGTCCTTGCGTCCTCATTGCTGCCAAGCGAACGGGGGCGGACGTTATGAAGGCCGCGATTCCGGCGGAGAAGGCCGCGGCGCTGATCCCCGACGGGGCGAGCGTCCTGATCGGCGGCTTCATGGGCGTCGGGTCTCCACATCGGCTCATCGAGGCGCTCGTCAGGCGGGGCGCCAAAAATCTCAAGATCATAGCCAACGACACAGCCATGCCGGGCCGCGGTATTGGAAAGCTTATCTCGGCCGGCGCCGTCAAAAGTCTGATCGCTTCGCATATCGGCCTCAACCCCGAGACTCAGCAGAAGATGATGGCCGGCGAGATAGAGGTGGAACTCGCGCCGCAAGGCACGCTGATCGAGCGCATCCGCGCGGGCGGAGTGGGGCTTGGCGGCGTCCTTACCGCAACCGGGCTCGGCACGTTGGTCGAAAAGGGCAAGACGGTCGTCGAGGTCGACGGCAAGTCCTTCCTGCTCGAAAAGCCGATCCGCGCGGATTTCGCCCTCATCGCGGCAAGCAAGGCTGACTATTACGGCAATCTCGAATATTCGCTGACCGCGCAGAATTTCAACCTGTATTCCGCGCTCGCTGGCGACGTCGTCATCGCCGAGCCGCATACGATCGTGCCGATCGGCGTCATTCCGCCGGACGCCGTGAGAACCCCCGGCGTGCTCGTCACACACCTTATCGAACGGGCCTTTTGATGGACGCCAAGGAGGTCATCGCGCGGCGTGTCGCGAAGGAAATGAAACCCGGAATGCTGGTCAATCTCGGTATCGGGCTGCCGAGCCTTGTCGCCAATTACCTGCCGCATGATTTGGGAGTCTTCTTTCAAGCCGAGAACGGCGTGATCGGCCTTGGGCCTCGTCCGCCCGAGGGCATGGAAGACCCCGACCTCACCGACGCGGGCGGCGGCTTCGTCACCGCCATGCCCGGCGCCGCCTCGCTCGACAGCGCCATGAGTTTCGGCCTCATTCGCGGCGGCCATCTCGACATGACGGTGCTTGGCGGGCTCCAGGTCGACGAAGAGGGCAGGCTCGCCAATTGGATGGTCCCGGGAAAAATGGCGCCTGGCATGGGCGGAGCGATGGACCTCGTGTCTGGCGCCCGCCGCGTGATTGTCGCCATGGTTCACGCGGCCAAGGGCGAGCCGAAGATCGTGGCGCGGTGTTCGCTGCCCCTGACCTCAATCCGCCGCGTCAGTCTCATTGTCACGGAAATGGCGGTCATCGAGCCAACAGACGCTGGCCTTGTCCTAAAAGAGCGCGGACCCGGCTGCACGATCGACGCGATCCTCGACGCCACGTCAGCTAAACTCATCGTGGCGGAGGAGCCGCCCGAGATGGTCCTTCCCTAGCGCAATTGGATACAACCCTTCGCGGGAAATCTTGCGCAACACGCCTGTTGACAATCGAACGTAACGGTACGTAACTCAGAGTCGGAGGGGATTTAACACGTCTCGGGGACAGAGAATGATAAATGGACTGAAATTTTCCGCATTCGCGGGAGCAATAGCCGCTTGCGCGCTCGTTTCGGGCGCACAGGCCGCGAATTTGGTGCAAAATGGGAGCTTTACCGACAATACGATCAGTGGCCCGCTCAATCCGGCCAACGCGAGCGGCGTCGAATTCGATGGCAACTGGAACTATCCAAATACGGTCACAGGATGGTCTACAACCAATCTACCCGGCAGTTCCGCGTTCGACATCTACTTCTTCGGCCCGAACGCGAACACCATAACGGCGGACACCCGCTACACCGGCGGCGAACCGCAGCACCTCAATAGCAACTTCACGGGATTAAGCCCGGATGGCGGAGCGTTCATCGGCCTCGATGGCGAGTTGAGCGTAGCGGGCAACGTCGAGCAGATGATAAGCGGGTTGGCCGTCGGAAAGGAGTATCAGCTGTCCTTCTACTGGGCGGGCGCTGAGCTTTCAGACCGCACCGGCTACCAAAGCATCACGCTCCAGGGGAGCTTTGGGGCGGATTCGTTTTCCACACCGACATACTTGAACACCGCGAACTCTGGCGATCCCGGCTCGTTCTCCGGGTGGCAACTGGAAACGTTCACATTTACTGCCCAGTCAGCAAGCCAACTTCTGCAGTTCGTTTCTGTCGGCACACCCAACGCCAACGTGCCGCCCTTCGCGCTTCTGGATGGCGTCTCGATCACGGCGGTGCCCGAGGCCTCGACGTGGGGCATGATCCTGCTGGGCTTCGCCGGTCTGGGTCTTGCCGCCAAAGTTCGACGGCGCAGGGCGATCGCACTCGTCGACTGACGCCGGAGGTCTAGAGCATCGGAACAGGGGCGACGTCGCACGTCGCCCCTGTTCTCTCCGGCTGTTGAGCAAAAAAATCGAAGCCCTTGGCGGCGCCGCCAAATCTGGGACACGATCCTGCTCGTCGGCGAGTCTTTTCCTAACGGCCCGACTCAGCCGTTGCTGGCGAGTTGCTCGACCGTCCTCAAAATCGCTTCTCTTGTCTCGGGGCTTCGTATCTGAAGGAACGCGCGGACGAGCCGATGGCCCTCCGACTGGCTAGGCCGGGCAAAGCGCCGGAAATCACTCCGGTCCATGCCGCTTCCTGCCGCTGTGCCCCCAAGTTCTTGGAAATCCCCCGATCCCCCATTCATCGCTCCCATCTTGGCCTTCCCCAAAGTAATTTGCGTCGCAAACGTCCGTGGCTAAATGCTCTGACGGACCTCTCTGCGGCGCGCAATGTTCCTGCCCTTCGATAATTCAATCGCTGACGAAAAAACTTCGTCAGAAGCGCGACCCGGCAGAACTTCGGAGGCCACGCCTGATCTTTACAGCACACCACAATTGTGGCGGTCCTTAGTTAGTGCGCCGGTTCACAGAGAATTTGTTGGCGTGCACGAGGGTTCGACTTCTCAAACTTCGCCGAGCCGCGCCCGCAGGAATTCGCCCATGCGCATTAGGGCCTGCCGCCCGTCGGCAAGTTGTCCGTTCCAGAGCGGAAAGGCATGGATCATCTGAGGCCAGATTTCGAGCGTGACGGGCACGTCAGCTTCCCCTGCCGCGCCTGCGAAGCGGACCGCATCGTCGAGCAGCGTCTCGCACGAGCCGACCTGGATCAGCGTAGGCGGCAAGGCCTTCAGATCGGCGTATAGCGGTGAAATCCGCGGATCCTTCCGGTCGACGTTGGGAGGAACGTAGGCGTCCGCGAGTTCCTCAAGGTAAGCCCTATGGATCAATGGGTCGACAGCAGCCTTCGTTTCAAGTGACGCTCCTGACATCGTGAGATCCGTCCATGGCGAAACAAGCCAAACACAGGCTGGCCCGAGTTCGCCAGCCCGGCGCAACTCCTGCCAGAGCCCAAGCGTCAGGCCCGCCCCCGCGCTATCGCCGCCAACCGCAATCGCTTCCGGCGCAATCCCCTGTCCCCGCAGCCAACGCCACGCCCTAACGGCGTCATCTATCGCGGCTGGGAACGGATGTTCCGGCGCCAATCGATAACCGACCGCCAACGTGCGGACGCCCGCTGCCCTTCCAGCCTCCGTCGCCATGTCTCGATGGCTGACGATCGAGCCGGAGCAATATCCTCCGCCGTGAAAGAAAAGGAGCACACGGGAAGGGTCGCTTTCAGGCGCGATCGACCACTCCGCGGAAAGTCCATCGATGTCCACTGGCTCAAGCGCAATGTCGCTTGCGATGGGCCACGCGGCCCCGACCTCCTCGATACGGCGGCGTCGCTCCGCCCAACCAACCGGCCGTGGCTTGCCCGTTAGAAGCGCGCGGACCGCGTCGATTTCGCTCCCTGTCATCGGCCCGGCCTCAGGCTTCATCATCGTTCCGCCACCGATGGTGCTGGCGCTTTGGCGCGACAAGATAGCGGACGGTTGCGGGCGACTGCAAAAAAGACGAGGCGCGCTGCTCGACCAGAGCGTCGGCCTTGGTCTCGCGTTCGGTCCGGTACTTGAGTTCAAGCAATGAGCGGACGAGGCAGGTCTCGATGATCCGGCGCGGCTCGTTTGGATCTTCGAAGGCGTTCCAGGCGTAGGCGCCGTCCCTCATCCGCTCGCGCCCGACCTCGCGAAGAAGGCCCATGAACTCGTCCTTGTTCCGTGGGTCGATCCAATATTCGATGGTCATCAAGATTGGGCCTTCATCGTCCCGCAAGCGCGCGATGAAAGCCGGCGCCCGCCAGTGCATGGACGGCGACAGATCGAGAGCCGCGCCTGTTTCGAGCCGAAATTTTCGTGCGAGAAGAAGATTGGCCGTGGCCCCCACAGCGGCCGCGCCCAGCGCAAAGGACAGGCCGCGGCCATCAGCGACGCCACCCCACACAGCGCTGCCGATTGTCATCGCGCCGAAATAGGCGGTCAGAAAGATCGCCAATCCCCTGCCCCGCACCCAATCCGGCAGCGCGACCTGCGCCGAGACGAACATTGTGGTCATGATCACGATCCACGAGACGCCGGCGATGAAGCTCGCAAGAAACAGCAGCGCGGGGTTGGGCGCGAGCGCGAAAAGCGCCAGCGCCGCGCCCGTGCCAAGCGTGGCGATAGCCGCGGACCAATCTGGACCAAGTCGCGCCTTCAGGGGCTCTAGCGCAAAGGTGCCGACGATCGAACCAAGGCCCAGGACGCCCATGAGCGACCCGTAAAACTCAGGGTTATCGCCAAGCCGCTCTCGCGCGAGGAGCGGCATCAGCGCCCAGTAAGCCGATGCGAAGGGAAAGAAGGCCGTTGCCCGTATCAGCGTCGCGTCCAGGTCGCGATTATTGCGAGCATAGCGGAGCCCCACGCCCATAGCGGTTAGAAAGCGTTCGGTAGGAAGGGACTCGGAAGCCTTGCGCGGCGGCCGCCACCAGACGAGCGCCGCAAGGACAACTAAGTTGGTGACGCAATAAACCCAGAATGGCAGCAGGATGCCGACCGCCGAGATCGCGAAGCCGCCGAGCGCGGGGCCAACCGCGCGGCTCACGTTGTAAGCGGCGTTGTTGAGGGCGATTGCGCTGTCGAGTTGATCCTTCGCCGCTAGCATCGGGGTGACCATCTGCCAGGCGGGCGCAGCCAGCGCGCCAGTGGCGCCGAGCAGGAACGTCGTTGCGAGAAGCCCCGCCGGACCTTCCCAGTGCAGGCTCACAACGCCAGCAAAAATAGCCCCGATCGCCACCACCGCCGCCTGCGCCACGATGAGGAGACGGCGGGGATCGACGACGTCCGCAAGCGCGCCCGCGGGAATGGTGAAAAGGAACAGGGGCGCCATGGTTGCGACTTGCACGGCGGAAACCGTAAGCGGGCTCGGATTGAGCGAGGTCATGAGCCAAGCCGTCGCGGTATCAAACATCGCGATGCCGACGCTTGAAAGCGCGCTCGCAACCAGCATGACTGTAAAGGCGGCGTTCGCGAAGACGCCCCAATGCGAAGGCGGGGCCGCTGTCCCTTCCGCGGAAGGCGCTGGGTCGCTCACTTCGTTCCTATCCCGCGCGCTTCACCGTCCGACCCCCGCGTCGCGCGGCGCACGAGAGCGGACATGCGCTCGACAGACAGCCAGTTCCATGCCTCTCGCTCCCGGCTCAAGCCTAAAGGATCATACAAGGAGACGAACGCCCGGCAACGCTGTTAGGTCACGGGAGAAGGACAACATTTTCCTGCCCGCCGTGTTAGGTCGTTGCAACCAGAATTCGGGGTTAGGGCCCGACCGGTATCAGTTTGCCTACGAATACAGGGGGGCCGGACGGCTGGCCGGTCGGCGAACCACCGGGCGGCTCCACGGTCACCGCATAAGTGGCGTCCTCGATGACTGCGGGCTGAAAGTTCGCGAGCGTCGCGCCCTTGCGCCCGCCGCCGATCACGCCGAGCGACTTCGGCCCGCCGATTCGCGAGTTCGATCAACCAAAGCTCATACGCTTTGCCGGGAGGAGCGTGAGCGGCGACGGGGCGCACACTGAACTCCAGCTTGTCGAGATCGACCGTGACGGCGAAAGCGGGCGACTCCGCGTCCTTTTGCAGGATTGCCACATATTGGCGCGGCGCTTCGCTTCGCTGCCGCTCGCGAACCACGATGCCCACCGCCAGGAAGGCCGAGAGAACGGAAGCCGCAATGGCGCCCGCCCGCCAGCGGGCGAGTCGGCTGCGTAAGGCAACCAGGTCGGCCACATGAGCCGGGGCGCGGATTCGCGCCGCGATCGCCTCAAACAAGGCGGCCGGCGGCTCCACTTCGGGCGTAGCTTCGGCGAGCGGAGCGAGTCTCTCCTCCCAGGCGCGGATCGCCGCGTCGAGATCCGGCTCCCTCAGGCGCCGCGCGGCAAGCGATGCCCGCTCGCCTCCATCCAGCGTACCCAACGCGAATTCGGCGGCGGCAAAGTCATCGTCGGGCGTGACGGTCATGACGCCAGACAATCCCTCAATTGCGCAAGACTTCGGCGCAGCCAAGTCTTGATCGTGGACTCCGGACGCCCGAAGCGGGCGGCGAGCGCTTCACGGCTGGCTCCGCGATAATAGGCGAGCATGAGGACCTCCCGACGCTCGACGTCAAGCTTTTCAAGGCACGCGATCAGGGCGCTCAAGGTTTCCGACCGTTCGCGGCTCGCTAGCGGGTCGACTGGATCCGCCTCGGGCTCGAAGCCCTCCGGCATATCCTCGAGAGAAACGGGCCGTGCGCGCCGGACCTGATCGAGCGCGCGGTTGCGCGCGATCGTGGCCATCCAGGCGAGCGGAGAACCTCGAGCTGGATCGAAGTCGCCCGCTCGTTCCCAAATACGGACATAAGCTTCCTGCACCACTTCCGAGGCCGAAATCGCGGGTTGGCAGGATTCGCGAGACCACGCCGAAGAGCTTGCCGCTCGTCTCGCGATAGAGCGCAGCGAAGGCCGCCTCGTCCCGAACGGCGACCCGAACCAGGAGACCCTGCAACCCCCCGCCGTCGATCGATGCCGACAAACGCCTTCCTTCCAGCTTACCAGCCCGGACCCTGCGCCGGCCCTGTCGCAGGATCAAGGGGTTCGGAGAACGGCCGGGGCGGTCCCCGCGCCCCGGCCGTTCCGATCCTCGAAGGACGTCAACGACGCGGCGGGGCGGCGTCGACATCTGACTTTCCTCCGAGGCCGTCCTCGCCGCCCCCCGGGCGACGAAGGCATAGCGCCGAAGCTGGATCAGCCCGGCAGAAGGACGCGGTTGATGACCTGGATGACGCCGTTCGACTGCATGACGTTTGGGATCGTCACTTCGGCTTTGTCGCCTTTGGCGTCGATCACCCACAGATGGCCGGCGTGGCGCTGGAATGTGAGATCTTCGCCCTCGACCGTCTTGAGGGTGGTCTTGCCGCCGCCCTCCTTGATCATCCTGTCGATTTCCGCCTCTGTGAGGCGGCCTGGCACGACGTGATAGGTCAGGACCTGGGTCAGCTTGTCCTTATTCTCGGGTTTGAGCAGCGTATCGACTGTGCCTGCCGGCAACCGCGCGAAGGCCGCGTTTGTTGGCGCAAAGACTGTGAACGGTCCCGTGCCCTCGAGTGTGTCCACCAACCCCGCCGCCTTCACGGCGGCCACCAGGGTCGTGTGATCCTTCGAATTGACCGCGTTTTCGATGATGTTCTTGCTTGGGTACATTGGAGCGCCGCCGACCATCTTGGTCATTTCGGCGAAGGCGGGTTGAGCAAAGGGCGCGGCGGCAGCGCTCGCCGCGAGAGCCGCGGCCAAAACAATCGTGCTGGCTTTCATGATCTCGTCTCCATCTGACTTCGGCCGCGCGCGCCCCTGCGCGTCGGCGGCAACCCAGTCGTTACGGAGGAGCCGGGGACGAGTTTCAGATCGGCTGCTAAAAAATTGTTGAAGCGGCGTCAGTATGAAACAATCGCCCGACGACCTCCGTATGAGAGGCGACACTGGTCCCCGGAAAGTCTTCACTTTATGGCGTCCATCTCCTCCGTCCCCATCGCGTCACGGGTCGTTCCCGAGATCATCCTGCGCCACTCGGCCGTGGTGCGGGTTTGCCACTGGGTCAACGCGCTTTGCTTTCTGATCCTGCTGATGAGCGGACTGCAGATCTTCAACGCTCATCCCTCCTTGAGCTGGGGTCAGGCGAGCAATTTCGACAATCCATTCTTCTCGCTGTCGGCGAACGAAAACGACGATGGGGTCGCGACGGGCGGCGTGGCGACGATCTTCGGCCACGCTTTCAACACCACGGGCTTACTTGGCGCATCGCGCGGGGCGGATGGCGATTTGGACGAGCGTGGCTTTCCCTCTTGGGCTACTCTGCCGTCCTATCAGGATCTCGCGACCGGCCGGCGCTGGCATTTCTTCTTCGCCTGGATTCTGGTCCTGAATGGCCTTGTCTACGCCGTGAACCTTTTTGCCGCCCGGCATATCCGGGACTTCCTTCCGAGCCTAAAGGACATTCGTTCGATTCCGCGCGCGATCCTCGATCATGCGCGGCTTCGCTTCCCCAAGGGGCCGGAGGCGCGCCACTACAACGTGCTGCAGAAGCTCGCCTACCTTAGCGTCCTGATCGCCTTTCCAATCCTGATTTTGGCGGGACTCACGATGTCGCCGGGCATGGACGCGGCATTTCCCTGGCTGCTCGTGATCTTTCACGGACGCCAGTCCGCCCGCACAATCCATTTCGCGTTAGCCGCGTTCCTTGTCGCGTTCGTGATCGTCCATCTCGTTATGGTGCTCGTGTCCGGCGTCTTCAACAACCTGCGCTCGATGATAACCGGGCGATATCGTCTTCCCGAGGAGACCCCATGAGCCGCCTTCTCACCCGGCGGAATTTCTTCCGCGGCGTCGCGGCGGGCGGCTTGCTGCCGCTTGCGGGATGCAACCTTTACTCCGACTCCCCAGGCGTCATCTCGATCCTGGACGAAGCGGAAAAGCTCACCAAAACCGTGCAGCGCGCATTGCTTGCGCCGCGGGACGCTCTTGCCACGGAATATGAACCGGGCGCGATCTCCGCCTTCTTCAAGCCGAACGGATCGACAGATCCGGAAGACGCTGCCTACGTCGCGGCCCGCCAGACCAACTTCGCGGACTGGAAACTCGAGGTCGGCGGCCTCGTCGAGCGGCCGGTGAAATTCTCGCTGTCCGATTTGCGCGCGCTGCCGGCGCGCTCACAGATCACACGGCACGACTGCGTCGAAGGATGGAGTTGCATCGGCCAATGGAAAGGCGCGCAGCTCTCCGCCATCCTCGCCATGGCGGGGTTGAAGCCGCAGGCGCGTTACATCGCCCTTTTCTGCGCGGACACGCTCGAACAGACGCTCGACGGCACGGGTCGCTACTACGAGACCATCGATCTTGTCGACGCCTTCCATCCGCAGACGATCCTCGCCTACGAGATGAATTATGCGCCGCTGAAAGTCGAGCACGGCGCGCCGCTGCGGCTTCGGGTGGAACGCCAGCTTGGCTACAAGCAGGCCAAATACATCATGCGCATGGAAGCCATCGACAGTTTCACCCACCTCGGCCGAGGCCGCGGAGGCTTCTGGGAGGACCGCGGCTACGAATGGTACGCGGGCATCTGATCCGCGATCAGTCGTTCGACGGGGTCACGTAGGAGACGGGCGTGCCGATCTGGCGGACGCGTCCCTCGTGGATTTCGCCGAGCATGGCCTGAATAAAATCCGGCGCTATGAAGCGCGCGCAAGCCTCCGCGCCCGAGACGATCGCAAGCATCACTGTGTCGCCCGCCTTCGCCATCACGGCGTGGTCGCCTGGAGGCAACGTCCGCGATACAGGCGGCAAAGCGACGTACAGGGCTCGGACAAATTCGAATTGCGCGGGCGAAAGGTTGGTCACGATGGATACCGATTTGAACGCCGCAACGGGGACGCATTGCGGTGCGTTCGAGTTCAACCACTTGTCGAAGACGCCGTTGGTCGAAACCTCCTGCGCGTGAGCGCCGAGGCCGGTGAAAAAGGCAGCGGAAAAGAACGCGCCGAACCATGCTGATCTCATGACGCTCTCCCTTCGGCAGATAAAGGGGATCCCGAGCTTGCGAGGAATTGCAAGGCCAGATTTCCCCTCCCCCGACGCGGGTTAAACGCCGATCCAGCTCTTTTGTTTCAGGGTTTGTTCCCCCACGTAGCGCGATCACGGGAATGTGTTGTGCAAGCGCCGGGCAAGAAAAGGGCGCGGGATGGATCCCGCGCCCTCAGCTCATCCTCTCCAACGGCGAACCGTAGAAGGGTGTTTCACGCCCTCAGGGGCCGCACATCGCCGTGTGCCTCGGCGGCACCTCGTTGGTTCCCGTCTGCACGAAGCACTTGGGATTATACGGCACCAAGTTCGCATTGACGCCCGTTACGCCGCCGATCGCGCCGCTGGCTGGTTGCAGGATCATTCCGACTGGTGCGGTGATCATGCGGAGCGGCGCAGTGATGAACCCGAATGGGCCGCCGTCGTAGCTCGGTTGAGCCCGGTACGTCCCGTAGACGGGCTCCGCGAGCTGCCTTTGGGGCACCTCATTGGTTCCGGTCGCCACCTTATAGGTCTGTCCGGTCTCCGGATTGGTGTAGTAAGAATCTGCGAACGCCGGCGCAGCCACTGCCAAAGCGCCGGCCGCCGCGCACATCGCTATAAAGCGTTTCATGTTGGCCTCCATGATTGTGGATGCCAAGGCAACGCATCAGCCATTTGCTCGTTCCCGCGATTCACGAAAAGGTGACG
Source organism: uncultured Alphaproteobacteria bacterium (assembly GCA_963824465.1). Taxonomy (GTDB): domain Bacteria; phylum Pseudomonadota; class Alphaproteobacteria; order Rhizobiales; family Beijerinckiaceae; genus Roseiarcus. The sequence continues at coordinate 594,106 of CAWGPL010000001.1, forward strand.
CGCCTCACCGCGACTGCGCGCGAGCCGCCGCCGTTAGAAAAACGCGGCGAGACTCAGGCAAAACCTCGCCTTTCGCCGCAAAGAGATCACGAGCAAGAAAAAATCCGGTCGTGCGAAAACCGTCGGCTAGGTCCTTAGCGTCCGGCTGCGCGGCCGGATCGGCATCCTCACGCAAGAAGGCTGGCAGGGGCAACAGACGGTCGCGCCATGGGGCGCCCGCATCGGCGCTCACCGCGCGGCCGGATTTTGGCGATACGTAGGCAAGGTTCTCACGCGCGCCGGACGCGGCGCAACGCGCCAGATCGAGACGAAAGCCGCATTCGGCGAGAATTTGCGCCTCGAACCGCGCGACCGACAATGGCGCGAGGACAGGATCGTCGAGCAGATCGACAAGAACCGTGAAGGAGTCGTAGACGCTTTCGTGTGGATCCCGCTCCGGCAGAAACCGCACGAGCGCCCCGAGGTAACCGATCCCTGCCAGCGCGAGCGCGCTGTTCATGATGCGCGCAGCGCGTAGGACGAGCGGCTCAACCGTGAACGCCCCGAGATGTTCGTCAAGACGCGCCCGCCAGACCAGGCCAAGCGTATTGCCCGGCTGTACCGCCGCCGAAAGACGCGCGGAACGTCCCCCGCGAACAATGCCGAGATGGCGACCATGCTCCCGCGTCAACGCCTCGACGATGACCGAGTGCTCGCCATGCCGACGAACGCCAATGACTAGCCCTTCGTCGCGCCATTCCATCGCTTACGACCCTTATGGACGCAGCATATGCGCAGGCGGGGGCACGCGCGAGAGCCGAAGCGCGACATAGAAGGCGAGCGCCGCGAGAGCGCCAACGAAGATTACGATGCCATGCCAGGCGCCGTCGGCATAGGCGAAGCCGCCAAGCGATCCGGCGACGCTAGATCCGAGATAATAGAAAAACAGATAGAGCGCGCTCGCCTGCGCCCTCGCCTTCTCGGCACGCAAGCCGACCCAGCTCGACGCGATCGAGTGGCCGCCGAAAAAGCCCGCGGTGACGAGCGCAATCCCGAAGATGATCAGCGGCAGGTTGTCCGGCAGCGTCGCAGCGACTCCCAGCGGTATGAGCGCGATGGCGAAGCCGATCACCCTGCGTCGACCGAACCGCCCGGCGAGCTCTCCGATGATCGGTGAAACGACAGTGCCGATGAGATAGAGCACAAAGATGAAGCCTATTGCGGTCTGGCTCAGGGAGAAGGGCGGCGCGGCCAGACGGAAGCCGATGTAATTGTAGGTCGTGACAAAACCGCCCATCAGCAGGAAGCCGAGCGCGAAGAGATAGCGCATGCCTGGGTCCGCGAGATGCAGGCGAATCGACGAGACAATATTGGGCAGCGCCGCACTTAGGTCCGATTGCCTGTCGCGCGGCAGCGCAAGGCCGAAGAGAACCGCTCCGAGCAGAGAAAAGAGACCGATCATCCCAACCGCGACCCGCCAGCCGCCGTGTTCCAAAAGAGCTGCGCCCGCGAGGCGCCCGCCCATGCCTCCGAGCGTCGAACCGCCGATATAGAGCCCCATCGCAAGACCTACATCCGCGCGGTCCACTTCCTCGGAGAGGTGCGCCATGGCGACGGCGGGTACGCCGGACAAGGCAAATCCGGTTAGCGCCCGCAGCGCAACGAGCACGTACCAGTTCGGCGCAAACGCCGCGGCGATATTGGCGGCGGCGGCCGACGCCAGAGATGCCGTCATCACCTGCTTGCGCCCAAGCCGTTCCGACAGCGCGCCCGCCCCAAACATCGCAACCGCCATCACGCCCGTGGCGGCGGACAGAGACAGGCTCGCGGCCGCCGGCGAAAGCTGAAAGGCTTTCGCGAAGGCCGGCATCAACGGCTGCACACAGTAGAGCAGCCCAAAGGTCCCCAGCCCCGCGATGAACATTGCAACATTGATGCGCCGGAACCGCGGCTCTCCACGCACGACAAGGGGCGGTTTGCGGCGGGGGTGTGGATTGAAGCCGGGCCTCGGCCGGGAGGGTCATGCCGAAATCAAACCTTTCGTGGGCCCCGGCAGGAAGCAAAACAAATTTTCGTTCCCGCTCACTCCTTGCCCATGATCGCGAACACCTGTTCAAGCGCCGTCGGAGGGACGCGGAACGCGCCCTCGTAGGGGTGGCTGAGATCGAGGATCAGATGAAAGGCGGACGCGAGCGCAAGCGCGCCGACGATCGCGACGAGAATCGACATCGGGTTGCCCTTGGACATCAGTCCGAATCCGATGAAGATGAGGACGCCCCAACCCACAACCGTGCTCATCAACGGGATTGACACGGGAGCGGCGAGCGCGAAGGACATTTGCAGCCGGGCTTGCGAGATTGCATCCACAGCGCCTTTCGCCTCCGCAAGAGCGCGGGTCTGTTGATCCGTCGTCGGATGGAACTTCTCGAGCGACTTGTCCCAGGCGCGCATGCGCGCGATTGCAGCAGAGAAGTTCGTAGCGATGAAATCGCTGTCGGAAATGTCATGACGCCAGACGTCGTCCAGCGTCTTCCCCAATCCATCGCGCAAGGTCAGTCGCGCTTCATGGGCTTCGGGCCCATAGTCGGACAGCGCAAGGTCAAGTTGCAACACTTTGGCCGCGAGCGTCTGGATTGCGACATTCTGGCTCGCGTAAACCCCGTAAGCCGTCCAGATCAGAAGCCCGAGAACCAGCGCTGACAGGAGAGTCAGCAGACCAACGACAGCGCCGACCATGTCGCGCGGCCCTCCAGTCGTGAACTTCTCGGGCAGAAAGTGCTGCAGGATGAGGCCGACCGCCCCGCCGGCAAAGACAGCGGAAGCGGCAAGGACGGCGAATTTGTCTGCGGTAATATGCACGAAGCAGGAATCCGGAGAGCCAAGTTGGCCGGGAGTTAGCGGCTACGCGAACTCTGTGCAACCAAGCGGAGACAAGCGCCTTGAGGAAATGTCGGCCTCGCTGGCGCGCTGCTGATTTCGGAACGACCAAGAGTGAACAAATGGACATCGTCTGGCTTCGCAACGACTTCAGGCTCGACGACCAACCCGCAATCGCTGCGGCCCAGGATCGCCCGGCGCTTTTCGTCTATATCCATGATGAACGGCCGCAGAACGGCCGTCCGCCCGGCGGCGCGGCGCGTTGGCGGCTCGCGAAGGCGCTCGACGCTTTCGAAGCGCGTCTGACGGAACGGGGCGGCCGCCTCGATATCCTGGCGGGTCCAGCCGACGAAACGATTCTGCGACTTGCGGCCTCGGCCGACGCGACGCGCGTCCTCTGGACGAGGCGCTACGAGGCGGCCGGAATCGCCCTCGACGCCGGCGTCAAGCAGACCCTTCGCGAGCGGGGCGTCGAGGCTTTGAGCTTCAACGGGCGGCTGATGCGCGAGCCCTGGGAGCTTTCGAAGGACGACCGGCCGCCTCAGACCTTCTCAGCGTTCTGGCGGCGCCACCAAGGCCTTGGTCCGCCGGGCGAGCCCCTCCCCGCCCCAAGACGCCTCGCAAGCCCGCCATGGCCAGAAGGCCGCAACGAAGCGGCTCACTGTCGCAGACCTTGCGCTCACCCCAAGCAAGCCGGACTGGTCGAGTGAACTGGCAGAGGGCGAGAACTCCTGGCGAGGCCGGCGCGCTCGCCGCCCTCCAACGTTTTATTCGGCGCGAGCTGTCGCAGTATCCGGAGGCGCGCGACCTCGCCGGCGAGGACGCGACGTCCCGCCTCTCCTCCCACCTCGCGTTCGGCGAAATCTCCCCTCGTCGAGTCGCGGAGGCCGCGGAGCATGCGGCGGCGGCCGATCCGCGCCTGGCGCGGGCGGCGGAGAAATACCGTGCCGAACTCGGCTGGCGCGATTTCGCTTACGCGCTCCTCTACGCTCGCCCGGACATGGCCACCCGCCCGCTGCGCGAGGACTTTTCGCGTTTCCCCTGGCGCAAAGACGAGAAGTCGTTCCTGGCATGGCGCAGGGGCCTTACGGGCTATCCCATGGTGGACGCGGGAATGCGCCAGCTCTGGCGCACGGGCTATATGCATAATCGCGTGAGGATGGTGGTCGCTTCGTTCCTCGCGAAGCACCTGCTGCTCGATTGGCGGCGAGGCGAGGCGTGGTTCTGGGACACGCTCTGCGACGCCGACCCCGCCAGCAACCCGATGAACTGGCAATGGGTCGCCGGCTCGGGCGCGGACGCCGCTCCCTATTTTCGCATCTTCAACCCGACCCTGCAGGCAGAAAAGTTCGACGCCGATGGCCGCTACGTCCGGCGCTGGGTCCCAGAGCTGGCGAGATTGCCCAACGCCTGTGTTCACAAACCCTGGGACGCGCCGCCTGCGGACCTACGCAAGGCGGACGTCGCGCTCGGTGAGACGTATCCCCGCCCGATCGTCGATCACGCGGCGTCCCGCGCCCGGGCGCTCGCCGCCTTCGGCGAGATGAAGACCGCGCCTCGCTGAGCAGAGCCGCCCCGGGGCCGCCAATGGACTTTATTTATTATCCCCAGGCTGGTTATGTGACCCGCGTCACTGCAACCCTCCACAACGAGAGGTAGGTTCAATTCGGGCATACGGGGAACTCAGCCATGGATTTCGAGATTGTCGCGCTCGTCTGCGCACTCAGCGTGTCTCCACAAGACTGCACGTTCGAAAAGGGAGCGCGTATCGTCGAAAAGATCGGAGAAGAACGCTCGGAGCTCGGTTGTCTGAGGCAAGGGGCGCTCTCGGCAGGTGGAGCGGTGTCGAAGCCTCGAGACGACGAATATTTGAAGATCGTCTGCCGAAGGCGAGGCGTGCACACCTTGGCGCACGGGACCCCCAGCCGCGACAACTCTCAGAGCCGTGTCGCTATCCAAGCGAATGGCTCCCGGTGATTGGGGCTAAAGCGGGGGCAGCGTCACTCGGGCGTTGACAGGTTCGGGTCCATGGCGGCGCGAGTCGCCCCAGTGGCGAACAAGTCCCGATCTGGGCTAGAGAGCCGCCTATGAACCACAGGCGACGCATCTTTTCGGTGAGTTGGCTGGCGCCGATCGCGAGCGGAGGCTTTGCTTGCGGCGTCGCCTCCTACTCCCTCGCCGCCCAGCATTGCCCAGATATCGCCCGAGCCGCCGCCGAGCTTCGGCCCGGAGACCGTTTCCAGGAGACGTCGCTTCTATTCACGGCCGCCAAATTCGGCTGCGAGCCGGAAGCGCGCGGCCTGCTCGACCGCGGCGCGGCGATCGACGCGCGCGACCGGACCGGATCGACGGCGCTCGCGAAAGCCGCCGAGGCGGGAAAGGTCGAGGTGGTCACTCTCCTGCTCGAGCACGGCGCCCACATCAATGCGCGCGCGATCGACGGCTCGACGCCGCTCTTCCTTGCCGCCCAAGCGGATCGGGGCAATGCTGTCGCCCTGCTCCTCGCAAAAGGCGCCGATCCCAATCCACCCGGTCGAAAGGGGCTGACCCCGCTCGAAGCGGCCGCTTACAACAACGCCGAGACCAGTGTACGGCTTCTGCTGCAGCACGGCGCAAATCCGGATGCTCTCGACGACGAGGGCAAGAGCGCAATCGTCTACGCTGCAGGCCGCGCCAATACGGCAGTTGTCGGCGCGCTTCTCGATGCAGGGGTCGACATCAATCGCCGCTACGCTCACGGCCTAACCGCTTTGATGTGGGCGGCCGGACCGGACGTCAGCGCAGGAACCGAGGACGTCGAAGCTACGGTCCGCCTTCTCCTGACGCGCGGCGCGCGCGCAGATCTTAAGGACGACCGAGGCCAGACTGCGGCGGCCATCGCCCAATCATCCGGACGCGAGTCCGATCACGAAAATTCTGACCCATTAGACGAAGCGGACCCGAGCATTCAGAGCCCCGCGAGATACGCAGCCATCGCCTTCAGTTGCTCCGGCGTCACGGAGTTCATGAGGTCCGACATGCCGGGATTATTGGCGCGCGTGTGCGAGCGGAAGTCCATCATGGTTTTGAAAAGATAGTCGCGTTGCTGGCCGGCCAGCCGGGGAACAGAAGAATCGCCCTGGAACTGGTCGAGATGGCAGCTTGTGCATACGACCGACTTGATGACGCCGACAGCAACGTCGGCGTCAGCCTTCGATGCCGCGGGCTGACCCAGATTCGGCCAGGGCTTGGCGGAGAAATATTCGGCTAGGGCCAACGCGTCTTCCTTCGACAGGCTCTGCGCGATCGGCGTCATACGATCGTCCTTCCGGGCGCCCTTCTGGAAGTCGCGAAGTTGGAGATAGATGTACCCTGCCTGCTCGCCCCACAGGATCGGGATCGATTTGTCGATCGGCACGCCATTTTCGCCATGGCAGGCAGCGCAGACCGCCGCCTTTTCTTCAATCGACTGCGCGCGGGCGAAACCCGCAAGCAGGCAAACGGAGAGAACGGCCAAAAATCCGACCCGCAATATTCCTGCTCCCTGGCGGCGCCCGGCGCCACGCAAGGCCGGAGCGGAGGCTCGCTATCGAGGCGAGCCTCTCACACCCTGCAATCAGTCGAGCGTGAAGGCAATGATGGCGTCGCCGCGCGGATAGTCGAGCTGGGTGTTTCCGCCGGCGCCGACGACGATATATTGCTTGCCTCCGACGGCGTAGGAAGACGGCGGCGCGTTCACCCCGGCGCCCGCCCGGAATTGCCACAGCATCTTGCCGGAGGCCGAATTATAGGCCTTGAATAGGCCGTTGCCCTCGCCGGCAAAAAGGAGCCCGCCCGCCGTCGCCAGCGCGCCGCCGATCATGGGCTGCGGCGTCTGGACCTGCCACGCGATCTTGCCCGTGTTGTAATTGACCGCGCTGATATTTCCCTTCTGCACGCCGCCGGGAACATTGGTAAAGGCGCCGCCCAGCCACAGCTTGCCGCCCGGATACGGCGCGCTCGCAACCGTGTAGGTCATCTCCTGCTCAAGGTTCACCGCATAGGCCATATGATGGGCTGGGTCCGTCGCCATCGGCGACCACTCGACGCCGCCATTGGCGCCAGGGAACATGCGCGCCGAACTGGGATCGAGCGGCTTCGTCGGCGTCGGCAGCGTCCAGCGATCCTTCTGCGACACCATAGGGTCGGAGAAGCGGATCAGGCTGCAATCCTTCCGGTCGTTCACATACACGTAGCCTGTCTTCCCCGCGTGCATGACAGCGGGAACGGCCTTTCCGTCCTTGCCGACCGTATCGATCAGCACGGTCGGGCTTACGGCGTCGAGATCCCAGACGTCGTGCGGAACATACTGGAAGTGGCAGACATATTTGCCGGTGTCGAGGTCGATCGAGACCAGAGAATCCGTATAGAGATTGTCGCCGGGACGGATCGCGCCGTCGAGGTCCGGAGACGGGTTGCCGACCACGAAGTAGATGCGACGCGCCGCGAGATCGACCGAAGGATTCTGCCAGACGCCGCCGCCCAGCGTTTTGTAGGGGTCGCCTGACTTCGCGAGCGCTGCCTTCTCGCTGTCAATGTCCCGGTGGAGGTCCCGTCCCGTAGCATCCTTGGTCTGCCACGTGCCGACCGAATTCTCCGGCGCCGTGTCGAAGTTCCAGAGTTGCTTGCCTGTCTTGGCGTCGTAGGCGCGCACGAAGCCGCGAATGCCATATTCGCCGCCGTTGGTGCCGATCAGAATTTTTCCATCGACGGCGGTCGGCGCCATCGTCTCGCTATAGCCAGCCTCCGGATCCGCGATGTCGGCCTGCCAGGCAACAGAGCCTGTCTTCGCGTCAAGCGCGACGAGCTTTGAAGTCGAGCGTCGCCACATAGACCTTGTCTTCGTAGACTGCCACCCCACGATTGTTGGGACCGCAGCAGAAGGTCGTCACCGGTCCGAGCTTCGGTTTGAAGTGCCAGAGCTGCTCGCCCGTCTTGGCGTCGAGCGCGTAGACGTGACTGAAAGAGGTCGTCACAAACATGACCCCGTCCACCACGATGGGTGAGGTTTCCAGCGATTCGCGGACCTCGGTCTGGAAAATCCAGGCCGGGTGCAGGCGGCCGACGTTCCCCCGATTGATCTGGTTGTTCGGGTAGAAGCGGGTCTGCGCGTAGTTGCCGTTGGTCTGCAGGAAGTTGGAGACGCTCTTGCCCGCGTCGTTCAATTCCATCTGGCTGACGGGTTTCATCCCGCTCATCCGCGACGCCTGACCGGCGCCGGCGCCCTGGATTTCCTGCTGCGCGAACGCGCTTCCCGCCAACGCAAGCGCTGCAACGCACGTTGCGCCCAACATCCAGGCGTGATTCCTCTGGTGTTTCATTTTGCCCTCCCTTGCTCGCTTTCCCGTATTCTTCGAGAAATTTTCCCGCATAATGACAGAAATTTGGATCGTGTCACGCGGATCGTAGCGCCCTTCCCGGGACAATTGGCCGCCTTGCCAATGATCGCCGAGCCGCGTCGTGCGGAACTCCAAATATCCGCCCGTCGCGTCGTCCAGCCGGCGCCGCTCGACAACGGATGCGCGCCAACTCGGAGTGGTCTGGCGCGCGAACGCGCCCCCGATTTCCGGGCGGTTGAACTGGCGACTCCGGAAGGGCTCGAACCTTCGACCTGCCGCTTAGAAGGCGGCTGCTCTATCCAGCTGAGCTACGGAGCCATCGCGAGTGGGTCAGTGCGACCAGGGGACGACCCGATTTGGCGCAAAATTGTCCGAGTAGGAAAGAATCTGGCGGGCGACGGGCTTGGGCTCTTCCACCCGATGCGGAATGCCGTTGCGAGTCGCGTAGGCGATCGCTTCTTCCTTTGTGTCGAACCGCAACCTGACCTGAGATTTCATGTCGGTCGAGCTCGTCCAGCCCATCAGGGGCTCGATCGAGCGCGCAATCTCAGGCTCGTATTCGAGCACCCACTTGTCCTTCCCCTGACCCGACTGCATGGCGCTGCGGGCGGGCTGATAAATACGCGCGGTCATTGGCTATCCCGGAATCGTCACTGAACTTCGGTCGCAGCGGAAGGGAACCCGGACGGCCCGATCGGCTCCTTGTGCTCGGATCCCTCCGCCAAACGCGGATACGCAGTGTTCTAAAAGGGCGCAAGGGTTCTGGCAACGGGAAGAAAGGCCGATGTGGACTGCCACGTCATCTGGCTGCGTCCTTTCGAGGGCGCCTAAACGGTAACCGTCCTGCTGTCGCTCGGACCGCACGCAGCAAACTAATTGGGGGCGATAATGCGCTTTTCGACGAGCCGGCGCTCTATGGTACGCGCCAGTTGGTCCTCCGTCAGGCCGGCGGCCTTCAACCTGCCCACGTAGGGAAAGACGACCGTTCCATCCAACTCGACGCGCATGGTTTCGCTCAAGTCAGGATCCGCAAGAACAGTGACGCGGACGGTGTCGTTGGCCACCAGTACCCGGCCGCCGGCATGCGCGAGCCGCGCCGGGAAACAGCCAACAATCGCAGCGGCCAACCCCAGCGCCGACAGCCAGACCTTCGCGCGCATTTGCATGATGCCTGAGACGTAGGGCGACTGAGCCGTGGCCGCAAGCCGCCCGCCGGATTGCGTCTTGCGGCGAGCTTGGCATCGGCCGATAGGCGCCGCGAGCCCGCTGCGGTATCCTCGCCAATCCTGCGTTCCTGTGCGAAGCCGCAGTCGCGCGTTATCCGCAACTCGACCGCGCTCCTAGCGGATCGACGGTCACCGAGGCTAGACATCCGATGAGTTTGCTTTTCACGACGAGCCAGGGTCTCACGATAGTCGCCGGCATCGTGGGCTTCACGATCATATTCCTGGCCCTCTTCGCGTTCGCATCGGCAATGCTGAGGAAGGCGACCCATAAGGCGACCGCCGAGAAGCGCCGCGGCCAATTCACCGGGCGGGCGCGACAATGAGCGCCAGAGGGCGCTAAAATAAGCGTCGTTTCGATTTCGGGATGGATCATGGTCGGGGCAGCAGGATTCGAACCTGCGACCTGAAGTACCCAAAACTTCCGCGCTACCGGGCTGCGCTATACCCCGCACTTGGTGGGCTCGCTACCATGGGCTTTCCGTGCAAACAAGGCTCGGCGGGCTTCCAAACCGCCGGCGCGGCTTTTCTTCCCCTCGCGTTAACCCTACATTTCCGGGGAGGGAGTTTAAGGTAACCGTTGACGATCCAATCGTCTCGTCCTGGTCTCACCTTGGCGCATTCGTCCCGGAGGCGACGCTTACGATGGGCGCAAACGAGTCCATGACGAAGCCCGCTCGGCCAAGCAGGCGGCAGGCGGCGCAGCGTCCTGCCGAACTCGACGGGCATCGAGGAAATTTTGGACGGCCTTTCGGAGGGGTTCTTCGCGCTCGATTCCGAATGGCGCTTCACGTTGGTCAACCGAACGGCGGTCGAAATTCTCGGCCTGCCCCGCGAGCAACTCCTCGGCAGACCAATTTTCGAGATTTGGCCCGAGGCCATCGGCGCCGAATACGAACGCCGTTACGTCCGTGTCATGCGGGAGCGGACGCCGCAGACATTCGAAGCGGCAATGATCCGGGACCCGGGCCGCACCTTCGAACTCCGAGCCTATCCGGTCGGCGACGGGATCGGGGTCGCCTTCCATGAGACGACCTCGCAGTTGACCACTCTGGAGCGTCTGCGCCAACGCGAGCGCGACCTGGAAGCCGCCGAGCGCCAGGCGCGGGCGAGCGAGGAGCGGCTGCTGGCAATCACCGATGCGGTGCCTCTCCTCATCTCCTACGTCGACAAGGACCAGATCTTTCGTTTCGCGAACCAGACCTACGAGAGTTGGTTTGGGCAGTCGCGCGAAAACATCGTGGGGCGCCGGGTCGACGCCGTGATGAGTCCGGAAATGTATGAGGCGCGCCGGCCCTATCTCGAAAGGGGACTTGCTGGCGAAACGGTCACCTACGAAGTCGAATTCAGTCTCCCGACAAGGACCGCGATCACTGAGGTCACCCATATCCCCCATCGCGACGCATCCGGAGCGGTGGTCGGGGTTTACGCGGTGGTCACGGACGTCACCCATCGCAAGCTCGCTGAGCGCCGGGTCGCCGAGAGCGAGGCGCGGTTCCGGGCGATCGCGAACAGCGCCCCGGTGCCGATCTGGGTCACCGCGCCCGGAGGCCTAAGGGAATTCGTCAACGAAGCCTATCAGGCCTTTCTCGGTCTCCCCTACGCAGAGGCGCTCGTCTTCGATTGGCGCCATGCCCTCTATCCCGACGACCTCCCGCGCATCATGGAGGAGCAGAGGGTCAAGGAGGCGTCGCTGAGGCCATTCGTCCTCGAGGCGCGCTATCGCCGCGCGGACGGACAATGGCGGTGGATCCGCTCGGAATCACAACCGAGATGGGGACCGGAAGGCGAACATGCGGGCTTCATCGGCGTTGCCCACGACATCACCGAGTCCAAGCTTGCGGAAGAAAGTTTGACCCAGCTCAACGAAATGCTTGAGAGGCGCGTCGAGGAACGGACGGCCGAGCTGGCGGCAAGCGAAGCGCTGGTAACGACCTTTTTCGAGCATTCGCCGGAGTTGCATTCGGTTCTCGTCGAGGACGGCGATGGATTCCGCTTCCAGGAAGCCAACCCCGCCGCGCAAAGGCTTTACGGCTTGCCTCGGGAACAGATCGTCGGTCGACGGACTGAGGACGTGTTGGGCGCGATCGCCGGCGCTGAGGTCAACCATCACCTCGAGGCGTGTCTGCGCCAAACCGACACCTATCGTTACGAGCGCGTTCAAAGAGGTTTCGTTCTGGAGGCGGTCGCGAGCGGAGTTCCGGGTCGGGACGGAGAACCGCGCCGCGTCGTCGTAAGCGCCCGCGATGTGACGGCGAGCCGGAGGCTTGAGGAGCACCTCCGTCACGCCCAGAAGATGGAGGCGCTCGGCCAACTGACCGGCGGCGTCGCGCATGACTTTAACAATATACTGACTCTCATGCTTGGCGGCTTGGACACAATCGACAGGCAGGGGGCGCAACTCCCCGATTCCCCGGCGAAGGTCAGGATCGATCGGGCCAAGGATATGGCGCTGCAGGGGGTTCAACGGGCTCGCTCGCTCACCGCTCGACTGCTCGCCTTTTCCCGCCGTCAGGCCTTGGCCCCACAGTCCGTCGACGCCAACGAGCTTGTGCTCGATCTCTTCGACCTTCTGCAGCGAACGCTCGGCGAGACCATCGCGCTCAAAACCATCCTCGCCAAAGACCTGTGGCCCGCCTTCGTTGATCCCAGCCAGTTGGAGAATGCGCTCGTCAACCTCGCGCTAAACGCTCGCGACGCCATGTCCAAAGGCGGCGAGCTCACAGTCGAGACCGCCAATCGCGTCCTCGACGCCGACCGCCTCTCCGAGCTGGCGGAGCGAACCGAGCCGGGCGAGTACGTTATGATCGCTGTGACCGACACGGGCGTCGGCATGGATGAGGAGACGCGCCTCAAGGCCTTCGATCCATTCTTCACCACCAAGGACATCGGCAAGGGCACCGGCCTGGGTCTAAGTCAGGTCTATGGTTTCACGCGTCAGTCCGGCGGCGCGGTCGAAATCGAAAGCGCACCGGCTCGCGGCGCGACAGTGCGTATCTTTCTGCCCCGCCAGGAATCCCTCGCGCCCAAGTTCAAGGCGCGAACGCGCACGGAGCTTGCGCGGCCGGGAGGAAAGGAGACCATCCTTGTCGTCGAGGACGACGACGACGTGCGCGCCTATGCGACCGAGTCCCTGCGCGAGCTGGGTTATCGGGTCTCGGAGGCGGCAAGCGGCCCGAGCGCGCTTGAACTGCTGAATGATGCTCCGCCCCTTGACCTCCTGCTCACCGACGTCGTCATGCCGGGCGGTTACAATGGTCGTGAATTGGCCGAGGAGGCTGTGAGACGGCGCCCGGGCCTGAGGGTCCTCTACATGACCGGCTACAGCCGAGACGCGATCCTTCGCGACGGACGGCTCGCGCCCGGCGTGCATGTGATTGGCAAACCCTTTTCTGTCGATGAGCTGGCCGAGAAGGTGCGGGAGCGCCTCGACGCCGCGGAATGAGGGGCAGCCGCGAGGGGCGAACCCGTCCGCCGCCGCTATTGCCAACGTCGCGGCCGCAAAGGCTGCGCGCGCACGAGGCTAAACTTCGTCGTTCCGCCGATCCTTGACGGCTAGATAGGAGCCACTCTCCGGTCGCCATCCAATCCCTTGACCGGACTTGTCTTTCTTCATGCCGTCCGGTCGGGGAGCGAGCCGCCCAAGGGCGATTGTTGAAAAATTTCACTCCTCCTCTCGGCGCTGTGCCTCGGGAAGAGGAAGTGACCGTCCGATGGAAAGTGTTGGCCATTGGTCCGTGTCAATGATAGGTTACATGTAACCTTATTGGAGAGTTCGCCATGGCGTCGGTACCAAGCCCCAAGCCCTCACGCGTGAAGGTCCGGGAACATCGCGAGCGGTTGCGCGAGCAGGGGCTTCGCCCTATCCAGATATGGGTGCCCGATGTGCGATCCTCGGTCTTCCGTTTGGAAGCCCATCGTCAGTCAGCGGCCATCGCCGCCAGCGCCCAAGCCCCCGACGATCAGGCGTTCATCGACTCGGTGTCAGATTGGAGCGATGAATGAGGCGAGGCGACATCTGGACTGTCGCTGGCGGCAAGGACTACGCGGGTAAACCGCGTCCCACCGTCATTGTTCAAGATGATAGCTTCGACGCGAACAACTCGATCACCATCTGCGCCTTCACGACGGACGAGACTGAAGCCCCGCTGTTCCGTCTGCCGATCGAGCCGAACGAGCGCAACGGCCTGCGCGTCCCCTGCAGCCTCATGGTGGACAAGATTACCACCGTCCCAAAGACCAAAATCGGAGCGCGCGTCGGCAGGCTGGATGACGAGGATATTCTGCGGCTCAACCGGGCCCTTCTCGTGTTCCTGGGGCTGGCTGTCTCGCCAAGGACCGCCCGCCAAGACCGATCGTCGCAGGCGTAAATCGGCTATCCCCGGCGCTTCCGCTTCTGTTCTGAAGTGGCGGAGACGGAGGGATTCGAACCCTCGATAGGGCTTTACAACCCTATAACGGTTTAGCAAACCGCCGCCTTCAGCCTCTCGGCCACATCTCCAGCTTGCGGTCGTATGCCCGAGGCTCATCCGCAATGCAAGCGCGCGGGGCGCCCCTTGCGCTCCATTCGACGCCATGCCCAACGCCGCCAGGGAAAGCTCGGAGCCCGCCCGCCTTTGCAGGCCGCCTTGCGCCCATCCCTGTCTATGCAATCAGGTGCAGACACAAGCAATCAACCCGCGTCAGACGCGAGACGATCCCTCATTATGGTCGGAACGAGAGACGAATCTCCGCTCAGCCCTTCGGCCAGCGATTTATGGCGCCGGCAAAAATTCGGAAACCAAGATTCGCGACCCGACATTCCGGGGAAAGAGCGCGATCCCAACTCCCCCTGACCTGCAGCGTTCCTCCCCTTAACATGGCGACCGATCAGGTCGGCTTCGCGAATGGAGCCGCGCCTGATCGGTGAAGCGCGCAGGAGCGATCGATTACATCCCCGACGGAGTTTCGCTGGAAGCTGGTGGCGCCGGAGGTGCGGCTTTCTTGCGCTTGGCGGGAGCGCGCTTGGAGGCGGCTTTCTTAGCTGGCCTCTTTTTCGCGGCGGTCTTCTTCGTCGCGGACTTCTTGGCGACCGACCTCTTCTTGGTCGCCGTCTTCTTCACCGCGCCCTTGCGCGTCGCCTTCTTGGCGACGACCTTGCGGCCGGTCTTCTTAGCGGCGGTCTTCTTAGCGGGCCTCTTCTTCGCGGCGGCTTTCCTGGCCGCCTTCTTCGCTGGTGCTCTCGCCATATGTAACGTCCCTTTCAATCGCCTGCATTTGCGCGCGTTTCAAAGCGGCTCGCAGGAACGCATAAGAAGGTACATTCGTTTTTCTTGCGCGCAAGACTCGGGCGCGAAGATCAAATGCGGCGAATGCGGTCAGCATCGAATTATCGCGCGCTCATTGTCCCGGCGAAGCGCTTCCAGAGAAGTCGACCGCTAGCCTCCGGAGTTATTGTGGCGTTGCTTGTCAAGCCATCGCGAAGCTATCGGACGCATAAGCGGCGAGACACGACAATGCGCGGAGCTGCCTGAAAATAAAGGCGTCAGCGGGAATCTCCGCAGAGCTGTGGGCGAGCTTCGGCTTCGCATCAAAGCGCGTCGAGCGCGCGCCGGCGCATGTTTCCTCGCAAGCCCTTGCGTTTCAAATCGAAACGACGAACGCAGGCGCCATGATCGAATTTTTCTTCGACCGCATCGTCGCAATTTCGTTGTGCGCAACTCTCCCGCGAGACGCATGAAGCGCAGCTCGAAGCGCGAATCGCGCGAATCGCTATCGCGAATCAGTAAGTGTCAGAGGCCGAGTTGCTGCTTCAGGAGATCGCTCACTGCCTGCGGATTGGCTTTGCCGCCGGTCGCTTTCATCACCTGACCGACGAACCAGCCGAGCATACCGGGCTTCGCTTTCGCCTGCTCCGCCTTCTCCGCGTTGGCGCTGATGACGTCGTCGACCGCACGTTCGATCGCGCTGAGATCAGTCACCTGCCTGAGCCCATGCTTCTCGACGACAGCGCGCGGATCGGCGCCACGTTCATCCCCGAAAAGCAGCGCGAGCACATCCTTGGCGATCTTGCCCGAGATCACGCCCTCTCCAATGAGGTCGACAAGCGTCGCGAGGGAAGCCGCGGGAAGCCCGGCTTCCGCGGCCGAAACGCCCTGCGCGTTGGCTTGCGCCGCGACGTCGCCCATAAGCCAGTTTGCAACGGCTTTGGCGTCGCGTTCGCCCCCGCCGTGCTTCACCACGCTTTCGAAATAGTCCGCGGTCTCGCGCTCGGCCACGAGCGTTGAAGCGTCGTAAGGCGAGAGCCTGTACTGCGCGATGAAGCGAGCCTTCTTCACGTCCGGCAGTTCCGGCAGTTCGGACGCGAGCATGCGAACCCAGGCCGCGTCCACCTCAAGCGGAAGCAGGTCGGGATCGGGGAAGTAGCGATAATCGTGCGCTTCCTCTTTGGATCGCATCGATCGCGTCTCGCCCTGCCCTGGGTCGAACAACCGCGTCTCCTGCTCGATTGTTCCGCCGTCTTCGACGATCGCGATCTGACGGCGCGCTTCGGCCTCGATTGCCTGACCGATGAAGCGGATCGAGTTCACGTTCTTGATCTCGCAGCGCGTGCCGAGGGGTTCCCCTGGGCGGCGCACGGAGACATTCACGTCTGCGCGCAGGTTTCCCTTCTCCATGTCGCCGTCGCACGAGCCGATGTAGCGCAGGATGGTGCGAAGCTTGGTCACATACGCCTTCGCCTCTTCGGACGAGCGCATGTCGGGCCGCGACACGATCTCCATCAGCGCAACGCCCGAGCGGTTGAGATCGACGAAACTCATGGTTGGCGACTGGTCGTGCAGCGACTTGCCGGCGTCCTGTTCCAGGTGCAGCCGCTCGATGCCGACCTTGATCCAATGGTCCGGGGAGAGATCGACCTGGATCTCGCCCGCGCCCACGATCGGGCTCTTGTATTGGGAGATCTGGTACCCCTGCGGCAGGTCCGGATAGAAATAGTTCTTCCGGTCGAAGGTCGAGCGGTGGTTGATCTGCGCCTTCAGACCAAGGCCCGTGCGGATCGCCTGGGCGACGCACTCACGGTTGATCACGGGCAGCATCCCGGGCATCGCGGCGTCGATCAGCGACACATGCGTATTTGGCTCGCCGCCGAATTCCGTTGAAGCGCCGGAGAAAAGTTTCGAGCGCGACACGACCTGAGCATGCACTTCGAGGCCGACGACGACCTCCCAGTCTCCGGTCGCGCCCCGGATCAGCTTCGCGCTCGCGGCGGTCTCAGCCATATCAAATGCCTTCCGTCTCGCAATATTGGATTACAGGATCACGCCCACCACGCGTCTGGCAGCTGACTGCGGCCGGCCGACTGTTCGATCACCTCGCCGAGCGTGAACAACATCTCCTCGTCGAAGGGGCGCCCGATGAGTTGGAGGCCGAGCGGCAGTCCATCCTCGGAGAGCCCTGCCGGCGCCACGAGCCCCGGAAGTCCAGCCATGTTCACCGTCACGGTGAAGACGTCGTTCAGATACATCTCCACCGGATCGGCGGAGGCCTTCTCGCCGATGCCGAAAGCGGCGGAGGGCGTCGCCGGCGTAAGAATGGCGTCGACGCCGGCTGCAAAAGCGGTTTCGAAGTCGCGCTTGATGAGAGTGCGGATTTTTTGCGCCCGCACATAGAAGGCGTCGTAATAACCCGCCGAGAGGACATAGGCGCCGATCATCAGCCTGCGCCTCACCTCGGCGCCGAAGCCCTTTGCTCGCGTCTTTTCGTAAAGGCCGACAATGTCGGAGGATGGTTCGCGTAGTCCGTAGCGAACACCGTCGTAGCGGGCTAGGTTCGACGACGCCTCCGCCGGCGCCACAATATAATAAGCGGGCAGCGCCGCGCTCGTGTGCGGCAGGCTCACGTCCACAATCCTGGCGCCCGCCGAGCGGAGCCACTCGGCGCCCTTGCCCCATAACGCCTCGATCGCCGGATTCAGCCCCTCGAGCCGGTATTCCTTCGGGATGCCGATCGGTGAGACCCTTCACCGATCGTCCGATCGCGGCCTCGTAATCGGGGACCGGCGCCGGCGAACACGTCGAATCCTTGGGGTCGGGCCCGGCCATCGAGCGCAGCATGATCGCGGCGTCCCGCACCGTGCGCGCCAACGGGCCCGCTTGATCGAGCGAAGACGCGAATGCGACCATTCCCCAGCGAGAGCAGCGGCCGTAGGTCGGCTTGACGCCGACAATGCCGGTAAACGCCGCAGGCTGGCGGATCGAGCCGCCCGTGTCGCTCGCCGTCGCAGCCAGACAGAGGCGGGCGGCCACAGCGGCGGCGGAGCCGCCAGATGAGCCGCCGGGCGTGAGCAGGCCCTTCTTCTTCGCGTCGCCTAGCGCAAGGCGCGCCTTCTCGGCATTCCAGTTCGGCGGCAACCACGGCGAGGCGACAGGCCCGTAGTATGAGGTCTCGTTGGACGAGCCCATGGCGAACTCATCCATGTTGAGCTTGCCGAGCATGACCGCGCCATCGCGCCACAGATTGGCTGTGACCGTCGACTTATAGGCCGGCTTAAAGCCATCGAGAATATGGCTGCAGGCCTGCGTGTGAACGCCCTCTGTGGCGTAGAGGTCCTTGACCCCGATCGGCAGACCCTCAAGCGGGCCGCCTTCGCCCCGCGCGATCCGCGCGTCGCTGGCGCCGGCCATTTGCAAAGCCTTTTCCGGCGTCGTGGCGACATAGGCGTTGAGGCCCTTGGCCCTCTCCATGGCTTCGAGATGGGCGCGGGTGATCTCGGCGCTCGAAATCGTCCGCGACCTCAACTGATCGCGCGCCTCGGCGAGCGTCAGGGCAGTAAGGTCGGTCAAGATGGATCCTTAGGATGTGCAGGGCCGCGCGCGGGCGCAGCTCACTCGATGACTTTCGGCACGAGGAAGAAGCCGTCCTCGGTCAGCGGCGCATTGGCCAGCACCTTGTCGACCACGTCGCCGTCGGTCACGACGTCTTCGCGCATGGGCAGTTGCATCGGGGTGACGGACGTCATGGGCTCGACGCCCTCGACGTCCACGGCCTCAAGCTGCTCGACGAATTTGAGGATGGCGTTGATCTCGCCTTGGAGATGGGGCGTCTCCTCCTCGCTCACGCCGATGCGCGCGAGATGCGCGATGCGGCGAACAGCGGCGAGATCGACGGACATGGCCAGCAGGCTCCTCTTGGAAAATGCAGGAAATTCGTGGGCGAGCCCTATAACGCGGGGCGCTGCGGGTTGCAAACTTCGCAACGTCTTCGGCTCGCGGGAGAAGCAGGCGCGAAGCGGCGGAAGATGGGTCGTGCGCGCCGCCCACCCTTCATCTGGCCGCGCCATGGCGCGGCCGCCCTCTCCTTGGCGGGAGAGGGAACTGGGATCACGCAGGCTGCCTGAGCTGCACCACATTATGTAAGGTCTGGTCAGCGTGTTCGAAGAAGCGGCGGACGCCGCGGGCGGCCTGCCGGATGCGCTGCTCGTTCTCGACGAGGGCAAGGCGGACAAAGCCGTCGCCGTGCTCGCCAAAGCCGATGCCGGGAGCCACCGCGACATCCGCCTTCTCGATGAGGAGCTTCGAGAATTCGAGCGAGCCGAGATGACGGAAGCGCTCCGGCACGGGCGTCCAGGCGAACATCGAGGCGGTCGGTTTGTCGATCGGCCAGCCGGCCGTCGCGAAGCTCTCGATCATCACATCGCGCCGCCGCTTGTAGGTGGCGCGCATCTCCTTGATGCAGTCCTCGGGACCATTGAGGGCCGCGGCCGCCGCGACCTGGATCGGCGTATAGGCGCCGTAGTCGAGGTACGATTTGACCCGCGCGAGAGCCGCCAAAAGCCGCTCATTGCCGACCGCGAAGCCGATGCGCCATCCGGCCATGGAGAACGTCTTCGACATGGACGAGAACTCGACCGCGACATCGAAGGCCCCCGGCGCCTGAAGAATGGATGGCGGCGGGTCGTTCTCGAAATAAACCTCGGCGTAAGCGACATCCGAGAGCACGAAGATCTCGTGCTTGCGAGCGAAGAGGACGAGGTCCTTGTAGAAATCAAGCGAAGCGACCATCGCCGTTGGGTTCGAGGGATAACACACGACCACCGCGATCGGCTTCGGGATGGAATGAACGATCGCCCGTTCCAGCGCGGTAAAGAATTCCGGCGATGGCTCGGCGGGAACCGAACGGATGACGCCCCCCGCCATCAGGAAGCCGAAAGCGTGGATCGGGTAGGATGGATTGGGCACAAGCACCACGTCGCCCGGCGCCGTGATCGCCTGCGCCATGTTGGCGAAGCCCTCCTTGGAGCCCAGCGTCGCCACGACCTGCGTCTCGGGGTCGAGCTTCACGCCGAAACGGCGCGCATAGTAACCGGCCTGCGCGCGCCTCAGGCCGGCGATGCCTTTGGAAGCCGAATAGCGGTCGGTGCGGGGCTTGCCCACGGTCTCGACCAGTTTGTCGAGGACGTGCTTTGGAGCCGGCAGATCCGGGTTGCCCATGCCGAGATCCACGATATCGGCGCCGGCGGCGCGAGCCTTAGCCTTGAGCCTGTTCACCTGCTCGAAGACATAAGGCGGCAGACGCCGCACGCTGTGAAAGTCGTTCATGGGTTGACGGATCCTCGACGTTACGATCCGGCGCACGCCTGCGCCGAAACGCCCTGTACACCGCGCCTTGCGGCGCGCCAAGCTTTCCTATTGCTGCGGCGCCGAAGGATTTGCGGCCTTCGCGGCGGCCTTCTTCGCCTCCGCCGCCTTCGCATCGGCCATGGCCTTGGCCGACGGGGGAAACGCCGATCGCAAGTTGTCGGCTTGCTTCTCAACCGAATTGAGATCGCCCTTCATGGCGTTCAGCTGCTTGTTGTTCAGCACGGGGCGCTTCGGCTCGGGCGGGGGTTGGAAGATCGGAATATAGTCGCCTTCCTTCGCGGGGCGCGAGTCCTGAACGAAACCGGCCGACGGTCCGACGTCGGTCGCGAAGCCAAGAAGCTTCATCACGCTCTTCAGCGGCCCGTCGGATTGCGCCTGTTGCGCGCTTGCCGCTGAAGCTCCAAGACACAGGCAGGCGCAAGCCAGAAGAATTCCGCTCGCCTTCATCCTCACCGCCTCTCGCTCCGCCTTTTCGCGCAACGCCAATCGCAGAAACCACCTCTGCAAGAAAGTCTCTTGTGGCCGGGAAGTGCGTAGTCGCTTAATATGACCAAAACGGGACCGGGTTGCCCCCGGAGGAGACAGGAAGCGCTCACTCATGGCCAAAATCCCTGAGAAATCGTCCGCGCCCGCGCATAGCGCTCCTCACGCCGATGCTGAGAAGTCCGCGAAAGGAGTCACGCCGAAGCGCGCATCCGCCAAGCACGCGGCAAAGGCCGCGACGCAACCCAGGCGCCAAAGCGCCGAGAGCGCCGCAAAAGCGAAGTGGATTCGCCCTCTGGCGTCGTCTGAACGAGCCGCTTCCCATACGGACGAGGGATCTCTCGACGCGCGCGACAAATGGGTGAAGGCGGCGATCGAGCCGGCCGCAGACGGGCCGATAAATATCGCTCTCGGAAAAGCGACGCCTCCCGGAAAAGCGGCGGCGCGCAAAGGCGCTGCCAAGACAAAGTCCGCCGAGGTCCGTCCCATGGCCGAACCCGCCGCCAAGGCTCCGCGGCGCAAATCCGTGAGGATCGCGATTGCGCCGGTCGCGCGGGCGGCAGTTGACGCTGCGGCAAAAAGCGAACCGAAAGCTTCGGAGGTCAAAAGGAAGGCTCCGAACGCCGCCTTCGAACCCCAGGCGAAACCCGAACCGCAGGCCAAACCCGAACCGCAAGCCAAACCCGAACCCGCGTCGGCGGGAGCGGAAGCCGCCTTCGGCCTCCAGTACCCGCTGCCGCATTTCGAAACGCTCGCGAACAATGTCGCGCGCGCAATGGAACAGATGGGGCGTGTTTTCTCGGCTTACATGCGGCCGCGAGAGAGCGGCGAGATCAAGGCAAGTTTCGCCGAGGATATGGGCGAGATGGCGCGCGCGCTCGGCCATGTGGCGGAATATTATTTGTCGGAGCCCAAACGCGCGTTCGAGGCGCAAACGGCGCTGACGGCGCAGTTCGTCAACCTCTGGGCCGAGACGCTTAAGCGCATGCAAGGCGCGCCGGCGGCGGTGATCGTCGAGCCTGAGAAGAGCGACAAGCGATTTTCGGCCCCTGAATGGCGCGACAATCCCTTCTTCGATTTCGTCAAGCAGGCCTATGTGCTGACCGCACGCTGGGCTGACGATCTCGTCAAGCGCGCTGACGACATGGAGCCGCACAAACGGGACAAGGCGCTTTTCTACCTGAGGCAGGTCACCGCCGCGCTCTCGCCATCGAACTTCGTCGGCACCAACCCGGAGCTTCTGCGCGCGACATTCGAGGAGAGCGGCGAGAACATCGTGCGGGGCCTAAAGATGCTTGCCGAGGATATCGAGGCCGGCAAAGGCAACCTGCGCATCAGGCAGTCCGACGCCAAGGCGTTCAAGCTCGGAGTCAATCTCGCGACGACGCCGGGAAAGGTGGTCTTCCGCAATGAGCTGATCGAGCTCATCCAGTACGAGCCGACGACCGAGCAGGTCTTCAAGCGCCCGCTCCTGATCATCCCGCCCTGGATCAACAAATTCTACATCCTCGATCTCAACGCCGAGAAAAGTTTTATCCGCTGGGCGGTGGCGCAAGGGTTGACCGTATTTGTGGTGTCGTGGGTCAATCCGGACTCGCGCCACGCCGACAAGGGCTTCGAGGCCTACATGCGCGAGGGCATATTCGCGGCGCTCGACGCGGTCGAGGGAGCGACCGGCGAGAAGGAGATCGCCACCATCGGCTATTGCGTGGGCGGCACGCTGCTCGCGGCGACGCTCGCCTATATGGCCGCCATCGGAGACAAGCGCGTAACCAGCGCTACGTTCTTCACGACCCAGATCGACTTCACGGACGCAGGCGACCTCAAGGTGTTTGTTGACGCCGAGCAGCTCAAGGCGCTCGAAAAGCGGATGGAGGAGCACGGCTATCTCGAGGGCTCGGCAATGGCCAACGCCTTCAACATGCTGCGGCCCAACGACCTGATCTGGTCCTACTATGTGAACAACTATCTCAAGGGCAAGGACCCCATGCCCTTCGACCTGCTCGTGTGGAACTCGGACTCGACGCGGATGCCGGCGGCGAACCACAAATTCTACCTCCGCCACTGTTATTTCCAGAACGACCTGTCCAACGGACGCATGGAGCTTGGCGGTCTCAAGCTGAACCTTAAAAAGGTGACGATCCCCGTCTACGAACTCGCGGCGAAGGAAGACCACATCGCTCCGGCGCGCTCTGTGTTCACCGGCGCGAAATGCTTCGGAGGCCCGGTGCGCTATGTCATGGCTGGCTCGGGCCATATCGCGGGCGTCGTCAATCCGCCGGCGAAAATCAAATACCAGTATTGGAGCGACGGCGCGCCGACTGGCGACTTCAAAGACTGGGTCACGGGCGCCAAGGAAACGCCCGGCTCCTGGTGGCCGGACTGGGCAGTCTGGATATCGGAACAGGCGCCGGCCAAGGTCCCGGCGCGCAAGCCGGGCGGCGGCAAGCTCAAACTCCTCGCGGACGCGCCGGGCGAGTACGTGCGGATGAAGTCGTAAAGAGCCGGCGCACCAAACGTTTTCCGGATCCAAGGGCCTCTGAACCGGCGCTGGGCCGGCGCCGAGGCCGGTCCTCGTCGCCCGGCGCACGGGTGGGACTCGGGCGCAGTTCTGAATTTTTAAGTATCCAGTTGCATGCAAGCGTGCAAGATTGCATGCGCAGCGAATACTACTTCGATACAAGCTTTGGGTTGTATTCGTTTCCAAGTCGATCGGTTATTCAATAGGGGGGAGAAATAATCATGCCCTTTTTTGGCGTTTGCTACGGCCCATCCCACTTCGGCGGACAGGGGCAAGGGGTGACGGAAAGCACCGTCGACGCCGACATGCAGGCGATCGCGAGTCACGGCTTCCGCAACATTCGGACTTATGGGATCGAAGGCGCCAACCAGTGGAACATCGACAAGGCTGGAAAGTACGGGCTGCAGGTTGGCGCGGGGATCTGGCCGATTCCCGGCAATACCGTCGTCAACGACGGGGCCGTCGACACCGCTCTGCAGCAGGCCCAGAACGCGGCAGTGCGCTACGGCCGCGACGTGATGTTGCATCTGGTGATCGGCAACGAAGTCAACCGAACCGACGTCCAGACCTATAGCCCCGAAGACATCATCCAGTGCATGCAATACGCGAAACAGCGCAGGCCCAAATATCCCAACGTCAAAGCCCCCATCACAAGCTGCTTCAGCGGAACGGTCCTTGTGGATCAGGGTGGGGACCAGTGGAAACCTGTCGTCCAGCTTTGCGAGGGGCCGGTCTATGTGACCGTCTATCCGTGGTACGGCAACGCGGCGCCTGACAACATCACCGGTCAGATGGACTGGTCATGGAATAACGGCCTGCGGCAGATCAAGGATCTCGGAAAGGACCTCCTCATCGCCGAAATCGGTTGGCCGAGCGCCGGCGGAGGAAGTAGGTCGACCCCTCAGAACCAGGGAATCAACTACGGCGTCACCAAGACGTTCCTCTCCTCGAACCCGAACAGCAAGTGGAACCTCGACACCTATTGGTTCGAGATGTTCGACGAGCCCTGGAAGACCGGCGAAGGCGCGATCGGCCCGCACTGGGGCCTTTGCGACACGGACCGCAATCCCAAGTTCAGCTTCTGATCAGGCGTAACGGAGCGGCGTCTTGGACGCCGCTCCGGAGCGCATTCAGCGCGCGAAATCTTTCGACATGTCGAGCACATCCTCCGCCCGCACCTTGTCGAGTGGAAAAGCCAAGGGCTTCGAGGCCGTAAAGTCCAGCTTGGACAAGTCCACGCTCCGCATCCGGCGGTCGTACATCGTCCAGTAATAATAGACCCGGTGGGTCATGTCGCCGATCACCGACCATTGGGTGTAGCCGAGATGAAAATCCTCTGGCGTTCCTTCGCGCACGAGCCCCTTCGGGATGTCGAAGTTGTTGAGCATCCGCGAGGCGGCGTTCACCGCCTCCGCCGCATCCTTCACCGGCTCCATCGTGTTCACGAAGGCGACCGCGCGCACGAACCGCGAGGGCGGCGTGAAGTCGCCCGGAAGGCCCAGCATCCCGCTTCCGGCGCCGAACGGCGCCAGCGATACGCCATCGATGCTGCGCGGCCGCCCCGCCTCCGGCGTCAGGTTGGCGTAGTTGCGCAGATTGAGAAGGTGCCAGTCGTAGTTGGGCGAATTCGTCATCACGCCAACCTTGTTGTCGAACATCCTCATCTCGCCATGCATGTATTCGACGACGAGCGAGGCGCCGCTCGGGTCGTTGATGACAAAGTGGAGCGGAAGCGGCGTCCCGAACTCCTTCTCGATGTCGGCGTTGCGCACGACGCGTAGCCTCGGAAGCGCGGCGCGCGCTTCCGCGACCGTCTTGAAATTGCCAAGGATGTAATTGGCGAAGTCGATGTTGCTGATTGTTGTGGGCAGTCGCCTCGCTCTTCACATCCTGATAGCCCGCAAAACCGGGAAAGAAGAGCACGCCGACGGTGAGTCCGGCTTCATTCATGCCGTCCGTCGCATAGGGAAGTCCGGCTGCGTTGACGCCGACATAGCCATAAAGGTTCTTCCACGCCGCGCCGGTTTTGCCCCCGCCGAGCGCCGAGGCGAAGCTCGTCGCGCGCGGCACGAGCACCATTTCGGATTTGAGGTCTGACGCGCCCCATTCCATCGTGCGCGCATAGACGCGCGTCCCGTCCTGCGCCTTGAAAACCATGGAAGTGCAGGCCTCGGCGGACGAAGCGGCGGCCATGATTCCCGCTGTCGCGAACGCAAGGAGGCGGGCGGCAAGTTGAGGCTTCATGAAAACCACCCGCTTAATGGTTGCGCGAGGATCTCGAAGCTCGGCCCTCGCATTGGCGCCTGCCCGATCCCGATCGATCGCACAGGGCGCTTTTCTAAATCGTTTCAGGCCAAATCTGTGTAGCATACGCTAAAGATTCCTGGCTCTTCGCAAGCAATTATCGCGACTTCAGGATCGCATCACGCGATCTGCGCCGTCCTTCGAATTTCATAGTCCTTGCGATGAGCGCCGCCGGAAAGCCCCGCCTTCGACAGCCTTCGCAACCCGCGCAAAAACCCAATATTCCCGCGCGACCCAACGCGACGCGGAGTGCGCGCCTTGGGTCGCGCAGTTATTTACAGGAATGGACCATCGATTTGGAGCCTTCCGGCGGAACGTGCGTTTGCCGACGCCTTGCGACGCCATCCGCCGTATCCGAGCCCGCCGAACCCGAGACCCAACATGATCCACGTCGACGCTTCGGGAGCCGAAGTGACATTTGTGAAAAGGAACTGAATGTCATTGTAGTCATCGTCGCCGCCGTGCCGCAAATCTTCAAATCCGACGTACATACCCCCCGGACTACCCGCGAAGGCCTCTCCGATCGCGACGGGCTTCGCGTAGATGTGCTGAAAGTTGTCGCTGTTGAGTCCTGCGGTTGAGGTCCACGTATAGGTGCTGTTCACTGGGGCGAGGTTCGCGCCAATGCCACCCGGATATACGTAATCGACGAAGTTGATCACGTCGCCCGCCATCACAGGACCGAAGTTTAAAGAAGCGCCGACGCTTGTCTTGTGATTGTCTAACCCGATGACGCCGGTGGGCGCGCCGTTCACCAGAACAGAAATGACCTCCTCATACCCGGCGTCTGCTCCAACGAAATAACCGATCAGGTCTCCGTTGGCGATTGCATCGAAAGTGTAAGTCTCCCCATTTGGCGTTCCGATGTTTGAATAGGCCAAAACATTGGCGACTGACGGTTCGGTTAACGCGACCGTCATCAGCAGGGCCGCCAGGCCCGCCTCCCATTTTCTTCTCAATATCGCCTCCCCGGCAATACACACACCGATGGCGTCTGGAACCCAACGGCCCAAACGTCACCGTGCGACCGAGGGGTTCCCCAGGCCGCGTTAGACAGCAGAATCGGCGCTATCCTCCCCGCTTGCCGCCGATGCCATAGGTTGGTCCCACAACCACGCGATTGCGTAGACTTCGGCAACAAGTCAATGACCAAAATACCTATTTGATGTGCGCGTCAAGTCGGAAAAACGAAGCAACTTCAGCGGAAAGAATGCGGCATCTTCACGATGTTACTCTGTGTCAACATCGATTTGCCTTTGCCAGTCCTTGGTCGGCATGCAAATTCTGGGGTAATCGCGAGCTCCAGTTGTGTCAGCTACGCAATCGCCACTCACGCCTGAGCCCCGGCGCCACGGTCGCGACCGGGACGAGAAAGACGCTTGTGGCAGCCCCAAAAGGCGCGCGAATCGCCTCACGGCATGACGTAGGTCGCCCTGCCCTTCCCAAGCAGCGCCGAGCGAATTGCGCCGGGCTCGTCCACCGAGAACACGACGATCGGAATGCCGTTGTCGCGGGCGAGCGCGAAGGCCGCGGTGTCCATCACCTGAAGGTTGCGGGCAATCGCCTCATCGTGGGTGAGGCGCTCATAGCGTTTCGCCGTCGGGTCTTTCTTCGGGTCGGCGGTATAGATGCCGTCGACCTGCGTCGCCTTCATCACCGCATCACACGAGAGTTCGCAGGCGCGCAAAGCCGCGCCCGTATCGGTGGTGAAGAACGGATTGCCGGTGCCGCCCGCCAGCATGATCACCCGGCGCTTGACGAGATGCGCGAGCGCCGCCTGCCGCGAATAGGGTTGGCACAGCGAGGGCATCGCGACGGCGGAGAGCACGCGGGCCGGCTGCCCGATCTGCTCAAGCGCCCCCTCCATCGCCAACGCGTTCATCACCGTGGCCAGCATGCCGATGGAATCGGCGCGCGCCCGCTCAATGCCTTTATCCGCGCCCTGAAGCCCGCGGAAGAAGTTGCCGCCGCCCACGACCACCGCGACCTGCACGCCGAGGTCCGCCGCGGCTTTGAGATCCGCCGCCATTCGGGTCACTGTCGGCGCGTTGAGGCCGAAGGCGTCGGGGCCCATAAGCGCCTCTCCCGAGAGCTTCACCACGACACGATTGAACAAGGCCTTCTCGGTCGTCATGGAAGCTCCGCGCAAGATCTCGGGTTGGACGACGCAAACCCCAGGCATAAAAAAAGCGGCCCTAAGGCCGCCTTTTCCGTGGAGAAGGCCTCAGGCCTCTTCCGCCGGTTTCTCAACCCCTTCGCCAAGGGCGTAGCGCACGAAGCCGGTGAGCGCAATCGGCGCGCCGACGGTCTTCTCCGCTTCCTTCACCGCCTGCGCGACGGACTTCGCGGGATCATGCACATAAGCCTGATCGAGCAGGCAGACTTCCTTGTAATAGGTCTTCAGGCCGGACTCGACGATCTTCTCCAGAACATGCGCAGGCTTACCCGCGTTCTTCTCGGCGAGCACCGAGCGCTCGCGCGCGACGGTCGCAGGGTCGACGCCCTCGGCGTTCAGCGCGATCGGGCTTGCCGCCGCCACATGCATCGCGACCTGGCGGCCGAGCGCCGCCAGCGCGTCCTTGTTGCCCTTCGACTCGAGCCCGACGATCACGCCGATGCGGCCGAGGCCGTCGGCGATCTGCCCGTGCACGTAGGAGCCGATCGCGCCTTCCGAGACGCGCAGACCCTGTACGCGGCGCAGCGTCATGTTCTCGCCAATCGTGGCGATCGCGTTGGCGATCGCTTCGCTGACCGTGCCGCCGCCCATGTAATGCGAATCGAGCACCGTCTGGACGTCTCCCTTCGGCGCCTTGTCGAGCGCGACGGCGACGACGCCCTTGACCAGCGCCTGGAAGTCGTCGTTGCGGGCCACGAAATCGGTCTCGGAATTCACCTCGACCACGACGCCGACGAGATCCTCGACAGCGACGCCGACAAGCCCGTCGGCGGCGACACGGCCGCTCTTCTTGGCGGCCTTGGCGAGGCCCTTCTTGCGCAGCCAGTCAACGGCGGCTTCGATGTCGCCATTCGTCTCGGTCAGCGCGTTCTTGCAGTCCATCATGCCCGCGCCGGTCTTCTCGCGAAGGTCCTTGACCAGTCCGGCGGTGATCGCAGCCATCGAATTGTCCCCAAAGGTTCGTTCGCCCGCCGCGCTTCCGAATCGGGCGCCGGGCGAACAAAGAACGCATGCTCGGGCCCTGCTCCGGGCCCGGCGGCTCTACGAAAGCGGCGCTTACTCCGCCGCGATCAGGGTCTTGGCCTGCTCGCTCCACTTGTCGCGGGTGATGCGGCCATTGAACTTGAGGTCCGTGTCGAGCTTGGCGGCCTCGTCGTCGGTCATGGCGGCGAGCTGCCAGTAGTGGAAGACGCCGTGCTCGTTGAGCCTCTTCTCGATCTGCGGGCCGACGCCGGTGATCTTGGCGAGATCGTCGGGGGCGCCGCGCGGCGCGACGAGGAGTTCAAAGTGATCCGTGGAGGTCGCCGCCTCCGGCTCGGCCGGCGTCTCCGGCAGAGCTTCGGCGACCGGCTCCTCGGCCGCCCCGAGGTCGGCGCCCGACGCGCCCTGGCTGCGCCCAATGCCGTCGATCGCGGCGCGGGCAATGAGGTCGCAGTAAAGCTGAATGGCGCGGCCCGCGTCGTCATTGGCCGGGATCGGATAGGCGATGCCGTCCGGATCGCAGTTCGTGTCGAGGATCGCCACAACCGGGATCTTGAGGCGGTTCGCCTCCTTGACGGCCAACGCCTCCTTGTTCGTGTCGATCACGAACACGAGGTCGGGGACGCCGCCCATGTCCTTGATGCCGCCAAGCGCCGTCTCGAGCTTCTCGCGCTCGCGCGACAGCATGAGGCGCTCCTTCTTGGTGAGGCCCTTGGCGCCTTCCGACAGCTGCTCGTCGAGCTTGCGCAGCCGCGAGATCGACGCGGAAATGGTCTTCCAGTTCGTCAGCATGCCGCCGAGCCAGCGGGCGTTGACGAAATACTGCGCCGAGCGGCGAGCCGCCTCGGCGATGTCGTCCGAAGCCTGACGCTTGGTGCCGACGAAGAGAACGCGGCCGCCCTTGGCGACCGTATCGGATACGGTCTTAGCGCCTGATGCAGAAGCGGCACCGTCTGGGCGAGGTCGATGATATGGATCGAGTTGCGGGTCCCGTAGATGTACGGGGCCATCTTCGGGTTCCAGCGATGCGACTGATGGCCGAAATGCGCCCCAGCCTCGAGAAGCTGGCGCATGGTGAAGTCAGGCAGAGACATGGGTATTCTGGACCTTTTCCGGTTGAGCCTCAGCGGGTCATGAACGGCGGGGAAATCCCCGCCACCGGAGCGGAACCTTGAACAGGAGCCGCATAAAACCCGCCTGTGGAATGCGCGCGTACATAGGGGAGACGAGCCGGAAAGGCAAGTCGGGTTGGCGGCGCGCGGCGCGCGACCACTCGGCGCGGCTACCTATAGCTTGCGCACGCCTTAACCTGGCTGGCGGTCAGAGCGGGGAACACGCGCATCGCGGCAGCCTTGAAACTGGTGTAGCGATCGGATCCGCTCTTTGATTCGTGTCGCAGGCATTTGATCGCGGCGTCCGACATCACGTGCTGACAGGCTGCGACGGTCGCGGGATCGGGCTGTCCGGTCGGGATGAAGGTCCTGTACTGGTGGATTTTTGGCGTGGCGACGTGAACGCATTTCTGCGGGTAGGTTAGCGCGTCCCAGTCTTCCCAGGAGGCGTTGGCCTCCCAGGGATGATGGCCCATCTTAGCGGCCTCGCTGACTGATGAACCGAAGGCCAAGGCAATACATGCAAGAGCAATATAGGCGAGAGCCAGATGAGCGAGGCCGATCAGCTTGCGCATAACGGGGCTCCGAAGGGGGGGTCAGTAGCTTTCCGCGCCGAAATCCGCGTCGACAGACTGCTGTGTGAGCAGCGAGGATCCCCGCCGCGCGTGGCTGAGTTTTGGACATTCAAGCCTCAAACAAATGCAAGGCCAGTCTATATTAAGCCTCATACGTGCGGCCAGAAAGCGGACGAAGTTGATCCCGGCGAATCCCATGAGCAGCATGATCATGCCGTCGGCTCTGGAACTGCGGCGAGGGCGAGGGCAACGAGAGCGAGAACGATAACCTTGCGCATGACCTTTCTCCGTGCCGCTATCCGGCCCGATGAAGCGGCAACATAGGGCGGCGGTTCAGCGCCGTGGAGCTTCTTCGCCTTGATTGCGGAAATTCGTGTCCAGAACCGCGATTTGCGTCGCAGCCTGGAACGCAAATGCGACTTGTCAGTTCATGGAATCGCGCTTTGTTTACGGTCGCGCAAGGCGCGCCGAAAGGGGAACTTGGGTGACGGAACGTTTGCCACGCTTGCCGAGCGGCATCCCCGGTCTGGACACCATTCTGGATGGCGGATTTGTCGAAGGGGCGTCGTATATCATCGAGGGCCGTCCCGGCGCGGGAAAAACCATCTTTTGCAATCAGGTTTCGTTCGCCCATGCCGCGCGCGGTGGCTCGGTCCTCTATGTCACCCTGCTCGCCGAGACACATCAGCGCCTTTTCCAGTCGCTGGCCACGCTCTCCTTCTTTGACAAAAGTCTCCTGGGCAACGGGGTCGCTTATGTCAGCGTCTTCCGCACCTTGCTCGACGAGGGCCTTCAGGCCGTCGTCGACATGCTCCGCCAGGAGACGACGCGTCGGAAGGCGTCCCTTCTCGTTTTCGATGGCCTGCTCAACGCTCGGGATCGCGCCGATACCGACCTCGACATCAAACGATTCGTCGCGGCCGTGCAAAACCAGGCGGCCTTCGTCGGCTGCACTGTTCTCTTCCTGACCAGCGCGCGACTGGAGGACGACAGTCCCGAGCACACCATGGTCGATGGGGTGATCGATCTCCAAAGCGAGGTGACGGGAGTTCGCTCCACGCGATCTTTGCAGGTCCGTAAGTCACGCGGCAGCGGCGCGCTGAGCGGGCGGCATTATTTCGACATCACCGAGAATGGGGTGGCGGTCTATCCCAGGATCGAGGCGGCGTACGCCCTGCCCACGCAGCACGACTGGGCGGATCCGACGCCCGTATCCTCCGGAGTTGACGGTCTCGACGAGAGGATTGGGGGTGGTCTGCCATCCCGATCGGTGACGCTGCTCCTTGGCCCTTCGGGCGCGGGAAAGACCTCCTTCGGACTGAGCTTCCTTAGCGCCGCGAGCCCGGACGCTCCGGCCCTGCACTTCGGCTTTTATGAATCGCCCGACCGGCTCATGCTCAAAGCCCGGTCCCTCGGCTTGCCGCTCGACGATCTGGTCAGGACCGGCGCGCTGGAGATTTTATGGCAGCCTCTCGGCGAAAACCTCGTCGACGCCCTGGCGGGCAGGCTTCTGGAAGCCGTGCGCCGCCGACGGGTGCAGCGGCTCCTGATCGACGCGCTCGGAGGCTTCGAACGAGCGGCGGTGCAGAAGGAGCGCATGGTGGATTTCTTCGCCGCGCTGGCAAACGAATTGCGCGCGCTCGGCGTCACCGCCATCGCCACCTGGGAGGCGCATGACCTGTTTGGCGGCGCCATCGCCGCGCCGGCCCCGGGACCCTTGAGCATTCTGGATAACCTCATGGTCCTCCAGTCGGTGCGGGCGCAGTCAAATTACAAGCGGGTTCTTTCCGTCTTGAAGATGCGCGACCGCGCCGTGGAGCCTGCGGTCCAGGAAGTTGTCTTCGGCAAGCGCGGACTGCATGGTGTCCGGTCCGGTCGAAGCCGACGAGCCGAAGCGCCGCTCGGATTTGATCGAAGAATGAGCGCCCCAACACGGCTTGGACCTTCCGGATGGCCCTGATCCTGGTCGTCGAAGACGAGTACTTGCTGGCGGACATGCTCGCCGGCTTCCTCCAGGACGAGGGTCATGATGTTGCGACCGCCGCGCATGGCGTCGCGGCGCTAAAGCTCCTGCAGGAGAGAAAACCCGATCTGCTGATTTCGGACTATATGATGCCGCTCATGAACGGCGCGGAACTTGCCGAAGCGATCCGTAGCGACCCCCGATTCAGCGGCCTGCCCGTTCTCCTGATGACCGGGGCCCAGGGCTCATCTCGCACGGTCCCGGCCTGATTTGTTCGACGGGGTCCTCGGCAAACCCTATACGCAGCAGGCGCTCCTGGAGATGGTTCGCAAGCTCCTCGACGGCGCGCAGGACACTCGCTGAAGGCGCCCGCCAAGGTCACGTCGTCGTCGCCTTGAACTTGCCCATGAGATAAGGCCCGGACAGCACCGGCGGATATTTGGGCGTCTCGCCCGGCGCGAGGCAGGCCTCGAGCGCGACGATCTCGGCGTCCCAGTTTGGCTGGTGGAAGAAGGCGAAGGCTTTGGCGCCGCGCGGCGCCGCCATCCTCGGGGATGACGACGCGGTGCAGCGTCGAGGTCCAACGATCGTTGGTCCAGCGGGCCATCAGGTCGCCGATGTTGATGACGAAGGCGCCCGGAACGGGCGGAACCTCGACCCAGTCCCCCTCCGGCGACAGGATCTGCAAGCCGCGCGACCCCGCCTGAGGCAGAAGGATCGTCAGGCTGCCGTAGTCCGTGTGCGCCCCGGCGCGAATTTGGCCGGGCTTCGGCGGGGCGTCGAGAGCCGGGTAGTTGAGCGCCCGCAGCGCGCTTATCGGCGCGTTGATGTAGGGCGCGAAGAAGGCTTCGGGCAGGTCCAATGCGACAGCGAAGGCCCGCATGATGCGCGCCGCGAGATCCTCCATCGCGGCGTAATAGGCCCGCCAAGCCGCGCGAAAGCCCTGCGGCGCCGTCGGGCCAGATCGTCGGCGCGAAGCAGAAATCGAGCGCCTCGCGGTCGGTGAGCCCTTCGGGCGCCCGCTCGGGCCCTCCGTTGAAACTCTCTTTGCGGTCGGGCGGCGCCTCGACCCCGCGGGAGCGGGCGAGCGATTCCGTTTCGAGGCCGAGGTAGCCGTACGGATAGCCGGGATAGGGAGCGCCGGCGCTGGCCTTGCTCTCCCCCGGCAGCGCGAAGAATGCCTCCGCCTTCGCCCAGAGCCCCTCGATGATCGCCCGTGGAACCCCGTGACCGGACACGGCGAGAAAGCCAGTCGCCCGGCAGATCGCGTCGATCTCCGCGCCAAGAGCCCGCTTCTCTTGCGTAGACGCGCGCTCGAACCGGGCGAGGTCAAAGACAGGGAAAGGCGCGGGGTGGGCCATGGCTCAGGAGACCGTAATGGGCGCCGCGGCGACCTGACAAGGAGGTCAGCTTCACCGATCGACATCACTTGCATAATGAAAGTTACTATGTTAAGTGCCACTTGCATCGTGCAAGTGATGGGACCGCAAATGCGACGCAGGCGCCTCGATGGTTCGCAATGCCCTATCGCCCGGAGCCTCGAACAGGTCGGCGAGGGGTGGAGCATCCTGATCCTCAGGGAGGCGATGCTGGGCGCGACGCGCTTCGACGAATTCCAGCGCAATCTCGGCATCGCCTCGAACATATTGACCGTCCGCCTGAATAAACTGGCGGAGGCGGGCCTGTTCGAGCGGCGCTGCTACCGCGAGAAGCCGAGGCGTTTCGAATATCTGCTCACCGAGCGCGGACGCGATTTCCGGCCGGTCCTTTGGGCGCTGATCGCGTGGGGCAGCAGGCATTTCGCGCCCGAGGGCCCGAGCCTCGTCATTGTGGACACGAAAAGCGGCGCTTGGGCCGATCCGGTTCTCACCGACCGGGCGAGCGGAAGACCATTGGAGCCGCCCGAATTTCAAACGGCTGCGGGGCCCGCGGCGAGCCCGTCGATGAAGGCGCGCCATCCCCTCGCCTCGATGCGATCCGGCGCGCCGCTCGAAAGTCACGGGAAGGAACTTCGATGAACAAAGCGGTTTCCGAGGCCGAGTTCAAGACTGGCGCAACCCCGATCGCAAGACGCCGATGGCCGCGGCGCGTCCTTCTCTTCTGCGTCGGCCTGTGTGCATTGGCGGGAGCTGGAGCATACGGCAGATATTGGTGGGACACTGGTCGCTGGATCGAATCGACCGACGACGCCTATGTCGGCGGGGACACAACCCCGCTGGCCCCAAGGGTTTCGGGGCACGTCGCGGAAATCCTCGTCGACGACAATCAGCGGGTTTCGTCGGGTCAGCTCCTGATCCGGCTCGATGACCGGATTTACCGGGCCGCGCTCGATCGCGCCAAGGCGGAAGTGCAGCAGCAGGAAGCGACGTTGCGGAACCTCGAAGCGCGGCGCGAGCTGCAGCTTTCCGCCATTGATGAGGCGAAAGCCGATGTCACGGCGAAGATTGCGGCGGCCACCTTCGCCGGGCAGGAGGTCCGCCGTTACGAGACCCTCGCGGCCTCGAGCGCCGGCTCCGAACAGAACGCGCAGAAAGCTACGGCCGGCGATCAGCAGGCGCGAGCGTCGGTGGAGGGCTCGCGAGCGGCTCTCGCGGCGGCGCGGCAACAAATCGCGGTGCTCGACAGCGAGGTTGATCAGGCTGAAGCGGCGCTCGCGACGGCGAAGGCCGATCGGGAAACAGCTCAGCTCAATCTGGCCTACACCGAAATCCGTTCGCCGATCGACGGGTTCGTCGGCAATCGCGCCGCGCAGGTCGGCGCATACGCCTCGCCGGGGACTTACCTATTGACCATCGTTCCGGCCAAACGGCCTCTGGATCGACGCCAATTTCAAGGAAGACCAGCTGGAGCGCATAAAGATCGGCCAGCCTGCATCCGTCGTCGCCGATGTGGCCCCGGATGTCAGTCTTCGCGGGCATGTCGCCAGTCTCGCCCCGGCGACCGGTGCGGTCTTCAGCATCATTCCGCCCGAAAACGCGACCGGCAATTTCACCAAGATCGTTCAGCGCGTGCCCGTGCGCATCCTGATCGACGACGGGCAGGACGTCTCCGAACTGCGTCCGGGCCTGTCGACAACAGTCTCCGTCGATACGCGGGCGAAATAGCCGACCCGAGGAGTCGCCTCAATGGCTGCCCAGGACTCTACAGGACAATTGGATTCGCGGCCTGCTGCCGTTTGTCGTCATGTGCGTGGGGATGTTCATCGCCCTTCTGGACATCCAGATCGTGGCCTCATCGCTGCAGAATATCGGCGGCGGACTTTCGGCGGCGCAGGATGAGATCAGCTGGGTCCAAACCGCCTACCTCATCGCCGAGATCATCGTCATTCCGCTTTCGGGCTGGCTGACCCGCGTCTTTTCCACGCGCTGGCTCTTCACAATTTCTGCCGCAGGGTTCACCGGCGCAAGCGTGCTCTGCGGCTTGGCCTGGAACATCGAAAGCATGATCGTCTTCCGGGCGCTCCAAGGCCTCCTCGGCGCGTCGATGATCCCGACCGTCTTCACCTCCTCGTTCCACTATTTTCAGGGACCGCGGCGGGTCTATTCCGCCGCCGTCATTGGAACGATCGCATCCGTGGCGCCGGCGCTGGGACCGGTGATCGGCGGCTGGATTACCGACACCTGGGACTGGCGCTGGCTCTTTTATGTGAATGTCGCGCCGGGCCTCGCGATCACCTTGCTCGTCCCGCTCCTGGTGAAGATCGATAAGCCGGACCTTTCGCTCCTCAAGGAGGCCGACTACCTGGGCATCCTCCTTCTCGCGGCCTTCCTCGGAACGCTCGAATACGTGCTCGAGGAGGGCTCGCGGTGGAATTGGTTCGACGACCGCGGGATCCGCATTGCGGCTTATGTCGCCTCGGCTTCAGGGCTCCTGTTCATTGTCCGAAGCCTCACATTCGCCCGGCCGGTGGTGGACCTGAGGGCGCTCGGAAACCGTAACTTCTCCATCGGATGCATCCTCTCGTTCATTACCGGCGTCGGCATCTTCTCGACGATTTATCTCACGCCCCTGTTCCTGGGCTATGTCCGCGGCTTTGACGCGTGGCAGACCGGCACCGCGGTCTTCTCCACCGGAATGGCCTCTCTCGCCGGCGTGCCGCTCTATATCTTTCTGGCCAAGCGCTTCGACACCCGCTGGCTGATGATGGCGGGCCTCGCGTGCTTCGGACTCTCGATGTGGTCGTTCAGCTTCATTACTCACGAGTGGGGCGGCGACCAACTCCTGTGGCCGCAGATATTTCGTGGTCTTCCGCAAGTCTTCGCCGTCGCTCCCAGCGTCAATCTTGGGCTGGGCAGCCTGCCGCCCGAGCGCCTCAAATACGCAAGCGGGCTTTTCAACATGATGCGGAATCTCGGCGGGGCTGTTGGAATTGCCGTGTGCGGCGCCATTCTCAATGACCGAACCAATTTTCATTTCGTGGCGATCGCCTCAAATCTGACCCCCGCCAATGGCGCGATGTCTCGCTTCGTCGATAAGGTGGCGGCCCAGTATGGGAGTTTGCCGGGCGGTCCGGACGGCGGGCACTTGGCCGCGGTGAAGCAGCTTTACCACCTCGCTTATCGCGAGGCTTCGACGCTGGCCTATGCGGACGCCTTCCGCGCCATCATGTTCGCCTTCGTGGTCGCGACCGTGCTCGTGCCGTTCATGCGGAACATCGGCCAGCCCGCCTCTGCAACTTCAAGCGGAGGTCATTGACGGGCCGGCCGTCGGGTCGCATCAGGCGATTTTTTTTCGCGACGGGTTCAGCTTGCGGACGCTAAAGACGACCTAATTATGTGTTTACGGCGGATCCACCGGCACGGGTAAACCGCGCTCGCGAAATGCAGCGCGCCCTGGGGTCCAGTCGCGAACAACGCGCGGATTTCCAGGTCGTTTGCACGCGGGCAACAAACGTCTTGCAATTGTCATGTTGGTTGCCCATGAAGCGCTCGCCGCGGCTGGAGGCATGGCGACTTTGGCGCGCATCTCGCATGCGCCCTCAATTTGCGACTGATCCGGCCGGGACATTCCTCATCTGCCTGCCCGGCGGGACGCCTGCATGTTCAACAGTATTGCGTCCGCCGGGCGCCGGGTTTTGCCGAACCAATGGGACCTCATCGCCTTCGCGGCGATCATGGCGGTGCTGACCGCCATCGCCCAAAGTTATCACGGCATCTCGGCGCCGCTCCCCGCGCCGAAGGAAGACGTGATCTCTCTGGCCTACAGCCAGCTTCCTTACTACGCGATGCGAACGGCGCTGCGCATGTTCGCCGCGCTGTTCTTTTCGTTCCTTTTCACGTTCACCTACGCAACCCTCGCCGCGAAGAGTCGGCGCTGGGAGATGGTGCTCATTCCCCTGCTCGACATCCTGCAGTCCGTCCCGATTCTCGGCTTTCTGTCCTTCACGGTGACGTTCTTTCTCGGGCTCTTTCCAGGCAACACGCTCGGCGCGGAGTTGGCGGC
Source organism: uncultured Alphaproteobacteria bacterium (assembly GCA_963824465.1). Lineage (GTDB taxonomy): Bacteria > Pseudomonadota > Alphaproteobacteria > Rhizobiales > Beijerinckiaceae > Roseiarcus. Next base: position 631,718 of record CAWGPL010000001.1, read on the forward strand.
GATCTTCGCCATCTTCACGAGCCAGGCCTGGAACATGGCCTTCGCCTTCTATCAGTCGCTGCGAACGGTGCCGCGCGATCTCGAAGAAGTGTCGCGCGGCTTCCGGCTCACCGGATGGCAGAAATTCTGGCAGCTCGAAGCGCCTTACGCGATGCCGGGCCTCATCTGGAACACGATGATGTCCATGTCGGGCGGCTGGTTCTTCGTCGTGGCGTCGGAGGCGATCACGGTCGGCGACACGACGATCACCCTGCCCGGCGTCGGCTCCTATATCGCCAAGGCCAATGACGCGGGCGACTGGAAGGCGATTGGCGCAGCGATCCTGACGATGGCGATCGTCATCCTGCTCTACGATCAGCTTCTGTTCCGGCCGATCATCGCCTGGGCCGACAAGTTCCGCGTCGAACTGTCCGCAAGCCAGGAGGTCTCGACTTCCTGGGTGCTCAACCTGCTCCAGCGCACCCATTGGCTGCGGCTTGCGTCGCGCCCGATCTTCGAGGGGCTGCGCGGCGTCAGCCTGCTCCCCGTGCGCATGCCGCGCCTTCTGCGGCGGGGGCGGCGTCCGAGGGGCGCCCTTCGCGCATTTTCGACGCGATATGGATTCTCATCGTTCTGGCGGTCGCGGTCTGGGCCGCCTGGGTGACAATCGAATATATCGCGACCGAGGTCAGCTGGAGCGAAGTCGGGCGCGTCTTCGTGCTGACGTTCTACACGTTGATCCGCGTCGTCGCGCTCATGGCGCTCGCGACCGCCGTCTGGGTGCCAATCAGCGTGTGGGTGGGCTTGAGGCCCCGCTGGGCGGAAGCGGTGCAGCCGATCGCCCAGTTCCTGGCGGCCTTTCCGGTCAATCTGCTCTTCGGCGCGACCGTCAGCATCATTCTCGCCTTCAATCTCAATCCGAACATCTGGCTGAGCTTTCTCATCATATTCGGGACGCAGTGGTACATCGTGTTCAACACGATCGGGGGCGCCGCGGCCTTCCCGAACGATCTCACGGAAGCGGCCAAGAACTTCCGCATCAAGGGCTGGCGGTGGTGGGTGAAGGTGATCCTCCCCGGCGTCGCTCCATACTATCTGACCGGCGCGATCACCGCGTCCGGCGGCTCGTGGAACGCCTCGATCGTCGCCGAATATGTAAGCTGGAAGGACCATACGGTCGTCGCCAAGGGCGTTGGCTCCTATATCGCGGAAGCGACCGCCAAGGGAGACTTCCCCAAGATCGTGCTGGGCGTGGCGATGATGTCGCTGTTCGTGACGCTGTTCAACCGACTGTTCTGGCGCCAGCTATACGCTTACGCCGAACGCCGGCTGCGCCTCTAAGAGACTTCGAGGAGTTCCTTCATGCTGGACCCTGCGGCCGCCACGCTGCTTAGCGTCGACAACGTCAGTCAGGTCTACCAGACCGGGTCCGGCGAGAACCGCAAGCCGGTGCTCGAAGACGTGAGCATGAGTCTGAAGACCGGCGAGATTGTCGCGCTGCTCGGCCGCTCGGGCTCGGGCAAGTCGACCTTGCTGCGGATCATTTCGGGCCTCACCCGCCCCACGAAGGGACATGTGACGATCTCCGGCCGGCCGGTCACAGGTCCTGCCGAGGACACCGCAATGGTGTTCCAGAGCTTTGCGCTCTTCCCCTGGCTGAACGTGCTCGACAATGTGGAGATCGGCCCGCGCGCCAACGGCGTGCCGCTCGACGAGACGCGCCAGCGGGCCCTCAAGGCCATCGACACGATCGGCCTTGACGGCTTCGAATCCGCTTTTCCCAAAGAGCTTTCCGGCGGCATGCGCCAGCGCGTCGGCTTCGCCCGCGCGCTCGTCATGCAGCCGAAAATCCTGCTCATGGACGAGCCGTTCTCGGCGCTCGACGTGCTGACCGCCGAGACGCTGCGCACCGACCTCCTCGACCTCTGGCAGGAGGGACGCATTCCGATCAAGTCGATCCTGATGGTGACGCACAACATCGAGGAAGCGGTGCTGATGAGCGACCGCATCCTTGTGCTGTCGTCCAATCCGGGCCGCATCGCTTCCGACATCCCCGTCACGATCCCACACCCACGCGACCGGCTTGATCCGGACTTCCGCGCGCTTGTCGACCGCATTTACGCGCTGATGACCCAGCGCTCCGACACGACAAAACCCACGGCCCGCGAAGCCGGGGCGATCGGACTGTCGCTGGCTTTGCCGCAGGTTTCGACCAACGCGCTCGCCGGCATGCTCGAGGAGATCGCCGTGCCTCCCTACGACGGCAAAGCCGACCTGCCGCATCTGGCCGACTCGCTGGGTTACGAGATCGACGACCTCTTCCCCCTCGGCGAGACCCTGCAACTGCTCAAGCTGGCGGAATTCGAGGAGGCCGACATCAAGCTCACGCCGCTCGGGCGTCGCTTCGTCGACATGGACGTCGATCAGCGCAAGAAGGTTTTTGGCGAACAGCTTCTCGCCAACATCCCCCTTGCCTCCCATATCAAGCGGGTGCTCGACGAACGGCCGAGCCATCGCGCGCCGGCGACCCGATTCCGCGAGGAACTCGAAGACTATATGTCCGAGGACTACGCGGACCGGACGCTCAAATCCCTCATCAATCTCGGCCGCTATGGCGAGCTTTTTGCTTATGATGAGAACGCCCAGACCTTCAGCTACGAAAATCCGGAATAATCGCCCCTCTTTGGTCGCACTTGTGACGGGGCGTGCGCTGCGATAACCATATTGCAACGCAAAAGCGACCAGCCAGGTCCAACGGAGTCCCACGGATGAGCGACAAGACCGCGACGCTAACGATCGGCGACAAGTCGACGGAGCTGCCGATCCGTACCGGGACGATCGGCCCCGCGGTTGTGGATATCGGCAAGCTCTACAGCCAGACGGGCATGTTCACTTTCGATCCGGGCTTCACCTCGACCGCCAGCACCGAATCCAAAATCACCTATATCGATGGCGACGAGGGCGTTCTTCTCTACCGCGGCTATCCGATCGCCGATCTCGCCGAGCACGGCGATTTCCTCGAGACCTGCTACCTCCTGCTCTACGGGGACCTGCCGACCGCCCAGCAAAAGGCCGATTTCGACTATCGCGTCACGCGCCACACGATGGTGCATGAGCAGATGAACCGGTTCTTCAACGGGTTCCGGCGCGACGCGCATCCGATGTCCGTGATGGTGGCTTGCGTCGGCGCGCTCGCCGCCTTCTACCACGACTCGACCGACATCAACGACCCCTGGCAGCGCGAAGTCGCCTCGATCCGGATGATCGCCAAGATCCCCACGCTGGCGGCAATGGCCTACAAGTATAACATTGGTCAGCCCTTCGTTTATCCGAAGAACGATCTCGACTATGCCGCAAACTTCCTGCGCATGTGCTTTTCGGTGCCCTGCGAGGACTATAAGGTCAACCCGGTCCTCGCGCGCGCGCTCGACCGCATCTTCATCCTCCACGCGGACCACGAGCAGAACGCTTCGACCTCGACCGTGCGTCTCGCCGGCTCGTCGGGCGCCAATCCCTTCGCCTGCATCGCCGCCGGCATCGCCTGTCTCTGGGGTCCGGCGCATGGCGGCGCCAACGAAGCGGCGCTGAAGATGCTCGGCGAGATCGGCTCGGTCGACAATATTCCGAAATTCATCGCCAAGGCGAAGGACAAGAACGACCCGTTCCGGCTGATGGGTTTCGGCCATCGCGTCTACAAGAACTACGATCCGCGCGCCAAGATCATGCAGAAGACCGCGCATGAAGTTCTGAGCGAACTCGGCGTCAAGGACGATCCGCTGCTCGACGTCGCGATGGAGCTTGAGCGCATCGCGCTGCACGACGATTATTTCATCGAGAAGAAGCTCTATCCGAATATCGACTTCTATTCGGGCATCACGCTGAAGGCGATGGGCTTCCCGGTCGACATGTTCACCGTGCTGTTCGCGGTCGCCCGCACCGTCGGCTGGATCGCGCAGTGGAAGGAGATGATCGACGATCCGGCGCAGAAGATCGGTCGTCCGCGTCAGCTCTACACCGGCGCGACGCTGCGCGAATACAACCCGATCGGAAACCGCTGAGCCGCCGCCATATGCGCCGTAACCAACCGGATGGGTAACGCACCGGATCCCCTCAGCGACATTGCGCCCAGCGTCTCGCCCCACTCGTTGGCCTCCCTCGGGCCGGTTTGTCATCGGCAAGTTTTGAACGCGTCTTAGGCCTCCTTTCCGCGCATTGACGCCTGGCCCCGATCTCGGCGAGACCAGAGGAAGAAGGGTTCGGAGCCGGATTTGCCCATCCTCCAAAACCGCGCCGGCCGGACAGAGCCAGGGCGGCGCGCGCAATGGTTGGCGTCCGCAATCACGGCCCTCGTCCTCGCGCATGGCGCGCGCGCGGACCCGGCGGCCATCATGCCGGCGAGCCCACCAATCGCGACCGAAGCGGCCGAAGCGCTACTTGGCGCCGGGGCGCTTCCCTCGGATCTCGTCTCGCCTGCTTTCCCTGCGGATCCGGAAGCGTCAGTCGGATCGGCATCTGCGGGCGCAGGTCCCGGCGCAGCCCGGCGGATCGGAAGATACGGCGGCCGGCGCCGCGGCTCCCGACTCCTCCGCGCCCTTCGGCTTTCTCGGCGGGTCATGGCAAAGCCCCACCTTACTCGGCGACATCGGCGGGCTGCGACCCGCCCTCGCCAAATACGGGCGTCACGCTCGGCATCCTCGAGAACGTCGAGGGCTTCGCAAATCTGACCGGCGGCGCGCGGCAGGGTTTCGTGCTGAATGGCCTCACGACCGTGACCGTGCAAGTGGATACCCAGAAGGCGCTTGGGCTGAACGGCGGTCTCCTCAACGCAAGCGGCCTGCAGATCTGGGGTGGCGATCTCAACGCCTCCAACCTCCTTGGCGTGCAAACCGAGAGTGATATCGCGGGCCCCGTCGGCGTTCGGCTGTGGGAGCTTTGGTATCAGCAGAAGTTCGGCGACAAATTCGACATCAAGCTCGGCGAACAGAGCCTCGACGAGGAATTCATTCTCAGCCCGAGCGCGTTTTTTTTCGTCAACGCCGCGTCCGGTTGGCCGGCGCTTCCCTCGGCGGATTTGCCGGGAGGGGGGCAGGCCTATCCACTCGCGGGCCTAGGCGCGCGCTTGCGCGCTCAGATGACGGACAATCTCACCCTGCTCGCGGGCGTCTTCAACGGCAGTCCGATTCCACGAAATTCGCCCAATACGCCGCTGAGCAATCCCTACGGCGTGAGTTTCCCGCTCGACACCGGCGTCCTGGCGATCGCCGAACTGCAATTCACCACCGCGAGTTCGGACGCGTCGGGCAAGGCGAACGACCAAGGTCCGCTGCCAGGCACGTATAAGATCGGCGCCTGGTGGGACAGCTATGCCTTCGACGACCAGCAATACGATACGATGGGCACGCCTCTGGCCAGTCCGGACAGCAACGGAAATCCGGCGACCCACCACGGCAATTTTTCGATCTACGCGGTTCTCGATCAGATGGTCTGGCGCTCCAAGGACGACTCCAACCGCAATCTAAGCCTCTTCCTCCGTCCCATGTTCACGCCGCTTGCAGGACCGCAATCCGATCAACGCCAGTCTCAACGCCGGCCTGAACCTGCACGGACCCTTGCCGGGCCGAGACAGCGACATTTTCGGCGTCGAAATGGGCGTCGCGCACGCCAGCAATGGCGCATCGGGCTACGACCGCCAACTGCAATTCTATGCGCCCTCCGTCTACACCCCGGTCCGCGGCGCCGAGACGTTTATCGAGGCGACCTATCTGTGGCAGGCTCTGCCGGCCGTGCAGCTTCAGCCCGACATGCAGTACATCATCAATCCGGGCGCGGGCATCGCCAACCCCAACGCGCCGACGCAGAAAATCAAGAATGAATTCGTGATCGGCGTGCGCACGAACTTGACGTTTTAAGACTTGCAGGGCGCCGGACGGCGGCGTGAAGATCAGTCGGCGTTCAGACAGGACGAGCGGCGCTTAGCCGCTCGCATCCGAAGTGGACAAGCAAAGCGAGGGAGAACGGCGTGGGGGACACTTATGTGTTGGTGCACGGGGCTTGGCACACCGGCAAAGAGCTGGAAGCCGTCGCGACCGAGATGCGCAAGGAAGGTCATACCGTCCACTGCCCGACTGTCGCGGGAAACCGGCCGCAGGACGACCGAAGCAAAACGACGCTCAAAGACGCCATCGACTCGATAGAGCGGTTCCTGGTCGACAACGATCTCAAGCAGGTGCGGCTCGTCGGGCACAGCTACGGCGGAATGGTGATAACCGGCGTCGCCGATCGCGCGGGCGACCGCATCAAGCGCCTTGTCTATGTCAACGCTTTCGTGCCTCGGAACGGCGAAAGCCTGAATGACCTGGTCCCGCCCCATTACGTCGCGCTCTTCGACCAGATCGCCGCAGCGAACAACGGCGCAGTCATGCTGCCGTTCGAAATCTGGCGCGACGCCTTTATCAATGACGCGGATTTCGCGCTCGCCAAATCGAGTTACGAGAAGCTCAACCCACACCCGTACAAGACGTTCACCGACAAGATTGCGCTAACCAAAGCCCCGCATGAATTTCCGATCGGCAAGTCCTATGTGAACTGTCAGCAGGATATCGCCTTACCGCACGGGTCGCCCTGGCATCCGCGCCTCTCCGAGAAACTGGGCCTGTTCCGCCTGGTCGAGTGCCCCGGCAGCCATGAGATGTGGTTCTCAAACCCGAAGACGCTCGCCACGACAATCATCGCCGCCGGACGCGACTGATTGCTCATTCGGAGGCAGCGGCCGCTCGCCGCTCATCCCGATGCGCGCCGAGCGCGGGCGTCGCCGTCAGGCCCCTGCCCCACACCAGCGAAGGCGTTCGACGGACGAAGGCGACCAAGGTGAAGGCGGCGCCCGCGGCGAGCACGTAAGCCGCGGGCCGAAGCCCATCGTCGAGGCTGAAATTCGCCTCCCACACCGCGGAAAACGGGATATGGCGGACGAGCGCGTACCAGCCGGCCTCGATCAGCGCGGTCAGCGGCGTCGCGAGAAGAGTCGCCACGACCGCCGCGATCACCGGCTTGGCGCCCTGCTTGAGCAGGATGCGGAACAGCATCAGGATCAGGAAGAAACCCGTCATGATCACCGGCTCAGTCACGTCCGCTTTGGCCTGGATCATGAAATGCAGCAGCCCGAGCACGCCAATCCCGTAGACGAGCGAATGAAGGGTCCGCCACCTCGGGCCAAGCCGCCGGATCATCGCGTCGGTCGAGGTGGCGGCGAGCGCGGCGAGGCCGAGCCACGCGACAAAGCCGATCGTGAGATAGAATCGGCGCGCGATCTCGGAGGCGACATGGGGCAGGTCAAAAGCCTGATCGACGACATAGAGAAAAAGATGCGCGGTCACGTAGGCGAAGGCCGCAACGCCGATCATGCGCCGCACGGCGACGAATTTGGGATAGCGCGCGCCCCGCATGAGCGGCGTGACGAGCAGCGAAAGCAGGAGCAAACGGATAGCCCACTTGCCGGTGAGATGGATCATCTCGGTCACGACCTTGGGCTCAAGCGCGCCTGACAGCGCAAGCCATGCGATCCAAAGCGCAGGCAAGAAAAGCCCGGCGAATACGACCGCCTTCAGCGGCGCGAAGCGCCCGTTGCGTTCGGTCCAGGGGGCGTCGAGGCGAATCGTGGACTTCGTGAGCATTCGGGTTGCTTGAGGCTCCATCGGGCGTCGAAGGCTTATACGACGCCCGCCAAGGCTTTGTTTCATAGGACGGCGCGCTGGCGCGGCGCCGCCGGCGGCCTTATAGTTCGTCCGCAAGGCGCCGGTGGAACGCGTGACGAAAGAGCCCGGGAGCCGACATATTGGATTTCGTTCAGCGCGCCAAAGCCCTCGTCCTCTCGCCCGCCGACGAATGGCGCAAGATCGAGCGCGAGTCGGGCGACCCCGGCTATCTCTTCATCAGCTACGTGGCCTATCTCGCCGCCATTCCGCCGGTTTGCGCCTTCCTGCGCTGGCATGTCTTGGCCTGGCGATGGATGCATGTTCACCATCGCCACGCCGGCTTCTTCGGCGGCCTTTTTTATTCCATCGTGCATTGGCTCGCCGCATTCGCCTTCGTCTACGGAATGGGCCTCATTATCGATGCGCTCGCGCCGACATTCTCGGGGCTGAGGAATCGCGAGAACGCGATGAAGCTCGCCGCCTATTCGATGACGCCCGCGTGGCTCGCGGGCGTCTTCGTCCTCATTCCGGGCCTCGGCGTTTTGCGTCTCCTTGCCGTGCTCTATGCCATCTATGTCTTCTGGCTCGGCCTGCCCCTCCTCATGAAGCCGGGACCCGACCGGCTCGGCCCCTATGCCGTCGCCACCGTCCTCTGCGCCATCGTGCTCATGTCCGTCGTCGACGCAATCGTCGGCCCGATGCTTTAGACGGGGCTCCGCTTCCGGCGAGCGGGCCGGCGGCCGTCTCCGCAAGGGACGGGAGGAGATCGGCCTGGGCGCCGACATGCTTTTCATCATGCTGGAGCAATCCGCGACTAGAAGTCCTCGCGGGCCACTGCGAGACGCGGCGCCTCGCTTGGCGCCATCGGCGGCGCGGCTTCCTTGCGCCAGGCCGCCGGCGGGCGACCGAATTCGCGGCGAAAAGCCCGCGTGAATGCGGCCTCGGACTCGTAACCGACGGCAAAGGCGATCTGGGCGACCGACTGGCGCGTCTCCTTCAGCTTCTGCATGGCGATCTGCATTCGCCAATTCATCAGGTAGCGCATCGGCGGAACGCCGATAAGGCGCGTGAATCGCTCCGCAAACATCGAGCGCGAGAGGTTGACCATCTGCGCGAGCGCCTCCGAGGTCCAGTCGCGCTGAACGTCCGTATGGAGGAGCGCGAGCGCCCGGCCAACGGCCGGATCGCGCAGGCCAGCGAGCCAGCCCGTCTGTTCGGACGGCATCAGGCTCAGATGGCGGCGGAGCGCTTCGACGAACATGAGTTCTGAGAGCTTGGCGAGCACGCTCGCCGCGCCGGGGTTGTCATCGGTCATCGTTTTTGCGGCGTAAGCGAAGGTCTGCGCCATCCAGTCGCCGCTCGGCAGCGAGGCGAGCGGAAAGGTCATGATCGGGGGCAGATTGGCGAGCAGCGGATGCAGATGCGCATTGCCCCCGAGAAACCCGCAGGTGACGCGGGTCAGCGCGCCCCCTCCCCCGTGCTGGATGGCCGCCACCCCAGGCGTCGAGGGAAATTGCAGCAATTCGCCGATGCCGACCGGGTTTTTCGGCAGGACGCCATGGAACCGATGCGCGTCGTTGCGCGGCAGGAGAACGAGCTGGCCGGCGCTCAGATCACAGGCGCCGTCATGCTCCGTCTCGAGCCGGCAGGCGCCTTCCACGATGTAGTGGAAGCAGATGACCCGCTCGGGCTCCGCCATGAAGGGGCGGCAGAAGACGGGATCGAGCCGCCCGGCCACGCACCAGGGCTCCGTGAACTCGGCGTCGAGGAAAACCCCGCCGGAGAGGCCGACCAGACGCAAAACGTCGGAGAGGGCGTCCATCTACGAAAGGAAGCGAGGAACCGGCGGACCTGTCAAGAGAAACGGCGGCCCGGTCATGGAGCGAACCCCTTTGCCGCTTTACACCCGCCCCGCACCGGGACGTTTTTCGCCCGGGAAACAGGGGATGAGGACAAACCTATGAACGCGAACAAGGCGCTTTGGGAAAAAGGCGATTTCACACGCATCGCCGCCAGCATGCGCGACAGCGGCGAGGCAATCGCCCGCTCCCTCGGCGTGGCGGCCGGCGACCGAGTGCTGGAGCTTGGATGCGGGGACGGCACGACCGCGATTCCAGCGGCAAAGCTCGGCGCGCACGTGCTTGGCGTCGATATCGCCAGCAATCTCGTCGCGGCCGGAAATCGCCGCGCGCGCGAGCAGGGACTGGACACCATCCGGTTTGAGGAGGGCGACGCGTCGGACCTTCGCGGGATCGCCGACAACAGTTTCGATCTCGTCGTCAGCATCTTTGGCGCGATGTTCGCGCCCCGCCCGTTCGACGTCGCCAAAGAGATGGCGCGGGTCGCCCGGCCCGGAGGACGGATCGTGATGGGCAACTGGATTCCGGGCGACCCGACGCTCGTCGCCCAGCTTTTGAAGATCAGCAGCGCCTATTCGCCGCCCCCGCCCGAGGGCTTTGTGAGCCCGATGACATGGGGCGTCGAGAGCAGCGTCGTCGAACGATTCGCGCAGGCGGGGATCGCGAAGGAGGACATTGCTTTCGAGCGCGAGACCTTTGTCTTCACTCTTCCGCATCCGCCCTCGAGGTTCGTCGACGATTTCGAGCGCTTCTACGGGCCAACGATGAACGCCTTCGCCGCGGCGGCCCAGAACGGGCGCGCGCATGAGCTTCGCGAGGAATTGCGCGCCCTCTTCGAACGGGAGAATCGCAGCGAGGACCCGAATTGAACGCAGATCCCCGCGACCTTCCTGCGGGTGACGGCAAGGGTCGGCGCCAAGAGGGCGGACGGCGTCCCGAGCCGCGTCATGGCGCGAGCTTAAGGAGGTCGCTTATCGAGGGGATGGGCCTTGCGCCCTTCCCCTCAGCTCACGCCAAGCTTGCGCTGCAGACTGGTCGAGGACGTCGTGTACTGGAAGGTGAGCTTCTTGTCGGGATAGACGTAATGGTGCGCCTTTTGCGCCGCCAGCGCCGCCTCGTGGAAGCCGCAGAGGATAAGCTTGAGCTTGCCGCCGTAGGTGTTGATGTCGCCGACCGCGAAAATCCCGGGCGCGCTCGTCTCGAACGCGGCGGTCTCGACCGGAATCAGGTTTTCGTGCAGGTTGATGCCCCAGTCGGCGATGGGGCCTAGCTTCATCGTGAGCCCGAAGAAGGGCAGCATGACGTCGCCCTCATGGTCGTAGACCTCGCCGTTTTCGCGTCGGATCGTCAGCGCCGAAAGCTGCCCGTCGGCGCCCTTGACGCCGGTCACCTGCCCCAGCACGAACTCCATGTCTCCCGACTGGACGAGCGCCCGCATCGCATTGACCGAATGGGGCGCCGCGCGAAAAGCGTCGCGGCGGTGGACCAACGTCACTCGGCTCGCCACCGGCTGAAGATTCAGCGCCCAGTCGAGCGCCGAATCGCCGCCGCCCACGATGACCACCCGCCGGCCACGAAAATGATCCATCTTGCGGACGGAATAAAAGACGCTTCTGTCCTCGTAAGCGTCGAGGCCGGGAATCGGCGGCTTCTTCGGCTGAAACGAACCTCCGCCCGCGGCGACGAAAATGGTTTTCGCCTCGATCGTCTTCTCGTTGTCGGTCTGTAGCCGGAAGAGCGGCTTTTCCGGCGTTCCCAGCTGTTTCGAGCCCCGTGACCATCTCGCCAAGGTGGAAAGTCGGCCCAAAGGGGTGGATCTGCTTCATCAGATTGTCGACGAGTTCCTGCCCCGTGACGATAGGGAAGCCTGGAATGTCGTAGATCGGCTTCTCGGGATAGAGTTCGGCGCATTGTCCGCCGACCTTCGGCAGAATGTCGATGAGATGGCATTTGATGTCGAGGAGACCGAGTTCGAAGACCGCGAACAGGCCGACCGGTCCCGCGCCGACAATCGCGACATCCGTGGAAAGGGTCTCTGTCATCTTTAGCCCTGCTTCGCCGGCGTGGTCACAACGAGTCCATCGAGTTCCGGCGCCACCTTGATCTGGCAGGACAGCCGGGAATTCGGGCGAACCTCGAAGGCGAAGTCGAGCATGTCCTCCTCCATCTGCGAGGGCGGCCCGACCTTTTCCGTCCAGTCCTCGGAGACATAGACATGGCAGGTGGCGCAAGCGCAGGCGCCCCCGCATTCCGCCTCGATGCCGGGAATCGAGTTGCGCAGCGCCGTCTCCATGACCGTCGCGCCAACTTGCGCCTCGACCGTGCGCGACTGGCCGGAAGCGTCAATATAGGTAATTTGCGTCATGTGGCTTGCGTAAATCCCCGAGAGCGGACGCCTCGGGCGCTCGCGCACGGGGCTAGGTTCGGGCGCTTCTTAAAGCAAGTCTTTGAGAGCCGAAAGAGCCGCAAGGGCAGCCTTATCGCCGCGGCGAGGCGGCTTAGCGCCGCCCGGCCCACGCGAAGCGCTCGCACTCCGCAGCCGCGGCCCGGATGTCGCCGCACAGAGCCGCGACCCGCTCCCCAAGCGCGAGGCCCCCAGGCCCGGAGGCGCGCGCCGCCGCCTCAAGAGCCGCTGCGGAGCGCGCCACGTGCACGGCGCCCACAGCGAGCGCCGAGCCGCGCAGGGTGTGCGCGACGTCCGCGAGTTCGCGAGGATTGGCGAGACCGCCGGAGATTTGCGCCAGGGTCGCCTCGGCCTGCATCCGGAAAAGACACAGGAGATCGCGCTGAAGAGCCGCGTCGCCTTGACACTGCCGAGCGAGATGATCAAAATTTATATGGTATTCGTCGGGGGATGGCTTCGCGCTGTCTCCGGCGCTGGCGTGCGGTTCGACGGCCGACTTAGCATTGCGCCGAACCATGCTTCCTCGCGGGCGCGATCGTGTCGTCCAGGAAGAGCTTCGGTCCTCGCGCAGATGTGGACAACGCTCCCCAAATTCCCTGAACAGATTGAAAAAACATGGTAAAAGAAGCGTTAACGACGTTTGAAGGATCGGCGCCCCGCGCGGTTTCCATCCCGACGGCCAAACTGTAGACTGCGACACGGTTAATTGGTGCGTCTTCGCCGGTCGAAGCCATGCCCCGCGGAGACAGTTGGCGCGTTGGTCGATCGAGCCCCGATCGGCGCCGAGGATCATGAGGCGAATGATGGCGAAACAAAATACGGCGACGGACCCGGTTTCCGCGGCGATGTCGGCGATAGAAAGCGCCTTGAACCTTACCGACGACGACGCCTTCGCCTCCCAGCCTGAAGAGAACGCACCGGAAGCGGCCGCCGCTCAGCCCCGGCCCACAGCGCCAGCCCCTGTTCTCAAGCCGGCGGCGCCGGCGCCCGAATCCGCGCCCCTGCTCCGCCCGGCCATGCCCGCTTCGCAACCGGCCGCCGAGCCGGAGCCAAAGCCGCCCCTCGCGAGCGCTCCTCCCGCCAATGATGATCGCGAGGTCGTCGGCGCCATCCTGCAGGCGATGAACCCGCAGCGCACAAGCCGGGCGCCCTTCGTCCTCGCCCTGATCGGCTCGTTGATCTGGGCCGGCATCTGCGCCCTGTACGCCTACCAGAACGTCTGGCCGAAGGTCGGCCAGACGCCGCTCAAGGACCAGCTTTTCCGCCCCGAGACGCCCCTCCTCGTTCTCGCCGCCCTGGCGCCGATCTTCTTCATGTTCGGCTTCGCCGCGCTCGCGCGCAGGCTGCGCGAACTGAGACAGTCCGCCCGCGCGATTTCCCAGGTCGCGGTGCGGCTCGCCGAGCCCGAGAGCTCCGCCGGCGAGCATGTGGCGACACTGTCGCAGGCGATCCGCCGCGAGCTCACCGCCATGGGCGACGGCGTCGAGCGGGCGCTCGCGCGCGCCGCAGAACTTGAAACCCGCGTCAGGGCGGAGGTCTCGACGCTCGAGCGCTCCTATTCCGACAACGAACGCAAGATACGCTCGCTGATCGCCGAAATGGCCGACCAGCGCGAGGCGATCGTGGTGAGCGGATCGCGTGTTCGCGACGCGCTTTCGGAAGCCCACCAGGGCATCGCGCAGGATCTCGATTCGGCGGGACTGCGCCTCGAGCGACCGGGTGACGCAGACAGGCGAGCGGCTTTCCGATTCCCTCAACGCCTCTTCGAATGAAATTTCGGCCGCGCTCGACCGCGCGGGAGCGTCCGCGCTGGACCGCATCGGCGCCAAGGGCGCCGAAATCGCCGATTCGATCGCCGGCGCGGGCGACAATCTCGCGGGGCGCCTTGGCGACACGAGCCGGCGCGCCGCGGACGACATCCTCGCCCGTGTCGGAGACGTTGACGTGCGCATGCGCGCGGCCGCCGAAGATCTCGTCGCCGGCATGAGCGCTCGCTCGGACGATCTCATCGCGCGGATCAACGATTCCCAGGTCGCGATGGTGGACGCGCTCGGCGACCACGGCGACCGGGTGACGACGCGCCTCGCGGAATCGGCGGAGACATTACGCGGCGGACTCGGCGCCCACCTCGACGACGTGGTCGGCCGAATCGACGAGAGCGGCGCCCGCGCCGCCGACGCCATCAAGGCGCATGGCGATCTCGCCGCCTCCCGTCTTGCGGACGCTTCCGCCACCCTTTCCGACGCGATCGGCGGCCACGCCGACGAGATCGTTGGCCGCATCCGCTCCACGAGCGACGACGCGGTCGAGGCGATCCGCATTCATGGCGGCGGCGTCGCCGTGCGTCTCGCCGAAGCCGCCGACGAAGCGCGCGCCGCCGCAGCCGCTCACACCGACGATGTGGTCGGGCGAATTGGCGCAAGCAGCGCGCAGGCGGTGGAGGCCATCCGCGGCCTTGGCGACTCCGTCGCGACCCGCCTTGCTGAAACATCGGAAAGCATCTCGGGCGCCCTTGGCGCGCATGGCGAATGGATCGTGGACCGCATCCACGCGACGGGCTCGGAACAGGTCGAGTCCCTGCGGACGCTCGGCGACACCGTCGCCACGCGCCTCGCCGAGACTTCGGCTGGAGTTTCATTCTCCCTCGCTGCGCAGACCGACGCGATTGTCGGGCGCCTGAACGCCTCGAGCGGCGACGCCGTCGAGACCATGCGCGACGTCGGCGAGAACATGGCCAACCGGATCGCCCAGACGTCGCGGACGGCTTCGGACGCTCTTGGCCTGCACGCGGAAACCATTGCCTCCCGTCTCGCCGAAGCCAACGCCGAGGCGCTCGAACTCGATGCGCGGTCTTGGCGAGAGCGTCTCGACCCAGCTTGGCGAGACGTCGCACGGCGTCTCGACGGAGCTTCGGGCTCATACGGAACTCTCTCATCGTCCGGCTGAACGCGGCGAGCAGCGGCGCGGTCGGATCGCTGCGCGGTCTTGGCGACAGCGTCGTGGGCCAGCTTGCCGAAACGTCGCGCAACGTCTCGGAGGCGCTCGGCCTTCAGGCGGATTCGATCGTCACGCGGCTCAATACGAGCAACGCCGATGCGCTCGAACTCGATGCGTTCGCTCGGCGACAACGTCACCGACCGGCTCGTCGAAACATCCCGCTCGTTCGCCGGCGCGCTCGACGCGCATGCCGATCAGGTCATCGGCCGCCTCAACGCCAACAGCGCGGACGCGCTCGAGTTCGATGCGCAGCCTCGGCGACAGCGTGAGCGGGCGCCTCGTCGAGACGTCGAACTCGGTGGCGGGCGCGCTCGATGGGCATATCGACGGCGTCATCGGCCGCCTCAACGCCAGCCATGCCGACGCCCTGGAGACGATGCGGGGCCTTGGCGACAGCGTCGCCGGACGCCTCGCGGACACCTCGCATTCCGTCTCAAGCGCGCTCGCCGCGCAATCGGACGACATCGTCGCCCGCGTCAACGCCAGCGGCGGCGATGCGATCGCGGCGATCCGCAATCACGGCGACGGCGTCGCGGCTCAACTTGCGCACGCCTCGGCCGCCACGACGAACGCCTTCGCCTCGCACGCGGACGAGATCGTCGGCCGCATCGCGCTCAACAGCGCCCAGTCGCTCGAAGCGATCCGCAACCATGAAACCGGCATGACCGCGCGGCTCGCAGAAGCCTCCGCGACGATGACCGGAGCGCTCGGCGCACAGGCCGACGACGTCGTCGGCCGCATCTCGGCCGCCAATGAGCAGACCCTGCAGGCGATAAGCGGCCACGCCGAGTCCGCCGCCGCCCGGCTCGATGCCGCCGCGCTCGCTGCGACGAGCGCGCTTGCAAATCATTCGGACGATGTCGTCGGACGCATTGCCTCGGTGAGCGAACGCGCCGTCTCCGCCGTTCGCTCGCACGGCGACTCTGTCGCGGATCGGCTCGCCGAAACGATCGACGCCGCCAACGCTTCCACGATCCAAAACATCGATGCGCTGGTCAGCCGGATCGACGCCAGCAGCACGGAAGCGGTGCAGGCGCTGAGCGCGCATGGCGAAACGCTTGGCGGGCGGCTCGCGGAAGCCGCCGAGGCGGTCAGCACGCAGGGCGAGCAGGTTGCGGCCCGTCTCGCCGAGGCGACCTTCCGGATGCGCGGCGCGCTCGACGTGCACGGCAGCGACGTTGTGGAGCGCATCAGCAGCACGGGCGCAAACACGGTCGACGCCATACGCTCGCAAGGCGCCGCCGTGGCCGACCGCCTCAACGAGGCGACCGACCTGCTCTCGCGAGATTTCGGCGAGCGCACGACAGCCCTCCTCGATCGGCTGGAAGCCGGGGGCGCGCGCCTCAACGACACGGTGGTCGTGCAGGGCGACAGCCTCGTGGCTCGACTCAACACCGTGTCCGATCGCCTGCACGAGACGGTCGCGGAACGCGGGCGCACGCTTGAGGAGCGTCTCGACGGCGCGACCGAGCGGCTCGCCTCGCTGCTCAGCGACCGCGCCGAGGATGCGGCGCATGCGCTCGACGCGGCCGCCGTGCGCTGGAGCGATCAGTTCGACTCTCGCGAGGCCCAGCTCCGCGACGCGGCCGGCGAGCGCAGCGCGGCGATCGAGACCTCGATCAGCGACGCGACCCGCCGGCTCATCGCCGCCATCGCGGTGCAAGGCGCGGAAACCCAGTCGCGACTCGAAGCTGCGACCACGGATGCGCTCGCCAAACTCAATGTCGACGCCGAGCACATCGGCCAGCGCTTCGCATCGCTCGCCACCGATGCGGCCGACGCGTCGCGGGCGGCGGCGGATGCGGTGCGCGAGGCGCTCGGCGGCCAGGTCGCGACCTTCGAGACGCTGGTCGGCGAACGGGGCGCGCGACTCGTGGACTCGCTCGGCTCGCAGTCCAACCGCATGCGCGAACATCTCGAAGCGCTCGACACGCTCGTCGGCGAGAACGGCCACAGCTTCGTGGACCGGATCGCCGCGCATTCCAGCGACCTCGGAACGCGCCTCAACGCGCATCTTTCCGCGATGGACGGCGTGATGCGGGTGCGCCGCGACGAGTTCGATCAGCATTTCAACACCCACATCGAAGAACTGTCGGAGAAGTCGGCGCTGCGGCTCGGCCAGTTCGAGGCCGCGACGACCGCGCATCATCAGGCCGTCGACCTCGCCCTCGCCTCGCACTCGCGCCGGATAGAAACTTCGCTCAGCGACGGTCTGGGACGGTTCGACGCGACCGTCGACGGACGCGGCCGCGATCTCGTGCGTCAGATCGGCGAGAAATCTGAGGCGCTGTCTTCTGACATCGCCGCGAAGCTCGGCGCGATCGAAGAGACACTGGTCACGCGCGGCGGGGCGGTCGATGAAATCCTCGGTCGCCGGAACGCCGAAGCGGCGTCCCTGCTCGACGCACGATTGAAGGTCGTCGACGAGCGCGCTCAGGATCGGCTGACGCAAGTGTCGAACGTGCTCGAATTCGCTGCTTGGCAAGATCGATGACGGCCTGTCGGCGCGGGGCCGCGCGCTGGCCGAGCTGCTTGCGCGCAACACGCTCGAAGCGGCGCGGACGCTGACCGAAGGGGGCCGCGAGCTTGTGGAGGGCATGGACTCGAAGTCGGCCGAAATCGCGGAGACTTTGGACAAGCGCGCCCGCGAATTGACGCAGACCCTGTCGGCGCTTGCGCAGGACATCAATACGACGCTCGCCGGCCGCGCCGCCGAAGTGTCGCGAGCGCTCGGCGCAAGCGTCGAGCGCTTTCGAGGCGGCGTCGTCGAGCCGATGGAGGCGCTGGCCCATACATTCGACGCCCATCGCGCCGCGCTCGAGGACAAGGTCGGCGATCACGCCGAACGCGTTTCGGCGATGCTGGAGACGCACCGGGCGACGCTTGGCTCCGCCCTCGACGCGCATCGTTCGACGATCAGCGCGGCGGCCGCCGACCACCGCGCGACGCTCGAGGAGGCCGGGCGGCGCAACGCGCAGGATTTCGACTCCCGCCTCGCTGCGCTGGCGGAAGCGGCGGATCAGAGCGCGCGTATCATCGAAGCGCGCCTCTCCGACCTTGGCGACGCCGCCAATCGCAACGTCGGAATGATCGACGAGCGGCTCGGCGCGCGGATCGAGGCGATGAAAGAGACTTTCGCGCGCGTCGCCGCCGACGCGGATTCGACCTGGGCGGCGCGCGGCGCGGAACTGGCGTCGTCGCTCTCCTCCCGCGTCGACGATCTGCGCTACGTCATCGACGGCAAGGGAACAGAACTTGTGAGCGCGCTCGGTTCGCGCGGCGACGATGTCGCGTCGCGCATCGACACGGTCGGCGCGCGGGCCATCGAGACCCTCGACCAGCAGATGGCCGGGCTCGGCGAACTGCTCACCCGCCGCACGGACGAACTGATCGCGGCCATCAACGGCAGCGCGTCGGACCCGATCCGGGTTCTGAGTTCCCTCGCGGGTCAGCTACGCTCGGAGGTGGCCAATTCGGGCGAGGCCTTGCGCGCGTTCTCGGAAGAAGCGACGCGCCAGTCCGGCGAAGCGGTCGAGGCGCTGATGAAGCGCCTGACCGAGCAGGTCGAACTCTCCGCCGCAGCCCTGCACGAAACCGTTGGCCAGAACGCGGAGGCTTCTGTCGGAAGGCTCGCCGCCACCGGCGAGCGCCTGCGTGGCGAGATCGCCCAGGCGATCGAGGATCTCGGCAAGACGACGGCGGCGGTCGACCTTTCGGTCGCCTCGGCCGGCGACCGGCTCTCCGCGGTCCAGGGCGGGCTTTCGGCCCGCGTCGAGGACTTCCAGCGCGCGCTCGGCGGCATCGCCTCGCAGGTCGCAACGCTCGGGCGCCTCGCCTCCAACACGCACACGGACGCCGGCGCATTGGCCGAGCAGCTTTCCCAGCACGCGGAGACGCTTGGCGGCGTCGCCCGCGAACTCGCGGAGCGGCAGGAATCGCTCGACGTCGCGCTTCAGCGCCGCGAGTTTTCGCTGCAGACCCTGCTCGGCGATCTCGCCGGGCGGAGCGAAGCCTTCGACAATGTGCTTTCGCGCTTCGCCATGACTGTCGAGGACAGTTTCTCGCGGGCGCAGGCGCGCGCGCAGGAAGTGAGCGCGGCGCTTGCGGGCGCGACGCGCAGCGCTTCGGTCGCCGTCGCCGGTCAGTTCGAGACGATCCGCGACACAGCCGCAAAGGAACGCGACCAGACCGCGCAGGCGCTGCGCGCGACCCTGCAGGAGACCGACGCGCAACTCACCGGCGCGCTCGACCGCGCGGCCGAACGGTTCCGAAGCTCGGTCGCGGAGGTCAAGGAGATGGCCTCGCAGGTCCAGCGCGAGCTGGAGGCGACGCGGCAGGAACTGCGCCGAGGCGTCCTCGAACTGCCCCAGGAGACGAGCGAAACCGCCGACGCGATGCGACGCGTGGTGTCCGACCAGATCCGCGCGCTGAAGGAGCTGGCGTCGCTCGTGACCGAATCGGGCGCGCAATTCGACGTGTCCGAGCCCGCGCTGGCGACCGCCGCGACGGGCGGAGACTCCCGTCGCTACGAGCCCGCGCCCTATTCGCCGCCGGAGCCGCCGCGCCCGTCTTCCGCTCGGGAAACGGCGCTGGCGCGCGTCGCGGAAGCGATCCAGACGCCGCTCGAGGAGCCGATCCCGATGCCTCCTCCCGCGCCGGCGCCTGCGCCCCGGATCGCCGCGCCCGAGCCGCCCTTCGTGCGCGGCCAAGGACCGGGGCCAGCCGGGCTGGCTGTCGAACCTGCTCGCCGCCGCCTCGCGCGACGAGGAGAGCGAGCCTCGCGCCCACCCCGAGGACGCCCGAGACTCTCGACGCGCTGACGGAAGGCATCGCGGGTCTCATCGACAACGCCGCCGCAGCGGAGATGTGGGACCGGTGGCGGCGCGGCGACGCGACCGCGGTATCGCGCCGTCTCTACACCGAGGCCGGACAGGAAACTTTCGACGAGATCCGCCGGCGCTACCGCTCCGACGCCCAGTTCCGGGAGACGGCCGGCCGCTACACGCAGGAGTTCGAGCGCCTGCTGGCGAAAGTCGGCCAGAACGACCGCGACGGGTCGCAGTGGCAAGGCCTATCTCCTGTCCAACGCCGGGAAAGTCTACACGATCCTCGCCCACGCTTCCGGGCGGCTGAGCTAAGGCCCTCGCGCTCAAGCCCCGTGGGCGGGGCGACGCGACGCCTAGGCTTATGCTAGACTGCGAGCAACCCTTGGGATGCGCAGCAGAGGATCGGATGGCGGAAGGTCACGGGAAGATTGACGGAGAGCGGACCTTTGGTCGCGTTTCCATCGTCATGCCGCACTTCAACGACCGCGAGAACCTCGATGTCTGCCTCGGCCTGCTCGAACAGCAGACCTTTCCGCGCGAGCGCACCGAGATCGTTGTCGCCGACAACGGCAGCGCCTGCGGAATTGAGGCGGTGCGCGAAACGGTTCGCGGCCGGGCGCGGGTGATCGAGGCGACCGAGCGCGGCGCAGGACCGGCCCGCAACGCGGGCGTCCTCGCCTCGACCGGCGAGGCGCTCGCCTTCATCGACAGCGACTGCCGCCCGGATCCGCGTTGGCTCGAAGAAGGTCTGAAGGCCCTGCGGTCTGCCGATTTCGTCGGCGGACGGGTCGACGTTCTGGTCGACGATCCTGAGCGGCTGACGGCCGCCGAGGCCTTCGAAAAGGTCTTCTCGTTCCGCAACGACCGCTATGTCGAGGAAAAGCGGTTCACGGTGACCGCCTCGATGTTCGTCTGGCGCTCGGTGTTCGACGCGGTCGGCGGCTTCCAGAACGGCGTGCCGGAAGACCTGGACTGGTGCCAGCGCGCGACCGCCAGGGGCTTCGAGATCCGCTACGCCCCGGCCTCCATCGTCGGCCATCCGGCGCGCCGCACGATGCCGGAACTTCGCCGCAAGGCCAAACGCCTCACGCTCGAATGGAGCGAGGGCGCGCATCGCCGGGGAGAAGGCGCGGCGGCGCAAATCGCGCGGCAATGGATGGTGCTGTTCTCGATCGCCCCCCACGCGCTTTCCGTCCTGATGACCGACCGGCTGAAGGGAATGCCGAACCGTCTCAAGGCGATTGCCGCGCTCACGGAAATCCGCGCCTACCGGTTTGCGATCGGCCACAGGATCGCGCTGCAGCGTTCCGACTCCTGACGCCGCCGCTTCAGGCGCGGTAGATTGCGCTGTAGGTCTCGCGCAAAATCGCCTTCTGCACCTTCCCCATCGTATTGCGCGGCAGAGTCTCGATGACGAAGACGCGTTTGGGCGCCTTGAACTTGGCGAGCCTGTCGCCGAGCGCGGCGAGGATCGTTTCTTCCGACAGGTCCGCGCCGGCGCGCGGCACGACGACCGCCGTCACGCCCTCCCCGAAATCGGGATGGGCGACGCCGAAGACGGCGCTTTCGAGCACGCCCTCGATGGCGTCGATCTCGCTCTCGACCTCCTTCGGATAGACGTTGAAGCCGCCTGAGATCACGAGGTCCTTGGCGCGCCCGACGATGTGGATATAGCCGTCAGGATCCTCGCGGGCCGAGATCGCCGGTGATGAAATAGCCGTCCGGGCGGAATTCCTGCGCGGTCTTCTCCGGCATGCGCCAGTAGCCCTTGAAGACGTTCGGGCCCCTTGACCTCGATGACGCCGGCCTCGCCCTTCGGCCGGGCGCGCCGCCCTCCGGCTCGCAGATGCGCACGCTGACGCCGGGCAGCGCGAAGCCGACCGTTCCGGGCCGCCGCTCGCCATCATAGGGGTTGGAGGTGATCATGTTCGTTTCGCGTCATCCCGTAGCGCTCGAGGATGGCGTGGCCGGTGCGCTCCCGCCATTCGCGGTGCGTGTCGGCCAGCAGAGGCGCGGAGCCCGAGATGAACAGCGCGCATGTTGGCGCAGGCGTCGCGGGTGAGGCCCGGATGATCGAGCAGGCGGGTGTAAAAAGTCGGCACGCCCATGAGCGAGGTCGCGCGCGGCGAGCGCCGCGATCACTGCATCGGGGTCGAAGCGATTATGGCAGACCATCGTCGCGCCGGCGATGAGCGCGACATTGATCGCGACGAAAAGGCCGTGCGTGTGGAAGATCGGCAGCGCATGGATCAGCACGGTCGGCGGCGGTGAAGCGCCAAAAGTCCACCAGCGTCAGCGCGTTGGAGGCGAGATTGCGATGCGTCAGCATCGCGCCCTTCGAGCGGCCGGTCGTGCCGGAGGTGTAGAGGATGGCGGCGAGATCGTCCGCTTCGCGGGGAATTGTCGCGAATTCGGGCGAGGCGTCGGCGATCCGCTCCGCGAAGCTTCCGTCCCGCCGGACGCCAAGGCTTTCGACGGCCCCGAGCATGAGCTTTTTGCCGAGCGCGCGAAAAGCCTCGAGCGCATCGGGGCGGCAGATGGTCAGCGCCGGCTCGGCGTCGCCGAGGAAATATTCGATCTCGGCCAGCGTGTAGGCCGTGTTGAGAGGCAGAAGCGCCGCGCCCGCGCGCAGGCAGCCAAGCGCCAGGGCCACGACGTCAGTCGATTTCTCCACCTGAGCGGCGACCCGGTCGCCGGGCCTGACGCCGAGCGCGACAAGGGCGTTCGCGACCCGACCCGAGCGGGCGATCAGCTCCCCATAGGTCAGGGACGCCTCGCCCGCTTCGAGCGCCGGCCGGTCGGGCGCGGCGGCGGCCCGCTCGGCGATGAGATCGAAAAGATTGGCCGAGGCCGTCATCGGCGCGCTCCCTTGGCGTCTGTCATGGCCCGGCGACCCGGGCTGCCCGCGCTTTTAGAGCACATTGGGGCGCGATGAAATCGCCCAAGCCGCCGGCAAGCGGAGAAGCGACGGGCGGCCTGCGCGGATCGATAGCGCCGCCCATCGGTTTATCCACAAGGGAAGCGGGAGGCCGTCCTTGGCGTTCCCGGCGCGATTGCGCAACGTGCCCGGTTCGGGAGTTGCGCGGATGCGCCTTCAAGGGGGCTCGCCCATGCCGACGAGTGAGAAGATGCTGCGCACCGCCCTGCTTACCCACCGCGAGCGCCTCGCGGCGATGGGCTTTGGCGGGCCGTACACGAGCGACATTTCCGTTCGTTCGGGGGAATTGATCCTGATCACGCCCGAGGGCGACCACGCGCCCTGGCGCCCGCCGGTGATCGCACGCATGCCGCTGGCGGGGGAATACGGCGCCTGGAAGGGGCCGCAAAAGCCCTCGGCCGAGTGGCGGCTCCATCTCGACATCGCGCGCGGGCGGCCGGACGTCGGCGCGATCCTCCGTTTCCAGTCGCCTTACGCAACGGCGCTCGCGATGACCCGCAAGTCGATCCCCGCGGCGCATCCGGCCATCGCGTTGTTCGGCGCCGCCTCCGTCCGCTGCGCGAAATACGCGCCGGCGGGAACCAAGGAACTGGCGCAGCTGGCGCTCGAAGCGTTGGGCGAGGGCCATGCCGCGCTTCTGGGGAACTACGGCGCGCTGACAACCGGCGCGACGCTCGAGGCCGCCTTCGCCAGGGCGATCGAACTCGAGCGCATCGCGCGCCTCTACGCCATCGCCCTCTCGGTCGGACACGCGGCGATCCTGACCGACGCCGAGGTTTTGCGCGTGAGCGAGCGGCTGAAAGCGTCTGGGGCCGACGTCGAGGATCGCATATCCCCGCCGGCCGCGGCCAAAGCGGCCTCGCGCGGCGCCGCCAAGGCCAAGGGCGCGGCGCGCAAGCGCATGGCCCGCAAGCGGGTATGACAAACCGTCATGGAGCCCGCGTGGGGGTCGCTGGCGCGTCCGCAGCCGACATGCTCTAAGCTGCGCCATTCCCAAGGGGAGCGCGACACCAGACTGTGACGGCTGATCTCACCGCCGAAGCCCAACGCGAGGAAGTGGCGCGGCTCGCCCGCGACCAGATCCTCGATCCGCGGCTTGGCGATCTCGAAAACGATCATTCCGCGCCGAAAAAGCGTTCGATGCTCGCGATCGCCGGCAGCATGCTTGCCGAGATCAGCGTCGGGAAGCTCGTCTTCGCATGGTTCATCTCGATCCTGCTTCCGGCGATCCTGCTCGGCCTTGCGCCCGTCGCACTCACAGCCTGGGTAGGCGAGGCGAGAAGCCGGCTGGCGGAAGCGACCGGAGTTGGCGTCGCGGTCGTCGTTCTCCTGCTTGCGGGCGGGATCGCGTGGCTGGGTTGGCGCCCGCTTTTCCGCATCGCCGAGACGAACTTCTGGTCGCTGAACGCGCTCGCCGTCCAGCCCGGCTACGCCCTGTGGCGAGAGGGTCTGCGCCATCTCACGGAGCGCTCGCTTCAGGGCCGGACGGGCCCCGAGCTGGCGCGCATGCGGGCGTGGAGCTGCGCGGCGGCGGGCGTGCTGCTTTTCCTCGTCGCCGCGCTGGTCGCGCTCGCGGTCTGGCCCAAGACGCGCTGGGTCGGCGAGGTGGCCGACCTCATCGATCCCGCGCGCCTGATCTTCCCGACCATCGCCAACGCCGTGGTCATAATGTCGGCCTATCTCGCCGTCGCCGCGCTCGTCTGGGGCTTCGCCGACGCAACGGCCGACCAGCCGCTCGACCTCGCCGCCTTTGACGCGCCAACGACCGGCGGCCGCGTCTGGCGGGTCGTGCATCTGTCCGACGTCCATTGCGTCGGGGAGCGCTACGGCTTCCGCATCGAGAGCGGCCGGGCCGGCCCGCGCGGCAACCAGGGATTCCGGCGCGTCATGGACCGCATCGCCGAGATCCACGCCGAGGCGCCGCTCGACCTCGTGCTGATCACTGGCGACATGACGGATGCGGGCATTTCCGCGGAATGGGTTGAATTTCTCGACATTGTCGCGTCCCATCCGGAACTTGCCGAGCGCATGCTGATCCTGCCCGGCAACCACGACGTCAATATCGTGGACCGCGCCAATCCCGCCCGGCTCGACCTGCCGTTCAGCCCGTCGAAGACGTTGCGCAAGATGCGAACGCTCTCGGGCCTCGCCGCCCTTCAGGGCGAACGGGTGCTGGCGCCCGAAGGCGACGGGCCGCCCGGCCCTACCCTCTCGGCGGCGCTGGAACCCCGGCGCGCGCAGATCGTCGCTTTCGCCGATTCGGGGGGCCTCAACGCGTCCGGCAAACTCGGAGAACTCTGGGACGAAATCTTTCCGCTGATCCTACCGCCCGACGAGGAGGATGGGCTTGGCGTCGCCATTCTCGACACCAACGCCGACACGAATTTCTCCTTCACCAATGCGCTCGGCATGATTTCGCTGGGCGAAGCGAACCGCCTCAAGGCGGCGTTCGACAAATGGCCGAAGGCGCGCTGGCTCGTGGCGATGCACCACCATCCCGTGGAGTACCCGAGGCCCGTCGCGGCGTTTTCGGAGCGCGTCGGCACGGCGCTCGTCAACGGCAGCTGGTTTTTGCGGGTGCTGAAACCCTACGCGGCGCGGCTCGTCATCATGCACGGCCACCGGCACATCGACTGGATTGGCGCCTGCGGGGATCTCAAGATCGTCTCCGCCCCCTCGCCCGTCATGGGTCCGCCGGATGCGCCCAAGTATTTTTACGTGCACACGCTCGCCCGCGGTCCCGATGGGGCGGTGAGCCTGATGAAGCCGGAGCGGATCTCGGTCCACGCGGCGCGGGCCGCGTAAGCTCCGAGCTTCGGCGCGACGATCCGTCCAAAATACGATCTCGTAAAGGCTGTTTTACCATAAGACATATGGCGATAGTATCAAGGATTGGCGCCCGAACCTGATTTACCATAAGACATATGGTGATAACATTAAGGTCCGTCGACCGGTCCGCGCGGCGCCTATCTCGCGCCCGCTTCCGCGGGCGGGCCGCCGAACAGGTCGGCGATCCATCGGCTCGACGGATAGTGCCCGCAGAAGGTCAGAACCGCGAGCGCGATCGGCACGCCGATGAAGGCGCCGTAGAGGCCCCAGACCCAGGTCCAGAAGAAGACGGCGAGCAGCACCATTGTCGGCGAGATCGAAAGCACGTTGCCGGAGACCAGCGGCTCCAGATAGCTGCCGATGACGAACTGGATGATGTTGAGGCAGACGAAGACGGTGATGACCGCCTGCCAGGTGTCGAACTGCGCCATCGCCAGCAGCGTCGGGAACAGCGTCGCGACGAACGGCCCGATGAACGGAATGTAGTTGAGGACGAAGGCGATCACGCCCCATTCGAGCGCGAAAGGCAGCCCCACGCCCAGGGCGAAGACGCCGACCAGCGCGCCGGTCGCCAAACTCATGAGCGTGCGGACTTCCATGTATTTGCGGAACTTGCGCGCCGTATCGCCGGTCGCCGCAAGGAGCCTGCGTGCGGATTCGCGCGGCAGGTGCGCCTTCGCCTTCGCCCGCAGGCTGTTCACCTCCATAAGCCCCAAGATCACGTAAAGCGCCGTGATCAGCCAGAAACTCAGCGTGCCGTTGAGCCGCCCCGTGATCTGCTGCACCCAGCGCAACGCCCAGCCGACGTTGAAATGCTCCGCCCACAGGCCCGCGACCGAGACGCCGTGACCCTCGAGCCAGGCGACAAGGTTGTCGTAGAGCGCCTGATAGCGCGCCGAGTTGGCGACGATGGAGTGGCCGACGCGCCCAAAACCCCAGACCGCGAGCGAGGCGAACGCCAGCATCGCGCCTGTCACCGCCAGCATGGTGATGGCAAGCGCGAGAAGCGCCGGCATCCGCTTCTGCAGCGCCTCCTGCAAGGGCCACACGATGGCGATGATAAATAGGCCGAGCGTCAGCGGCGCGAAGACGACATCGGCGTGATAGGCGACGAAGCCGACCGCAACCACCGCGAGAATGACCGTCGAGGTTCTGGTGGTCGTATCGCTCTGCATCACCCCTCGCCGCCGCGCGGGCGTTTCTTACCCTCGGCTTGCCGGCTGCGCCAGCCTGCGGCAGGGTGGCGCCCCGAGCGGAACGAATCCCGGCGGCTGAAGTTCGGGAAGGCGGGCAGGCAGATGAGCACCACCGACTACGAACCGATCCCCGAGCCGGAAGCCGCGACGCTTCGCTGGACGCTTTTCAAGCAAGCGCCCTATATCGTCGTCCTCATTCTCGCCATCGCCGGCGTCGCCTATTCGAACCTCACCCGCCAGTCGTTGATCGGCTACTGGGAGGTCATGGCGGTCGTGATCTTCGCGCTCTGCGTCGTCACGCAATGGGGCTATATCGAAGAGCGGAACGGACGGTTCCGGCTGATCGGCACGCAGATCCTGCACTGGGGCGCGGTGCTGGTGATGATGAACCTCATGGTCGCGTTTCAGGTTCAGAGCCTCGTGCCGACGCAGGCGATCAGCCTCGTCCTGCTGGCGCTCCTCGCGCTCGGCACGTTCACAGCCGGCGTCGCTTTCCTTTCGCTCCAGATCTGCTTCCTCGGCGTCGCGATGGCCCTCAC
The DNA here is from genome assembly GCA_963824465.1 of uncultured Alphaproteobacteria bacterium. Classification (GTDB taxonomy): domain Bacteria; phylum Pseudomonadota; class Alphaproteobacteria; order Rhizobiales; family Beijerinckiaceae; genus Roseiarcus. The sequence goes on from CAWGPL010000001.1 coordinate 658,976, forward strand.
GGTGCCCGCCATCGCCTGGCTGACGCAGAGTTTTCTCTTCCTGCTGCTCGTCGCCGTCCTGATCGCCGGCCTCGCCATCGCGCTCTGGCCGGCGCGAAAGGGGCGGACGCGGAGGGCGGAGGGTTATGAGGCGTGAGCGCGGCTAGATGCCCGGCGCAGCGAGATAGCTGACGCAGTTCGTAAGGAAGGCAAGATTGTCGGCCGCTCCGATACCTGGCCCTGTATGGCCAATTCGTGTTTGCGTTGCCGCAGACGCCCGAATGGCCGATCACGATGACGTTGCCCGAGCCGATCTGGTACAGCGCCGCGAAGGCGAGGTTCGCCCCAGCGCCGTAGTTCAGCGGCCCGCTATCCGTCCATCCAGCGGGCAAAGGCACGAGCGCCAATTCGCGGTTTATTACGCCCGGCTGGCCACTCGGGTTGACCACGACCCCGCCCAAGATCCCACGCCTGTACACTCGAGATGTTTCCCGACGATCTGGTTCGGCGCGTTGGGGTTGGGGGCCATCGACGCGGACGACAGGCCAATCGCTGCAAAGACGGTTGTGATCCCGAGCGCCGCTGCAAGCTGAATGTCGTAGATTGGCCAATAAGGATACGGTTGCTGTGGGAAATTCGTGTGATTGACGAACAGCAGCAATCCTCCACCGCTCTTCACCCATTGCAGGATCCCAGCGAGATCCGAGGGCAGATAAGAAAAGCTGGCGGTCTGGGGAATGGGATTGGGTGACGTCGGCGGCGGAACGGAATTCTTCGGGACTTGCGTATATTGGTGGGTCGTTACGACGAAGACGTCGTTCCCCGCAAGTTGAGGAGCGATAGGATCACTCCAGTTCGTATAGGCTATGGAATAGCCGGCGTTCGACAGAGCGTTGGTCCAGGTGGTCAGCCGGTTTCCGGTCTGGTTCTGGACCTGAACCTGCGCCCCCATCGAGTCGAAAATGACGCTTGGCATTGCGCTTCCCGCCTGCTTCTCCGCTTCATTTCGCAGAAGAGTAAAGGAGAAAAAGTGGAAGCGCTATCCCCGGAATGGATGTTCAGGCCCTCGCGGCGGGTCGCGACCTCATGCGCCCGCTCTGAGACCAAAGACCGCGAAGCGACGCGCCGGGTCCGTCCAGACCTTGGCGGTCGCCCAGCCGGATTTTTGCGCGATGTCCGCAAACCCGTCGATATCGTATTTGCGTGAGCTTTCGGTGTGGATCGTCTCCCCAGCGAAAGCTCAACTTCTGTCCTGCGACCATGACGTCCTGAGCGGCGCGACTGATCAGGTGCATTTCGATCGCCGACTCACGCTCATTCCAGCGCGCCTGTGACGAAAACTGCTCGAGCCGGAAATTGCCGCCCAGCTCCCGGTTGATGCGGACGAAAATATTGAGATTGAACTGCGCCGTGACGCCCGACTGTGTCGTCATAGGCGGGGATCAGCAGTCGCGAGGTCCTTCTTCAGATCGACGCCGATGATCGCCGCGCCCGCTGGCGCCGACATGCCGGCGCATCCGCTGCAGAAACACCGCTGCCTCCTTGGCAGCGTCGAGATTGCCAATGGTCGATCCGGGAAAAACGCCACGCGACGTCCGCTCGGGCACATCCACGCCGGCAATGTCGAATCGGCGTAAAGTCCGCAACGATCGGCCTCGTCGGCAAGGTTCGGGAAACGCTCGCGCGAACTTGCGACGGTCTGATCCAGGAAATCGCCCGCGATATCGATGGGCACGTACAGTTTGGGCGCGGTCAGTGCCTCGACCAGAATTTCGGTTTTGATGCCCGCCCCCGCGCCGTATTCCAGCAGGACAGCCCGACTCGCCGCAGAAGCGCGCCATCTCCGCGGCGTGAGCGCAGGATCGAGGTCTCGGTGCGCGTCGGATAATATTCATCCAGCGCGCGTGATCAGTTCGAAAAGTTCACTGCCTCGCTCATCATAGAGCCAGCGGCTGGGCAGCGTCTTTTGTGATTGCGGCGAGACCCGCCAGCACGTCGTCACGAAAGACCTCGCGTTGGCTCGTTTGGACAGCGAGGATGTCGAGCATTCTTCAGACATCCTCCGGCCAGTCGCAAACCCGAGAACTGCCAACGCGCCTCGGGCGGGAAGAAGTTGCGGTAGCTCGCGCGCATGTGATCAGCCGGCGTCACGCACGACCCGCCGCGCAGCACATACTGGCCGCGACATGAACTTGCCGTTGTACTCGCCGACTGCGCCTTCGCCGGGCGAAAGCGCGGATAGGGCAGAGAATGCGCTGCGCGTCCACTCCCACACGTCGCCGTACATTTGCCTGCAGCCCGGACTTGCCCAATTCCGCGGGCTGCAGGCCGCAGATCGGCCGGATTCGACGAAATTGCCGCGCAACGGCTTCGGCCGCGCGGCGTGCTCCCATTCGGCCTCGGTCGGCAGCCGCCGCCCAGCCCAGGTGGCAAAGGCATCGGCTTCGAAGTAGCTGACATGCGCGACCGGGGCCGCGGGATCCACTGGCTGCGGACCCCGCAAAGTCATCGTCCAGAATTCACCGTCGACCGCTCTTCCCAGTACAGCGGCTGCGTCCAGCCTTCCGCCTGAACCTGCGCCCATCCCTCGGACAGCCACAGCAGCGGCGTGCGATAGCCGCCGTCGGCGATGAATTCCAGCCATTCGCGGTTGGTCACCAGCCGGTCGGCGAGCTCGAAACGGCTCGAGGCAGAACACGGTGACGCGGTCCTTCGCAGTCGAACGCGAAGCCCTGCTCCGTCATGACCGATCTCAACGAGTCCGCCGTCGAAGGCGACATAGTCGGCGGCCCGTCATCGGCGACGCCCACGGCCGCCGGGCCGGGATCCTTGTAGGCCGGGCGCAGTGGATTTTGGGCAAACAGATGCAAGATGTCGGTCAGCAGCAGTTCCTGATGCTGCTGCTCGTGATGACAGCCGAGTTCGATCAGTCGGCGACGCGGCGGCGATAGATCGCCGCGAGCAGATACGCCATCGCGGCGTCGACATGATGGCGATACGCGTACACCGTCTTCCAGCGGCGGCCGGGTCAGCATGCCGCGCCGCGGGCGCGGATGACGCGCCCCGACGCTCTCGTAGTAGGAATTGAACAGAAAATTGAAATCGCGGATCGAACGGGCGATAGCCGGGCAGATGCGGAGCGAGCACCATGGTCTCGAAAAACCAGGTCGTGTGCGCCAGATGCCATTTTGCCGGACTCGCATCCGGCATCGACTGCACGGTGGCGTCGGCGTCGGACAGCGGAGCGCCGAGCCGTTGGGTTGCGTCGCGGACTGTGCGGTAAACCCCGGAAAGCGCAGGGCTCTGCTGCGGTTCCCGCAGTGGATTTGAGACGCTCATGCGGCTCCTCTTTGTGGATAGAGTTGCTGTTCGACGCGATCTTCAACCGAGCCTCGCCCAGCGAGGAGGCATGAATTTGGGTGTCGCGTGCGTGCCGACTACCCACCGCGATCGCGATAACTCTTATTCCGCCCGCGCATGAGCCAGTCACGTTTTTCTGAACGCGAACGGGAGCGGAAGGGTTCCTGAAAAGGGAGCTTGGCGGCCCTTCGCAATGTGACCGCCGTTACGCGGGAATACGCCAAGCGGCGCTTCCGAGTGTCTGATTGGCCGTCGCCATCAGGGGGCGAAGAAACCTGGGTATTGAAAACCTGCTAGACCCCCCGGGTGACATTGGTGTTGGCTGCACCCATCGCCACCCGTCGTAAGAGCGCCGTACCGTCGGCCTCTTTCAGCTTGATAAGTCCTGTGGCCGCGCCGCGCGTCCAGAGTCGCCCACAACGGAAGCGCAGCGCGAGCCCTATAAGTTTTGTGACTATCCGGTCCCCCTGGAAATCACGCCGCCGCACGCCTTAGCGCGCGAAAATATGCTGACACCTCACTGGCTTAGCCCCGCCCGTCAAAACCCCGGCGGGGACTTTTACCGTATGGTCAATGCATATTCAACTTTTTGTGATAAGTCAAGATGGGATGGGCGCGCGAGCCCCGCAATTCCCTCGCCAGAAACATGCATTCTTCCTACCAATAGGATGATATGACTATATATCCCCGCGAGGCCCTCATGCCCCCGACGGATGATAATTCGGGCTCTCGCGGGTAATCGCCACGTCATGGACGTGACTTTCGCGCAGGCCCGCATTGGTGATGCGCATGAACTGCGCCTTCTGCTGGAACTCCGGGATCGTCGCCGCGCCGACATAGCCCATCGCGGCGCGCAATCCGCCCGCGAGCTGATGGACGATCGCCTCGACCGGGCCCCGATAAGGCACTTGTCCTTCAATACCTTCCGGGACGAGCTTCACCTGATCCTTCACGTCCTGCTGGAAATAGCGGTCGGCCGAGCCCGCCGCCATCGCGCCGAGCGAGCCCATGCCGCGATAGCTCTTGTAGGAGCGGCCCTGATAGAGAAACACCTCGCCCGGGCTCTCGTCCGTGCCCGCGAGCAGCGAGCCGATCATCACCGTGTCGCCGCCCGCCGCGATGGCCTTGGCGAGATCGCCCGAATATTTCACGCCGCCGTCCGCGATCACCGGCACGCCCGCCGCCTTGCCCGCCTCCGCCGCCTCCAGGATCGCGGTGAGCTGGGGCACGCCGACGCCCGCCACGATGCGGGTCGTGCAGATCGAGCCCGGCCCGATGCCGACCTTGATTGCGTCCGCGCCCGCGTCGATCAGCGCCTGCGCCGCCTCGCGCGTCGCGACATTGCCGGCGATGACGGAAACCTTGTTGGTGGCGCGCTGGATGCGCCTGACCTGCGACAGCACCTGCTCGGAATGGCCGTGCGCGGTGTCGACCACGAGGCAGTCCACGCCCGCCGCCATCAGCAACTCGGCGCGCTCAAAACCCTTGTCGCCGACCGTGGTCGCGGCGGCCACCCGCAGGCGCCCGTCGGAGTCCTTGGCGGCGTGCGGGATGGGCCGTCGCCTTCTCGATGTCCTTGACGGTGATCAGGCCGACGCAGCGGTCGTCGTCGTCCACGACGACCAGCTTTTCGATCCGGTGCTGATGCAAAAGCCGCCGCGCTTCTTCGTGGCTTACGCCCTCGCGCACGGTTATCACTTTCCGGGTCATGAGGTCGGTCACCGGCTGGCGCGGATCGTCGGCGAAGCGCACGTCGCGGTTGGTCAGAATGCCCATAAGTTTCGCCGGCTTGCCGTCAAAACCGCGCTCGACCACCGGAATGCCGGAGATCGACGCCCGCTTCATGAGCGCCAGCGCGTCGGCCAGCGTCGCGTCGGGAAAAATGGTGATCGGATCGACCACCATGCCGCTCTCGAACCGCTTTACCTTGCGCACTTCCTCGGCCTGATCGGCGGGTTCGAGATTGCGGTGGATGACGCCGATGCCCCCCGCCTGCGCCATGGCGATGGCGAGCCGCGCCTCGGTCACGGTGTCCATGGCGGAGGAAACGAGCGGCAGGTTGAGGCGGATCGTGCGGGTGAGCTGGGTCCCGATGTCGGCCGCGCTCGGCATGATGATCGAATAGCCGGGCCGCAGCAGCACGTCGTCGAAGGCGAGCCCTTCGGAAAAGCCCGCGCCATTGTTCGCCATGTCGTCACCTTGTCGGAGAATCGCGGCCTCGTCGGCGGGCCGCTGCATGGCGGCGCTCCGTACCACGAGGCGGGCGTTGTGCATAGCGGGACGAGCCCAGGCTAACGCAAGCCGCCTTCGATAAAGACGCGGCGCGCCAACCAACCGCCTCCCGCGACGCCTTCGAACACGTTAGATAAGGTCGAGCCGCCGATTGAGCAGCGGAACGCCTGCCTCGAGGACGCCTTGCGACGCCTTCTCAAATTTCTGCACACGATGGGGGCTGTCGGGCTCGTGGGGTCCATGGCGTCCCTGATCGTTCTCGTGAGCCTTGCGCCGCCGCCGACCGCTCTCGCCGACTACGCAATGATCCGCGGCGCAATGGATGAGATCGCCAGGTGGATCGTTCTGCCGTCGCTGGTTTTGACGCTGACCGCCGGCCTGTTGGCGATCGCCGCCAGCCGCGCCTTTCACAACGCCGGCTGGGCCTGGGTGAAAGCGGCAACCGAACTCCTGATGTTCGCAGGGACCCTGCACGCCCTCGCCCCGATCCAGGAGGAAGCGAACGCAAGCGCCAGCGCGCTCGCGGGGCAGCTCGATCCCGCCACGCTCACCGGAACCCTTGGCGGAGAAACCGCCACGCTCTGGGTGCTGCTCGCCGTCAGCGCCGCCAACGTCGCGCTCGGGATCTGGCGCCCGCGCCTCACCCGAATTCCCGCCGGGAGACCAGTCGGGCGACCCGTTACCGGCCCGCGATAAGGCGCCAATAGCCCAGCCGGTCCGCTCGCCCGGCCACCTTTGGCGCCGCAGCGCCGGCAATGCTACGATGGCGCATGGCGGACGCCGCGCAGACGAGCATGGATATCGAGGGTTTTCTCGCCTGGGCGGAGGGGCGGGACGGCCGGTGGGAACTGCGCGACGGACGCCCGGTCCTGATGGCGCCTGAACGGGCGATTCATGCGCTGACGAAATTTGCGGCGCAAAAGGCGCTTGATGCCGGGATTCAGCGCGAGCGGCTGCCCTGCCGAATGTTTCCGGACGGGATGACGGTGCGGATCAGCGCCCGAACCGCTTTCGAGCCGGACGCTCTGGTTGTCTGCCCGGCTCCCGCTGACCTCGGCGCGCTCGAAGTTCCCGATCCGGTCATCGTCGTCGAGGTTCTGTCGCCAAGCACGGCGGCGGACGATCATGGCGTGAAGCTCGACGGATATTTTTCATTGCCGAGCGTCGAGCACTATCTGATCCTCGATCCCGACCGCCGGGTAATGATCTGGCACAGGCGCGGCCAGGCGGGCGCGATCGAAACGCGCATCCTGCGCGACGGCGACATCCGCCTCGACCCGCCGGGAATATTGGCGGAGGTCGCGGGGTTTTTCGCGGAGGCGTGAGGCGGCCCTGCTCGGCGTCCGCGTCATCGCGAGGAGCGAAGCGACGCGGCGATCCAGGGCCGCAGCGCCCGCACCATGCCTGGATCGCCGCGCCCCTCCGGGGCTCCTGATGACGGCGGCCGACGTTCCCGCACGAGGCCGTGGATCCCAAGACCGTACGGGGCCGTGATGATGGCGGCTAGACAGTCGCGCGCAAGGCGCTGAGCGTGTCGCACTCCGCTTGCATCTTATTCCCTTTTTCCGAATATTCTGCTACAATTCCTCCTTTCCAGAAAACCCAAAGGCCCTCCCCATGTCCGAACGCCCACAAACCCGCCCCCGCCTCAACATCGTCACCCGCGCCGAGCGCCGGGACCGCATTTTCGCCCGGCTGCGCGAGGGATGGGGGTATGAGGAGATTGGGCGGGAGGAGAGGATCAGCGGGGAGCGGGTGCGGCAGATCGTTTCGGAGACGCTCGGCAAAAGGGTGATCGAGCGGGGCGAGGATCATGCGCATCTGCAGCTTGAGCGGCTGATGCCGGCGCTCAAACTCGCCGCGGAATCGGTGGCGCGGGGCGACATCAAGGCGATCGCGCCGCTGATCAAGGTCATCGACCGGATCGACAAGCATCTGACGACCGTTGTGGCGCGCGAATATTACGGGCCGGAGGAGCGCGAGCGGCTGCACGCCAAGATCAAGGGCATCATCGCCAATCTCGGCTACGACCCCGGCCTGGCCGACGGCCCCGAGGAGAGCGCGCAAGAAAAAACTTTTGTCGAGGATTCCGCGTAACGCATTGAAAAGGCTCGATTCCGCCGAGAAAATCCAAGGAATTCCAAGCTTTTCCAATAGGCTTTCGGGGACCACACAGCGGCCTTGCGCCGCCGGCCCAAGCAAATCCAAGCCCCCCTCTCCCGCGAGCGGGAGAGGGCCGGGCCTCACGCCATGCTGCTCGCCGCGATGCTCTCGCGCCGGCGCAGGTGGGCGGCGTCGATCAGCATCTGCGCCGCCCAGCGGTAGACGTTGCGCTGCTGGACGAGCGAGCGCATCTCGCGCATCCGGTCGCGTTGGGCCGCCGGGTCCATGCGCAAAGCCGCGTCGAAGGCGTCGGCCATGCCCTGCGTGTCGTAGGGGTTGACGATCAGCGCCTCGGCCAGTTCGCGCGAGGCGCCGGCGAAGCTTGAGAGCACCAGCACGCCCTGCTCGTCGTCGCGGGCGGCGACGAACTCCTTGGCGACCAGGTTCATGCCGTCGTGCAGGCTCGAGACGATGCACAGGTCCGCCGCCCGGAAAAGCTCGAACACTTCCTGCGGCTCATGGTGGCGGATGGAGAGCACGATCGGCTTATAGGCGCCCGACCCCCATTTGGCGTTGATCGCCTCCGCCTCGTGCGCGGCCTCCGCCTGCAGGCCCTTGTAGGCGGCGAGCTTGCTGCGGGTCGGCGCGGCGGCCTGCAGGAACACGAACTTGCCCCGCCATTCGGGATGCCGTTCGAGCAGCGCGTCGACCGCGCGCATGCGGTCGACAATGCCCTTCGTATAGTCGAAGCGCTCGATGCCGACGGCGATTTTGGCGTTCTTCGGCAGGCCGAAACGCGCGATTACGGCTTGCCGGCAGTCCGGAGCGGGAGGCTGGCCTTCGAGCGCCGCCGGCGGCCATTCGATCGAGATCGGATAGGGCCTGACCAGCGTCTCGTGGCCGCCGAGCGTCACCGAGCTGCGCTCGCGGTCGATCCGGCTTTCCATGAAGCGGTCCACCGCTTCGAGGAAATTGTTGCAGTGGAACTGGGTGTGGAAGCCAAGGATCGAGGCGCCGAGCAGGCCGTCGATGATCTCCTCGCGCCACGGGCAGATCCCGAATGTCTCCGAGTTCGGCCAGGGAATGTGCCAGAAGGCGATAATCGTCGCCTTGGGCAGGCGGTTGCGCAACATGCGGGGCAAAAGCGCGAACTGATAGTCCTGCACGAGCACGACGGGATCGTCGCGGTCGGCCTCCTCCGCGACGACATCGGCGAAGCGCGCGTTGACCCGCCTGTAATAGTCCCAGTCGCGCTCGCGAAACGTCGGCCGCACGAAGGCGATATGGCAAAGCGGCCACAGGCCCTCGTTGGAGAAGCCATAATAATAGCCGTCCTGCTCCTCGTCGGTCAGCCAGACCCGGCGCAGCGAATAGGCCGGATGGGCGGGCGGCGCCGCGATCCGGTCGCTGGCGTCCACCGTCTCGCGATCGGCGCTTCCCGACCCATGCGCGACCCAAGTCCCCCCGGTCGCCCGCATAACCGGCTCCATCGCCGAGACAAGTCCGCTCGCGGGGGTTTGGAGCACGACTTTTCCATCAACGCGATTGTGAATATAGGGCTCGCGGTTGGAGACCACGATCACCTGCGCGCCGGGCAGTTCCTCGTCGAGAAGCTGGTGAAGGGTGTTGGGCGACCATTCGACATGGATGCCGTCGGCATATTTGCGCTCGAGCCTGAGCTCGGAGAGCATCGCTTCGATGTCCCGCCCGATCGGCAATTCGGAACTGCGCGCCGCAATCCCGGCGCGCGGATTGAACCCCGTTATCGCGGCGCGCAATGAGCGCGTCCAGCCCCTGAGGAGCGCGAGCACGATAGCGGTCGCAAGCAGGCCGAGTCCCGCCGCGACGCCGAGGAGCGCGAGCGCCATGTAGAACTCGGCCTCGTGCGCCCGCTTCTCGATGTAGGAGAGATCGTGGACGATGAGGAGCGAGCCCTCGCTGTCCTTGGTCGAGAGGGGAAAGAGCGCCAAGGTGACCGGCGGGTCGCGGGAGCGCTCGACTTCGAATGTGTCCCGTTTCGGCAGCGGCTTTGGGCAATGTGTCCATTGCGGCATCTGCTTCGTCGGGTAGAGCAGGTCGCCCTTGCCGTCGCACAAGCCGACGGCGAGAATCCGCTCGTCCTCGACCAGTTGCTCGAAGAGCAATTCGAGATCGGTGTGCGACTTCGCCGCGACAGCAAGTGCCACCCGGTCCCGGACCGAGCGAAAGACGAGGCGGGCGCGCAGCTCCACATCGCGCTGCGACCATTCGTCCACGATCACCGAGGCCATTTGCGTCATGGCGGCGACTGTCAGCCCGACGGCCATGAGCGCAATCAGGCCGAAGCGGACCAAAGGCGCCCGAAGCAGGCGAGACAGGGAAGCCAGAAAACCCGGGCGGCTTCGCTGCGCGCCCGTCAACAACAAAGCTCCGAAACAGCCGGGGAGTTTGCGAACCCGGACCGGGGCCAAAAGGCTTGTCGGCGAAGTCTCTCGTCCATGCTTCTCCCTTGATCCCCAAGGTCGCAGTTGAGGCGGGACTTCGCCAAAATGATGGCGCAAACGACCATGACGCCGGTCAGATGCAGCGCCCGCCGTCGACTTCGAGGACGACGCCGGTCAGGAAGGCCGCATCGTCGCTGGCGAGATAGAGCGCCGCCTGGGCGATATCCTCGGGCGTCGAGAACCGGCCGAGCGGCACGGTCGCCTTGAAGGCGGCGCGCTTCTCCGGCGTGTCCTCGCCCATGAACATGGCGAGCAGCGGCGTCTCGCCCGCCTTTTCGCGCCGGACTCGGCGAGGTCGGCCTTCCAGTCGGGGCTGGCCACTTTGTGCGCCGTCGCGGGCGAAAACCTCAGCGATGCCCAAACCAAATCCTTGCCCAGCGCCGGTCACCAGCGCGGACTTGCCCTCAAGCCGCATCCGTCTCCCGCCCTTCAGCTCGCCTTGCGGCGTTCCTCGATCAGCTTCTCGTCCATGGCCCAGGACCGCTGGAACGCGGGACGGGCGGAAAGGCGCGCCCAATAGTCCTCGAAGACCGGGCGCTTCTCGATCGTCTTGAACATCATGCCCCAGCCGATCGCGGCGCCGACATAGACGTCCACGGCGCTAAATCGATCGCCCGCGATGTAATCGCTCGCATAGAGAGCGCCTTCGAGCGCCGCGAGCATCCGCTCCATGCTGCCATAGCCGACAAGAGCCTCGCGCTCGGGCGGAACGTCCCAGCCGAGCGCTTTGTCCGTGACCGCCGCCTCGACGGGGCCGGCGCCGAAGAAGAACCAGCGGTAGTAGGGTCCGCGCTCACGGCTGTGGGGCGGCGGGGCGAGGCCGGCGTCGGGAAAGACGTCGGCGAGATAGGCGCAGATCGCTGCGGCTTCGGTCACGACCGTCGAACCATGCTTGATCGCGGGCACTTTCCCCATCGGATTGATGGAGAGGAATTCCGGGCTTTTCATCGAATGGCCGAATTCCATAATTTTCGTCGTGTAGGGGCAGCCGATCTCCTCGAGGATCCAGCGGACGACCCGCGAGCGCGATTGCGGATGGGTATAGAAAATCAATTCGTCGCTCATGCCGCGTTCCCCGCTTTCTGGTCGGTGCGTTTCCCCGTCCCGTTGTGGTAGAGGAACGACGGCGGGCTCGCGACCGTCTCCCCTTTCGACTCTGGACTAGCCATGCGCATCGAAACCGACGTGAAGCTCGATTTCAAGGACGTGCTCATTCGCCCTAAACGGTCGACCCTTAACACGCGCAGCGCCGTTGACGTCAATCGGGCCTTCCGGTTTCTTCACACCGGCTCCGAATGGACGGGCTTTCCGCTCATTGCCGCAAATATGGATGTCACCGGGACAATGGCAATGGCGGGCGCGCTTGGCAAGCATGGCGCCCTGACCGCCCTCCATAAGCATTATCCCGAGGCAAAGCTCGCGGAATTCTTCGCCTCCGGCGACGGCGCCCATGCCTTCTACTCGCTCGGCACCAACGCCGCCGACCTCAAGAAACTGGCGGCTGTGGCCAAGGCCACGCCCATCAAGCTGATCTGCCTCGACGTCGCCAACGGCTACGCCGAGAAATTCCTGGAGATCCTCCGACGGGTGCGGGACGACCACCCCGAGGCGGTCATCATGGCGGGGAACGTCGTCACTGGCGATATGACCGAGGCGCTGATCCTCGCGGGCGCAGACATCGTCAAGATCGGGATCGGCCCGGGCTCGGTCTGCACCACCCGGCGCGTGACCGGCGTCGGCTATCCGCAGCTTTCCGCGATCATCGAATGCGCCGACGCCGCGCATGGGCTGAAAGGTCTCGTCTGCGCCGACGGCGGCTGCACCGTGCCTGGCGACATCGCCAAGGCCTACGGGGCGGGAGCGGACTTCGTGATGCTGGGCGGCATGCTGGCCGGACATGACGAATGCGACGGGGACATCCGCTACGAGGAGCGCGGGGGCGAAAAAGTGCCGGTCGGCATGGTTTTTTACGGAATGTCCTCGGAAGCCGCGATGAAGAAGCATTCGGGGGGCGTCGCCCACTACCGCGCGGCCGAGGGAAAATCGGTCGAGACGCCGTATCGCGGTCCTGTCGAGCACACGATGGGCGAAATCATGGGCGGCGTCCGCTCGATGATGACCTACATCGGCGCGGCGCGGCTTAAGGAAGTGTCGAAGCGGACAACTTTCGTGCGGGTGAGCGCCCAGACGAACGACGTGTTCGGCAGCAGCGCCTGAGCGCGAGCTTGCGCGGATCCGCTCTTCGAGAGCGGTCGACCACATCATCAATGAACAAGGGGCCGCGCCATCGCCTTGGCGGAGGCCCGCGCTACTCGGGGGTCAATCGAAATGTCACAATTCTTGTCCGAGCTCCCTCTCTGGGCGCTCATTCTCGTAGTGATCGTCATCCCGACGGGCTGCGCGCTCGGATGTCAGGTTCTCGTCCGCCGCTGGGTGGGCCTGGATCGGCTCGTCCTTAACAATGAGGTCGCCGGCTTCATCTTCGCGATTATCGGCGTGGTTTACGCGGTGCTGCTCGCCTTCGTCGTCATTGCGGTTTGGGAAAAGTTCAGCGAGGGACAGACCTCAGTTGCACGAGAGTCCGCCGCCGCCGCAGCGTTGTTCCGCTATGCCGACGGCGCAGAGCCCGAAGCCGCCAAGCTTCACGAAAAACTCATCGACTATCTCAAGCTCACGATCGAGAGCGACTGGCCTGCAATGGCGACCGACTCCGAAGATACAAAGACGACAGAGGCGTTGGACGGGGTCTACCGCGCAGCCATGGCGCTCAACCGCGCAGGCACGCGGAGCACCGCCGACATGTCGGAAGTCTTCACTCAAATCGACAACCTGACCTTGACCCGACGCGTGCGCCTTCATTTGGCGACTGGGCTCGTGCCCGAGATCATCTGGGTCACGCTTTTTGTGGGCGCCGGTCTCACCGTCTGCTTTGCACTGTTCTTCGGCAGCCCAAATCCTGTCGCCCAACTGGCGATGACCGCAACTTTGTCAATTGTTCTCTCGGCCGGCCTTGTCGTCATCATCGCGCTCGACCACCCGTTCAGCGGGACCGTCCACATTTCGCCGGAAGCTATCGAACGCGTGCTCGCCAATGTGGAACACGGATAGCGGGCGCCCATCGAGCGCCAAGAAAAGCTCCCGATTGAGGCCTCGCCGGTAGGCCTCGTGAGCAAACCGGGCGCAAAAAGCCCGCGACGTGGCGTCGGCGACATGATGTTCAATTCCGTCGGCGTCGGCCTCCGCGGTTTCGCGGGCGAGTGAAGGATCATGTCGGAGACCTTCGTCCCCGACGCCACAAGGGAGCACAACGACGGCGGACCGCCCGTCAATATCGGCTATGGTTATCTGTGGTGGATCGAGCCGATCGATCCGGGCGGCTTCCTTGCGGCCGGGATTGGAAGCCAACTCATTTACGTGTGGTCCGAGCGCGAGTTCGTCGTCGCGATGGCTTCCGAAGTCCCGATCCGGGGAGGAAGCCTAGCCTTCGTCAAATCGGCTCTTGAGCCGGCAGCGCTCCGCTTGCCTGCGTCCGCGAACTGCGTCCGGCTACAACGTTGGCTCGCCGTCGGCAATGGTCTTACGGCGCGTTCAGCTTGTCGGCGAGCAGCGCAACCGTCTTGGTGTAGACGATTGCGCTGTTCCATTGCTGCAGCGTCGCGAAGTTCGGCTGGCCTTCATCCCAGCCGGCGCCGCGCTGCCAGCCATGCGCATGCAGAAAATTCGCGGTCGAGGCGAGCGCCGCAGCAGAATCGCGCATCAGGTCCGCGCCCCGCGCGCCCTGTGAACTCACCCCATATTTAAGGTAGGCGGAAGGCATGAACTGGGTCTGGCCGAGTTCGCCGGCCCAGGCGCCCCGCATCTGCTGGGGCGTCAAGAGCCCGCGCTGGACGATCATCAGCGCGTCAATGAGTTCGGCGCGATAGAGCGAGCCGCGCCGACAATCGTAAGCCAGCGTCGCGAGGGCGTTGAAGGTCGGATATTTGCCAAGCGCCGCGCCATAGTCCGTCTCGAGGCCCCAGATGGCCACGAGAACCGGCCCCGGAACGCCGTAATTCTGCTCGATCCGCTCAAGCGGCTCCGCGTACGCAAGCATCATCTGCTTGCCGCGCTTGACCCGGCCCGAGGTCACATGGCTCGCCATGAAACTCCCAAGATCGCCGTTCCAGGACGATTGCGCCTGATCGTGACGGAGGACGGACGCATCGAAGCTCGCGTTCCCAAGCGCCTTGTCGACCACGTCGGGAGAGACGCCGTCGTTGATGGCGACCTGTTTGAAGTCGTCGAGCCACGCCTTGAAACCCTCCGGCGAATTGCCGCATTGCGCGGCCTCGGCCGGCGCGAGCGCCGCCAAAAACGCCGCAATCGCAGCGAGAAGCCACGCCCCACGAAACCGTCCGCCCATCCAAGCGCTCCTGCTTTTCGTCCAATGTGCCGAAAATTACTTGGAAAAGCGCTAATGGCGAAAACGGGCCGAACCTTGGCGACCCGGACTGGAGATACGAAGTCTTCCCAAAATCTTGCCAAAATCTTGGCCCCCCGGCGCGCCGCATGTTACAAGCCGCTCATGGCCTCTTCTCCCGTCTCCGAGGTCCGCGGATCCGAGCGCCTCGCAGGCGCGACGCGGGCCGAAATTGCGCGCGCGCTGGACTCCATCGGCGTATCCGAGCGCGAGCGCAAAATGCGCGTCTCGCAGCTCTGGCGGTGGATTTACCATTGGGGCGCTCGCGACTTTTCCGACATGCGCAACATTGCCCGACCGCTCCTGGAGATGCTCGCTGAGCGCTTCACGCTCGCCCGGCCCGAGATCGTCACCGAGCAGGTCTCGGCGGACGGGACGCGGAAGTGGCTGCTCAGGATGCCGCCCGCCCACGCCTTCGACAAAGGCGCGGAGATCGAATGCGTTTATATCCCCGAAACCGATCGGGGCACGCTCTGCGTATCGAGCCAGGTCGGCTGCACGCTGAACTGCACCTTCTGCCACACGGGCACGATGCCGCTCGTGCGCAACCTCACGGCAGGCGAGATCGTCGGCCAGGTCATGCTCGCGCGCGACCGGCTTGGCGATTTTCCTGGCGGGACCCGGCCAACGGACGGAATTGTGCCGTCGGGCGAGGGGGTGCGCGCCGTCTCGAACATCGTCTTCATGGGCATGGGCGAGCCGCTCTACAATTTCGAAGCGGTTCGTGACGCCATCGCCATCCTGACCGATGGCGACGGCCTTTCGCTGTCAAAACGCCGCATTACCGTCTCGACTTCGGGCGTGGTTCCCGAAATGACGCGGCTTGGCGCGGAATGCGGGACGATGCTCGCGGTGTCTCTCCACGCCACGAACAACGCGTTGCGCGACAAGCTCGTGCCCTTAAATCGCAAGTACCCGATCGAACAGCTGATGCAGGCCTGCCGCGACTATCCCGGCGCCTCGAACGCCCGGCGGATCACTTTCGAATATGTGATGCTGAAAGGCGTGAACAACTCTCCCGCCGAGGCTCGGGCCCTCGTGAAGCTCCTCAAGGGCGTGCCGGCCAAAATCAATCTCATCCCGTTCAATCCCTGGCCGGGAAGCCCTTACGAGTGCTCGGATTGGGCGACGATCGAGCGCTTTTCCGAGATCGTTTTCAACGCTGGCTATGCAAGCCCGGTGCGCACGCCCAGGGGCCGCGACATTTTGGCGGCTTGCGGACAGCTCAAGAGTGAGAGTGAAAAGCTCAGGGCGCGGGCGCGTATGCTGCTCGAGGAGAGCTTGGCGATTGGACAGGAGTGACGCGGGCGCCGCCGAGAGGTCCGAACCCGCCGCTATCGACATTCCCCGCGTCCTGCGGTTGAGCCTCACCGGCGCATTCCGCATGCCGCAATTCGGCTGGCGCGGAATGGCGGCGCTCGCGGGCGCCATCCTGCTTGCCTGGCTCTCGACCGCTTTTTATCGCGTGCAACCGGACGAGAAGGGCGTCGTGATGCGCTTCGGGGCATGGGTGGGCACGACCGATCCAGGCCTGCACGTCCATCTGCCCTATCCGATCGAGACGGTGCTCCTGCCCAAGGTGACGCAGATCAACCAGATCCAGCTCGCCGTGGGCGCCTCGCCGACCGACGCCCAGACGAACCGAGGCGGGCAGATGCTGACCGGAGACGAGAACATCGTCGAAGCGGACTCGACCGTCTTCTGGAAGATTCGGGATCCGGGCAAATTCCTGTTCCGGCTCGACAACCCGGAACTCGCGGTCAAAATCGCGGCCGAGGGCGCGCTGCGGGACGTCATCAGCCGCACTCCGATCCAGGCCGCGATGTCGAACAAGCGCCAGCAGATCGCCGACCAAATGAAGGCGCTCCTGCAAAGGATCCTCGACGAGGACCAAGCGGGCGTCGAGATCACGGAGGTCCAGTTGCAGCGCGTCGAGCCGCCGCTCGCCGTTATCGACGCCTTTAACGACGTGCAGCGCGCCCGCGCCGATCAGGAGCGGGCCCGCAATGAAGCTCAGGCCTACGCCAACGACATCCTGCCGCGCGCGAGGGGCGACGCAGAGCGCATCCGCCAGGATGCCGACGCCTACAAGGCGCAGGTCGTCAATCTCGCGCAGGGCGAAGCGAACGCCTTCCTGACGATCCTTAAAAGCTATCAGGGCGCAAAGGACGTCACCGCCTGGCGGCTCTATCTCGAGAGTATCAGCGCGGTCTTGAAGCACGCCTCGAAAGTGATCGTCGATACGTCCGGCAAGGGCATGACGAGCGTCGTGCCCTATTTACCGCTGCCCGACGCCAAACCTCTGGCTCCGACTGTCGCCGCAGGGCCCGTCCCGCCCGCGATCCAGGGCGCCGCGAAATGAGGCGCCGCACGCTCTTCGCCCTCCTCGCGGCCGGGCTTGCGGTCTATGTCGCATCCTCGTCGCTGTTTGTCGTCGGCGAGGGCGAGCAGGCGCTCGTCACGCGGTTTGGCGCGCCGATCGCCGTCATCGACAAGCCCGGCCTCGAATGGAAAGCGCCGTTCGTCGACGCGGCCTACGTTATCTCGACCCGCTCGCTGCTTCTGAAGCCGTCATCCGAACAAGTCATCATGGGCGACCAGAAGCGGCTCGAAGTGCAGCCCTATGCGCGCTACCGGATCGTCGATCCGCTCCGCTTCTATCAGGCGCTACGGACCCCTGAAGCGGCGAACGCGCAGCTTTCGCAGATCGTGAGCTCGTCTGCCCGCCGCGCGCTCGGACAAGTCCCGCTAACCGCGCTTCTTACCGACGAACGGGGACGCATTCTCGATGCGATCGGCAGCGATGTCGCCGCGCAGGCGAAGCCGCTCGGTGTCGCGGTGGACGAGGTGCGGTTCCGCCGCGCCGACCTGCCCTTCGAGACCAGTCAGGCGATTTACGAGCGCATGAAGTCAGAACGCCAGCGGGAAGCCAAGGAATTGCGGGCGCAAGGCTTCGAATGGGCGCAGCGGATCGAAGCCGACGCCGACCGCCAGCGCACCATCATCATCTCAGAGGCGCAGCGCGCCGCGGCCATCGCACGCGGCGAGGGCGACGGGGAAGCCAACCGGACGTTGGCTGAGGCTTACGAGCGAGATCCAAAATTCTACACCCTCTACAGCTCGCTTCAGACTTATAAGGGAGCGCTCGCCGCCTCGTCCCCGACCCTCGTCGTGACCCCCGAGGCCGACTTCATGCGTCTTCTGAAGAACGGGCCGGCGGAGACTCCGACCCCTTGACCCGGGCGGCGTCGAATCCGGAGGGCTCATGATGAGCGAGGCCGCCTCCTGGCTCTTCGTTCTCCTCCAACTTTTTTTTGTCGACCTACTGCTCGGAGTCGATAACGCGCTTGTGATCGCAGTCGCCTGCCAGCAACTCAAGCCCGCAGGACGCGCGCCGCGCGACCATCTTCGGGGCGCTGGGCGCGATCGCGCTGCGGCTAAGCATGGCGTTGTTCGCCAACGCGCTGCTTGGCGCGCCCTTCGTCAAGCTGTTCGCGGCATGGATCCTGATCGTCGTGGCGATCAACGTGCGCGCCGGCAAGAACGACGAGGCGTTTGGACTTGCGGGCTTCGCGGGCTCCGATCTGGCGAGCGCCGCTATGATGATTGCGATTCTCGACGCGACAATGAGTCTCGACAATGTTGTCGCGCTCGCCTCGATCGCAAACGGAGCCCCGTGGGCGCTCATAATCGGAGTGCTCCTGAGCATCCCGATCGTCATTTACGGATCGCTTTTCCTGACCGAGGCGATGCGGGACGCGCCGGACCTCCTTGCGCTCGGGGCCGCCTTTTTGGGTTGGGTTGCGGGGGGAATGGCCGTGTCTGACCCGTTTCTCGCCGGCTGGGCAGCGGCGTACGCGCCCGCGCTCGCAATCGTGGCGCCGCCTCTCGTCGTCGGATTCGTTCTGATCGCAGGCGCCGACACAAAGTCGAAAGAGCTTTTGGCTGCCGGGCCCGGCGGGCGCCTTCCTCGTCCTGCAGAAGCCTCGGAAAGGAAGACCGCAGCGTCTAGGCCCCGGGCGCCCAGCCTCCCACCTACGGCGCCGGATGAGCCTCCTCCGCCATTTCCCGATCTGCTCAAGGCCTTCCCTCTCCCCCACGCATACAGACCCGCCGCAAATTCGGAAACCAACGTGGCTTCTGGAACTGAGGCGGCGTCCATGCAGCCCTCGGAGTGGGGCAGGAACGCGGGTTTCGCGCCGCCAACAAATCCCACGAAGACCGCGCTTTTCGGCCTGTCAGAGGAGCAATTGCTCGTCGTCGAACTCATTCTGCTGACCTGTTTTGCGGGACTGCTCCTCGTCATCGCAACGTATTTTGACAACTTTACATAGACCAGACGGAGCGGCTTGCCGCCCCGTCGCTCCTTCGCCCCCCTTGCGTCGGCGCGCATTTCCGATGACTGTCAGAGACCCCGGCTGACCAAGGCGCCTTGCCTCCTGGCGGCCCAACGGAGGAAAGCATGCAACTTGGCATGGTCGGTTTGGGCCGCATGGGCGCCAACATGGTCGAGCGTCTGACGAAAGCGGGACACGCCCTGGTCGTTTTCGATACCCACCCCGAAGCCCAGAAGCCGCTCGTCGCTATGGGCGTAACCGGCTCGAGCGATCTCAAGGATTTCGTCTCGAAGCTCACGAAACCGCGGGCGGTATGGCTTATGATACCCGCCGGCGCCGTCGACGCCGTATTAGCGCAGGTCACGCCCTTGCTCGAGTCCGGCGACATCGTCATCGACGGCGGCAATTCGTTCTATCACGACGATTTGCGGCGGGCGGCCGAGCTTAAGCCGAAGGGTCTGCATTACGTGGACGTCGGCGTCAGCGGTGGCGTGTGGGGCAAGGATCGCGGCTACTGTCACATGATCGGCGGCGAGAACGATGTCGTGAAACATCTCGACCCAATCTTCCGTGCGCTGGCGCCGGGGGTCGCTACGGCCCCGCGCACGCCCGGAGCGACCGGAGAGCCCGATTCCTCCGAGATGGGCTATCTGCATTGCGGGCCGAACGGCGCCGGACATTTTGTCAAGATGGTGCACAACGGCATCGAATACGGGCTCATGGCGGCCTATGCCGAGGGCATGAACATTCTCCAGCACGCGGATGTCGGCCTGAAGAAGCAGGAAACCGACGCCGAGACGACGCCGCTGCGCAACCCCGACTATTACAAGTACAACATCGACATCGCCAAGGTGGCGGAGCTTTGGCGCCGTGGCAGCGTCATTGGGTCTTGGCTGCTAGACCTCACGGCCTCGGCGCTCCGGTCCGACCCCAAGCTCAGCAAATTCGCGGGCCGCGTCTCCGATTCTGGCGAGGGGCGCTGGACGCTGCAGGCTGCGATCGACGAGAGCGTGCCCGCCCCTGTTTTGAGCGCGGCCCTGTTCGGGCGCTTCGAATCGCGCGGCGAGGCCGAATACGCCGACAAGCTCATGTCGGCGATGCGGCTCGAATTTGGCGGACACCATGAAAAGCCGGCGGGGACCTGATCGATGGCGCCTCCCCGCTCAGACGCGCTCGTCTTCTTCGGCGCCACCGGCGACCTCGCCTATAAGCAGATCTTTCCAGCCCTGCAGGGCCTCGTCCGGGACGAGGGGATCGCCATCCCCATCGTCGGCGTCGCCAAGGCCGGCTGGGATCTTGACCAGCTCAAAGCCCGCGCCAAAGCGAGCATCGAGGAGCATGGGCAATTCAGCGCCGAGGATTTCGCAAAGTTGCTGCCGCTCTTGCGTTACGTGGACGGCGACTACAACGATCCACGCACTTTCGAGGCGCTGAAACAGGCGCTGGGCGGGGCGCAGCGCCCCATCCACTACCTGGCCGTTCCCCCTTCCCTCTTCGCGCAGGTCGTTGAATCGCTGACGAAATTTGGGCTCAACAAGAACGCGCGCCTCGTCATCGAGAAACCCTTCGGCCACGACCGCGAATCGGCCCGCGCCCTAAACCGCGTTCTCCTTGATTCCTTCCCAGAGGATTCGCTCTTCCGCATCGACCATTTCCTCGGAAAAGAGCCGGTTCAGAACATCGTCTATACCCGCTTCGCCAACCCGATGTTCGAGCCGTTATGGAATCGGCAATTCGTGAAAAGCATCCAGATCACCATGGCCGAGTCCTTTGGGGTGGACGATCGCGGCAGCTTCTACGACGCGACCGGCGCGCTGCTCGACGTGGTGCAGAACCATCTGCTCCAGATCGTCGCCAACCTGATGATGGATCCGCCGACGGGTGAAGAGAGCGAAGCCGAGCGTGATCGCAAGGCCGAGCTCTTGAAAGCCGTTGTCGCCTCTCGATCAATCCAGTATCGTGCGCGGTCAGTATAGCGGGTATCGCGACGTCAAGGGCGTGAAGCCGAACTCAGACGTCGAAACCTTTGTGGCGGTCAGGCTCTTCGTGGATAGCTGGAGGTGGGCCGGGGTGCCGATCTACATCCGCGCCGGCAAGCGCCTGCCGGTAACCGCCAACGAAGTCGTGGTCGAATACAAAGAACCGCCGCGATCCGTCTTCGGCGAGCATGTCAAAGGCTCGGCTTACGTGAGGGCTCGGCTCAGTCCCGACGTCACAGTCGCCGCGGGAATACGCACCAAGCATCCGGGCGAGAAAATGACCGGCGACAATGTCGAGCTGATGCTCACGCGCCGCACGATGACGCCAATGCCGCCCTATCAGCGCCTGCTTGGCGATGCGATGCGCGGCGACAATGAACTTTTCGGCCGCGAGGACATCGTGGATGCGCAATGGCGCATTGTGGAGCCGGTCCTGGCTATCCGCCCTCATTGCCTGCCCTACCAGCCGGGCACCTGGGGGCCGGAGGAAGCTGCGTCCCTAATCGGCGACGACGGTCCATGGCGCGATCCGGCGCCCCATGCGTGAGGCGCCGATGGACGATCTTGTCTTCCTCTTCGACGTCGATAACACGCTCTTCGACAACGACGCCTTCCAAAAGGATCTTGGGGAGCGAATCCTCAAGGTCTTCGGGAAGGCTCTTCACGACCGTTACTGGGCCTTGTTCGAGGAGTTACGGCAAAAGACCGGCTACGCCGACTATATCGGCGCGCTTGAGCGGTTGCGCGCCGAGAACCTGCGCGATCGGCGGATGCTGTCGCTCGCGACCTGGCTCGTCGATTATCCATTTCCAACCCGGGTCTTTCCGGGCGCCTTCGACGTGACGCGTCACGTCGCGCAATGGGGCAAGATCGTCGTGCTGTCCGACGGCGACGCCATGTTCCAGCCGATCAAGGTCGATCGCTCCGGCATCGGCGCCGCATTCAATGGCGATGTCCTCATCTACATTCACAAGCAGAAGGAACTGGACGACGTCGAGCGGCTCTACCCTGCCCGGCGCTATGTGCTCTTCGACGACAAGCTGCAGATCCTGACCGACGTGAAGACGGCGTGGAAGGACCGCGTGACGACCGTTTTCCCCCGGCAAGGGCACTATGCGAAGGATCTCGAAAGTCGTCGACGCTCTTCCGCCCGCCGACATCGACATCGAGCGGATAGGCGAGGCGATCGCCCTCGGCCGTCCCGGCCTTCGATCCCAAAGCCTGAGGCTGGGCTGCAAGGCCGCTGAAGTTGGACTCACATCCGGCCTTCTCTTCGCCGCCAGGCGCCGAAGAGGCGGCCGGAAAATCTTGGAGACGAAATCGATGAGCGCCGAAGCCAGCCTCGCGACCACGCAGGAATGGACCAAGCTCAAAACGCATTACGACGCCATCAAGGACGTTCACCTGCGCGACCTCTTCGCCAGGGACGCCGGGCGCGCCGACCGCTTCACCGTCGAGGCGCCGGGGCTCTTCCTCGATTATTCGAAGAACCGCATCACTGACGAGACGATGAGCCTGCTCCTCGCGCTTGCCAAGGCGCGTAAAATCGAGGCGCGGCGCGACGCAATGTTCTCGGGCGAGAAGATCAACGTGTCCGAGAATCGCGCGGTGCTGCATGTCGCGCTGCGCGCGACGAAGGACGAGAAGATTCTCGTCGACGGCAAAGACGTCGTGCCGGAGGTGCACGAGGTGCTCGACCGAATGGCCGCCTTCTCCGACAAGGTGCGCTCAGGCGAATGGAAGGGCCATACGGGAAAGCGCATCCGCAATGTGATCAATATTGGGATCGGCGGCTCCTATCTCGGGCCTGAGATGGCGCACCGGGCGCTGCGTACGTTCCGCGACCCGAATATCGATGTACGATTCATCGCCAATGTGGACGGCGCTGATTTCGCCAAGGCGACAGACGGGCTCGATCCTCAGGAGACGCTGTTCATCATCGCCTCGAAGACTTTCACCACGCTCGAGACGATGACCAACGCCAACGCCGCCCGTGCGTGGACGCTCAAGGCTGTCGGCTCCGAGGACGGGATCGCCAAACATTTCGTCGCGCTCTCGACGAATGCGGAGGGCGTGAAAAAATTCGGCATCGACACCGCCAATATGTTTGGATTCTGGGACTGGGTCGGCGGCCGCTATTCGATGGATTCAGCGATTGGCCTTTCGACCATGATCTCGGTCGGGCCAGCGAATTTCCAAGCGATGCTCGACGGGTTCCACGCCATGGACGAGCACTTCCGCACCGCCCCGCCGGAAAAGAACATGCCGATGCTGATGGGGCTCCTCACTGTCTGGCACAACAATTTCTTCGGCGCTCAGACGGTCGCGATCCTCCCCTATTCCGCCGATCTCGGCCGCTTCCCCGCCTATCTTCAGCAGTTGCAGATGGAGAGCAACGGCAAGTCTGTGGACATGCACGGCGCTCCGGTCGGCGTGCAGACCGGACCGATCATCTGGGGCGAGCCCGGCACGGACGGCCAGCATTCGTTCTACCAGCTCATCCATCAGGGGACGAAGCTCATCCCCTGCGATTTCATCGGCTTCATGAAGCCGCTCAGTCCGCTCCATTCCCAGCATGACTTGCTAATGGCGAATGTCTTCGCGCAGGCGGAGGCGCTCGCCTTCGGCAAGACGCCGGAGGAAGTTGCGGCGGAGGGCACACCGCCCGCGCAGCGGCCATTCCGCGTCTTCGCCGGCAACCATCCGACCAATACCCTCCTCGCCGAGAAGCTTGATCCCTTCACGCTCGGCGCGCTCGTCGCCCTTTACGAGCACAACGTGTTCACGCAGGGCGCGATCTGGAACATCAATTCCTTCGATCAGTGGGGCGTCGAACTCGGCAAGGTGCTGGCGATGCGCATCGCGCCGGAATTGACTGCCGACGCCGAGCCGGCGCTGAAGCATGATTCCTCGACTAACGCGCTGATCCGCCGCTACCGGCGGATGCGCGACAAGACCTGAGGAGGCTCCATGCCCGATCGAATTGTCATCGACGGACCAGACGGCGCCTCCGCCGAGGCGCTCATCTTCCCGGACTCGCCCTCGCTGGTTACCGGAACCGTCAATTTCATAGCCGGCGAAGCTGCCGACGCGATCACCGCGCGCGGGGCTTTCTCGATCGCCCTTTCGGGCGGCAACACGCCCAAGCCGGTCTACGAGCAGCTCGCCAACGCTTCGCTTGACTGGCGGCGCGTACACATATTCTTCGGTGACGAACGCTGCGTTCCGCCGGACGACCAGCGCAGCAATTATCATATGGCGAAGATGACGCTCCTCGACCGCGTCGCGATTCCGCCAGGCAACGTGCACCGCATGCGCGGCGAGGACCCGCCCGAACAGGCGGCGGCGTCTTACGCAGCCGAGATGGAGAGGGCGTTGGGCGCCGGCGGCCGGATCGACCTGATGCTGCTCGGCCTCGGCGACAATGGCCACACGGCGTCTCTCTTTCCGGGACTGGCCGTCGTAACCGAGAAGGAGCGAACGGTAGTCGCGTGCTATGTCGAATCGGTCGGCATGTGGCGCTTGACCATGACGCCCCCCGTCATCAACGCGTCCCGCCGGGTTGTCTTCCTCGTCTCGGGAATGGACAAAGCGGGGATTGTTCATAGGGTCCTCCAAGGGCCGCGCGAGCCCATCGTGCTTCCCTCACAGGTCGTGCGTCCCACCGAACGGCCGGCGCTGTGGCTGCTTGACGCGGCGGCCGCCGCCAAGCTCAATCCGCGCAGCTAGTCGAGATGACCGCATCAAGGGAGGGGGAATTGGCCGAAGCGCCGGGGCGTCCGGGTATCGAACCGCGATGGACGTCGAGCGCCAAATCAGGCGTCGGATCGGCGATCTCCGAGACAAGCCGCGTCTGGTTCACGATCAGTCACGGCATTCTCAATGAGGTCTACTATCCAAGGGTCGACCAGGCCTGCATCCGTGACCTCGGCCTCATCGTAACCGACGGCGCCGCGCTTCTTTGCCGAGGAGAAGCGCGACTGCACGTCGGTAGTCGAAAGGGTGGAGGATGGCGTTCCGGCCTTTCTGCTCACCAGCACCCATTCCGAAGGACGGTTCCAGATCGTAAAACGGGTCATCTCCGATCCGCGCAGTGAATCAGTGCTCATGGAGATCCGCCTCGAGATTCTCAGCGGCGGACCCTTGCGGCTCTATGCGCTGCTCGCGCCCCATCTCGTCAATGGCGGCGCCCATAACTGCGGCTGGAAGGGCGCCTACAAGGGGCGCGAGCTTCTATTCGCGGAGGGCGACGGAACCTCCCTTGCGATGGGCGCCGACCAACCCTTCGTCACGAGTTCGCTCGGCTTCGCAGGCTTCTCCGACGGCTGGCAACAGCTCTCCCAGCATGGACAGCTCGTCGACGAGTACGACACAGCGACCGACGGCAATATCGCGCTCACAGGCGAAATCCAATTCGGGGAGAAGGGCGCGGCGGTGCTGGCCATCGGATTCGGCCGAACGCCCAACGAAGCGGGCTATCATGCGCGAACGTCACTCCAGACGCCCTTCGAGGTCATCCTCAACGATTACATCGTCGGGTGGCGAACGTGGCAGGCCGGCCTTCGCCCAATGGACCGGCGCACACACGGTCACAACATGTATCGGGTAAGCACATCCGTTCTCCACTCACACGAGAGCCCGACCTTTCCTGGCGGCGTGATTGCAAGTCTTTCTATTCCCTGGGGCTTCAGCAAGAGCGACGACGATCTCGGCGGCTACCACCTTGTTTGGCCGCGCGACCTCTGCGAGACGGCGGGGGCTCTCATGGCTTGCGGCGACGAGACGACCGTGCGCCGCATCCTGCGCTATCTAAGGGCAGTCCAGGAAAGTGACGGCTCCTGGCCGCAGAATTGCTGGCTCGACGGCTCCGTCTATTGGGGCGGCGTGCAGCTCGACGAATGCGCCTTCCCGATGCTGCTCCTCGACATGGCTTGGCGCGAAGGCGCGCTGCGCCGTCCGGATCTCGTCGAATTCTGGCCTATGACGAAGCGCGCCGCTGGGTTCGTCCTGCGCAATGGGCCGCGCACCAAGCAGGACCGCTGGGAGGAGAACGCTGGCTATACGCCCTTCACCATCGCCGTCGCCATTGCCGCCTTGCTCGGCGCCGCAGAAATCGCCGAAGCCTGTGAGGCCGAGGACGCCAAGGGCTTGCCTGAGCTTCTGCGCGACACCGCGGACGCCTGGAACGAGCAGATCGAGGACTGGGTCTATGTTGAGAACGGCGCCCTGTCGGAGGGCGCCGGCGTCTCCGGCTATTACATCCGCATCGCGCCGGAATCGCCCGCAACGTTAAGACCCGACTTGAGGGGCGAGGTTCAGATCCGGAATCACGAAACCGGACAAGGCCTCGTCAGCGCGGATTCGCTCGTGAGCACTGACGCACTCGCGCTCGTGCGTTTCGGGTTGAGGGCGCCTGATGATCCCCGCGTCCGCAACACGATTGCAGTGATCGACAAATACCTGAAG
The DNA here is from genome assembly GCA_963824465.1 of uncultured Alphaproteobacteria bacterium. Classification (GTDB taxonomy): domain Bacteria; phylum Pseudomonadota; class Alphaproteobacteria; order Rhizobiales; family Beijerinckiaceae; genus Roseiarcus. The sequence continues at coordinate 685,374 of CAWGPL010000001.1, forward strand.
GTCGACCTCCCCCAGGGGCCGGGCTGGCGTCGTTACAACATGGATGGCTATGGCGAGAGGGCGGATGGCCGTCCGTTCAACGGAACGGGCATCGGCCGTTGCTGGCCTCTTCTGGCGGGCGAGCGCGCCCATTGCGCGATCGCCGCCGGCAAGCACGCAGAAGCCGAGCGCCTCCTCGAAACCATCGAAGCGCAGACAAGCCCAGGCGGCCTCTTCCCGGAGCAGGTCTGGGATAGCGATCCTATTCCGGAGCGCCAACTCGAGACTGGCAAGCCCACGGGCTCGGCCATGCCTCTCGTCTGGGCCCATTCCGAATATATCAAGCTCCTGCGCTCGCTCGCGGACGGGGCGATTTTCGACATGCCGCCGCATACGCGGCGCCGTTACATCGAGGGTAAGCAGCAGGCGCGCTGCCGTCCGTGGCGCCTCGACAGCCCGGTCGCGGCGATCCCCTTCGGACATGTGCTGAGGCTCGACCTGTTGCAGGCCTCCATCGTCCGGTTCACCCGCGATGGCTGGGCGACTCACGAGGACATTGCCTCTCATGACACCGGAGTGGGCATTCATATTGTTGAGATCCCCACGGCGGGCGTGGCGGATCACGAGGCGGTGATTTTTACTTGGCGCAACGCCGAATCCGGCGCGTGGCAGGGCGCGAATTACGAAATCTCCGTCGTCCGCTGAAAAAAGCCCCGTCCAAAAACGGACTTGCCGCGATTGCGGCATGGTTTGGACTTGGTGTAGCACTGATTTTTTGCAGCGCGATGACCGCCGCGCGACGGAGATCAGGTGACCAAGTCGAACACACCCCTGCTGGACCGGATAGATACGCCGACCGACCTGCGGGCCCTTGACGAAAGCGAACTTCCGCGGCTCGCCGACGAGCTTCGCGCCGAGACGATCAGCGCCGTCTCCGTAACCGGCGGGCATCTTGGCGCAGGGCTCGGCGTCGTCGAACTGACCGTCGCCCTGCACCATGTCTTCAATACGCCAAACGACCGGATCGTGTGGGATGTCGGCCATCAGGCCTATCCTCACAAGATTCTGACCGGCCGACGCGCCCGCATCCGCACTCTGCGCCAGGGCGGAGGTCTGTCCGGCTTCACGAAGCGGAAGGAGAGCGAATTCGACGCGTTCGGCGCCGGACATTCCTCGACGTCGATTTCCGCCGCGCTCGGCATGGCGGTCGCGCGGGACCTTCGACATCAGAACAACAATGTCGTCGCGGTGATCGGCGACGGCGCGATGTCGGCGGGCATGGCGTACGAGGCGATGAACAATGCCGGCGCGCTCGGCTCACGCCTGATTGTGATCCTCAACGACAACGACATGTCGATCGCGCCGCCGACCGGGGCGATGTCGGCCTATCTCGCCCGGCTCGTCACGAGCCAGACCTATCAGTCTCTGCGCGATGTCGCTAAACAGCTCGCCCGACGCCTGCCAAGGTTTTTCTATGACAAGGCGCGGCAGACGGAAGAATACGGACGCAGCTTCCTGGCGGGCGGGGGCACCCTATTCGAGGAACTCGGCTTCTACTACGTTGGGCCGATCGACGGGCACAACTTCGACCATCTTCTGCCTATCCTGAAAAACGTGCGCGACATGCACGGGGGGCCGGTCCTCGTCCATGTCGTCACCAAAAAGGGCAAGGGATACGCGCCAGCAGAAGCCGCCCAGGACAAATACCACGGCGTTTCGGCCTTCGACGTCATCACGGGCGCGCAGCGCAAGCCCAAGAGCAACGCGCCCGCTTATACAAAGGTCTTCGCGGACGCGCTCGTGAACGCGGCGCGGCGCGACGACAAGGTTGTCGCAATCACCGCAGCCATGCCCCAGGGCACTGGCCTTGATCGCATGAAGGAGGTCTTCCCGGAGAGGGTGTTTGACGTCGGCATCGCCGAGCAACACGCCGTCACCTTCGCAGCCGGGCTCGCGACCGAAGGCATGAAGCCGTTCTGCGCCATCTACTCGACGTTCCTGCAGCGCGCCTACGATCAGGTCGTGCATGATGTCGCCATCCAGAACCTACCGGTGCGTTTCGCTATCGATCGCGCGGGCCTCGTCGGCGCTGACGGGCCGACCCACGCAGGCGCCTTCGATGTCGCGGCGCTGACCTGTCTGCCGAATATGACGGTGATGGCGGCCGCGGACGAGGCGGAGCTCGTGCATATGGTGGCGACCTGCGTGGCCCACGATTCCGGTCCGATCGCGTTGCGTTACCCGCGTGGAGACGGCGTCGGCGTCGAGATGCCGGAACGCGGCGAGCCGTTGCCGATCGGCAAAGGTCGGATCGTGCGCCAGGGCTCGCGCATCGCGCTTCTGTCGCTCGGAACGCGACTGGCGGATGCGCTAAAGGCCGCCGAAGAGCTTGCCGCCCGGGGCCTCTCCACGACCGTCGCGGACGCCCGCTTCGCAAAACCCCTCGACCGCGATCTGATCCTGAGCCTCGCCGCGGAGCACGAGTTGCTCATCACGATCGAGGAAGGCGCCGTTGGCGGGTTCGGCGCGCACGTCCTGACCCTTCTCGCTGACGAAGGAGCGCTCGACCGCGGCCTCAAGGTCCGCACGATGACGCTGCCTGATGCCTATCAGGAGCATGACAAACCTGAGAAAATGATCGCCGTCGCGGGGCTCGACGCGAAGGGTATCGTCGCCAAAGCGCTCGACGCGCTCAAGAGCGAAGGCGCCAACTCCAGCTTAATCGCCTGAGGGTCGAGGAGCGAGGGTGAATCGCGCCAATCTCGCCGCGGTGATTGCGGTCGTCGTGATTGCTGCGCTCGGCTACTGGGCGCTCACCGCGATCCAGCACATGCGCGAAGTTCAGCGCTGCGTGGACGAGGGCCGCCGCGATTGCCTCGAACGGATAGACCGATAAGCCTACCGATCAGGACGTTAGGCCAAGCTGACGGGGCGCCCAGGCGGCAAACGACCGCGCCAAAATCGCGATACGGTCATGGTTCGACTGAACCCAAAGCGGCTGATCCACGGGTGACGCAAAATAACTGCTGACCGCGCGGAGGGGGATTTCCGTCGCCGATGTCCCCCGCGGGCCCTGAATGATCAGCGAGCCCACAATCGTGTCCTGCGACGAACCCATCGGACCCGGGCCATAGCTCGGTCCGAGATAGATCATATCGATGCGGGCAATGAGCAGAGGCGCTCGGCGATCCCGTGGCTGGATATAGGGCGCCAGCGTCTGCTCAAGCGCGGGGGGAAGCGCCTGCGCCACCCAATTCGCCGTGTCGTCGCCGTAGCCCGTACGCAACGGCTCGACGTCAACCTTCACCCCGCGAAAGTAGGTCGGCGCCTGGGCGAACGCCACGGAGGGCGCGAGCGCCAAGGCGCCAAGCAGGGGCAACGCAGCGCGACGGGTCAGCATTTTGTCGTCCTCCACCCGCCCGGACAGACGGGACATCGCCTATATATAGACGACCTTCAAGATTTCGTAGCTTTTGCCCCCGCCAGGCGTATTCACTTCGACACTGTCGCCGGCCTTTTTGCCGATGAGAGCGCGGCCTGTCGGCGAACTGACAGAAACTCTGCCCTTCTTGACGTCCGCCTCCGTCTCGCCGACGATCTGAAAGACCTGCTCTTTCTCCGTATCCTCATCCAGCAAGGTGACTGTCGCGCCGAACTTTACGCTCGAGCCGGTCAGCTTCGAGACGTCGATGACCTCGGAGCGCTGCAACAGATCTTCCAGCTCGACGATGCGGCCTTCATTGTGGGACTGTGCCTCCTTCGCCGAGTGATATTCGGCATTCTCCGACAGATCGCCGTGAGCGCGCGCCTCCGCAATTGCGGCGATGATGCGTGGGCGTTCAACCTGCTGGCGGTGCATGAATTCCGCTTCGAGCGCGGCGTGTCCCGAGACAGTAATCGGCAGCTTGTCCATCAGTCATCCATTGAGAAATAAACACCCACGCGACGGAGTAATCCTCCATCACGAAAGGTAGTCCTGCAAAGCCCTGACTTCGAGTTCTCCCGACGCGACGGCGCGAATTCCTTCCGCGGCCGCGACGGCCCCTGAAAGTGTGGTGTAGTATGGCGTTCTTTGCAAGAGGGCGGCGCGTCTCAGGGGCTTCGAGTCGGCCAGCGATGTTGCTCCCTCCGTCGTGTTGAACATGAGCTGAACCGCCCCGTTCCGCACGGCGTCGGCGGCGTTCGGGCGCCCCTCCGAGACCTTGTTGACCCGTTCCGCCTCGAGCCCTTTCGCCGCGAGATAGCGCTGAGTGCCGCTGGTCGCGATAATCTTGAACCCCAGTTCCCGAAGAGCCAAAAGCGGCGCGAGAATCCCCTCCTTGTCCGCGTCGCGAACCGAAACAAACACCGTTCCGCCTTTGGGCGGACGCGACCCCGCGCCAAGCTGACTCTTGGCGAACGCGACTTCGAAGGAGCGGTCAAGGCCCATGACCTCGCCGGTCGAGCGCATCTCCGGTCCAAGCACAGTATCGACGCCTGGGAAGCGCGCGAAGGGAAACACCGCCTCCTTCACTCCGACATGATCGAGGGCGTCGAGCTTGATGTTCAGGTCGAAAGCGGAGAGCGCCTCCCCGGCCATGACGCGACTCGCGATCTTGGCGATGGGCTTGCCGATCACCTTGGCGACGAAAGGCACCGTTCGGGAGGCGCGCGGGTTGACCTCCAGCACGTAAATTTCGCCATTCTTCAGCGCGTATTGCACGTTCATGAGGCCGCCGACATCGAGCGCCAGCGCGAGTTTCTTCGTCTGCTCATCAAGCCGCCGCATCGTCTCCGCGCTCAAGGAGCGTGGGGGCAGCGAACAGGCGCTGTCGCCGGAATGAATGCCCGCCTCCTCGATATGCTCCATGATTCCAGCGACGACGACCGTCTTGCCGTCGGAGAGCGCATCGACGTCGATCTCGATCGCGTCGGACAGGTAGTGATCGAAGAGGAGAGGGTTCTTGCCCAAGACCGTGTTGATCTGCCCGGTCTTGTCGTTCGGATAACGGGCCTTGACGTCCGAGGGAACCAGGCCCGGCAAGACTCCAAGGAGATAGTCGTCGAGGGCGCCCTCGTCGTGGATGATCGCCATCGCCCGGCCGCCAAGCACATACGAAGGCCGCACGACCAACGGCAAGCCGAGGTCGCCGGCAATAAGGCGTGCTTGTTCAACGGAATAGGCAATTCCGTTCTTAGGTTGCTTGAGCCCCAGCTTGTCGAGAAGACGCTTGAACCGATCCCGGTCCTCGGCAAGATCGATCGAATCGACCGACGTGCCGAGGATCGGCGCGCCGGATTGTTCGATGATATGAGCGAGCTTGAGGGGCGTCTGACCGCCGAATTGAACGATGACGCCCTTGAGCGTCCCGTTCTGCTTTTCCTTGTCGAGGATTGCGAGCACGTCCTCAGCCGTCAGCGGCTCGAAATAGAGCCGGTCCGATGTGTCGTAGTCCGTCGAGACGGTCTCCGGGTTGCAGTTGATCATGATCGTCTCGAAGCCGGCCCCACGCAGCGCGAAAGATGCGTGACAGCAGCAATAATCGAATTCGATCCCCTGCCCGATCCGGTTCGGGCCTCCGCCGAGAATAACCACCTTCTCTCGCGCGGAAGGATTTGCCTCGCAGCTTGGCGTTTGCGCAAAAGGCGCCTCGTAGGTCGAATACATATAGGCGGTGGGCGAGGCGAATTCCGCCGCGCAGGTGTCGATCCGCTTGTAGACCGGCTGCACGCCCAGCTTTCGGCGGGCGGAGGCGACGTCCGCCTCCCCGACACCGGCAAGCCCTGCGAGACGAATGTCCGAGAATCCTGCAGCTTTCAAGGCGCGGAAGTTGCCCGAATCGCTTGGCAACCCGAATGCGCGAATCCTGCCCTCCAGTTCCACAATCTCTGCAATTCTCTCCAGGAACCAAGGATCTATGCGGGAGACGTCATGAATCTCCTCAACGTCCATCCCCATCCGCATGGCTTGGGCGACCTTGAGGATCCGGTCGGGAGTCGGCGTTCCGATCGCGGCACGCAGAATGTTGCGGTCGTCGCCTTTGCCGAGCCCGTCGATCTCGATCTCATCGAGCCCATCAAGTCCGGTTTCCAGCGAGCGCAACGCCTTCTGCAAGGATTCCGCGAACGTGCGCCCGATCGCCATGGCCTCGCCGACCGACTTCATGGCGGTCGTGAGCACTGGTTCGGCGCCCGGAAACTTCTCGAAGGCGAACCGCGGAATTTTGGTGACGATATAATCGATCGTCGGCTCGAAGGAAGCCGGGGTCAGCCCCCCCGTAATGTCGTTGGCGATCTCGTCGAGCGTGTAGCCGACGGCAAGTTTTGCGGCGACTTTCGCGATCGGGAAGCCGGTCGCCTTCGACGCGAGCGCGGACGAACGCGACACGCGCGGATTCATCTCGATCACGATCATCCGTCCGTCGGCCGGATTGATCGCGAATTGCACGTTCGAACCGCCCGTCTCGACGCCGATCTCGCGCAAAACCGCGATCGAAGCGTCGCGCATCACCTGGAATTCCTTATCGGTGAGCGTCAGCGCCGGCGCGACGGTGATGGAATCGCCCGTATGCACGCCCATCGGATCGATGTTCTCGATCGAACACACGATGATGCAATTGTCCGCCTTGTCGCGGACGACCTCCATCTCGAACTCCTTCCAGCCGAGGACGCTTTCTTCGATCAGCACCTCGCTGGTCGGCGAGGCGTCGACGCCACGCTCGACAATCTCAATAAACTCGCTCTTGTTGTAGGCGATGCCGCCCCCCGTGCCGCCCATGGTGAAGCTCGGACGGATGATGGCCGGCAGACCGATATCGTCAAGCGCCTCAAGAGCTTGCGGCAGGGTCTTGATGTGATGAGAGCGCGGGGTTTCCAGTCCGATCTTGGTCATCGCCTCGCGGAAAAGCTCGCGGTCCTCCGCCTTGTCGATCGCCTCGGCCGTCGCGCCAATCATCTCGACATCGTACGCCGCGAGTACGCCCATCTTTTTCAGGCTCAGCGCGCAATTGAGCGCCGTCTGCCCGCCCATTGTCGGCAGAAGGGCGAAGCCGCCGGGGATCGCGTGGCGTTCCTTCTCGATGATTTTGGCGACGATTTCCGGAGTAATCGGCTCGATATAGGTCCGGTCCGCCATCTCCGGGTCGGTCATGATGGTGGCCGGGTTCGAGTTGATCAGAACGATGCGGTAGCCTTCCTCGCGCAAAGCCTTGCAAGCTTGCGTGCCGGAATAATCGAACTCACAAGCCTGCCCGATGATGATCGGGCCGGCGCCGATGATCAGGATGGTCGAAATGTCGGTGCGCTTCGGCATGGATCCTCTGGCTGGGACGCCCCATCGGCTCCGCTGGCCGCATCGCGCGAAGCGGCGCCCTTCTCGACCGAAACGGCCGGAAGATGCGCATTCTCGCTTGTCGTGGGCAACCGAATGCGGCTTGGCCTGTCCGAGGGCGGCCTTGGCCGCGGTCCCTAGCCGAAATTCTCGCAGGACGGAAGGGCGGCTGACATATTCACGTCGCGCATATTCAATCGCCAACGCCGGTGCGCGTTGGCCCGTCAGCGGATCCTTTCGTTAGAACTTGTACCCTACCCGCATGCCGAGCTGAGTCAGGCCGGGATTGATATGGGTGCAGAAGGTTGCGTGCGAGACATGCTCGATGCTGGCGATCAGGTCGATATGCTCGTTGAACTGATAACCGAACCCCCCGATTTCACGGAAAGTGAACCGGCACCCCATGTCGACCCGGTCGCCATCAGGATAGAGTGGAGAATTGTTGACCGCGCCACCGAATTCGCCCTCGAAAAAGAACTTCTGGTAGATCGGAATCCGCCAGGTCAGACCCACAAAGCCGTAGCTCGTGCCCCCACCGGTGTTGATCATACCGCCCAGATTGAAGCGCGGGTGGAAAAACCAGGATATCCATGGATTGGTCGTGTTCCACAGGGGAAGCGTGGATGACAAAATTTCGATCGAAACGTCGACGGGAGCGCCTTCGTCATGGATCCAATTATGCGCGAAGACGCCGACCCGCATTTCATCGAGCGGATTGATATAGGGCTGCGGCGCCGGGGGCGCGGCGTAAGGCTCGATGCCGTAACTGTTCAAGGGAGCGGGAGCGGCCGTCACAGCGGAAATATCGGCAGCCTCGGCAGCGTTCACACCCGCCAGCGCGCAGGCGGCGCCCAAAAGCAACCCTGCCCGCCATCCCTTCACGCGCGACCCCGACAGATTCCGCATCGGGCATGATTAAAGGCAACCGCTCCGCGTCACAAGGTCGCAAAGCGGCCATAGGTCGGTCACATTGGCGCAAAAATAACAGGTGTTGCGCAACCGCCACGCGCACAGAAACGTGAAGAGAGGCATGCGCGAGGCGTCCTATATCACTCATCGACTTAGTTTGATATAGGTCAAAGACCGCGGCAATTGCTTGCCAACAAAGGACTTGAAGCCGATAATCATGAGACGGGAAGCAGCCTCTATTCGGCCGGCGTCCCGGGAAATTGACCGGCAGGGTGGGGAGATCAAAGCCAAAAATGCGATGAACCGGCCATAACCCATTGAAAAGTCACATCTCGGTCGAATTAAACCAAATTAACCGAACCTAAGCCAGCTGTTTCCAAAACCAAAGCTATAAGAAGCTAGAAGAAGCTGACCGAAGCAACCCCAAATTCGGAGGGACAAACTTGCTTGCGTTTGCCCCGCCTTTCGCGTAAGAGCCGCCATCTCAAACCGCCCGGCCGTAAAGGGCTGCCGTGGCGGTTTTTTTCGCTCATTCCGATGCGAACGAGGTCGATCCGGCCTCGACTGAATTCCAATAGGGCGTCAAGCCCAGGAGAGCCAAATGCCCAAGTTGAAGACGAAATCGGGCGCGAAGAAGCGCTTCAAAATTACCGGGACCGGCAAGGTCGTCTACGCCCAGCGCGGCAAGCGCCACGGCATGATCAAGCGGACTCCCAAGCAGATCCGTAATCTGCGCGGCACCGCGGTCATGTTCAAGACGCGACGGCGACAACGTCAAGAAGTACTTCCTGCCGAACGGCTGAACCCGTCATATTCCCGGAGATCTGATCGATGTCACGCGTCAAGAGGGGCGTAACCGCCCATGCCAAACACAAGAAAGTTCTGAAGGCCGCCAAGGGCTATTTCGGCCGCCGCAAGAACACGATCCGCGCCGCCAAGGCTGCCGTCGACAAGTCGATGCAATATGCCTACCGCGACCGGAAAAACCGGAAGCGGGAGTTCCGCGCGCTCTGGATCCAGCGCATCAACGCCGCCGTGCGCGAACACGGCCTCACCTATAGCCGTTTCATCTCGGGCCTCGCGTCCGCGGGCGTCGAGGTGGATCGCAAAGTGCTCTCCGACCTCGCCATTTCCGAGCCGGCGGCTTTTGCAGCGATCGTCGAGAAGGCCAAGGGACATCTGCCGAAAGCCGCCTGACCGGCCTGTTGCCGGCGGAGGACTCGCGCTCCCGCTCGCCCTTCTCGTCGATCATGCCCTAGCAACCCGCCGCCTCGCCACGGGATGCTGGGCGGCGCCGCTGTCCGATCTCAGGCTTGCCTCAATGTCCGATCTCGCCACGCTTCAAAAGGAAACCCTAGCCGCGATCGAGGGCGCCGCGGGACGAAGCGGCGTTGGAGGCGGTCCGAGTCGGCGCGCTCGGCAAGAAGGGCGCGATCTCGGCTCTCCTTGCGACGCTGGGCAAACTCGCCGCCGGAAGAGCGCAAGACCCACGGCGCGGCGATCAATGCGCTAAAGGACCAGGTGACGGCGGCGCTGCGCCCGCCGCGAAATCCTGAAAGCCGCCGCGCTTGAAGCGCAGCTCGAACGCGAGGCGCTGGACCTGACGCTGCCGGTCGCCGATGCGGCGATCGAGGCGGGCCGCATCCATCCCCTCACGCAGGTGACGGACGAGATCGTCGCGATCTTCGCCGACATGGGCTTCTCGGTCGCGGAAGGGCCCGGACATCGAAACCGACGACTACAATTTCACCAAGCTCAACTTCCCGCCCGGCCACCCTGCGCGCGAGATGCACGACACCTTCTTCTTTCACCCCGACGCGAAGGGCGAGCGGAAGCTTCTGCGCACCCATACGAGCCCGGTGCAGGTTCGCACCATGCTCCAGCCAGAAGCCGCCGATCCGAGTCGATCTGCCCTGGCCGCACCTATCGCACCGATTTCGATCAGACCCACACGCCGATGTTCCATCAGGTCGAGGGGCTCGTTGTCGACGAGAGCGCGACGCTCGCCAATCTGAAATGGGTGCTGGAGGAATTCTGCAAGGCCTTCTTCGAAGTGCCGCGCGTCGGCATGCGCTTTCGCCCGAGCTTCTTTCCCTTCACCTCGCCGTCGATGGAGGTGGACATCCAGTGCCGTCGTTCGGGCGGCGAGATCCGCTTCGGCGAAGGCGAGGACTGGCTCGAAATTCTCGGCTGCGGAATGGTCCATCCGAACGTCTTGACCAATTGCGGCATCGATCCTGAGGTCTATCAGGGCTTCGCCTGGGGCATGGGAATCGACCGCGTCGCAATGCTGAAATACGGCCTGCCGGACCTGCGGGACTTCTTCGAATCCGATCTGCGCTGGATCAATCACTACGGTTTCAAGCCGCTCGACATCCCAACTCTCGCGGGCGGATTGAGCGAATAAGCGGAGCGGATGGCGATCGCCGCCGCCGAGTTTCGCCGTTTCAGGCAATTCGCAATGAAATTCACCCTCTCCTGGCTGCTCGACCACCTCGACACGACGGCTTCTCTCGCCGAGATCGTCGAGACGCTCACCCGCGTCGGCCTCGAAGTGGAGAGTGTCGACGATCCATCACGCGAAATACGAAGGCTTCGTCGTCGCGAAAGTTATCGAGGTGAAGCAGCATCCGAACGCCGACCGGCTCAAGGTCTGCATGGTCGACGCGGGGGGCGATCCGATCCAGGTCGTGTGCGGCGCCCCGAACGCTCGCGCCGGCATGAAAAGCGTCTTCTCGCCGGTCGGGACCTACATCCCCGGCAAGAAGATCATGTTGACGAAGGGCTTAATCCGCGGCGTCGAATCGAACGGGATGCTCTGTTCGGCCGCGGAACTCGAACTCAGCAACGACCACGATGGGATTATCGAATTGCCGGACAGCGCGCCTATCGGCGAGGCTTATGCGCGCTATGCGGGGCTCGACGATCCGATCATCGACGTGGCGCTGACGCCAAACCGCCCGGACGCGGCCGGCGTATCGGGTATCGCTCGCGATCTCGCGGCGGCAGGCCTTGGAACGCTGCGCACCGAAGCGCCCGACGCCATCGTCGGGACCTTCGATTGCCCCACAAATGTCCGGCTCGATTTCGCGCGCTCCGATGCGCATCTTTGTCCCGCCTTCGCGCTTCGCCTCGTGCGCGGCGTGAAAAATGGCGCCTCACCCGAATGGATGCAGAACGACTGCGGGCCATCGGCTTGCGTCCCATCAACGCGCTTGTGGACATCACCAACTATGTCACTTTCGACCGTGGACGCCCGCTACATGTCTTCGACTTCCGTAAGATCGTAGGCGACCTGACAATCCGGAGAGCCCGCAAAGGCGAGAGCCTGCTCGCGCTCGACTCGCGGACTTACGAACTGGATGAAAGCACGGTCGTCATCGCCGACGGCAACGGCATTGAATCGATCGCCGGCATCATGGGCGGCGAGCATTCCGGTTGCGACGAAGGCACGATCGACGTGCTGATTGAGAGCGCGCTCTGGGATCCGACGAACATCGCCCAGACAGGCCGCAAACTCGGCATCGTCACCGACGCCCGCTATCGCTTCGAGCGCGGCGTCGATCCGGCGTTCTGCGTTCCCGGCTGCAATCTGGCGACCGACCTTGTGATGCGACCTCTGCGGCGGCGAACCCTCGCGAATGATCATCGCGGGTGACCCTTCGGTCCCGGTCCGCTCGATCAAGTTTCCCTACTCCGAGGTGGAGCGGCTTATCGGGGTGGATATTCCCCGCGGCGAGGGCGAGGCATTCCTGCGCCGGCTCGGCTTCGGCGTCGAAGACGGTCAGGTCAGGGTCCCGTCCTGGCGGCCCGATGTAACGGTGAAAGCGGACGTCGTGGAGCAGATCCTGCGCATTGCAGGCCTCGACCGGGCGCCGACAACGCCGCTTCCGCGTCTCGATAGCGGCGTCACACGTCCCGTTTTGACGCTGTTGCAGAAGCGCACGCGGCTCGCCAAACGCACGCTTTCAGCGGCTCGGGTTGCGGGAGGCGGTGACCTGGTCTTTCATCGCCAAACCGGCGGCCAAATTGTTCGGCGGCGGCAATCCCGCGCTGGCGCTCGCAAATCCAATCGCCGCGGACCTCTCCGACATGAGGCCGAGCCTCATTCCGGGCCTGGTGCTGGCTAGCGAACGCAACGTTCGTCGGGCATTGAAGGACGTGGCATTGTTCGAGGTCGGTCAGATCTTCCTGGGACCGGGCGAAAGCGAGCAGCGCATAGCGGCAGCCGCTGTCCGTCGCGGGCGGGCCAAAGCCGCCAGCGAAGGACGGCGTTGGGACGGCGACGGGCTTGCGGACGCCTTCGACGCAAAAAAGGATGCATTGACGCTTCTGGACTACTTCGGCGTGGCCAAGGCGGTCCAGATCGTTCCCGGTGGCCGCGCGTTTCTGCATCCCGGCCGTGCGGCAATATTGCAATTCGGCCCCAAGAATGTGGTCGGCTGGTTTGGGCAGTTGCATCCCACGGTCTGCGAGATGCTGGGCGCCGACGGGCCGATCGTTGCGTTCGAGGTGATTCTCGACGGGATTCCAGCACCGAAGACGAAAGCGACCAGAGCGAAAGCAAAATTGGAGCGATCCGACTTGATGCCAGTTGAGCGCGACCTCGCTTTCGTCGTCGGCGCGAGCGTGCGGGCGGGGGATATCGTGAAGGCGGCCTTGACCGCGGATCGGGGGCTGGTCACTGACGTCGTCGTCTTCGATGTCTACCAGGGAAGTGGGCTACCCGAAGGCTCGAAGTCGATTGCAATCAACGTCACATTGCAACCGCGCGACCACACGTTGACCGATCCTGAGATTGAAGGTGCGGTCGCTAGCATTGTGACAGAAGTGACGAAGCGGACTGGTGCGACGCTCCGCGGGTGAAAGATGGCAACGCATGCAGGGCTGGGCGCCGCGCTCGTACTGACTTGCTCGTTCGCGACGGCTCGTGCGGAAGTGGGTTCTCGCTGCACGCAGATTGAGGACCCACTCGCTTACAACGCTTGTCTCGCGAGCCATGGACCGAAAGCCAATCTCGGAAAACCCCATGATCCGAGCCGGGAGACGGCTCACACGCGCTTTGAGGAGCCCGAAGCTCTCAATCGGACGAGGCACGGCCCTCTTGTGGTCCGCCGCGGCGGAAGGGTCCATATTGAGTTTCAGGTGCGGTAGACTGGAAGTTTCAAAAAAAGAGCGCGACGTTCAAGCCCGCGGAAAGCTCGAACGCCGCGCCCTGCCCGCGCGGTGGGAGGCCCGTCACGGGAGCCACGCCTCCTGCCCGCCCCTGGGGCGATAACGGCGTGGAACTTAAATATTTCTCCCCACTACACTGTATAGCAGCGCCACTTTTTCCTGACTGACACTGCCTCCCTGCAATAGACGTACGGTACATCATCCAAAAGACGCTCGCTGTGAGGCGCGTCACACAACTGCAATCCCTTGTTAAGCGTCGCGACGTTCTATTCAAACAATCAAGCCATTGGAAAACTCTCTTCTATACGTATCGTTGTGTGACCGAGATCACATACGGTGCGTCGGAAAGATGGCATGTCCGTAGGTGGCCTCTAGGCCCTCAGACCTGAGAATGCACTCGCGAGCGGCTGGCTCAGCGAGTTTTTGATGTTTTTCCGGGCACTTGACGTCACGGGAAAGCTCGGCCACCGTCGTTGAAGCAAGCGGCATCCCAACGATGGCTGTTCCCAACACTCTCGCGGCACACCCCTGTTTCAAAACCCTCGATCCCGAGGCATGCCGCGCCGTCGATCGCCAGTGCCTCTGGGTAAAGACCCAGGCAGGCGCTTGGGTTGTTGGTCAGTCGTCGCACGACAGAGATGTCTATTTCATTATGACTGGGCATCTGCGCGCTGTGCTCAACATGGCGCGGCAGGATCTGATCTTCACCGACATGATGGCGGGTGGTTTCTTCGGCGAGATGAGCGCATTCGACGGAGCACCCCGCGCGGCGAGCGTCTTCGCGGTCACCGATTCCCTGGTGGCAAAGATGCCGGGACCGATATTCGTCGAGCTTATGTTCTCTCATCGCCCGCTCGGCGACGCCGTTGTTGGCACGTTGATCGAGCGGGTGCGTGCGATGTCGCGACGCGTTAGCGAGCTTGGAGCACTCAACGTCCGTGCGAGAGTCCACGCGGAGCTTTTGCGTCTGGCTCGCCCGGATAGGGATGATCCGAAGCGCGCGATTATCATTACCCCTCCGAACCAGTCGGAACTGGCGGCACGTATCAACACGCGGCGCGAAACTGTTTCGCGCGAACTCAACGCTATGGAGCGTTGCGGTCTCATCGAGAGGCGTCGGGGCGCTATCGTCATTACCGATGCGCTTAGGCTCAGCGCCGGCATCGAGGCGGCTAGCGAAGTTTAGCGCAGCAATACCCAGAGCGTCGTGTTACTGCGAAGCCTGCGGACCGGTCATGATCAACAGTTCGTCCTTTGCGACACGATCCAGCTGGGCGTGCGCTTCCTCCTCGAGAAGGTCGCGATCCACCTTTTCCGGACCGAGCCCGTCAACCCGCCTGCGCCATCGTTCCCGCTCCTGGCGAAGCATGGAAAGTTCCATCTTCAGCGCGGCCGTGTCAGCCTCATATTTTTCCTTTGCCCGCAATCCTCGATCTCCAGTCGAGGCGTTGTAGACGAGGAAGCCGCTCGCGCCACCCAGCACAACGTAGAAGACAATCGGTGTGAGGATGTAACGCAGGCGGGTCCGGACAACCATGCCGGCAACCTTGCCGCCGGCAGGGTTAAAATCGAGTTACCTTCAGATCAGACCGCCTTGATCGCCGCGCGACCCGAATAACGAGCTTGCTCACCGAGCTCCTCCTCAATGCGAAGAAGCTCGTTATATTTCGCGAGCCGATCCGACCGGGAGAGCGAGCCCGTCTTGATCTGGCCGCAGTTCGTGGCCACGGCAAGGTCCGCGATCGTCGTGTCTTCCGTTTCGCCGGAACGATGTGACATGACCGCGGTGTAACCCGCACGCTGCGCCATATCGACCGCGGCGAGCGTTTCAGTCAGTGAACCGATCTGATTGACCTTAATAAGGATCGAATTGGCCACCCCCTCCTTTATGCCGCGGGAGAGAATTTCGGTGTTGGTGACAAAAATATCGTCGCCGACGAGTTGGCAACGGCCACCGAGCTTCCGGGTAAGCATTTTCCACCCAGTCCAGTCCTGCTCGGCCATGCCGTCCTCTACGCTGAGGATCGGAAAAGAGTCGACGAGCTTAGCCAGATACGCGACCTGCTCCTCAATCGAACGTGACTTCTTCTCGCCTTCGTAAACGTAGGCGCCATCCTTAAAAAACTCGGACGCGGCGCAGTCGAGCCCCAGAGCAATGTCCTCGCCGGGCTTATAGCCTGCAGCCTCGATTGCCTTCACGCAGAATTCGAGCGCGGCTTCCGCCGACGGAAGGTTCGGCGCGAAGCCACCTTCATCGCCGACATTCGTATTGTGCCCGGCCTTCTTTAGCGCGCTTTTGAGCGCGTGAAAGGTTTCAGCGCCCCAACGTAGCGCTTCGGCGAACGTCGGCGCGCCGACCGGCAAGATCATGAACTCCTGAAAATCAATCGGGTTATCGGCGTGAGCACCGCCATTCACGATATTCATCATTGGCGTAGGTAATACACGGGGGGTCGTCCCACCCACATAGCGATACAAAGGTAAACCCGACGACTCCGCTGCAGCCTTCGCGACGGCGAGCGAAACTCCGAGAATCGCGTTGGCGCCCAACCGAGATTTGTTCGGCGTCCCGTCGAGCGCTAACATCGCCTCGTCGACCTCGAGCTGGTTCTCCGCTTCGAGCCCAGTCACCGCCTCGGCGAGATCGGTGTTGACGGCCTCCACCGCCTTTAAGACGCCCTTGCCGCCGTATCGGCTCTTATCTCCATCGCGCAGTTCAACTGCCTCTCGTGTTCCGGTCGAAGCGCCTGAGGGGACCGCCGCCCGTCCCATGGACCCGTCTTCGAGAGTGACGTCAACCTCGACGGTCGGATTGCCTCGGCTGTCGAGAATTTCGCGCGCGATGACATCGGCGATAGCGGTCATAAGCTTGTGCCCCATTGGGTTTTCGAGTGGCTTTTACGCTATTCAGTCCCGCGGCGGAAGCGACGGACAGGTGAAGCGACAACTAATTCTTGCAATTGGATTTAATAAACTGAAATGACGAATTAGTTTGCGTACGAACAAAAAATTTTCTTGCCTTCGCCCCTTTACGGACCGTGACACAGGCAAGAATTTGGAATAGCAATGCGATGCGAAAAGGAGGCCGCCGCCACTTTGGCGCCGGACGCCGCAAGTCTGTGGGAGGACGACGCGCTCCAAAGTCTCGGGTCCGGCGCCGTTCGCGGCGCAGGACTCAAAAACAGCAAACAAACGGGACTTGGATCGCTGGTGAGGACGGAGACAAGAGGCGGGTCGCCCTCTCGGCGGCTCGCCTTTTGCATTTAGCGGCGCCCCGATCTCTCTCGCTGCCCGGGACGAATTCCTAGGCCGTTGCCGCCTCTCCCTCCGCCCAGCCGCCCCTCGTTTCGCCGATGTAGTCCATAAGTCGACCCTTGGCGATTGCATCGCGGGCGCCAGCCATCAACTCCTGAAAATAGGCGAGGTTGATTTCGGTCAGAGCCATCATCGCGAGAATTTCGCCTGACTTCACCAGATGTCGCCAGTAGGCGCGCGGGTAGTCACGCGCCATGCGAGAAGATGACAACGGATCGATGGGACGAGGATCGTCGGCAAAGCGCGCATTGCGCAGGTTCATGCGCCCGTGCCGTGTGAAGACCATGCCGTGCCGCCCGGCGCGGGTCGGCATCACGCAATCAAACATATCAATCCCGCGCGCCAGAGACTGCAACAGGTCGTCCGGCGTGCCTACGCCCATCAGGTAGCGCGGCTTATCGTCTGGCAAGTGCGGGATAGTCTCCTCGATCATCGCGAGCATATCCGCCTGGGGCTCGCCTACAGCGAGCCCACCAATCGCATAGCCCTCGAAATCCATCCTGACGAGCGCGCGTGCGCTTGCGATCCGCAGTCCGCCCTCCGTGCCCCCTTGGACAATGCCGAAGACCGCTCGTCCCGGCTGGCGCCCGAAGGCGAGCTTCGAGCGCTCGGCCCATCGCAGTGAGAGCAGCATCGCGCGTTCCGCCTCTTCGTAGGCGCATGGCAGCCTCACGCATTCGTCGAACTGCATTTGGATGTCCGAGCCGAGTAGACGTTGCACCTCCATCGAGCGTTCAGGAGTGAGTTCGTGGCGTGAGCCGTCGATATGCGACTGGAATATCACGCCGCGCTCGCTGAGCTTCCGAAGCTTTGCGAGGCTCATGACCTGGAAACCGCCGGAATCAGTGAGGATGGGATGCGGCCAGTTCATGAATTTATGCAGGCCGCCCAGCGCCGCGATCCGCTCCGCGCCCGGGGCCAGCATAAGATGATAGGTATTACAGAGCACGACGTCGGCCCCAAGCGCGCGCACAGCCTCGGGATGCATCGCCTTGACGGTCGCCGCGGTGCCGACCGGCATGAAGGCGGGCGTCCGAATATCCCCCCGTGGCATCGCGAGTTTGCCGAGCCGCGCGGCTCCGTCAACAGCAGCGACTGAGAAGGAAAAGTTCTCGCTCATGACGAACTTGAGGCGCCCTGTGCGAGCAAAAGGCAAGCATCGCCGTAGGAATAGAAACGGTAGCGCTCCGCAATCGCGTGCGCATAGGCCCTTTTCATCGTCTCAAGACCACTGAAGGCGCTGACCAGCATGAAGAGCGTGGAGCGCGGCAGATGAAAGTTAGTAAGAAGCGCGTCAACCGCATGAAAGCGATAGCCGGGCAGGATGAAAATTGACGTCTCCCCCCGGAAGGCGCGCACCCTCCCCTCGTCGTCCGTAGCGCTTTCCAACACGCGCGCCGAGGTCGTGCCGACCGCGATGATGCGCCCTCCCGATCCTCGGGACGCATTCAGCGCCGCGGCCGTGGCGTCATCCACCTCACCCCATTCACTGTGCATCTTGTGGTCACGCGCATTCTCGACCTTGACCGGCAAGAATGTGCCCGCGCCAACATGGAGCGTCACGCGGTGGAGATGAACGCCCCTGGCCTCGATGCGGGCGACGAGTTCGGGCGTGAAGTGCAAACCGGCCGTCGGCGCCGCAACCGCGCCGGGTTCGGCGGCGAACATGGTCTGGTAATCGGCCCGATCCTTGTCCGAGGTCGCGCGCTTGCCGGCGATATAGGGCGGCAGCGGTGGGCGACCCAACCGCTCAATTCCTTCGTCCAGCGCCACCCCTGAGAAATCGAAGCGCAGCAAAACCTCGCCGCCTTCATCCTTCCGCTCCACCACGGCGTCGAGGGAGGCGAGAAAGCAGGCGGCGTTCTCCCGCGCGTCGCCGAAGCGGATGCGCTCGCCGACCCTTGAGCTTTTTGGCCGGCCGGACGAGCGCGGCCCAGCGGCAATCGTCCACGCGCTTGATCAGCGTTGCTTCAACGCTTGCAATCGCGTCGCCCCGCACGCGAACGCCCTCGAGTCGCGCCGCAATGACCTTGGTGTCGTTGACGACCAGCGCATCGCCCGGGCGCAGAAGAGCCGGGAGATCGGAAATCCGGACGTCGGTTAGCGCGCCCCCTTCGCCGACGACGAGCATCCGCGCGCTGTCACGCGGAGACGCAGGCTCGAGCGCGACCCGCTCCGGCGGAAGCTCGAAATCGAAGGCATCGACGCGCATGTCAGGTCGTGAGTGACTTCTCAAAACGACGATGGCCGGGATAGGCCCCGGCCATCGCTTTCCCTAGCGAAAGCTTCAGCTCAGCGTCGCCTTTACGATCTTATCGGGGTCCCTGACAGGTTCGCCGCGCTTGATCTTGTCGACATTCTCCATGCCGGAGACCACTTTTCCCCATACTGTGTACTGGCGGTCGAGGAAGCGCGCGTCGTCGAAGCAGATGAAGAATTGGGAATTGGCCGAGTCCGGGCTCGCCGCGCGCGCCATCGACACCGTGCCGCGCACATGCGGCTCCGCATTGAACTCGGCCTTGAGATTCGGATATTTCGAGCCGCCCGTCCCGGTGCCATTGGGGCAGCCCGTCTGGGCCATGAACCCGTCAATCACGCGGTGAAAAACGACCCCGTCATAAAAGCCCTCGGAGACGAGCTTCTTGATGTGCTCGACATGCTTGGGAGCAAGGTCCGAGTTCATCTCGATAACGACCGGTCCTTTGGTCGTCTCCAGGGTCAGGGTGGTGTCTGCGCTCATCGATGCCGCTCCTACTTCGCGCCGGCCATGCGCATGGTGATGATTTTGTCCGGGCTCTCGACCTGGCCGTTGTTTTCCTGAGTTCCCGCCTTGATCTTGTCGACGACGTCCATGCCGGAGACGACCTGGCCGAAGGCGGTGTATTTCCCATCGAGAAAGCCGCCGTCGCCGAACATGATGAAGAACTGCGAATTGCCGGAGTCCGGCTCCTGGGAGCGCGCCATCCCGACGATTCCGCGCGCGAAATGCGTGTCGTTGAATTCCGCCGGAACGTTCGGAAGATCCGACTTGCCCGTTCCCGTGCCGGTTGGGTCGCCGGTCTGGGCCATGAAGCCGGGGATGACGCGGTGGAAAGGCACGCCGTCGTAAAAGTGGCGCTTCGTGAGCGTCTCGATCTGCGCTGCCGTTTTCGGCGCCCAGTCCGGCCGCAACCGGATGACGATCTTGCCGTGCTTGGTGGTGATGATCACCGTATTGGCGGGATCTTCGTAAGCAGCCCAGGCTACGGACGTCGCCAGAAGCGGAAGCGCCAGCGCGGCGCGGCGGCTGATGGATTGCATGAAGGATCTCGGAGGATACGGCAGGATCGCCGCGAGCGGCGGTGATAAGCAATTTTGTGGCGGGATTGCAACCGCGCGGGCAAAAAACCCCACTTTCGCCACGAGTCGGGGCTTGGCGCCCCGCGGCGCATTAGGCATAGTTCTTGCGATGCCGGGAGGCGCCGCTACGCCATAAAACGGGTTGCCGCATGAATCGTTCCGCGCTCGCCGTCTTTTTCGCTTTCCTGATGATCTCTCCCCTCGCCGCGCAGACTTTGACGCGAAGCTGCGACTATAAGGGCGAGGGCAAACTCGGGCCGCTGCAGGTGGCTTTCGACGCGGCGACGAGATCCGTAACGGTCCGGACTCATGATGGTTTGATCTGGCGTTACCGCGACGGCGTGCTCGGCCGGATCGCCCCAAACTCCGTCAAGGACGATCCGGGACCGGTGCAGCAGTTCGTGAAGGTTCTGCCCGATCGGGTCGAGGTGGGGTTTCGCTGGCCCGACGATAATTCCATGGGCCACATGGCTTATTTCGATCCGAAATCTTTCGCAAATCCCGCCAAGCGCTGCACCTGGCGGTCGCTGTGGGACTTTGCAATGGGCTGATTGCCGGGTTCCGCTAATTTGCGGTTGCTTGGAATAGGTCGTGATAGCTTCCGTTAGCTAGAAGTTCGATACTTGAATGTTGTTTAGGTCGGCCAATTCGTGACTTTTCAATGGGTTACCAGGGCGGCGACGCCAAAATCACTCTTTCCGGCCCAAATAAATCTCCTTCGCCGGACGCGGGGGACAGCCTCATATCCCCTCCGGCCAGGATAAGCAATTTTCTGTTTTTAGCAATCCTTACCCGACCGCGTCATCACGAACGCAGCGACGCGATCCAGAAGCCCGCTGGACCCTCCAGCGCCTCGGGGTGACGGCCGAGCCCTCACCCCAGCCCTCTCCCGTTTACGGGAGAGGGGGCGAAGCCCCTCACTCGGCCGCCACTTTCGGCAGATGGGATAGCGAGGTCTCCAGCGCCTTCGGGTCGTAGTCCATGTCCAGAGCTTGCCGGCGAAATAGTCGGTGTAGGCCTGCATGTCGAAATGGCCGTGGCCGGACAGGTTGAAGAGGATATTGGTCGGCTTGCCCTCCTCGCGCGCCTTGATCGCCTCGTCGATCGCGGCGCGGACCGCATGGTTCGATTCCGGCGCCGGCACGATGCCCTCGGTGCGGGCGAACATCACGCCCGCCTCGAAGCACGGGTTCTGGTGATAGGCGCGCGCTTCGATCGAGCCCCAGTTCCTTGCAGTGGCTGACCAGCGGCGCCATGCCGTGATAGCGCAGGCCGCCCGCATGGAAGCCGGGCGGAATGAACTCCGAGCCCAGCGTATGCATCTTGACGAGCGGCGTCAGATGCCCGGTGTCGCCGAAGTCGAAAGCGTATTTTCCCCGCGTCAGCGACGGGCACGCGGCGGGCTCGACGGCGAGGATGCGCGTATTTTTGTTTGTCCTTCAGCTTCTTGCCGATGAAGGGAAAGGCGATGCCGGCGAAATTGGAGCCGCCGCCCGCGCAGCCGATCACCACGTCCGGATAGGCGTCGGCCATTTCCATCTGCTCGATCGCCTCGATGCCGATCACCGTCTGGTGCAGGAGCACGTGGTTGAGCACCGAGCCCAGCGCATATTTCGTGTCCGGGTTTTTGGCCGCGACCTCGACCGCCTCGGAAATGGCGATGCCGAGGCTGCCCGGCGAATCCGGGCGACTTGGCGAGAATCGCCCGGCCCGACTCCGTCTCGTCGCTGGGGCTTGCGACGCATCTCGCCCCATAGGTCTCCATCAGCGCCCGCCGGTAGGGCTTTTGGCTGTAGGAGACCTTGACCATGTAGACTTTGACGTCGAGCCCGAAGAGCGCGCCCGCGAAGGCGAGCGAGGAGCCCCACTGCCCCGCCCCGGTCTCGGTCGAGAGCTTCGTGACGCCTTCCTGCTTGTTGTAGAAAGCCTGCGCGACCGCCGTATTCGGCTTGTGACTGCCGGCCGGGCTCACGCCCTCATATTTGTAAAAAATGCGGGCGGTCGTGCCCAACGCCTTCTCGAGCCCATGCGCCCGATAGAGCGGCGTCGGGCGCCACATGCGATAGATGTCGCGCACCGGCTCAGGAATCTCGATGTGGGGCTCCTGGCTGACTTCCTGCCCGATCAGCGCCATCGGAAAGAGCGGCGACAGATCGTCCGGCCCGACCGGCTGGCCCGTGCCGGGATGAAGGACGGGCGGCGGAGGCGCGGGCAGGTCCGCCATGATGTTGTACCAGGCGCGCGGAATCCGGTCTTCGCCCAAGAGATATTTCGTAAGCGCGCTCAAAGCCCAGCCTCCCATGATTTTGCTTTGTTGGGTCAACGGTAGTGCGGGCGGGGCGGGTTGGGAAGGGGCGGGCGTTCGCTTCAAGGATCTGTCCGATAAGACCTTCGGTGCTTAACACTCAATTGCACCCCGCAACTTGACATCCCTCCCCCGCCCCCGGCAATCAGGCGCCCGCTTTTGCCGGTCGACGCGGAACGGGTGGAATGCAGCTTCTTCCAAAGATCGGCAGTACCGGCTGGAATATGCCGCCTTCCGCGCTGCGGAGTTTACGGCGCGGGCCCTGCCGATCGAGACGGCGTCCTGGCTGTCCGGAAAGCCTGTGGCGGCTGGTTGCGCCGCGCCTTTATCGGCATGAGCGGGCGCTCGCCAATCTGGCCATCGGCTTTCCGGAAAAATCGCTGGCAGAGCGAAACAGGATCGCCGCCGCGATGTGGGAAAATCTCGGCCGCACCTTCGCGGAAGGGTTTCATATTCCCGAACTCATCAAGAGCGGCCGGATCCAGTTCGAGCCGGAAGAGCGTTTTGACGAGATCGCGCGCGGCGGGCCGTTCGTGGTCTGCGGCCTGCATCTCGGCAATTGGGAGATCGTGGCGCACGCGGGCAAGCGCATGGGCGTCCCGCTGACGGGCGTCTACCAGCGCATCTCAAATCCGCTGGTCGACGCCGAGTCGCGCCGGTTGCGCGCTCCGTTCTACGAGGGCGGGCTTTTGCCAAAAACGACCGTCTCGGCGCGGACGCTTCTGCGCACCGCGAGGGAGGGCGGCTATCCCGCCTTCCTTGCCGATCTTCGCGACGACCGCGGCGCCGCCGTCCCTTTCTTCGGCCGCCCCGCCCGCTCAAACGTTTTTCCCGCCCTCCTTGCCCGCGTGACCGGCCTGCCGCTCTATGCCGGCGCCGCCTTCCGCCGCCCGAACGTGCATTTCACGATCCGGATCGAACGCGTGCCGGTCCCTGTGACCAGCGACCGCGAGGCGGACGCGGTGGCCGCCACCGCCGCGATGCAGAAGCAGTTCGAGGCCTATATCCGCGAGGCGCCGGAACAGTGGATGTGGGCGCATCGCAAGTGGGATTGAGGGCCGACGGGGCTGTCGGAAGTCCGACTGGCGCCCCGCGGCGGGGTTGACAGCCGGGCCTGGCCCGCGCAATCAGGCCGCCAAAAAGGGGGCGGCGGCCATTCGCATTCGGTTACGGCTGCCCAGGCCGCTTCGCTATCGGTTGGAATATATTGTCTTTCGACTGGCCGAGGCGGGCGCCCGAGCGCTTCCGCTCGAAAGCGCTTCCTGGCTTTCCGGCAAATTGTGGCGGCTGATTGCGCCGCGCCTCTACCGGCAAAAGCGCGCGCTCGCCAATCTCACCCTCGCCTATCCCGACATGACGGCGGAGAACCGTGAGACGCTCGCGGCCCGCATGTGGGAAAATCTCGGCCGCACGTTTGCCGAGAGTTTCCGCCTGCCGGACATCATCGAGGGCGGGCGCATCCTGTTCGAGCCGAAGGAATGTCTCGACGCGATGGAAGCGCATGGGGCGTGCGTGATGTGCTCGCTGCACATGGGCAACTGGGAAATCGGCGGCTCCGTCGGCCAGCGAGTTCGGCAAGCCGCTCGTCGGCGTCTATCAGCGCATTTCCAATCCGCTCGTCGAAGCCGAAGTTCGCCGGCTGCGCCTGCCTTATTATGAGGGCGGCCTGCTGCCAAAGACCCCGGTGACGGCGCGGGCGCTGATGAAAGCGGCGAGGGCCGGAAGCTCGCCGGTTTTCCTCGCGGACCTGCGCGACGATCGCGGGACCGAGACGCCGTTCTTCGGCCATCCGGCGCGCTCCAACGTTTTTCCCGCGCTGCTTGCGCGCGTGACGGGATTGCCGCTTTACGCCGCCGCCGCCTTTCGCAAGCCGGGCGTGCGCTTCGCGATCCGCATCGAACCGGTGCCGGTCCCCCACACAAACGACCGCGACGCGGACGCAATCGCCGCGACCGGGGCGCTGCAGCGCCAGTTCGAAGCCTTCATCCGCGAGGCGCCCGAACAATGGATGTGGGCGCACCGGAAGTGGGATTAGGATAGGTTTCCCCCCTCGCCCGCGTGCGGGAGAGGGGATCATGGAGACAGACATGGCCGAAGCCGAACGCCCGCCCCTGCCGCCCTTCACGACGGCCGAAGCCGCTGCGCAAAAGGTCCGCGGGGCCGAGGACGGGTGGAACAGCCGCGACCCGGAACGCGTGTCGCTCGCCTATACGCCCGACAGCATTTGGCGGAACCGCGCCGAGTTCCTTCGCGGGCGCCCGGAGATCGTCGCCTTCCTGACCCGGAAATGGGCGCGCGAACTCGACTATCGCCTGATCAAGGAGCTTTGGGCGTTTCACGACAATCGCATCGCCGTGCGCTTCGCCTACGAATGGCGGGACGACAGCGGCTCCTGGTTTCGCTCCTACGGCAACGAGAACTGGGAGTTCGCGCCGAACGGCCTCATGCAGCGGCGGCTCGCCTCGATCAACGATCTGCCGATCCGCGAAAGCGACCGCAAATACCACTGGCCGCTCGGCCGCCGCCCCGACGATCACCCGTCGCTGAGCGACCTTGGGCTCTGAGCCATAGCGGAGAGCGCAGCTACTCTGCCGCCGCCGCGGTCGGCGCCGCATGCTCGCGCTTCGGCGCGCCGTAGGTGTCGGGGATCTTGTCTGCGTAGCCCGCGACGAAGTCGGTGTCGTGGTTGACCTCGATCGACGGCTTCAGCGCCTCGTCCATGTAGGCCGCGCCGTTCTCATCCGCGACCACTTTCCGGTAGATCTTTCGATAACGCAGGGCGAGCGCGGCCCACTTGCCCGCGACGGAAACAAAGTCCCACGCGCGCCACGGATAGAAGATCAGCGGATTGACGATCGGCAGGCCATGGCGGCGTTGGGTGCGCATTTTCCGCCGCACGTAGCCGAACTGCAGCGGATGCACCCGCTCGATGCGCGAGGCGCCCGAGAAGACGGTCATCGCATCGACGATCTTCTTCGCGCTGATGCCCGAAGCCACGGCGCGACGCAAAACCGTCTCGACATGCGCGTCCGAATAGTAACGCGCCCAGGCGTCGCGATAGACGCCGCGCCATTCGTCCGCCGACATGGCGGCGTGATCGGCGCAGACGTGCTCGAGGTCGTAATTGTTCATGTCCGGCTCGAGCCGCGCGCCCTTGAGATAGAGGGTCTTGTGGTCTTCCGAGCCCGGAAGAGGCGTGAGGAAGAAGAATTCCAGAATATCGATCGGCAGTTCGCGCTTGATCGTGTCGATGTCGCGCGCAATTGATTCCGGCGTGTCGGTCGGGAAGCCAAGAATATAGCCGGCCCAGGTCATCACATGCGCGCGCTTCCAGGCGAGCAACATGTCGCGATATTCCCAGATCTTGTTCTGCCGCTTCTTCGCGCCCATGAGCGACTCGGGATTGATGTTCTCAAGACCAATGAACACCGCGTTGCAGCCCGCCCGCGCCGCCTTCTCGATGAAGCCCGGAATTTTGTGGCAGAGCGTATCCACCTGCAAGAGCAGCCGGATCTTAAAACCGTGATTTTCGCGCAAGTCGATGAGCCGGTCGAGGATCGGCTCCCAGTTGCGATTGCGGGCGAAATTGTCGTCGGTGACGAAAAAGCGAGTGACGCCCTGCGCCGCGTTGGCGCGCACGATGGCTTCGACATCATCAGCCGTGCGGTAGCGCGACTTGCGGCCCTGCACGTTGATGATGGTGCAGAAAGAACACTGGAACGGGCAGCCGCGCCCCGCGTCAAAACTCGTGTAATGCCCGGCGACCTTCGCCACCACCGGGCGCGGCAGCACGGGGATCGCCGCCGCCGCCATGTCAGGCATGTTGTCGAGGAAGTTGTAGATCGGCTTGGCCTGCCCCGAGTCGATGTCCTTCAAAAACTCGGCGAGACGGCCCTCGCCTTCGCCCGCATAGAGAATGATTCCGAGCTTCTGCGCCTCCTCGATCTCGGGCGGCAGTTTCGGCAACATCGCGATGCAGCCCGAGACATGAAAGCCGCCGACCGCGACTGTCACGCCTTGCTTGCGGAATTGCCGGGCAAGGTCGAGCGCGCGGGGAAACTGGTTCGTCTGCACGCCAACCAGCGCGACCATGCCCCGGTCCGCCTTGATGCGGGCCGCGATGCCGCGCGGGTCAAGCACGGTGTTGCACTCGTCGTAAGCCTCGATGGCGATGTCGGTGTCTTCGCCAAGAACATTGGCCTCCGCGCATTCGGTCAAAAGACCGTGGACGCTGGCGAGGCTGTTCGAGGGAATGGTCGAGCGGCGCCATTGGATGACATATCCGTCATCGTCGTAATGCGACGGCTTGATAAGTACGATCGTAAACTTGCGCCTGGTCAAAAGCTGGCCCTCGCGTAAGTCGGAAGCCTGCGGCCGCGGCCAGCGAAAAGCTCGCGGACTCGGCCCAGGAGTGACCCTGCACTTGTCATGGACCGTCGGCAACGTCAATTTGACAGCCGCGTTTCCGGATGGGAAAATTCACGGTCCAGCGGCCGCTGTATTCGTCGGATCATTGTAACGCCACCGATAGATTTTTCTGCGCCACGATCGCCGCGTTTTGTTTTCTGTAGATTGAGGCGGAGCGGGAGTGACAATGACAGCAATTCCATCTCGTTTCACCGCATTCGCCGCTGCAGGACTTATGGTTCTAATAGCTGGAGCCGTTTCGGCGCAGAACAAGTATACTTTACAACTTTCAGGCGGTCTGCCGTTTTCGGATTTCAAAGGTTATGAAGACTGGCAAGTTGTTTCCGTCAGTCAAACCGAGGACTTGCTGAAGGTTATGGTCGCCAATCCGACGATGATCGAGGCCTATAAGGCCGGCATTCCTGGCAACGGCAAGCCATTCCCGGACGGCTCCAAGATCGCGAAGATCGAGTGGAAACCGAAAAAAATGACGGAGTCGCCGTTTTCGGTGCGGGTTCCCGACACCTTGCAAGATGTATTTCTGATTGAGAAAGACACGGCGAGATTTCCGGACACCAAGGGTTGGGCCTACGCCGTTTTTGATTACCACCCCGCATCCGACTCATTTACCCCCAATCCGACCGGAACGGTCAATTGTGGTTTCGCCTGCCATACGATCGTGGCGTCGAGGGATTATATCTTCCACTCTTACCAGAAGCGCTGATCTCTCCCAAATAGCGCGCTCGCGACGCGAAGTCCGACGAGCACGGGGGTCGATCGCCGCTCGATTGGGGACGCCGAAATGAGACGGGTCGCTCTCGTATTGGCCGCGCTCGGCGCGCCGGGCGCCCTGACCATCGGGACCACCGTGTCCGGACACGCCGACGGCGACGTCTCGCCGATCCTTGGAGGGAAGCTTCCGGACGGATACCGGGACTGGCGGTTGATCGCGGTCGCGCACGAGGAAGGCGCCCTCAACGATATCCGGGCCATCCTCGGGAACGACATAGCGGTTGCCGCCTTTCGGCAGGACAAGCGTCCGTTCCCGGATGGGACGATCATCGCCCGACTCGCGTGGAGCTATGATCCGCTGCCGGAGAGCGGCGGCTGCTTTTGGTCATCCGCAATCGTTCGTGTCTGGACCGCCGAAGAATGGGGTTCAGTTCATGGTCAAGAATTCGGCGAAATACGCGGCGACCGGAGGCTGGGGTTTCGGCCAATTCGACGACGGCAAGCCGGCGGATGGAGCGATGGCGAAAGTCTGCTTCGCATGCCACGAAACGGTCAAAGACCGCGACTTCGTCTTCAGCCGCTACGCTCCGTAACCAATATGCTTGAGGACGCTCGAAATGCCCGATCGCAATCTCGACCGTCGACGTTTCGTCGGCGGGTCCGCTTCGATCCTCGTCGCGGGCTCTTCCGCGATCGCGTCCGCCTTCGCGAGCGAAGAGAGCCCACCTGCGCTTGGGCCGCTTAAGCAGATCGACGCCGGCCTCCTCAATGTGGGCTACGTCGAGGCTGGCCCGGCAAGTGGAGCGCCGGTCATCCTCCTGCACGGCTGGCCCTACGACATTCACAGCTTCGCGGAGGTCGCTCCACCACTGGCCTCTGCCGGATACCGAGTGATCGTCCCCTATCTCCGCGGCTATGGGACGACCCGCTTTCTGTCGAACGAGACGCTGAGAAATGGCCAGCAATCGGCCCTGGCGGTGGACGCAATCGCGCTCATGGATGCGCTGAAGATCGAAAAGGCGACGCTCGGCGGTTTCGACTGGGGCGCGCGCACAGTGGACATCGTTGCGGCGCTCTGGCCAGAGCGATGCAACGGCCTCGTCTCGGTCAGCGGTTATCTGATCGGCAATCAGGCGGCGGGCAAGAGTCCGTTGCCGCCGGAGGCCGAGCTTCAGTGGTGGTATCAATTCTATTTCGCCACCGACCGCGGACGCGCTGGCTACGAAAAATATCGTCGCGAATTCTCAAGGCTGATCTGGCGGCTCGCATCGCCGAAATGGTCTTTCGACGACGCGACGTTCAACCGCACCGCGACGGCGTTCGACAATCCCGACCACGTCGCCATCGTCATCCACAACTACCGCTGGCGGCTCGGACTCGCCGATGGCGAGCGCAAATATGACGCGCGCGAGGAAAAGCTCGCGCGGGCGCCGGCGATCGCGGTGCCGACGATCACCATGGAAGGCGACGCAAACGGCGCCCCGCACCCCGACCCAACCGGTTACGCGGAGAAGTTTTCGGGACCCTATCAGCATCGGCTGGTCAGCGGCGGCGTCGGACACAACCTTCCCCAGGAAGCGCCGAAGGCATTCGCTCAGGCCGTGACGGACGTCATGAAACTCTGATCCGTCACGCGACCTGCTTCTCCACTTTCGCAAAGGTGCTCAGCGTCATCCAGGCGTCGAGCCGCCTCTCAAGATCTCGGCTGCCGGTCACCTGGTTCACGACCCAAGCGCCCTTGATCTGCAAGCCGGCTTAAAGCTTCCGCGTGATGCCGCGCGCGCTCAAGCCCCGAAACGAACAGGCCGCCCTGCGAGGGCGGCTTGTTTTTACTTAAGCCTGGTCTTGTCAGACGGCCTCTATTGTCCTCGTTTGGATCTTCGGAACCCTGCATAGCCAAGACCCGCGAAACCGAGCGCCAACATGCCCCAAGTCGACAGCTCCGGCACGCCCGTCAGCATCGGGCGTTGATGAGCGCATAGGGGGCGACCTCGTCGCCGATCGCCAAAAACGACAGCATTGTGCCGACGCCGTCATAAGTGAAATTGAAGCTCTCGAGACGCCAGGGCGAGAAACCGGCGTTTGGCGTGTTCAGAACTTCGGTGGTGAAGATCTGGTCTCCAAGCGTCGCCTTGATCTGTTCTGTCGTACCGTTACTCGAGTTGATTTCCTGAGCAGCGCCGAAATAGAAACTCACCGTATAGTTCTGGCCAGCGACGAGCCCCACGATATCCTGCGAAATTTGCCCGGCGAAACCGCCGTCAAGCGCGATGTAGTTGCCGCCGCCCGTCCCGGTGTCCATGAGGCCGTTGTTATAGCCTTTCTTCGGGCCATAGAGGGCAAAGCCAGTATGAAGGATGGTCGTGTCATCGCCCTGGCCCGGGTAGACGATGAGGTCGTAGGTTCCGCCCGCGGTCCAGTTATAGACCGTGGTCGGCTGCCAGACACCGTAGTCAGGCGCGTAGGCGCCCCTCAAGCACCTGCGACTGCGAGGCCGCCGTGTCGAACTGGCTGTTTTGAATGAGATTGGCTGCGGATGCGCCGACCGTATCCGCGATAAGGGCGCCGCCCGCGACCGCGCGGCTCTTCAGTATCTTCATACTGAGATTTCCCCTGTTGCCAGAAAAGTTGGCAGCAAGAGCGTTGCCCTTGCGTAAGTGATGTCAACGTGAGGCCACGCTCTGTAGACTCCTTTTCACGCTTACGCGGCGAGCGTGGTAGCAATGCCGCTGCCTTCGAAAGGGAGCCGACCCCTGCGCATCTCCACCTGGAACGTGAACTCCGTCCGCCAGCGGATCGGACATCTGCTCGACTACCTCAGGCAAGCGAGCCCCGATGCGCTCTGCCTTCAGGAGATCAAATGCACCGACGAGCAGTTTCCGCGCATGGAGATCGAGGATCTCGGCTATAACGTCGAGACTCATGGGCAGAAGGGTTTTAACGGCGTCGCCATCCTCGCCAAGCGCCCGTTCGAGGTCGCGCGCGGACTGCCCGGCGACGATGAGGATACGCAGTCGCGCTACATCGAGGCGGTGATCCCGCGGGACAGCGGCGGCGTGGTGCGGGTCGCCAGCATCTACCTGCCGAACGGCAACCCGCCCGACAGCGACAAATACCCCTACAAACTCGGCTTCATGGACAGACTCGTCCGCCACGCGCGAAAACTCTTGGACTATGAGGAGCCGCTGGTGCTGGCGGGCGACTTCAACGTCATCCCCGAGCCGCGCGACGCAGCGCGCCCCGAGGTATGGACCGGCGACGCGCTCTTCCTGCCGAGGACGCGCGAGAAATGGCGCGAGCTTCTGGCCCTCGGTTTCACCGACGCGCTTCGCGCCACAAGCGACTCTGGCGGCCTGTTCACCTTCTGGGATTATCAGGCCGGCGCCTGGCAGAAGAACAACGGCATCCGCATCGATCATCTGCTGCTGTCGCCGCAAGCAGCGGACCGCCTGAAATCGGTCGAGATCGACAAGGCGATGCGCGGGCGCGACAAGGCCTCGGACCACACGCCGATCCGCGTGGAGCTTTCGGACGCGTGAGGCCCGGGCGGACGCTTGCCAAGCGTTGCGCCCGGTAGCAGATTTCACTTCCGGCAGGGCTCCGCCGGGATTTTGGGAGCCGCTGATTTTCGAAGGGGGAGGCCCTCGTTATGAAAACCTGCTTCGTCGCCATGGGCTTCGGCGAAAAGACGGACTACAAATCGACCCCGCCACGCGTGCTCAATCTCGACAAAACATTCGAATACATCATCGAGCCTGCGGTCAAAGACGCGGGGCTCGAGTGCGTCCGCGCGGATCAGATCATCCATTCGACGCTCATCGACAAACCTATGTACGAGCACCTGCTCAGCGCCGACGTTGTGATCGCGGATCTTTCCACTTCGAACGAAAACGCCATTTATGAACTCGGCGTTCGTCATGCTCTACGGCCGACGACGACCATCGTCATGGCCGAAAGCAACTTCAAGTTTCCGTTCGACTTCAGTCACCTCGCGATCCTCAAATACGAACATCTTGGCAAGACGATCGGCTACGAGGAGGTTGTCGCCAGGAAGAGAGAACTCACGCAACGGCTCGTCGAGCTTGTTGCGCGACAGGAGACGGACAGCCCTGTTTTTCTCTTCCTGCCCTCTCTCGTCGAGAAGAAGACAAGCCCCGAACCCATCCGCGCCACAGTTGCGCCAGCCCCCGAGGGAGCCCCGGACGTGTCCCGAGCGCCGACCGACGAGAAGAGCTTTGGAGAGCTGACGGACAACTTCAAAGCGGCCAAGAGCGCCTCCGACTGGCCGAATACGATCAGCGCCCTCGAACGGATGCGCGCGATGCAGCCCCAGGACCCTTTCGTCATTCAGCAACTCGCGCTGGCAACCTACAAATCCGAGCAGCCGGACAAGATGAGCGCGCTAAAGAAGGCGAAGGCGATCCTCGAAGACTTGTCGCCGAGAATATCGTCCGACCCGGAGACCCTCGGTCTCTGGGGCGCGATCCACAAGCGGCTGTGGAGCGAGGGCGCAGAGCGCGCGGACCTCGATGAAGCGATCAACGCCTATGAACGCGGCTTCATCGTCAAGAACGACTATTACAACGGCATCAACTACGCCTTTATGCTCAACTTGCGCGCTTCGCTGTCCACTGGCGACCAGGCTGTCGCCGACAGGGTGCGGGCTCGCGAAATCCGCGGACGCGTTCTCGACATCTGCGAGGGCAAGCTTATTTCTCAGGATTTCACCGCCGACGAGCGCTTCTGGATCGGGGCCACCAAGGTCGAGGCCTTGTTTGGCCTCGCCCGGGCCGGCGAGGCGGCCACATTCGAGAAACTCGTCGTCGCCGCCGAGCGCGCGGCGATTGCCAAGGACCGCAAGGACCCGAAAAGCCTCAATTGGATGGTCAAGTCTCTTCACGACCAGCTCAACGCGCTAGCCAAACTCCTCGGTGTGCCGACGCCCTATCCAGAATGCTGACGGCCTGAGAGCCCTTACGCTTGCGGCGATCCCGTGATGTGGCTCGTCCCGACGGATGCAGGGTGCGGCGGAGCGCGGAGCCGTCTGTAGGCTTTCGTCAGCACGGGTCGACGCACGACCTATCTTCTCACGACAGGATGGGCCTCGCGCGCCTGCCAGCCGGCGCGCTCAAGTTCCGGCGTTCGGTGCTCCTCCTCCGGCCAGCCGACGCAGAGATAGGCGATGAAAGTCCAATCGCCCGGCAGATCGAGCGTCGCGGTCAGGGCGACCGGATCGAGGATCGAAACCCAGCCGACGCCGAGCCCTTGCGCCCGCGCCGCGAGCCAAAACGTATGCAGGGCGCAGACCGTCGAGTAGCGGCGCGTCTCGGGCATTGTGCCGGCGCCGAGCCCGTGCCCCTGCGCC
Source organism: uncultured Alphaproteobacteria bacterium (assembly GCA_963824465.1). Taxonomy (GTDB): domain Bacteria; phylum Pseudomonadota; class Alphaproteobacteria; order Rhizobiales; family Beijerinckiaceae; genus Roseiarcus. The sequence continues at coordinate 718,209 of CAWGPL010000001.1, forward strand.
GTCGTCTCGTCGCAAAACACGGCGAGATGGACCGGCGCTTCCTTGAGGCCTGCAAGCTTCAGGCTCGCATAGAGACGCGCACGCTCGCCGTCGTAAGCGGAAAGCGCCTGCCGGTTGGCCGCCTCGAAATTGGCGACGACCGCCTCGCGCCGCGCCGGGTCGTCGATGCGGACGAAGCGGGTCGGCTGGCAATTGCCGACGGAAGGCGCGAGCGCGGCGAGGTCGAAGAGCGTCGCCATGGCCGCCTCGGGAACCGCCTTCGCGCGGAAGCGCCTTACGTCGCGCCGCCAGGCGACGAGATCGGCGAAGCGCTTGCGAAACGCGGGTTCGAACGTCGGGGGCGCGTCGCGCAACGCGATTGACGGCGCTTCCATGGTCATGGGAGTTCGGCATAGCGCGCCGGAGCCCCAGCGCAAAGAAAAAGTCCCGTGCCGCCCCGTCAGTCCACCGCCTTCACGCCGTCCGGGCTCGACAGTGAGCAGGACGCCGGTGTGCACGTCGAAGATGTAGCCCTGCAGCACGAGCCGCCCCGCGGCCTCTGCTTCCCCGATCCATGGGAAAGTCCTGAGATTGGCGAGCGAAACGCGCACAACTTCCGCCTCGATCCGGTCAAGTTTGGGCTCCGGACCCCCTCCCCCGCTTCGAGCGCCGGAGCGCCGATCTCGACCCAGGAGGCGATGAAATCCCGAGCCTGAGGCGGCGCACCATAGGCCATGGCGCGGACGCCGCCGCATTGCCCATGGCCGAGCACGACGATCCGGGCGACCTTCAGTACCTTGACGCCAAATTCGAGCGCCGCGCTCGTGCCGTGATGTCCCGGGTCCGGCTCGTATTTGGGAACGAGCGCCGCGACGTTGCGCACCACGAAAAGCTCCCCCGGCACCGCGCTAAAGATCGTCTGCGGATCGACGCGCGAATCCGAGCAGGCGATGATCAGAGTTTCCGGGCTCTGTCCCCAACGCGCCAGCGCCTCGTAGCGGGCGCGCTCCGACGGCCAGGTCTCGGCCCGAAATTTTCGGTAGCCTTCGATAAGCGGATCCATACGCGCGCCTCGCACCTAGTCTTGTTGCGTTGCAATACGATGGGGCGGCGAGACGGGCAAGCAGCGGCGCTTGCCAGCAGGCCGCGAGAGGTTTTCTTATGCTTGACCGGACCGCTGAGGGAACGCGCGGGGCGCGTCGATGGCGGACGGCCTGAGACGATCTGCCCACTTGCATTGCGCGCGTTCGCTCACGAAAACACATGTTTGCCAAGGGATGCGGAAAGTCACACGCGCTTCTGGCGCGCGGTGACGGGCGAGGGAGGGAATAGCGCCATGGGCGTCGAAGGCGAGATCAGATCTGCCGACAAGATCGAGGCCTTGAGGGCGGAGGCGGACACGATCGCCTCCGCGGTCGTGAAGGCCGAACGCACGGCTTTCAAAACGCACAGCGCCGAATGAGACGCCCGTCGATGAGCCGAGACCCGCTCACGTCGAGGTCGCCTCGCTTCGCCACGACCAGGACGCCATTCGCCGCGCTTTCGAAACCGGTAGCTATCCTTACGCCCGCAAGATGAGCGAGCGCATTTACATGGAGCATGTTCTGCCCCTGCAGGCGGAGCTCCTCAAGGCGCAGAACTGGGTGAAGGAAAGCGGCGAAAAGATCGTCGTCATTTTCGAGGGCCGCGACGCCGCCGGCAAAGGCGGCACGATCAAGCGCTTCATGGAGCATCTCAACCCGCGCGGCGCGCGCATCGTGGCGCTGGAGAAGCCGAACGAGCGCGAGCGCACGCAATGGTACTTCCAGCGCTACATCCAGCACCTGCCTGCATCGGGCGAGATCGTCTTCTTCGACCGATCCTGGTACAATCGCGCCGGCGTCGAACGGGTGATGGGCTTCTGCTCGCCGAACGACTATCTCGAGTTCATGCGCGAGTGCCCGGACATCGAACGCATGCTGGTTCGCTCGGGCATCCGCCTTTTCAAATACTGGTTCTCGGTCACGCGCGAAGAACAGCGCCGGCGTTTTGACGCTCGCGAGACAGATCCTTTGAAGCAGTGGAAGCTCTCGCCGATCGACAAGGCGTCGCTCGACAAATGGGACGCCTACACCGAAGCGAAGGAGGCGATGTTCTTCAACACCGACACCGCCGACGCGCCCTGGACCATCGTGAAGTCGGACGACAAGAAGCGGGCGCGCGTCAACTGCATGCTGCACTTCCTCTCCACGCTGCCCTATCCGAACAAGGACCGAAGCATCGTCGTCGGCGTCGATCCGCTGATCGTCGGTTCTTCGCAGCTCGTGCTCGGCGGCGCGGCCGATATCTTCGCCGCGACGACCCATCCGGCGAAGCGGCGGAAGTAGTCGGGCCTTGCGTCAGGAGCGACAGCAACGGCGTGGGACAGACTGGGCCTGATCCTGCTATCGGCCCATGTTCCGCCCACTACTTCTCACGATGACCTGGGGCCTCGCCGTCTCCGCGCTGCGGTCGCTTAAGCAATCGTGACTCGGCGCCGCCAAGCCGCCGCAGCGGAGAGGCCGCCGAACCCGACCAGAAGCATCGCCCAGGTCGAAATCTCGGGGACAGCCGACAGCCTCACGTCGAATGCGCCCTGGTAACGGGCCTCAAGCATGTCGCCGACGCCGGCTGAGAGTCCGATGGGTTGCTGGAGATAGACCTCGACCGTGTAAAGACCCTTGTCGAGAAGGAGCGATAAAGACCCGCTGTCATTCGCATCCACAAAGTCATTCTCGACGATATGGCCCTTCTTTCCCTTGTAGACGATGACCTCGTAGGCGTCGGCCTCATCGATATCGGAAGTGGTCAGGTAATCGATCTGCAGCAATTCAAGCGACGTCGCACGGAATGTGTACGCGGCGTCGGAATGATATCCGCCCGCGTTCGCATAGGCGCCGTTCGGCGCATTGTCCGTAATCGCAGCGGAGGTCGCGCCGCTGAAGTCGATGCTCGCGTCGAATTTGCTTGCGAGCGTGACGGTCGCGTCTTCCCGGTCGGCCGCGCTCGCCTGCTTGTTCGATCCGGAAACGACCGAGAGGTCGATGGACGACGATATGCCTTTCTTGGCTTTCCCGAGTTTGTCCGTGTCCGCGTACTGGCTCTTGGACTTAACCTTTTGATTGTCGGCCACCCCATTCCACGCCGCCGCGTAGGCTTCGGTTTTGGCGTAGACGCTGACGAATTTCACACCCGCGTTGGCGGCCTGAGAGGCGAGGAACACGCAAGCGAGCGTTCCCATTCCCAGAAAAGACTTGATTCTCATGCTGCCCCCCACAACGGCCTAATTTCGCCGGCCGAAGAAAATTACCCGCTGTCCCCGTTGAACGCAAACGGTTTTGCGGCTTTTCGCTCGCCCGTCCTGATGATCCTGTTGCGTTCCCCCTTACGGACCGGCGCGGTGGTCGCGTTCGGCTTGTCCGCTTAAGCCGCCAACGCCTCTTCGTACGTCGTGACCTCGAAGCGCTGCAGCGGCGCGGAGCCAAAAGACATGGAAAGCGCGACGTCGGCGGCGTCCCGGCCCCGGGCCATGACGATGCGGCCAATGCGGGGGACGTTATGACGCGCGTCGAACGTGTACCAGCGCCCGTTGAGGAATACTTCGAACCAGGCCGAGAAATCCATTGGCGCCGGATCGGGCGGGACGCCAATATCGCCAAGATAGCCGGTGCAATAGCGCGCCGGAATGTTCATTGCGCGACAGAGCGCAATGGCCAGATGCGCAAAATCTCGGCAGACGCCGACGCCGTCGCGCAAGCCGTCGGAGGCAGTCCGAAAAGGGCTCGCGAGCTGGTAATCGAAGCGGATGCGGTCATGGGCGAAATCGCAGATCGCCTGCACGAGCTTGCCGCCGCCGCCGACCCCCGCAAACTGCCCCCAGGCAAAATTCGCCAAAACGTCGCTGTCGCAATAGCGGCTTGGCAGCAGGAAGACGAGCGCTTCGCTCGGCAATTCCTTGACTGGCGTCAGTGGCGCGTCCTCGGGAGTCTCGTCCGGCTCGCCGCTGTCGCGGATGCTGAAATCGTTCGCGAAAGTCACGAGCCCCGGAGGAGCCTCAACCCAAGTCACCTTGTTGCCGAACTCGTCGATATAGGACTCCATCGGCAGGTCCGGTGTCACGCGAACGACATCCGGCGAAACGAGATCGGCCTCACGCGACGGATGCACGTTGAGCTGCAACAGCATCGGGGTTGGCGCAGCGCACTGAAAAGCAATTCGATAGCCAGCCCGAATGATCATCCTTAATTCCCTTTGGCGAGTTGTGCGGACTCCTCCGTCAAAACGCGCTCGTGATATTTTTGTTGCGTCACCCGAACCGTGACCTCCATGCCCAGCTCGTCGTCGACACTTCCAAAATACGTGCCAGTCAGCGGCGCGGCCCGGGTCGGATCGCGGGCGACCGCGACTCGAATGAGGTCGCGTCCGCCGATCAGGCCGTTGGTGGGATCGAACTCGACCCATCCGGCGCCGGGCAGGTAGACCTGGACCCAAGCGTGGGTGGAGCCGCCCCCGAGCCGCTGATCGCCGTCGTCGCGCGGCACGTAGACGTAGCCGGAGACGAAGCGGGCCGCGAACCCGAGCGTCCGGGCTGCTTCCATCATCAGGACGGCGAAATCGCGGCAGCTTCCGCGCCTTATGTCGAGCGTCCGGCGCGGCGACTGGACGCCCAATTCCTCTCGCCGCTCATAGGAAAAGCCCTCCTTGATGGCGTAGGTCATCGTCATGAGCAGGCGGCTCGTCGGAACCGTGCCCCCGGCAAGGACGAACTGATGCGCCCAGCGGTCAATTTCGCCAGATGGGTCGGAGTACAGGCGCTCTACCGAGCGGATGACGTCGGGCAGTTCTTCCGGCGAATAGGAAAAAGGATAGGTCGCGGCGCTCGGGTCGATTTCACCGCCGGGCTGATCGTCCTCGGTGCGCTCGACCGTAAAGCGGTTCTCCACCCTGAGAAGCCGCGTCTCGCCCTCGAAGGAGGCCAGCGCCACGCAATTGTCAAACGGGTCGTATAGCCATCTCAGGCGCTTCGGTTCCGGTTCGATGATCAGGTCGGAGGCGATCAGGCGCTGGTCGTGCCCATCGCGCGGCCGCATCATCATCCGGTGCTCGCCGAGCTCGACCGGATTTTCGTAGCGGTAAACTGTCGCGTGACGGACGCTCAGTGTGATCTTGTGACCTGGCAACGGGATCCACTTTCTGTCTCCAAGGCGGCCATGCTTGAAGCGTCGCTGCGGGGGTTGCAAGCGCCGAGTGACGGCGCGCGGAAGACTTGGCGTCCCGCGGTAGCGCGAAAAACACCATCTCGAGCGAAGAAAGTTGCCATGAGGGGGCGAACGGGCGAACGGATATATACATATTGCTTATGATGTAACAACTCGGATGCAGCCGCTTCCGGCCAGATAAAGGGACGAACCGGGCCGTCCTTCGGCCGCACGAACAGACGAGGCGCCGAAGTCGCCGGCGCCTCGGCGACGTCAGGCCCTCAGCCGAGCGGAGCTTCTCGGGGTTCCCAGGCGTTCATTGGAGATGGGGCGCCTCTGCGCCTCGCAAGGAGACAGCTCTCGTGCGAACTTCACTTGCTCTTGCGGCGCTTGCCGCCCTCATGATTACCCCGGCTTACGCCGAAACGATCCCCTATAAGGCCATGATGACCGGGGCGGCGGAAACCCCTCCCAACGACAGCAAAGGGACAGGCACGGTTGAGGCGACTTTTGATCCCGCCACGCGAAAGCTGAACTGGACCATCGACTATTCGGGTCTGACGGGCCCGGCGACCGCCGCCCATTTCCACGGGCCCGCCGGCCCCGGCAAGCCCGCGCCGATCGAGGTGCCGATCACCGGCAAGCTGACAAGCCCGATCACGGGGTCGGCAACGCTGACCCAATCGCAGACCAAGGACCTCGAGGACGGCAAAATGTACTTCAACGTCCACACCGCGGCGCATAAGCCGGGCGAGATCCGCGGGCAGATGGAAAAGGGGATGTAGGCGCCTTTAGGCGAGCGGCGCGTCCCGCAGGCGCTCGGAGCAATCCCTGGCCCAAGCGCGTTCTTCGTCCGGGCGGCTGCCCGCGGGCCGTCCGGACCGGAGACCCCGCTATGCTGAAATCTCTGCTGCTTGCGACCCTCGTCGCGGCTTCGTCAGCGCCCGCGCAAGCAGAGACGCATCGTTTTGAGGCCGCGCTGACCGGAGCGGCGGAGGCGCCTCCAAACGCCTCCAGAGCCGCCGGGATCGTCCGTGCTCTCTACAACGATGCGACGGGCGAATTAACCTGGACCCTGGACTATGTCGGCCTCAGCGGGCCACCTGTCGCGGCGGGCTTCCAAGGGCCAGCCAATGGAGCCGCGAACCCCGATCTGGCCATCCCGATCACCGGCGAACTGACGCCGCCCCTCCAGGGATCAGCCACGCTCACCGAGCCCCAGGCGACCGCGCTCCTCAACGGAGAAATGGCCTTCAACATCGAGACGGCCCAGAAGCAGGGCGGAGAGATCCGGGGACTTGTTCGGCTTGCGCCGTGAAAAGGCCGCTTACGCCATTTCTAACGTCGGTCGCGCCTCCGCCTCAGGCCCGAATACCTCGTCGCCGGTCGGCTCTATATGGGGAACGGCGTTCATCTTCTGTCGGAAACTCGCCATCTCGTCATACATGCGCTTGCGCGCCCGGCTCTGGTTCCCAAGCGGCCGGTGATCGGGCAGGCAATGCCAGGGGTTGATACGGATATAGCGGGCGAACGCGAACTGGTCGGGATAGTCGAACGTTTGCCTGGGGATTTTCAGCGTCGCGACGGGCACGCGCGGAGAAAGCTTGGTCGGCCATAGCACGGCGTTGTTTTCGATCGGCATCAGGAACGGGTCGGTCTGCAGCTGGACGCGCATCTCGAATTCCACGTCTGTCTGATCGAGCGTCCGGACCATATTGTCGCGCAGGTAATTGTCCGCGGTCCAGAACGGCAGCCCCGCAATCCTCTTCGAGACATGGGTCAGTCGGCCAGAAACTGTATTGCATCGCCTGCCCCTGACCCCATCAGGTAAGGCACGCAGGAATAGTAGGTGTGGCCGAGCGGATTGGTCATCGTCTCGTTCCACAAGCCCTGCATGATGAAGTCGATCAGGTGCAGCTGGCGCGGGTCGAAAAAGTGGAACACCGGAAGGTGTCGGCGGCTCCAGTATTGCAGGCGCGCATTGGCTTTGACGTTCGGCGTGACGAAGGTCGGCGTGCAGACCGCGGTGAAATCCTGCGTATGCTTCTCGTCGTCCCAGAGTTTCTCGCCGGGCACGCCCATGACCTTCAGGCTGATGCTCGCGAAGCCGACGTCGTTCATATCCGGCTCGATATGCGGCCCCGGCCCCGAGAAGCGCACCCAGCAGGGATAGGTCGCCGGCGTGGCGAAAAGCCCCTTGCGCAGCTTTTCGGGCAGCCCCTCATGGATCACGAGTTCGCCGCGCACGAGCCCGTGGGTCTTGGTGTTCCCCGCCCGCTCGAAGCCGCCGCGCGGAAAGTCGCGGACGAGATGGCGGCGCATCTCGTCGATCATGGTCTGGACGTCTTCCTCCTCGCCGATCTGATGGGTCTCCTCCGCCAGGGCCAGGGGTTCACGGCTGCGCAGCGCATTCTGGACCGCCGTGACGAAGAGGGCGATCGGCATACGAAAGACGGCGTTGAACGCGGGGCGCAAAAACGGCTGCTCGAGGCGCCGCTCGAAATGCAGGAAGATTTCCAGGAGGCGATGCAGGAACCTGAGGAACATCGGACGAGCGCTCCTCCGCGAACCGGGACCCGCCCCGGCTTTTCGCCCGCCAATATGATCCAGCCGGCGGCCTTGGACTGTGACACAGCGCACGGAAGAATCAATCGCAGGCCGGCACTATGCGGTAGCGTTGCGCCTCGCGGGGAAAGGCGCAAGGATGCGCCGAAGACTCGACGGAATCGCCATCCGGCCGTTTCGCCGGATGCGGTGCTCCGTCTGGCGATGGCGGGGAGACGATCATGCGGCGAGCAAGGTCAGGCTTTTCACGAGCGGCGTTTGCCCTCGGTTTCGCTTTCGCAACCCTTGCCGCCATCGCCGCCCCGCTCGACGAGGCGCAGCGGGCAGGACGGAGCGCGGACAGCTTTCCCCAGGCGGCGGAAGATTATTTTCACGACATGGACGACGGCGTCGCTCTGACCCCGGACGAGGTCAAGGGCCGCAACATGTGGATCGTATGGACTGGCGGCAACGACCAGTTCTGGGATCAGGTCGTCAAGAACAGCATGGGCACCTTCGACCTGCTGAAGATCGTCACCTCCGATCCGAACCAGACCTACTGCAATGGACAGCATTGCGACCGGGATACGCGCTGGCATTGGCTGGGAGCCGTCAACGAGCCATGCTTCACAAAGCCCACTGGCCCCGATCCGAAACATTTCGGCCTGTGGCTCGACCAGCGCGACGCGAACTGCCCGGCCGATCCTTTCGCGGACGAAACCAAATATCCGGGCGTCAAGACCGGCGCACGCGGCAAGACCTACAAGGACGGAACGACGCTGCCGGTCGGCTCTTATTTCGGCGAGCCGACGGGCGTTCTTGGGCTGCGGCTCTTCCCCAATCCGGACTTTGACGAGGCGGCGAAGGCCAAGTGGGACCCGAAGCGTTACTACACCGACTCGAGCTACTATACCGACCCGAAGCTTATCCGCCCCTATCGCGTGGGCATGTCCTGCGGCTTCTGCCATGTCGGCCCGAGCCCGACCCATCCGCCCGCCGACCCCGCCCATCCTAAATGGGAGAACCTCAACTCAACGGTCGGCGCGCAATATCTCTGGATGGACCGGGTCTTCGTCTGGTCGGCGGAAGAGAAGAACTTCCTCTACCAACTCGTCCATTCCTACCCGCCGGGCACGATGGACACGTCCCTTGTCTCGACGGATTACATCAACAATCCGCGCACCATGAACGCGATCTATCTGCTCGGACCGCGACTCGCCGAGTCGAAGATCTGGGGCAAGGAGACCCTCGCGGGCGGCGAGCTCAACAACAAGCAGCTCGACGGCTTCTTCGATCCGCCTAATACGTCATGGTCGCCGCGCGTGCTCAAGGACGGCGCCGACTCGGTTGGCGTCATGGCCGCGCTAAATCGCGTCTACATCAACATCGGACTCTACGGCGAGGACTGGACGACCCACTTCAATCCGTTCTTCGGCTTTAAGCCGATCACTCCGATCCTGATCGCAACCGCCGAGAAGAATTCCGCCTATTGGCGGGCGACCGAAGCGGGCACGCCCTTCATGGCAAAATTCCTCGTGCGCGCAGGCCAGCCCGACAGGCTCGTTGACGCTCCCGGCGGCGCCAAATATCTGACAGCGAGCGCCGAGACGCTGGCGCGCGGCCGGCGCGTTTTCGCCGACACCTGCGCGCGCTGTCATTCGAGCAAACTCCCCAACGAGGCCCGCGCCATGATGCCGGACGGCTGCTCCGGCCCAGATTATCTGAAGTGCTTCGGGCGCTACTGGGCCTACACCGAGACTGACGCCTTCAAGACGAAGATGCGCGAGATCGTCGAAGCGCCCGACTTTCTGGATGGCAACTATCTCTCGACCGACGCGCGCATTCCCATGACCCTGCTGCGCACCAACGCGTGCAGCCCGCTTGGCACGAACGCGATCCGGGGCAATATCTGGGACAATTTCTCCTCTCAGACCTACAAGACTCTGCCTTCGGTCGGAAAAATCACGGTGCAGGATCCGTTCACCGCCGAGCGCTGGCAGTTTCAGGCGCCGGGCGGCGGCCTCGGATTCACCCGGGTGCCCTCGCTGGTCAGCATATGGTCGACGGCGCCGTTCCTCCTCAACAATCGTCTAGGGCCGTCCTTCACTGACGATGTTTCGGTCGACGCGCGGATGAAAGTCTTCGACGCCTCGATCGAACAATTGCTTTGGCCCGAGAAGCGCGAGCGCGAGCCGGGATTCGACGGCTATATCGCCCGCACGACCGAGCAGAGCTATGTGCGCGTTCCCTACCGCAATATCCCGCCCGAACTCTCAAGCCTGTTCAACAGCCTGCCCTCCTGGCCGTTCGACAAGCTCTTCGACCGCGACGGCGCCCTGAACATCGGACCCATTCCAAAGGGCTTTCCAATCAACATCGCCGCCGGATTTCAGCCGATGATGGACGTCCGCCCCAACCCGGAATGGCCCCATCTCGTAGCCGAGGCGAAGCTGACCAAGGCGCTCGTCCGCGCCGCGCCTTCCTATCCCTTGAAAGGTGACGACGAAGCCAAGCTGCAATGGGCCGGCAAGATCAGCGAACCCTTGCGCGAATTGATGAAATGCCCGGACTTCGTCCTCAATCGCGGCCACTATTTCGGCACGACTCAGTTCAACGACACCGCCAATCTCAGCGACGACGAGAAAGCCTTTGGTCCCGAGCCGCCGCTCGGCGACGACGACAAGCGGGCGCTGATCGAATTTTTGAAAACCTTCTGACGCGATGGGCAGACCCGACGGCGAAACCTACGATTACGTCGTCGTCGGCTCGGGCGCTGGAGGCGGCGTCGCCGCTGCGCGGCTCGCAGAAGCCGGCCTGAGCGTCTGCCTTCTGGAAGCCGGCGCCGACCCGGACGCACTCAAAGCGGAGGGTCTGCCCGAGGACTACGAGGTCCCCGCGTTCCATCCTTTCGCTTCGGAGAACAAGGCGATCGCATGGAACTATTGGGTCCGGGACTTCGGCGGCGACAAGGAGCGCATGAGCCGTCCGCCGGACAACCCACGGCGCGGCGTCCTCTATCCGCGGGCCTCGACGCTCGGCGGCTGCACGGCGCATCACGCAATGATCTTCATCGCGCCGCACGATTCTGACTGGGACGGCATAGCGGAGGCAACGGGAGATAAATCATGGCGCGCCGACGCGATGCGCCGCTATTTCCAGACGGTCGAGAACTGCCGGTACCGGCCTTTCGCCCGCCTCGCATATCGCCTGACCGGCAGACGCTACAACCCGACCGGCCACGGCTTCGACGGCTGGCTTAGCGTCGAGCGGCCGCCCCTCTCACGCATGCTCGGCCTGGAGGGCGCTTTGAGCGCAATCCGCGCGGCGATCCGCGACAAGATCGCGATGGAGGCTCCTTCCATTCTCGCGCAGCTCGCGAGCGCTCTTTTCTCCAGCCTCGATGCGGGTACGAGGTTCGCGCTTGACGAGCAGGATCCGAACGCCCTGCCCTCTGGCGATCCCAGCGTCGCGCGCCTCGTCAAGGCGCCGCTATCCACCGACGGAGGCCGGCGGCGCGGCTCGCGCGAACGCGTTCGCGAGGCGATGAGGGCGCATCCGCTCCACATCGCCTTCGACAGCCTTGCGACGCGGGTGCTTTTCGACGGCAATCGCGCGATCGGCGTGGAATATCTCAACGGCCGCAATCTCTATCGCGCCTCGCCGGAGACGGGCGGCGAGCCGGTTGGATCGGGGCGCGTTTTCGCCCGCCGCGAGGTCATCCTCGCGGCCGGCGCCTTCAATACGCCGCAGCTTCTCATGCTCTCTGGGATCGGGCCGCCGGACGAGTTGGCGGCGCATGGCGTCGAGGTCCGTATCCCGCTCGCGGGGGTCGGACGCAACCTTCAGGACCGCTACGAGATCGGCGCCGTTCACAAGACACGCGAGCCATGGTCTTGCTTGAAAGGCGTCGCCTTCTCGACGGACGATCCGGTCTACCGCCGTTGGGTCATGCGCCGCGGCATGTATCTCTCCAACGGCGCGGCCGCCGCGATGATCTTGCGCTCCAGCGTCTCCGAGGGGCCGCCCGACCTGTTCATTATGGCCCTCCTCACTCGATTCTCCGGCTATTTTCCGGGCTATTCGAACGACATCCGCGCAAGCCGCGATGACCTGACCTTCGCGATCCTCAAGGCCCACACGATCAACAATGCCGGACGGGTGACGCTTGCCTCCGCCGATCCCCGCGATCCGCCCCAGATCGATTTCCGGGGATTCGAAGAGGGCGCCGACGCGGCCGGCAAGGACCTGACAGCGGTCGTCGAGGCGCTCGCCAAGGTGCGAGCGATGGCTGGGGCGCTCACGGGGCCGGTGCTGAAACCCGAAGATATCCCCGGACCGTCCGTCGCAGGCGATGCCGCTGTTCGTCAATTCATCCGGGAGAACGCCTGGGGTCACCATGCCTCCTGCACCTGCCCGATTGGCGCGCCAGACAACGGGGGCGTGTTGACAAGCGACTTCCGCGTGCACGGGACGGAAGGGCTGCGGGTCGTTGACGCTAGCGTCTTCCCGCACATCCCCGGCTTCTTCATCGTGTCGGCCGTCTACATGATCGCGGAGAAAGCGGCCGACGTCATTTTGGCGGAAGCGGGCCGGCGCGAAGTGCGCCCGTGACGATATTTCACGTGCGCGGTATAATGGGATCAATTCCGTTTCAGGTAATTGAAGCGCAGCGCGCCGCCTGTTTGAACTTATACCGCGCGGCCCGGTCGGCCGCAGCCGGTCTGCAACGCCTTCCTGCCGCTTTCCGAAAGCAAGTCAGGAGCGAACGCCAAGCCGATCATGGAGCCGCCTCATGGCCGAAACATCCGGACTTTGGGACCTCTTGACCCAGACGGCTAACGGGGAGGTTGTCGCCGCACTGAAAGAGGAAGTGGCGACGAGCGACGATCGCGCGCTCAACCGCATCAACCCGCTCGCCTTCGCGGTCGCGCACGGCCTCAATGAGGAAGCCGTCATCGCCACGCTCGTCCATGCGGCGCGGCTCGGACTTTTCGATATGTCCTGGAACATGCTCTGCCCGGGATGCGGCGGCGTGCTCCAGAGCGGCGTCGCCCTCAAATCGATCAACCGGTCGGACTATTTCTGCTCGCTCTGCGTGACCAGCTGCGAGCCGACCCTCGACGAATTGGTCGAGGTCACTTTCACGGTCAACAGCCGTATCCGCAAGATCGCCGCCCACGATCCCGATTCTCTGCCGATCCATGAATATGCGCGTCAAATCTATTTCTCGTCCGCTATCGATCCTCCGGAGGATCTCAACGCAATTGTCGACAAAGCGTCTCTGGACATGATGGAGCTCAATCCGGGCGAACGGGCGGCGATGTCGCTGACGCTGGCGCCCGGACAAATTCTGCTGTTCGATCCCGTCAGCCATACGACGATGTTCTTCGAAGTCGTCGGCGACGAGACGAAGGAGCGGCGCGGCTTCTCGGTCGCCTTCGGCGACGCGCAGGTTCACAAGGGTTCCGTTCAGATCGCGCCAGGACCCGTGCGTATCGCGCTCGAAAACACATCGTCACGCCGCGTGCTCCCGATGCTGTGGCGGGCCGACGAAGACCTCCATGCGGTGTTCAGCACACGCCGTCCCTATGTCACCGCGACGCGCCTCCTCAGCAACCAGACTTTTCGCGACCTCTATCGCACCGCGACTTTGGATTCCGAGCAACGCTTCAAGATCACGAGCCTCACGATCCTGTTCACGGACTTGCGCGGCTCGACCGCGCTTTACGATCGCGTCGGCGACCTTGCCGCCTTCGACCTCGTGCGCAGCCACTTCGGAGAGCTTCTTTCTGCGGTGAGCGCGGAAGGCGGGGCCGTAGTGAAGACGATTGGCGACGCGGTCATGGCCACCTTCTCCACGCCCGACCGCGCGATCCGCGCTGCAATGTCGATGCGCGACGCGATGCGGAGAATCAACGAGAAGCGCGGCAGCGAAGACCTCGCTCTCAACATCGGCCTCCATACAGGCCCATGCCTCGCGGTCACGCTGGACGACCGACAGGATTATTTCGGCATGGCGGTCAATGTCGCCTCGCGCGTCCAGAGCCTGGCCGAGCCCGACGCCATCCTCGCAACGAAGCCTGTCGTGGAGAGCCCCGAAGTCATGCGCCTTGTGGAAAGCGCAGGCTACCGCACCGCGTCGAAACTCACGTCGCTGCGCGGCGTCACCGAGCAGTTCGAGATTTTCGAGATCCGCGAGCCCGACCGCGGAGCCGCGAAGGCGGCCTGAGCGCAACAGGAACGGCGCTTTTCCCTCAAGGTTTTGCGGGACGGATTCTCGTCTGGAGTCCTCATATTTTTCTCGCGCGATGTTGCGCGAGGAGAGCCGGATCGCCACATATGGGGCAGCGTTTTCGGGTCGCGTCCGCCGGGAATTTCTGGCTGGGTGGCGAGCGTCGCTTCGGAATGGACGCAAGGCCGCCGCGCCCAAGAGACCGAGACGCCGGGGACGCGGCCTGCACCTTTTTAGTGGAGAATAATTATGGCCGAAGTTTCCGGGCTTTGGGATCTTCTGCGCCAGACAGCCGACGGCTCCGCCGTCGCCGCTCTGGAGAAGGAAGTCCAGTCTGCGCCAGATCGCGAGCTCAACCGCATCAATCCCTTGGCCTTCGCCGCGCGGCACGGTTTGAGGGAGGAGGATACGATCAGCGCGCTGGTTCACGCCTCCCGTCTGGGGCTCTTCGACATGACCTGGGCGATGCTTTGCCCCAGTTGCGGCGGCGTTCTCGAAACGGCCGCCGCGCTGAAAACGCTCAATCGCTCTCAGTATTATTGCTCCTTCTGCGAGCTCGACAGCGAGCCGACGCTCGATCACCTCGTCGAAGTGACCTTCACCGTGAACCCGCGCGCGCGGCGCATCGCCGCGCATGATCCGCAATCGCTGCCCAATACGGAATATCTCCGGCAGATTTTCTGGAGTTCGGGCTCTAAGATCCCTGAGGATCTTGAGACCTCGCTGGGCAAGGTGCTGCTCAATTCCGTCGAGCTTCAGCCTGGCGAGAAAGCGTCCATGTCGCTGGCGCTGGCGAAGGGAACCGTCCTCGCCTTCGATCCCGTGACCCACGCCACTTTGTCGATCAACATCTCGGGCGCGGAGACGACCGAGAGGCGCACGCTCTCGGTCGTATTGGCGGACGCCAACGCCCATCTCGGTTCGATGACGCTGGAGCCCGGACCTGTCCGGATCAGCTTCGACAACAAATCCGGCCAGCGGACGCTTCCGGCGCTTTGGGTCTATGGGCCTGACATGGACGAGTTGCTCGGACCCCGTCGACCCTTCCTGACGGCGACGCAGCTTCTGAGCAACCAGACGTTTCGCGACCTTTATCGGACGGCGACGCTCGACGCAGGGCAGCGGTTCAAGATCACCAACCTCACGGTCCTCTTCACCGACCTGCGCGGCTCGACCGCGCTTTACGACCGGGTCGGCGACCTTGCCGCCTTCGATCTCGTCGGCAGCCATTTCGGCGAGCTCCTCTCCGTGGTCGCGAAGGAGGGCGGCGCGGTCGTGAAGACGATTGGAGACGCCGTCATGGCGACGTTCCCGACCCCCGATCGCGCCATTCGCGCTGCGATGGCGATGCGCGAAGCGATGCGCAAGATCAACGAGAAGCGCGGCAGCGAGGACCTCGCCCTCAACATCGGGCTGCACTCGGGGCCGTGCCTCGCGGTGACCTTGGACGACCGGCAGGACTATTTCGGCCTCTCGGTCAATGTCGCCTCGCGCGTCCAGAGCCTCGCTGAGCCCGACGCGATCCTGGTCACGAAGGCGGTCGTCGACAGTCCCGAGGTCTCAAAGCTCTTGAAAGCCGACGGCTATCGCACCGCATCGAAGCTCACGGCGCTTCGCGGGGTGAGCGAGGAATTCGAGATCTTCGAGATTCGCGAACGCGATCAGGCGGCTCAAGCGGCGTGACGTTTCGGCGCGGCTAACCGCGAGCAAGAAGGTCCGCCGCGATCGCCGCCCATTCGTCCTCAAGCGAGGTTCGGCACACGGGTCGGCGCGCGCGGCGATACCAGTAGGCGGCGTTGCCCTGATCGCCTTCCTTGCGATGCAGATAGGCGTGAATCCAATCCCCCGCCGCGCCCTCGTCCGCCTGGGCGGCGTCATGTGCGCCGTCCCAATCGCCTTTGGCGTCCAGCCACAGGGCGCGCAACGCGGGGCTGAGATCAGCGGGCGCCGTCGGATTCGCGAGCGACGCGCGGAAAGCGGCGAGGTCCATGGGCGTCTCCTATCGCGCCTCGTCCCAGATCAGCCGGGCGGCGAAGACGCTCATCAGGGCTGCGAAACCATAGTCGAACCCGCGCAGCGCACGCGGGTTGCGCTTGATCGCGCCGACGAAGCGCCCGGCGGCGAGGATGACGAGCGCATTGACGGGCGTCGTAATCGCGATGAAGCCGAGGCCGAGCGCAAACAGCTTCATGCTCGCGTTCGGATCGTTGGCGCTGATGAATTGCGGCAGGAAGGTCACGAAGAAGAGCACGATCTTGGGGTTGGTTAGGTTGATGGCAAGCCCGGCCACGAAGGCGCCGCGCAGGCCGCCGGCCGCGCGGCCCTCAGTGTTGAGCTTCAGCGCCGTCCCTTGCCTGACCGCCTTCCAGGCGAGCCATAGCAGGTAGAGCGCGCCCGCGATCTTGACCGCCTCGTAAGCCTCGGAGGAGGCCGCAAGGAGCGCAGAGAGGCCGAGAGCCGCCGCGAACGAATGGACGAGAAGCCCGGCGTTTGCCCCGGCCTGGGCGGCAAAGCCGTGAGCCCGGCCGCCCGAGAGCGTCCGCGACAGAAAGAGCGCCATGTCGGCCCCCGGAGTCGCCGCGAGCACGAGGCACGCCGCGACAAAGGCCAATGCGAGCGAGGGGCTGGGAAAGAACGGAAACATCGCCTCCGCCTAGCCAAGACTGGCGCTCCCCGCAACGGCGAACGTTGCGCGGACCCGAGATCGGGAATAGTGCGCTTCGTCTCAAGGCAATTTGGTTGCGTTCCGAAAGATCAGGGGAGGGTCATGGGGAAGCCTCGCGCGTTGGGAGCTGTCGCAGCGCTCGCCCTCCTCGCCTGCGCGCCCGCGGCGGTCGCGGAAAGCCTGTCGCCCGTGCAGATCCAGCAGGCGGTCGAAGCGCATGTCGGGCGCAACGGTCCCCGCAATGCGATGACGCTATGGGAGGCAGGCTATCCGGGCGGAGCGGCGGTTGTCGTCGTCGTGAAAGCCCCGGACGCCCGGACGCAAAGCTATTTCTTCAACTACGGCTGCGCGGTCGGGACACGGGCTGCCGACAATGCGCCATGCGTCACGGACAAGGAACAGCGCCCGCCCGCGCCCATGACGAGCGACACAATCATCAATCTCGCCTCGGTCGGAAAGCTGTTCGCTGCCCTTTATCTCGCGCAGGGCGTCCTCGACGGCGATATCCGGCTTGAAGACTCCCCCGCCGACGCGAAATACCATCTTGGGCTGACCGGCGCCTGCATCAAGGGCAAGACGCTGGGCGAGATCGTGAGTCAGTCGTCCGGGCTTCCCTACTTCCCGGACCGTCGCGACTGCCCCGCGCCGCCCAAGCGCCAGTTCGACTATCCGCAGTTCATCGCCAATCTGAACTGCTGGGGGAACGCGCCGCGGACATGCCCGCTGTCGGGGAATTATCAGTATTCCGACCTGGGCTTCATTCTCCTGCGGCTTACGCTCTTCCATGAGCGCCACGACACGCCCTTTCCGAAGCTCGTGCAAAAATTCGCCGACGATGTCGGCATGACGGCGACGACTATGAGCGTGCGGCCGGGCCAAAATCCCGTCGCGCAAGGGTACCGCTGCTATCCGGCCGAAGGCGCGCAGGGAGACGCGAACGACTGCAACGGCGAACCGGTCCCGCCGAAAGCGGAGCAGGACGCGACCTGGTACGAGGATCGATGGCGCAACGGCGGACAGATCTGGTCGAGCGCGAAAGACATGGCGCTCCTGGCCGAGCTTGCGCTCAACGCAGATATTGCGAAACCGACCGCCGAAAAGTGGAAGGCTGCGATGCAGAAAACCGAGGAGATTATTTTCGATGGCAAGCCGCGCGTCGCGATGGCGTGGCAGGAGGTCGTCACGGCGGACGGGACGAACGTCCTTGGCAAGAACGGCGGCAACGGCTTCACCTCGACCTATATCGGGATGGCAAAAAACCAGAGGATCGCCGTCGTCGTGCTGATCAACAGAGGCGCCGCCAAGGCCGCGAAAGTCGGCCAGGAGATTCTTGGCCGGCTGGCGGCCGAAAGTCGCTAAGAGGCCGAGTTACGAAGCCATCTTCATCGCCGCTTCGACGTTGGCGCGGCGCGGCAGCGGCGCGACGGCGCCGTAGCCCAGCGTGGAGAGTCCCGCCGCGACATTGGCGAATCGCGCGGAGAGGAACGGATCGCCGGTGCGCACATATTCGGTCAGGAAGGCTCCGTCGAAGCAATCGCCGGCGCCTGTGGCGTCGACCGCCTTCACCTTGCGCGCCGCAATCCGCTCGCGCGTTTCGGGCGTCGCCGCGAGTGCGCCAATCTTTCCAAGCTTCACGACCACGACCCGCGCGCCGAGCCCCAGATAGAAATCGGCGATCGCATCCGCGTCGGTTAGGCCGGTCAGCGCCTCGGCGTCGTCGAGGCCCGGCAGCGCGATGTCGGTCGAGCGCATCGCCTCATGAATGATTGCCCGCGCCCGGCGCAGCGGCCAAAGTTTGAGCCTGAGGTTCGGGTCGTAGGAGACGAGCTCGTCCCGCGCCGTGAGCGATGTCGATCGCGGCGAAAACGGCGTCGGCGGCGGATGAGGATATCGCCTGGCTGATGCCCGAGGCGTGCAGGACCTTCGTCTCCTTGATGCGGTCGACCGGCAGGTCGGCCTCGCCGATCCGGCTCGCGGCGGAGCCTGCGCGCATGTAAGAAAAGAGATGTCCGTCCGGCCCGTGCTTCACAAAATAGAGGCCGGTGTGCGCGCCGCCGCTGACGACGATCCGGCTCGCATCCACGCCCTCGCGCATCCAAAGCTCGGTCAGCGCCTGCCCGAAATGGTCGGCCCCGACGGCTGTGAAGTACGCCGCGTCAGCCCCAAGCCGCGCCGCGGCGATCATCGCGTTCGACGTGTCGCCGCCAAAACCCTGCACATAGGGCGCGCCGTCCTTCGGCTGGTTGAGCTCCACCATCGCTTCGCCGATGGCGATCAGATCGCCCATGCGCCTACCTCGCCACCACTGCGACCGCCACGCCCGCCATGACGCCCGCCGACGTGCGATGGACCACTCGCATGGCGCGACGGGAGCGGAACAGCGCCCGCGCCCGGTCGGCCGCGAGCCCATATCCCGTCATCACCGCAGAGATCACCACGGCGGACAGGCCAGCGATCTCGAGAAGGCCCGCAAGCGTCAGCGCTTTCACATCCACAACTAGCGGCATGATCGAAAGAAAGAAGATCATCACCTTCGGATTGCCGAGCGTCAGCGACAACGCGCCGAGGAAGGCTCGGAAGCCTCGCGAAGCGGCCGGCGCCGCTTCCGCCGCTGCAACGGGCACGGTCGCCATTCGGTAGGCGAGATAAAGCACGTAAGCCGCGCCCACCCATTTCACCACGATGAAAACATTCGCGAACGCATGCGCCAGAGCGCTGAGGCCCGTCCCCGCGAGCGTGAGCCAGATCATGTCGCCGACGACAAAGCCCAAGATGAAGGGCGCGACGCCCTTGAGTCCATGCGCCAGCACGCGGGCGACCAGCGCCGCAATACCCGGCCCGGGCGTCGCGACGGCCGCGGCATAGACCGCTGCGAAAAGAGCAAGCGCCGCGAGACTCATTTCGTCCGCCTCACGCTGCGCCGGGCAAGTCCGTTCAAGAGTTCGACGAGCGAGGAGAAGAACATGGCCGCGTAGACATAGCCCCTTTCGATGTGAAAGCCGAAACCGTCGGCGATCAATGTCATGCCGATCATGAGCAGGAAGCTCAAGGCCAGCATGAGCACGGTCGGATTGCGCTCGATGAAATGGCCGAGCGGGCCGGAGGCGACCATCATGACGAGTATCGCCACGATGACCGCGACCGCCATGATGACGAATTCCTCGGTCATGCCGACCGCGGTGATGATGCTGTCGACAGAAAACACAATGTCGATGAGAACGATCTGCACCAGCGCAGAGCCGAGGCTCAGCGGCGAATGATCGCGTTTTTCATCGTCGTGTCTAGCGTACGGATCGACGCGTTCATGGATTTCGGTCGTCGCCTTCCAGACGAGAAACAGGCCGCCCGCCAGCAGGAGCAGGTCGCGCGCCGAGAAGGGGTGACCGAGCAGCGTGAGGAGCGGGTCCTTGAGATGGGCGACCCAGGACGCGGACGCCAACAGCGCCAGCCGGAAGACAAGCGCGAGCGACAGGCCGAGCGTGCGCGCGAAGGCTCGTCGTCCCTCCCGGATGCGGTTTGAAAGCAGCGCGACGAAAACGAGGTTGTCGACGCCGAGCACGACCTCCATGGCGACAAGGGTCGCCAGCGCCGCCCAAGCCGTCGGTTCGACGACAAGCCGCGCGATCGAATCCAGATGTTCGATGTCGTCCTCCGCAAGCCCCGACAGATGACGACGGTTCTATCGCCCCTCGATCCGTTCGACCATCGCCCAGATGGCGCCGATCTGAATGCCCTTCTTGGTCAAATATTGACGGTCGTCAGCGTAGCCCCACCAGTTCCAGCATCCATTTGGATTGGCGTAGAGGTCGCCCCAAACGGCAAGATCGGGAGGGAGTTCCTCCGGCTGGGTGGCGTGGGCCTGCGGATAGAGCACCAGGATGCGATTGGTGTCCGCCCATTCGTTGACCCCGATGCGCTTGTAGAAGACGTCGCCCAGCGTCTCGGCGGATTGTTCGCATCCGTGGAGGACGATCTGCAGGCGGCAAGGTTGGGGGCCGCCGGGCTCGCAGGCTTTCGGCACATAGAGGTAGCCGACGTTCGCAAGTCCGTTTTTCTTGGTTTCGCCAGCCGGCGCGAATTCGCGCTGGTCGAAGGCGACGACACGCCCTCCTGGCGTCGCCGCAGGCGGCGCGAGATCGGCCCCGTAAACCGCCTTCAGTTCATCACCCGCCTGATCGTAGTCACAATCGTCGATGTAAGGCGGCTCGTTGAGGCGGCAGGCGTTTCCCCAGGCCTGCGTCACCCACGAGTGGCCGGCATGCGCCGCCGGCCCGGTGTGATCGACGAAGACGATGTTCTCCTTGCGCACGCCAAGCGCATGATAGAGCGCCGCGGCCTCCACCACGGTTTTGGAATTGACGACGGTGTCAGATGCGCCGGTGAAGAGGTAGACCTTCGAGCGCACAAGGTTGGCGATCGGGTCGATCCAACCCTTGGCCGCAAAAGCCTCCACACGGCCCTTGTATGTCGCGACATCGTCGAGAAGGAACGGAACCTCCATGCAGGCGCCAGCCGCCTGGGACGCCAGCGCGAGGACGCCGCCCGCAATCACGCTCTGCACGGCGCAGCCGTAAAGACCGCCCGCCACGAGTGAGGCGCCCATCACGTCCGCCGAATGCGCGACATGAATTTGATTGGCCATGAAGGCGCCGGAGGAGATGCCCGCAACCGATACCGCCGCTGGATCGGTCGGATAGGCGCCGAGCCGTTCGGCTGCCTGCGCCGCTATCGCAAAAAGGCAAACAAGGCCGACGCCAACAGCAGCCAAGCGGCCGCGCCGGCGCGGAAACAATCCCAAGTCTATCATGGCGGCTTCCCCTGAAGTCGCCCGAGAGCGGGCGGCGCCCAACGCGCCGTCCGACGCGGGAGCCGCCCTCCCCGTCGTTTCCGGAAATCAGTCTAGCGCGTTTCATGCCGCAGAGGAATGGGGCTTGCCTTCGGCTCAGCCAGCCGCTCTCGCCGCCTCGAGCGCTTCCTCGACTTGGCCCAGACGCTCCTTGCCGAAGAACATCTCCTTGCCGACGAAGAAGGTCGGCAGGCCGAAGGCGCCGCGCGCCACGGCGGCGGCGGTGTTATCGGCAAGTTTCTTCTTCACGGTATCGGTCTGGGCCGCGGCGGCGAGCGCCGTCGCGTCCATCCCGGCCGATTGGATCGCCTGCGCCAGGACTGCGGGATCGGCGAGATTGAGCCCGTCCTCCCACATGCCCTTGAGACCCATCTCCAGAAAAGCGTCGCCGACGCCTGCCTCGCGCGCCGCGATAAAGGCGCGCATCAGCATCAGCGAATTGACCGGGAAATGTGGATTCAGCCGATATTTCAACAGCCCATGCCTTTTTACAAAGCGCTTGATTTCCAGAAGTTCGTACTCGAACTTACCCTTGATCGGCGTGAAAGCCTCGAACGGAGACCGGTTGTTCGTCGCCTTGAAAATCCCGCCCAGCAGCACCGGCGTAATCGTAAGTTCAGCGCCCGTCCGGGCGAGGATCGGCGGCAACGTCCGGTACGCGAAATAGACGTTGGGGCTCGCGAAGTCGAAGAGGAACTCGATTTCCGGCTGCATCACCACGTCTCCGCCCACGGCCGAACGTCCATTTCGAAGGTCCACGCGCTCCTGGCTGGCGATGCAGCCAGACATAGTTCGCCGCGACGTCTTCGGGAATCAGGATCTCCTGCCGCTCGCGCTTCTCCGCCGCGTCCGGCATGATTGAGCGGATGAAAGCGCCGTCGATTGCGCCATCGATCACGATATGCGCCACATGCACGCCTTTGGGGCCGAGCTCTCGCGCTAGGCTTTGCGCAAGCGCGCGAAGCGCGTGCTTGGCGCCGGCGAAGGCCGAGAAGCCCGCCGCGCCGCGAACGCTTGCCGTCGCGCCGGTGAAGAGGATCGTTCCCTTCCCCCGCTCCGCCATCGCCCGCGCCGCCTCCCGCCCGGCAAGAAAGCCCGCGAAGGCCGCCATCTCCCAGACCTTCGAATAGACCCGGGCCGTGGTCTCGACCACGGGAAAGCGCACGTTCGCGCCGATATTGAAGACCAGAACTTCGAGCGGGCCGATCGTCGTCTCGATCGTCTCGACGAAGTCCCGCACCTCGTCCTCGTTGCGCGCGTCGATCCCGAATGCGCGCGCTTCGCCCCCTTCGGCGCGGATGCGCTCGGCCAGCGCCTCGACTTCGGCCAGGTGACGCGGGCGACGCGTAAGCGCCACCGCGAGGCCATCGCGAGCGAATGCGCGCGCAATCGCCGCGCCGAGCCCGTCGCCCGCGCCGATCACTGCGCAGACCGCCCGCCTCTCGTCGCTCATACGATTGCGCCCCCCTCAAGTGACTTCGATCGGGGCAGCACGAAGAAGGCGATCAGCCCCTGCGCGACATAATAGGTCGGCAGCGTCCACAGATCGACCGGCCATCCGGGATGCGCGAACTTGTAGAGCGCGAGCGTGAAGTCCGAGACCAGGAAGAAGAGCGTCCCCGCCGCGACCGCAACAGCCGCGCGATCGCGCAGGCGGCTCGCCCTACCGCACGCCTGCGCAGCGTCGCAAGCGATGACGCCGACATAGGCGGCGACCGGCAGTCTGAGCCCGCTCTCAACGCCCGGCCACAGGTAGGCCAGCATCGCAATCGCGAGGAGCGCCACAAGCGCCGCGGCGCGCCGTGACGGTAGAAACCCCACGCCGCGCGAAAAAGCGCCGATGTAGAAGAGATGGGCCAGCAGGAACGCCGCGAGGCCCGGTAGAAAGTAGGAGGGGGAAAGCAAGAGCGCGTCGCCCGCCAGCGAAGCGAGGAGCGCCAACAGGACAAGCCTTTTTACGTCGGGCGCGCCTTCCCGCGTCACGAACGCCACGATCAGCAACACGAGCGCGAAGGGCTTTGCGACAGCTTCGAGGCCCGACCAGCCAAGCGCATAGGCCACACAGGTTAGCGCTGCGCAAAAGACATACAGCGCCTCAACAATCGAGATGCGGCTGTCCAGCAACGCGCCCATCCCCCAAAGGGCTGCAGCAAGCGCGAGGAAAACCACGAGCCCGGTCATCACCGGCCAACCCGGCGCGGCGGAAAGAAAATAGGCGGTCGCGGCCACCAACGCGACGAGCCCGCCGAAAGCGACGAGCGAGGCGCCCGGGCCGGCTTGCGGATCGTAGACCTCCACGCCCGCCAGATCGAAAGGCGCCGGCGGTCCGGCCGGTCTCATATTCGCCGGCAGCCAGCCCGGCGGGGCGAACCATACCCGAAGCCGGTCGCGCCAGTCGGTGGCGGCATACGCAAGCTTCCCCATCGTCATGTAATAGGAGACATTCGCCGACAGCGGGTCGAAAGAACGAAGCCCCCCGCGCACCCCAAAGACCGGCTTCTCGACCTCCTCCTCGAAGGTGCCGAACAGACGGTCCCACAGGATGAGAATGCCGCCGTAATTCTTGTCGAGGTAGCGATCGTTGACGCCGTGATGGACACGATGGTTCGAAGGCGAGGCAAAGACATAGTCGAACCATCCGAGCTTGCCGACAAGCTCAGTATGAATCCAGAACTGGTAAAGCAGGTCGATGAGCCCCACGCCGATGAACACGGCGGGAGGAACCCCCGCCACGGCCAGCGGCAGATAGAAGATCCACCCGAACAATGAGCCTGTGCTGGTCTGTCGCAGCGCGGTGGTCAAATTGAAGTTGTCGCTTTGATGGTGGACGACGTGCGCGGCCCAGAAGAGGCCAACCTCGTGATCGATGCGGTGGTTCCAATAGTAGAAGAAGTCGTAGGCGACGAGAGCCGCCAGCCAGACGCGCCAGTCGTTCGCAGAGAGCTCGAAAAGCGCGAAACGGCTGAAAATGAAGACGTAGATCCCCACACTCAACGCCAGCAGAAATACGCCCGACGTCTGGCTGAGGATGCCGGCGCCCAGGGAACCGACCATGTCATTCAGGCGATAGATCTTCCGGCCGCGCGCGACTCCGAAGGAGAATTCGATGGCGATCAGGATGAGAAACACCGGGATGGCGTAGACGATGACGTTCAAGTTTCCATCCCGCGCCCTTGTTTTGGCGACACCGTACGACGCGGGGAAGAAAACGGGAAGCCGCGGAGGCGCGGGGCGCCGCAAAAATCGGACCGCGCGCCTCCAAGGAAGATTGCAACCGACTTAGCGGCGTTAGCGAAATGCCGACGATAATCGGATTATTTCCTCGCCTGGAATCAAAACCTCGAAGAATTATCTCGCGACCCGCGCGTGTTCCGCAGCGACGCGCGCCTCTCTTTCTGCAATTTTTTCACTTTATACTTGGATAGTTACAATAACGATGAGAAATGTGTGGCTATCAAATCCTTCTCTAATCCTGATATTAACTTGGCATCATGCATATTATTTCTAAGCGATTAGCCGGTTTGTAACGACCGTTAACTTATAGACCGAGACTTTTATTGCTAAAATCACTTGACGTTTACCGTGCGGAAGATGACAATTAGCGGGTTGCAATAATCGCTCCTATCTGGAGGGACTTTGTTATGGGGAAAACAGCAAAGCAATTACTGCTTACATCCGCTTTGGCGACCTTTGGGTTTGCCGCGGCGGCGAACGCAGCCGTTGTCGTAACGCAGATCGGTGCAGAGAACACGCTAACTTTTGACAACAATCCGATCGGAGCCACGTCCGGCTCGTCGATCGTTTGCGACTCCGCTTACTGCGGCGGCATCAAGTGGACGGCGCCCGGCGGCGGTGACGTCTCCGGCAACTTGCCCAACAACTACGCCGAACCGCTCGGCGACAAGTCGCACTATCTCTATAGTGGTCCAAATTCGAACGACCTGGCGACGGTGACGTTCGACCACCCGACTTGGTCCTTCAACATCTACTGGGGATCGATCGATGGACAGCCGCCGTCGTCCTTTGAGAATACGATGACGCTGTACCTGACCGATATGAGCACATTGACGCTTACCGGCACAGACTTGGAGTTTTTGGTTGGCGCCTTGGGCTCCGGCAGCCATACCAACCCTCTCGACAATCAGTGGCTTAACATCGCCGTCACCGGCGACTTCCAAATCGCTTCGTTTAGCGCAGCCTCCGGCAAACCGACGTTTGAATTCGACATGGCTGCGCCTGAGCCGTCGACCTGGGCCATGATGGGCCTCGGCTTTCTTGGCCTTGGCTACGCCGCTTTCCGCCGCAAAGCGAAAGCGTCTCGGACGGTCGCCGCCTGACCAGACGCGGCGTCCATCCATCTCAAGCAGACGGGCGGCTCTCGGGCCGCCCTTCTTTTTGGCGCCGAGGATATCCCGCCACGGATAAAAAAGAAGCCGCCCGAAGGCGGCTTCTCGCAGTTCCAGCAGATATCGTCGGCGGATCACTCCGCCGCGGACTTCGTCCGCTCGCGGCGCACGACTGGCTCTGCGCCGGGCGCGGCAAGGGCCGGCGCCTCGGAGGGTTGACGCGACTCTTCCGCCTTCTGGGCGAGGATGAGCGTATCGCGCATGGACGCGATCGAGCGCAGCTTCGACATGGCGGCGCCGGTGCCGGCTGGGATCAGCCGGCCGACGATCACATTCTCCTTGAGACCTTCAAGCGTGTCGACCTTGCCATTAACCGCGGCCTCCGTCAGGACGCGCGTGGTCTCCTGGAAGGACGCCGCCGAAATGAAGGAGCGCGTTTGCAGGCTTGCCTTCGTGATGCCCAGCAACACCGGCACGCCGGCCGCCGGCTTCTTGCCCTCCGCCAATGCGGCTTCGTTGGCGGCTTCCATGTCCATCGCGTCCACCTGCTCGCCGACGAGGAAGTCGGTGTCGCCCGCGTCCGTGATATCGACCTTCTGCAACATCTGGCGCACGATCACTTCGATGTGCTTGTCGTTGATGCTGACGCCCTGCAACCGGTAGACCTCCTGGATCTCGTTGACGAGATAAGCGGCAAGTTCCTCCACGCCCTTGATCGCAAGGATGTCGTGAGGCGCGGGGTTGCCGTCGACGATGTACTCGCCTTTCTCGATGACGTCGCCATCCTGAAGATGGATGTGCTTCGACTTCGGGATCAGATATTCGACCGCCTCGCCGCCCTCCTCGCTCGGTTCAATCGTCAGGCGCTGCTTGTTCTTGAAGTCGCGCCCGAAGCGAACCGTCCCGGATATCTCGGCGATGATCGCATGATCTTTCGGCCGGCGCGCCTCGAAGAGCTCCGCCACGCGCGGAAGACCGCCCGTAATGTCACGCGTCTTGGCGCTATTGACCGAAATGCGCGCAACCACGTCGCCCGCCCTCACCGTTGAGCCCGGTTCGAACGAGAGAATCGAATCGACGGGCAACAGATAGCGCGCATCGCCGCCGCGCGGCAGCTTGGCGATCTTGCCGTCCGACCCCTTGATCACGATTGCGGGCTTGAGCCCGGCCGTGCGCGGCGTCGAGCGCCAGTCGATAACGATGCGCTTGGCGATGCCGGTCGCCTCGTCCACCTGCTCGGACATTGAAGCGCCTTCGGTGAGGTCTTCGAAGCCGACCACGCCGTCGATCTCGGTAAGGATCGGACGCGTGAACGGATCCCACTCCGCGATGCGCTGGCCGCGCTTGATCTTGTCGCCCTCGTCGACCTTGAGCCGCGCGCCGTATTGCACGCGATGGACCGCGCGCTCAGCCCCCGAGCGGTCGTAGATGACCACGGCGACGTTGCGCGCCATCGCCATGAGATCGCCGTTCGCGTTGCGCGCCAGGTTGCGGTTGCGGATCTTCACCTCGCCGTCGAAGTTCGACTCGATGAAGGACTGATCCGCGAGCTGCGCTGCGCCGCCAATATGGAACGTGCGCATCGTGAGCTGCGTCCCCGGCTCGCCGATCGACTGCGCCGCGATGACTCCGACCGCCTCGCCCATGTTGACTGGCGTGCCGCGTGCGAGATCGCGCCCGTAGCAGGCTCCGCAGACGCCGTTCTTGGCCTCGCAGGTCAACACGGAGCGGATCTTCACCTCCTGGATGCCAGCAGCGTTGAGCGCCGGCATATCCTCTTCGACGAACATCCGGCCCGCTTCGATGATCACCTTCCCGTCCGGGTCGCGGAGCGTCTCCGCAGCCGTGCGGCCGAGGATACGGCCGGCGAGGGACGCGACGACCGTGCCCGCATCGACAATGGCGCGCATCGAGATACCGCGCTGAGAGCCGCAGTCCGGCATGGTGATGATCGAGTTCCTGCGCGACGTCGACGAGGCGGCGCGTGAGGTAACCCGAGTTCGCGGTCTTGAGCGCGGTGTCCGCGAGGCCCTTGCGAGCGCCGTGGGTCGAGTTGAAGTACTCGAGCACCGACAGGCCTTCCTTGAAGTTCGAGATGATCGGACTTTCGATAATCTCGCCCGAAGGCTTGGCCATAAGGCCACGCATCGCCGCAAGCTGACGCATCTGGGTGGGCGAACCGCGCGCCCCCGAATGCGACATCATATAGATCGAGTTGATGGGCACGTCGCGACCATGCTCGTCTTTACGGACGGCCGAAATGCCCGCCATCATCTCTTCGGCGAGTTTGTCCGAGCATTTCGCCCAGGCGTCCACCACCTTATTGTACTTCTCGCCTTGGGTGATGAGACCGTCGTTATACTGCTGCTCATATTCCTTCGCGAGCGCCAGGGTCTCCGCGATGCGAGAATGCTTCGTGTCCGGCACGACCATGTCGTCCTTACCGAACGAGATGCCTGCCTTGAACGCCTCGCGGAATCCGAGCGTCATGATCCGGTCGCAGAATATGACCGTCTCCTTCTGCCCGCAGTTGCGGTAGACGACGTCGATCATGTTCGAGATCTCTTTCTTCGTCATCAGCTTGTTCACGACGTCGAACGGGATCTTCACGTGGTCCGGCAGGAGCTGCCCAAGAAGAATGCGGCCAGGCGTCGTGTCGAAGATTTTCGGCACGCGCCGTCCGTTCTCGTCATAGGTCCAGGCGCGTCCCTTGATCCTCGAATGCAGCGTCACCGTCTTGGCGGCAAGCGCATGCTCGATCTCGCCGATGTCGCTGAAGAAGCCCGAGATCGGCCGCTTGGTCTCAGGATCCTCCGAATATTGCCCGGGCTCGCCGTCGCGCATCAGCGAGACGTAATAAAGTCCGAGCACGATGTCCTGCGACGGCACGATGATCGGCTGGCCGTTGGCGGGGTGCAGGATGTTGTTGGTGGACATCATCAGCACGCGCGCTTCGAGTTGCGCCTCGAGCGAGAGCGGAACGTGCACCGCCATCTGGTCGCCGTCGAAGTCAGCGTTGAACGCCGAGCAGACGAGCGGATGCAGTTGGATCGCCTTGCCCTCGATCAGCACCGGCTCGAAAGCCTGAATGCCGAGACGATGAAGCGTCGGCGCGCGGTTCAACATCACGGGATGTTCGCGGATCACCTCGTCAAGAATGTCCCAAACCTCGGGCTTCTCCTTCTCGACCAGCTTCTTGGCCTGCTTCACCGTGGCGGAGAGCCCCTTCGCGTCGAGGCGCGAATAGATGAAAGGCTTGAAGAGTTCGAGCGCCATCTTCTTCGGCAGGCCGCATTGGTGCAGCTTGAGCTCCGGCCCGACCACGATGACCGAACGCCCCGAATAGTCGACGCGCTTGCCGAGCAGGTTCTGGCGGAACCGACCCTGCTTGCCCTTGAGCATGTCGGCAAGCGACTTCAGCGGCCGCTTGTTGGCGCCGGTGATGACGCGGCCACGGCGGCCGTTGTCGAACAGCGCGTCGACCAACTCCTGCAGCATCCGCTTCTCATTGCGGATGATGATGTCGGGCGCACGCAGTTCCATCAGCCGCTTCAGACGATTGTTGCGGTTGATGACGCGGCGGTAGAGGTCGTTGAGGTCCGAGGTCGCGAAGCGGCCGCCGTCGAGCGGCACAAGAGGGCGCAGGTCCGGCGGAATCACCGGCACTTCGGTCAGGATCATCCACTCGGGCTTATTGCCGGAATGGATGAAAGCTTCGATGATCTTGAGGCGCTTGGCGAGACGCTTCGGCTTCAGTTCACTCTTCGATTCGGCGATCTCGACCTTGAGGTCGTCAGCAATCTTCTGAAGGTTCATGCCCTTCAGCATCTCGCGGATCGCCTCGGCGCCGATCATTGCGGTAAAACTGTCCTGTCCGTACTCGTCGAGCGCGCGCAGGTAGTCGTCCTCGCTGAGGAGCTGCCGGTCCTTAAGCGGCGTCAGGCCCGGATCGAGCACGATGTAGGACTCGAAATAGAGGACGCGCTCAAGATCCTTCAGCGTCATGTCGAGCAGAAGACCGATGCGGGAGGGCAGCGACTTCAGGAACCAGATATGCGCCACGGGGGCGGCAAGCGAGATGTGGCCCATGCGCTCGCGACGCACACGCGACAACGTGACTTCGACGCCGCACTTCTCGCAGATGACGCCCTTGTATTTCATCCGCTTGTACTTGCCGCACAGGCACTCGTAGTCCTTGATGGGACCGAAGATGCGTGCGCAGAAGAGGCCGTCACGCTCGGGCTTGAACGTGCGGTAATTGATAGTCTCCGGCTTCTTGATCTCGCCGAACGACCACGAAAGGATCTTTTCCGGCGAGGCGATGGCGATCTGGATTTGATCGAACGCCTGCGGCGCCGCGACGGGTGCAAAAGGATTGGTGATTTCCTGGTTCATTCTCGTCTCCCGCGAACTTGACGCTGACCGGGCGCCAGAGTCCGCATTGATGGAAGAAAGTCAGTCTTCCCGGCGTTTCGCCGCCGGGAGCGGCGCCCGCAAGCTTGCGGGCGCGATAGGCCTCATTCCGCCGCCTCCGCTGGCGATGGCGGCGTCCCCTCTTCGGGGGCACGCTTAAGGGAAGCCAATTCAACGTTGAGGCCGAGCGAACGCATCTCTTTCACCAGCACGTTGAAACTCTCCGGAATGCCGGACTCGAACGTATCGTCGCCGCGCACGATGGCCTCGTAGACCTTGGTGCGGCCCGCCACGTCGTCCGACTTTACGGTGAGCATCTCTTGCAGGGTGTAAGCCGCGCCATAAGCCTCCAGCGCCCAAACCTCCATTTCGCCGAAGCGCTGGCCGCCGAACTGCGCCTTGCCGCCCAACGGCTGCTGGGTGACGAGGCTGTAAGGCCCGATCGATCGCGCGTGGATCTTGTCGTCCACGAGGTGATGGAGTTTGAGCATGTAGATGTAGCCAACCGTCACTTTGCGGTCGAATGGATCGCCCGTGCGCCCGTCGAAGAGCGTCACCTGTCCCGACGGATCGTAGTTGGCCATCTTCAGCATCTCGACGATGTCCTTCTCGCGCGCGCCGTCGAAGACCGGAGTCGCTATCGGCACGCCGCGGCGCAGGTTCTCGCCCAGCTCGGCGAGTCCTCCACCGTCGAGGGCGCGGATCGTTTCGTTCTCGCCGTAGATCTCATTGAGCTTGCTGCGAAGAAACTGCGAGTCGTTGGATCGCATGTAGGCGTCCACCGCCTCGCCGACCTGTTTGCCGAGGCCTGCGCAGGCCCAGCCAAGGTGCGTCTCGAGAATTTGCCCCACGTTCATGCGGCTTGGCACGCCCAAGGGATTGAGCACGATGTCGACTGGCTGTCCGTCCGCGAGGAAGGGCATGTCCTCCTGCGGCACGATGCGCGAGACGACGCCTTTGTTGCCATGGCGTCCCGCCATCTTGTCGCCAGGCTGGATCTTGCGCTTCACCGCGATGAAGACTTTCACCATCTTCATCACGCCAGGGGGCAGTTCGTCGCCGCGCTGCAGCTTCTCGACTTTGTCGAGGAAGCGGCTCTCAAGCGACTTCTTCGACTCGTCGTACTGCTTGCGCATCGCTTCGATTTCCGACATCGCCGTGTCGGATTCGAGCGCGAAGGTCCACCACTGCGAGCGCGGGCTCTCTTCGAGAAGTTCGGGCGTCAGGATCTGGTCTTTCTTGAAGCCCTTGGGGCCCGACAGCGCGCGCTTGCCTTCGAGCGTCTCGGCGAGACGCGCATAGACGTTGCGATCGAGGATCGCCTGCTCGTCGTCGCGGTCCTTCGCGAGTCGCTCGATCTCCTCGCGCTCGATAGCCTGGGCGCGCTCGTCCTTATCGACGCCGTGGCGATTGAAGACGCGCACTTCCACGACCGTGCCCTGCACGCCCGGCGGCACGCGCAAGCTCGTGTCGCGAACATCCGAGGCCTTCTCACCGAAGATCGCACGGAGGAGCTTCTCCTCCGGAGTCATCGGGCTTTCGCCCTTCGGCGTGATTTTGCCGACGAGAATGTCGCCCGCCTGCACTTCCGCGCCGATATAAACGATGCCGGCCTCGTCGAGGTTCTTCAGCGCCTCTTCCGAGACATTCGGAATGTCACGCGTGATCTCTTCCGGCCCGAGCTTGGTGTCGCGGGCCATCGCCTCGAATTCCTCGATATGGATCGAGGTAAACACATCGTCCTTGACGATGCGCTCGGAGAGCAGGATCGAGTTCCTCGAAGTTGTAGCCGTTCCAAGGCATGAAGGCGACGAGAACATTGCGGCCGAGCGCGAGCTCGCCGAGCTCGGTCGAGGGACCGTCGGCGATGATGTCGCCCTGCTCCACTCTGTCGCCCACGCGAACGAGCGGCTTCTGGTTTATGCAGGTCGACTGGTTGGAGCGCTGGAACTTCATCAGCCGATAGATGTCGACGCCGGGCTTGGCCGCGTCCGTCTCGTCCGTCGCGCGAACAACGATGCGGGTTGCGTCGATCTGATCGACGACCCCTGCGCGGCGCGCCGCGATTGCGGCGCCGGAATCGCGCGCAACAACCGCCTCCATGCCCGTGCCGACCAGCGGCGCGTCGGAGCGAACGAGCGGCACCGCCTGGCGCTGCATGTTCGAACCCATGAGCGCGCGATTCGCGTCGTCGTTTTCGAGGAACGGAATCAGGGCCGCCGCCACCGACACGATCTGCTTCGGCGACACGTCCATGTAGTCCACACGATCGACCGTCAGCGTGACCACGTCGCCCGCCTGACGGCAGACAATCAGGTCTTCGGTGAGGCGGCCTTCGGCGTCGATTGGCGCGTCAGCCTGCGCGACCGCGTATTTCTGCTCCTCCATCGCCGACAGATAGGCGACCTCCTCCGTCACCTTGCCGTCGCGCACGCGGCGATAGGGGCTCTCGATGAAGCCGTATTTGTTGACGCGGGCGAAAGTGGCGAGCGAGTTGATAAGACCGATATTCGGACCTTCCGGGGTCTCGATCGGGCAGATGCGGCCATAGTGCGTCGGATGCACGTCGCGCACTTCGAAGCCCGCGCGCTCGCGGGTGAGGCCGCCCGGTCCGAGCGCCGAAAGTCGCCGCTTGTGGGTGATCTCGGAGAGCGGATTCGTCTGGTCCATGAACTGCGAGAGCTGCGAGGAGCCAAAGAATTCGCGCACCGCGGCCGCCGCCGGCTTCGCGTTGATCAGGTCCTGCGGCATGATCGTGTCGATCTCGACCGAGCTCATGCGCTCCTTGATCGCGCGCTCCATGCGCAGAAGGCCGATGCGGTACTGGTTCTCCATCAGTTCGCCGACCGAACGGACCCGGCGATTGCCGAGGTGGTCGATGTCGTCAATTTCGCCCCGGCCGTCGCGCAGGTTCACGAGCGCCTTGACGACCGCGAGAATGTCCTCGCGACGGAGCGTGCGCTGCGTATCGGGTGCGTCGAGGTCGAGCCGCATGTTCATCTTGACGCGGCCGACCGCGGAAAGATCGTAGCGCTCCTCGTCGAAGAAGAGCGACTGGAACATCGCTTCGGCGCTTTCGATCGTCGGAGGCTCGCCAGGACGCATGACGCGATAGATGTCGAAGAGCGCGTCTTCACGCGACGAGTTCTTGTCGACCTTGAGCGTATTGCGGATGTACGGACCGACATTGACATGGTCGATGTCGAGGATCGGCAGCTCGGTGAAGCCGAACCCAATGAGCTGGGCGAGCGACTTCTCGGTGATCTCGTCGCCGGCCTCGGCGTAGATCTCGCCGGTCTCCGGGTTGTAAAGGTCTTCCGCGATATATTGGCTGTAGAGATCGCTGTCCTGAGCGAGGAGGGCCTTGAGGCCTTTCTCGGCAAGCTGGCGGGCGGACCGTGCGGTGAGCTTGCGGCCGGCCTCGATCGCGACCTCGCCCGTGTCGGCGTCGATCATATCGACGGTGGCCTTGATGCCCTTCGTCCGCTCGGGGTCATAGGGGACCCGCCAACCGCCATCCACTTTCGTGTACGCGTTCTTGCGGTAGAAAGTGGACAGGATCTCCTCGCCGTCGAGGCCGAGCGCGTAAAGCAGCGACGTCACCGGAATCTTCCGGCGCCGATCGATGCGCGCATAGACGATGTCCTTCGCGTCGAACTCGATGTCGAGCCACGAGCCGCGATAGGGAATGATGCGGGCGGCGAAGAGGAGCTTGCCTGACGAGTGGCTTTTGCCCTTGTCGTGATCGAAAAAGACGCCGGGCGAGCGGTGCATCTGCGAAACGATGACCCGCTCGGTGCCATTGACGATGAAAGTGCCGTTCGGCGTCATGAGCGGCATGTCGCCCATGTAGACGTCCTGCTCCTTGATGTCCTTGACCGACTTCGCCTGCGTCTCCGGATCGACGTCGAACACGATCAGCCGCAGCGTGACCTTCAGGGGCGCCGCATAGGTCATGCCGCGCTGGCGGCACTCGTCGAGATCATATTTGGGGGCCTCGTATTCGTATTTCACGAATTCGAGCTGAGCGGTCTCCGCGAAATCCTTGATCGGGAAGACCGACTTGAACACCGATTGCAAGCCCTCGGTCGGACGCTGTCCATTACGCGCGTCCATAAGGAGGAACTGGTCGTAGGAAGCCTTCTGCACCTCAATCAGGTTCGGCATCTCGCCGACTTCCTTGACGTGCCCAAAGACCTTGCGAACGCGCTTGCGGCCGGTGAATGTCTGCGCCATGTCGTTCCTCAATGTTCACGTTCGAAGACGGCCAATTCGTCTCGAACGATACGAAGCGGCGCGCTCGCAACGAGCGTCCCCTTCGAAGCCCCGGCGGTCCAACCGCCCGGCGCCTATCGGCGCCCTAAAAAACGCCATTCTTTTCCAAAACGTCCGAACGGCCCCGGGCCATCGGGCCCGGGACCGTCCGCCAACTCCCTGATGCTTGAGCCCGCAAAGGGCCCGACGCCTTACTTGAGCTCGACCTTCGCGCCGGCCTTCTCGAGGGCGGCCTTGATCTTCTCGGCCTCTTCCTTGGACACGCCTTCCTTGACAGGCTTGGGCGCGCCTTCGACGAGGTCCTTGGCCTCCTTGAGGCCGAGCGAGGTGATCGCGCGGACTTCCTTGATGACCTCGATCTTCTTGTCGCCCGTAGCGGCGAGGACGACGGTGAATTCGGTCTTCTCCTCGACCGGAGCGGCGGCGGCTCCGCCAGCGGCGGGGGCGGCGGCTACGGCTACGGCCGCAGCTGCCGAGACGCCCCACTTCTCCTCGAGCATCTTGGCGAGTTCAGCGGCCTCGAGAACCGTCAGGCTCGACAGTTCATCGACGATCTTTTCCAGGTTAGCCATTTTGAGAGTTCCTTATATGGGTCTGATTC
This sequence comes from uncultured Alphaproteobacteria bacterium, assembly GCA_963824465.1. Lineage (GTDB taxonomy): Bacteria > Pseudomonadota > Alphaproteobacteria > Rhizobiales > Beijerinckiaceae > Roseiarcus. The sequence goes on from CAWGPL010000001.1 coordinate 753,326, forward strand.
GAAGAAAGGGAAGAGCCTGCTCAGGCTGCGTCTTTGGCGGCATAGGCCCCGACCACGCGAGCGACCTTGGCGGCCGGCGCGTTGGCGAGCTGGGCGAGCTTGGTCGCGGGCGCGTTGAGGAGCCCCACCAGCTTCGCCCGCAGTTCGTCGAGCGATGGCAAGGTCGCAAGCGCCTTGACCCCTTCGACGTCGAGGGCCGTCTTGCCCATGGCGCCGCCCAGAAGCACGAACTTGTCGTGATCCTTGGCGAAAGCCACGGCTGCCTTGGCCGCCGCCACCGGATCCGCCGAATAGGCGATCAGGGTCGGTCCCTTCATAAGGGAGCCGATCGAGGCGACGTCCGTGCCTTCAAGAGCAATCTGGGCGAGGCGGTTCTTGGCGACCTGAACGGACGCGCCAGCATCCTTCATCTGCTTGCGCAGACGCTGCATCTGGGCGACGGTCAGGCCGGAATAGTGCGCCACGACGACTGCAGACGTCTTCGAGAAGACGTCATGGAGCGTCGCAACCGCTTCTTTCTTTTCCGCTCTGTCCACGGGTAGCTCATTTCTCCGGTCGGCGGGTTTCCCCGCCTGTTGCACATGCCGCGGCCTTGCGCGAACTTTCGCTCGAGCGCCGCGACGACTTGCGCCTGTCCCCGGAGTTGGGCGAACCCAGCGCCGGACAGAAGGTTCAAACCGCATTCAGCCGGAGGAAACTCCTGCCGGCTCAAGAAACCCGGTCGTCCCCGTCTATGCTGGCCCCTCGACCCTTGCGGACCTTCAGGAATTAAGCGCCTCGACCCGAAGGTCTTGCGCGCGCCGGCAGTCTCGGACAGGACATGGCCGAGCGGACCGCGAGAGTTTCCCCTCCGTCCCCCGGCCTATCCGCCGCCGCCATCCCCGCCGTCCCCGAAACCGAGGTCCGACCGAAAAGGGGCGGTAGCCATGTATGATCATTCGGGGTCGCATCGCGCCGTCAACCCCGGTCGGTTTGCATACTGGGTTCGGCGGCGCCATGCAAGAGGGCGAGCGGGCGATATCCAAGAAAAATTGCCCCCAAAGCCAGCCGCTTCGCCGCTCCGACGCGGGGCGCCGCCGACCAGCCACGCTCCCGGCCCGCGATGGCCGATCGAAAAAGGGGACCGCTCGAAAGCGGCCCCCTCTCCCGCCCCCCAAGACCTGGGTTGCGCCCTCGACGAATGCCCGGAGCGTCCCCGTTTCGCGTCCCTCTCGCGGAACGGCTTTCCTGTACCCGAGGGCCCATAGCCTCGGCGCCTTTGGACCGAACGACGGCGTTTGGCCGCCGTTCGGCGCATTCTCACAGCTGATCGTCGAAGCGTGTCCCCATTTCGCAGCAAAACGAACGTTAAATACCCGCGCCAAAAAAATCAGCGCTCGACGTCGGAAGGCAATGAAACCGACGGCGACAGGCTACGCCCGGCTACCTGTTCCGTAAATCGGACGGAAGTCCTAGGACCCGGGCGGGCGCCTCAACGCTGTTCGCGCCGAAAGCCCTTCGATTCGAAGAGCGCCCGCCAAAACGGCGGGCAAAGGCGCCCAAACCGGCGAAACCAGCGAGCATCATCGCCCATGTCGAGGCCTCCGGGACCGCAGCCTCGGTGTAAAAGTCCCCGCCCGTGTGCGAATCATAGAACTGAGTCGTCGTCACGCCATCGACGGACCCGCCGATCTGGTCGCTGAAGAGCAGATCAAAACTGTAAGAGCTTCCGGGCGCAAGCACCCCACCGGGTATGGTTACGCTGGTCGCGGAACTCGAAAGCGTTTGGCTGAAGACCTGCGAATTCGTCGCGTCGCTGACGCTGAAGACAATGTCCGAGGAGGTCGCATCCATCGCGGGAACCATCGCCAGGAAGTCGATCGCGAGACCGCCGGCTGCGTTCATGCCTTGAAGCGCCTCGAAAGACGTCTGGGTGAGCGCCGCCGCGTTGGACCACGCGTCACCCGCGTAATCCATTGTTATATCGGCGTCGCCCTGCATGCCCCCGGAAAGCATGAACTCGTAAGAAGGAGCGAGATAGCTCGCCTTGAGCGCGTCAAAGGACCCATTCGAATCGCCGTAGCCAAGCTCGGGGACCGAATATCCCTGATCGGCCAGGGGGAGCGTCGGGCCTCCCGACAGCACGAGCGAGCCGGTCGTGTAATCCCCGGCGTTCGAGAAGAAGGCGCGGGCAGAAAAGAAGCCGCCGGTGGAAGTCACGCCGGCGGCTGTCTGATTGAAAGTCGGGTTCAATCCCACGTCGACACTCTGCAATTGCGCGTAGGCGCTGCCGACAGTAACGACCGATGCAAAGAATACGCCGGCAGAGGCCGGTATGAACCTATGAAACCTACCCATGAAGTCCCTCCCCTGATTGTCCCCATACGTCTCGAAAAAGGTCCGGCCAAAAATGGCGGCGCTAAGGTCACACACTCCGCTCGCGAAAAGTTGATATGCGCTGCGTCGCACAATCCGACGCCGAAGATATCCCGTCGCTTCAGGCGGGAGCAACCCGGAATCCGAGACTGTGCACTATTGTGGCGCCGCGTCATTTCGCGGTAAATCGGACAAAAGGCTGAGCAAGGTCTTAGGACGGTCTTAGGACTTTGCATCCAGCGCTCTTGTCAGCGGCACACCACGCCAATCATACTGATAATTCATGAAGCTGCTGATTGTTGACGATCATCCCATCGTCCGCGACGGGTTGGCGGCGACGCTCACCCGAATGGGCGCCGGAACGGTGGTATTGCAAGCTGAAGACGCCGGCGGGGCAGTCGCAGCGGTTACCGAGCACGCCGACCTCGACGCGGTTTTCCTCGATCTCCGTCTGCCAGAGGACGATGGGCTTCGCGTTGTCGCCGAGATCCGGCGCCTGCGCCCGGAATGCCCAGTAATCGTTATTTCGGCGTCAGAAGACCCGCGCGATGTCCGAGAAGCCCTCGCCCGTGGGGCGATGGGTTACGTTCCGAAGTCCGCCGGGGCGCAAACGCTGCTCTCAGCCCTGCGCCTCGTGCTGGAGGGCGAGATCTATGTGCCCCCGCTTATTCTTGACTTTGAATCCCGTCAGCAGCCGACGCCGAAGGGCAGCGGCCGCGCACCGTTGACGGAGCGTCAGGTCGAGGTTCTACGGCGGATCGCTGACGGCCAGTCCAATAAACTCATCGCGCGCGAACTCGGATTGTCCGAGAAAACGGTGAAAACACACGTCACGGCTATCTTCCGAACCCTCGACGTCCTCAGCCGCACTCAGGCCGTCGCGGCGGGGCGAACCGCAGGCCTCATTTAGCGGCCGCGGACTCCTCGCCGCTCTCCGTGGGCGTCGCGATCAGGTGGAGGACGGCCGATCTCAGCTTGCTGTTCGAAACCGGCTTATGCAGCAGGAGAACATCGCGTGCGTCCGCTTCGGCCAGACGAGCCGGCGCCGTGTCGCCGGTGATGAGCATCGCGGGGATCGTTTCATTGAACTCGCTGCGCAGCCGCTCGATGACGGCGACGCCGTTCTCCTCGCCCCGCAGCCGATAGTCGCATATGATCAGGGCGGGGCGCGTAATGCTGTCCGCAAGCCGTTCGATCGCTTCATCTCCCGAGCCGGCGCCGACGACCCGATATCCCCAGCGCGCGAGGAGCGCCGACATGCCCTCGCGAATCGCCAGTTCATCGTCGACCACGACGACAAACTGGCCAGAGGCGCGGCTCCCGTAGCCTGCCGGCTCCGACGGCTCCGAGGCAGACGAATGGGTCGCCGCCGGGACGGCAAGCGCAAAGCAGGATCCCCGGCCCAGTTGCGAACGCAGCGTCAGTTCGCACCCGAGCAGGCCGGACAGGCGGCGGACGATCGCGAGCCCAAGCCCAAGCCCTTTCGAGCGATCCCGCTCTGGATTGTGAAGCTGATAATATTCCTGAAAGACATGGGCCTGCTGTTCCGGCGGAATCCCGCGGCCTGTATCCCAGACCTGAAAGACGATCCTCGATCCGCGGCGCCGACAGCCGACGAGGATTTTCCCGCGATCGGTGTAGCGAACGGCGTTGGAAATCAGGTTGCGCAAAATGCGCTCGATGAGCACCGGATCGCTGTCGACCGTTCCGGGCGTCTCGAACCATTTAAGGCGAACGCCCTTGGCCTCGGCCTCCGGCGCGTAGTCACGGCAGACACGCGCGATTGTCTGCCCGATCCGAAAAGGCCGGCGCTCGACTTCGACGACGCCCGCATCGAGGCGGGAAATATCCAGAAGGGCGTTGAAGAGATCGTCCATCGCCTCGGCGGACGCGGCGATCTGCTCGACGAGGCGGCGCGCTTCCGGCGGGACGGGAATTTCGCTCAACGCCCCGACGAACAGGCCGAGCGCGTGCACGGGCTGCCGAAGATCATGACTAGCCGCCGCCAGAAACGCGGATTTCGCGCGGTTCGCCTGTTCGGCGATGTCCTTCTGCCGCGCGAGGTCCTCGGCCAATTCCTCGGTTTGAATCTGGAGGCTTATCAGCTGAGCAAACGCCTGGTTGGCGCGAACGCCCAGCCCGCCCATGCCAACTATGAAGATCGGCATCAACGGCGGGACCAAGTGGCGCAACAGCGGATCGGACAAGAAAAAGCTGACCGCCATGAAAGGCAGGGTCGCGGCAAGAAAAAAAGCGAGGAACGCCGGAAGATACGGACTGAACGCGGTGACCGCGCCCGCAGCCATGGACAAGGTGATGAGCAGCGTGAAAAGTTGGGCGTCAAACAGCCCATCGCGCACGAGATAGAGCAGGCGCCCAGCCAAATCCGGCGCCGACGGCAAAATTGAGCAGAGTGAAAACGAAAGCCCAACGGCGCCAGTACTGTTGGGCAAGCGAACTGCGGCGATAGAACGTTTGGAGGATCAGGTTCGCCGTTCCGCAGACGACGATATAGGTCGCCCAGGCTGCGGCGCGTTCCGGATCGGCGTAACCGAAATAGCTGAGCCCGCCGGCGTAGACGATCGCGGCGGCCGCGGCCGCAACGGTCGCGACGACAATGAAATCGAACAACGCGGCGACCTGGGCCGCGCCCAGCCTGCTCCGCCGCTCTTCGGCTGTCATCGCCATGACAGGCCGGCCCCGGTTGGGTTACGGACCATCCGCTCAAGCCCGTGGCTCGCGCCAACCCGACGAAAGCGCCAAGGTGACGGCGCGGACCGGACTTGTCAAAGCCGTCCTCCGCTAATGGCTGTCGATCCCGGCGCTTTGCGTTCACCATGATCCCGAGGCTCGGAAATCAATTGGACCGGCGGCCCCGCCACCGCCGCAATTGCCGCCGAACAAAGCCGGAGCCGCCCGACGGCGTTCCTTCGCGGAGATTTCACCCGTGACCACGATCAACCGCCGCGCCCTGATCCAAAGCCTCATTGGCGCAGCCATCGCAGGCGGCGCTGGACTGACGCTGATCGAGAGGGCCGAAGCCATGCCGCTTGGCTCCAATCGCCCGGAGCTTCCCGACCCGATGCTCGAGGAGGCGCAATGGAACACCCGGCCTCCGGGCTGGTCGCATCGGCCGCCCCCTCATGTCTGGCGGCATCGCCGTCCGCCGCGGCGCCGGTGGGTCTGCTGGCGGCGTCACGGCCGCCAGGTCTGCGGCTGGCGCTGGATGTAGGACGGCCGCTCGAAGGGCCGCCCCCGCCCTACCCGCCGAGCGAAAAGGCGCAGGTCGCCCCGCCGCCCGCCTTCTGGCGAACTGCCGCCGGGTCGACAGTGCAGACGAGTTTCGTCAGCGAGGCGTGGATCGAACCGGCGGCGCCGCTCTGCGGGGCCCCCACCTCGACCAACGTCGCAAACAGGGCCTGCGCATCTCGCCCCTTCATCGTCGCCGACTTTGCGCCAAACGTCAGGGTGCAAGTTTTCTCGGTGATATCGACGTTGGAGGCGGCGCAATCGACCGCGTCCGCCTTTACCACGATCGCGCCGCTGCCGAGATAGCGCGCGCCCGCGCGGCCGTCGAGAAAGACGCCGAGAATGCCTTTCTGAAGAAGCGACAACTTCGGAGAGCGGTCGCCGATCCGCGCCGCGAGAGACAGGGCGGCGTTGCCGGTTGCGTCCGCCCACGCGGTCTGAGCGAGAAGGCAGAGGCAGGCGGCCATCGCTATTCGTCTTCGCATGGAACCCTCAGATCGTGTTTGTCTCCGACACCTTACCGCAGATTCGCGGCGTGGCGTCGTGTGCTCACATGTGCTCAGCGCCCCAGCAGCGAGAGGCTATCGGCGCGGAAGGAGAGACAGCAAAGTCTTCCATAAATGAGAATCTTATGATATGGTACTTCCGTTAATCAAAATTCCTTGGCGGCGACAATTTGTTCCGGACCTCTCGCCCAAAGGGCGTCGACACAAGACGTGGCCTGGATCGGGCGCGGGAGGCGGCGGAGCGATTTTTCGGGGCGAAATAAACTGGACCCTAAGCCATTGAAAAGACGTGAGGCAGCGAAATTGCGGGCTCGAACTTGTCAGATCAGGGCGACGGCGATCAGTCGAGGCCCGCGCAGAGTGAACAGCTGAAGCTCGCGGCCATCGTTTAGCGTCGCCTTGCCGGCGGCGAGCCCGATCTCGATGTCCGCGTATTCCAACGGAGACCCGTCGATCGGGTGGATCGCCTTGTAGACGGCCTCCTTGGCCGCGAAGATAAGCCGCTGCGCGACCGGGTCGCCCGCCGTTTCCTCCCGCTCCGCGGGGCTGAGGACGAACGCGATGAGGTCCGCCGGCAGAGGCTCCGCCGGCTCGATATCGACGCCCAGGCCGGAAAGGCCGCCCCGGCGCGCGACCGCCGCGACTGCATAAGACGCGTCATGCGCCAGTGAGCCGATGAAGCCCGAGGGCCAGACCGGGGCGCCCGAGGCGGAACGGGGGAGCGGCGCGACGGCATTGCCGTGCAATTCCGACAAAAGCCGCCGCGCCGCCAGTCGCGCGGCCCCACTCGCCCGGCGCCGCGCGATGTCGAGAGCGACCACCGCCCCCTCGGGATCCGGATACGACGCCTCGTCGCCGGCCCGAATGAGGCGAGCCGCAACCTGCACCCCGAAGGGAGCGAGCGCTTCGGCGAGCGGCGCGAGATCGAGATCGTCGCGCCGCGTCAGCGTCACCCGGCCGGGCGGCTGGGATCCGCCGCCATCCTGGCCGGATTGCCGCGCCACCGAGACCGAGCCGGCATCACCTCTCCCTTCATCAGGAAGGAGTCGGGATCGAGGTGGCTGTCCTCTCCGAGCGTCACGCCGTAGTGGACGAGGGCGGCGACGCCGACCGATGCGCCCGCGCCGATCTTCACATAGTCGGACTTGAAGACCCCCTCTTCCAGCGAATGCGCCTGGACCAGCACATGCTCGTTGAGGTTGGCCTCATCGCCGATCTCGACCAGGGTGCGCTCCGAGAGAATGCAGCCGTCGTCGAACACCTTTCGCCCGATCTTCACACCGAGCATCCGGTTGATGGCGTTGCGCATCGGCGTCCCCGGGAAGGCGCTCGCGAGTAGGTTGTCAGAGAGCTTCCAGTGCCGCTCGATTCGCCAGAAGGCCGGGTCGTATACGGTGGCGATCTCCGGCTTGAGACGGCCGAAGGCGATCGAGGCGCGCTCCATGAACATGAAGAGGACGACGCTCGCCACAAACACGACGCCGGTCGCAACGGTCATGGCGACCACGTCGTTTGCCCCGAACACCGCCGCCGCCCAGCCGAAAGCGTAGACGCCGAAGAAGGCCATAGCCCATCGAGAGGCGACAAGGCCGCCAATGACCGCAAGATTGCGCCGGGTCTTCATGCGCAGCCGGCGGGCCCGCTCGGCGGGACCGATGGCCGCGATCGCGTCGATGTCCCGCGCCGAGGCGCGCGGGATCTCGAAGGCGGGCGAGCCGAGCAAGCCGACGTTCTCGCGCACCGGTCCGTCGGTCGGAACGAGCACCTTGCTGCCGTAGAGCACATTCTGGCCGGTGCGCGCCCCCGTCGGCACATAGACCATGGCGCCAAGGAAGCTGTCCGCACCCACACGAGCCGTCCCAAGTCGGAAGCCGTGGCTGGACATGGAGATATTGCCGAGCCTCAACCCGTCCGAAGCCACGGTGTTGGCCCCAATCTCGCAAAACATCGGGTTGTCGTGAGCCTGGTCGCTTCCGAAATTCGAGCCGGTCTCCGCGCCCTTGTGCAGCCTCCAGCCAAGCGCGGAGAGATAGCGCTCGATGAAGACGCTGTCGCCGAACATGAGATTGAAAAAGGACGAGTTGCTGACGAGTTCGACAATCTGCTCCAGGGCGTGATGGAAGCCAAACAGCGGATAGACGCGCCCCTCCTTCAGAAAGAGACTCGCCAGACGCGGGAGAACGATATTGATGGCCAGCCCGCCGATCAGGGTAATCAGCGTCACGACGGCGGCGCTCTCGGCCGCGCTCGGCAGAAGGTTCAAGGCCGCGCTCATCGGCCCCATGGCGACCGCGTCCTCCGACCCCTCGATGAAGGCAAGCGCATAGACCAGCACCGCCTCCGCGAGCGCGCCCGCGAGCGTCAGAACGACGACAAGCCGCAGAGCCGTAAGAAGCGAACGCTTCAAGGAGGAGACGCGCATCTCGTCATTGAGCCGGAAACTCGCGGTGGTCTCCTCGGCCGGCGACCCGTGCCAGCTCTTCCCCTCCGGGATGCGCTGGCCGCCCTGCAGCGAAGAAGCATGGGCGAGCTGACCGAAATCACCTATCTCGGTGTCGAAGTCGACTAGGCTCTGCTCGCCGACATAAGTCGCGCGGCCGAGCTTGATCGGCCCGATATGAATGCGGTTTCCATAGGCGGAATAGCCGGGCATGAAGGCGTGCTTCATGACGACCGCGTCCTCGCCGACCTCCAAGAGGTCCGCGGTCACCGGGACGTTCCGGGTTGCGATGACCGCGTTGCGCCCGATCTTCGCGCCCAAGAGTTGAAGATAGAGGTTGAAGAGCGGCGTGCCGGCGAAGGCGTTGACGGGAGCCGAGCGCACGATGAGCTTCGCCGCCCAGAAGCGGAAATAGGCCGGGCTCCAGACCGGAATCGCGCCTGCCTTCGCCCGGCCGATCAAGGCCCACTTGGCTGTGATTGCGAGGCCGGTATGCGCGAAGAACCAGACGAAGGCGACGGCAAGCGCCCGGGCGTAGAGAGCGACCGGCGAGTCGATCGCCGCATAGATCCAGTTCAGCGAGACGAAGCTCGCCGCGACGACCAGACCGCCGAACAGGATGTAGGCCGCGCTCTGAGCGAAGCCAGTCGCAAAATAGGCGAAGTCACTGGGGCGATGCCGCTCTGGCAACGGCGCGATGACAGCCTCGGCAGGACGTGCGGCGTCGACTGCCGTCGCAAGCCGCCGGATCGTGGTGTTCGCATAGACATCGCGCATCGCGATCTGAAGCGAACCGTCCATCTGGCGGACGCGAGCGCAGAAGCGGGCCATCACCAGCGAATGGGCCCCGTAGTCCGCGAAGAAGTCGCCTTCGACCGAAACCTCCTTGAGGCTCAGCGTTGCCGCAAGCGCTTCCGCCAGCGCCTCCTCCGTCGGCGTCGCCGCCGGAACGACCGTCCCGCCAAAGCGCAGCCGTTCGGAAACGGGCTTGGGAAGCTTCGAACGATCGGCCTTGTTGCTGACCAGGGTCGGAATCGCCGGCAGCTTCTCGATATAGGCGGGAACCATATAGCCCGGCAGACGCGCCCGCATGAGCGCGACAACGGCGTCGCGATCCGGGTCGGCGGCGCCCTTCTTTACCGAGTAGTAGGCCACAAGCTCAGTTGCGCCCGGTGTGGGCTCGAAGGTCGACACCGCGGACTGCGCGATCTCCGGGACCTCCATGAGCACCGATTCGATCTCGGTAAGCTCAATCCGATAACCCCGCAGCTTGATCTGCGTGTCGATGCGGCCGAGGTATTCGATCTCGCCATTCTCATCGAGACGGGCGAGGTCGCCGGTCCGATAGATGCGGCCCGACGGGTTGTTGGGGAGGTTGAGAAAGTCCTCGACGAACTTCGCCTTTGTAAGGTCGGGGCGATTGAGGTAGCCCTCCGCGACGCCGACGCCGGCGATGCCGATCTCGCCTGCTTCGCCCTCCGCAAGCACCACGTCGTGTTCGGGATCGAGGATGACGATCGTGTAGGTCGGCAGCGGACGGCCGATCGTGACGGGCTTTCCAGCCTCCATGACGCCAAGCGTCGCCGTCACCGTCGTCTCGGTCGGCCCGTAGGAGTTGAGCAGCGTGCGGTTCGGGCTGCTCCAACGCTTCACGAGCGCCGGCGGGCAAGCCTCGCCGCCAATCAGCAGGATGCGCAGCTTCGGCAAGTCGCGGTCGATCGAAGCCAGCAGCGTCGGCACGCAAGCCAGGCACGTGACCTCTCGCTTCTCCAGGAACTCGGCGAGCTCTTCGCCGAAGATGCTGGTGGAAGCCGTATTCGGAACCAGCGTCGCGCCGGCGACGAGCGGCGCCCAGATCTCCTCGATCGAGAAGTCGAAGGCGACGGACATGCCCTGATAGACACGGTCCCCGGGCGAGAACCCATAGGTCTCCGCCGCGACCCGCACGAAATTGCAGATACTCGGATGGGCGACCGCGACGCCCTTCGGCTTGCCCGTCGTCCCCGAGGTGTAGAGGACATAGCAGATCTTTTCCGTCGGCTGCGGACGGTCGGCCTCGGTCAGCGGCGCGTCCGAGAAGGTCGCGACATCCTCACGCGCATTCTCGAGCACGATGACCTTTGCGTCGCATTGGCTGAGCTTGTCGACGTGGCGCAGGTGCGCAACGACCCGGAACGCGTCAGCGTCGGAAGTAATATAGGCGATGCGCTCTGCGGGATGATTGGCGTCGAGCGGCACATAGGACGCGCCCGCCTTCAGGAGGCCAAACAGTGTCGCGTAGGCCTCGACGCCGCGGTCGATGAGCACTGCGACCCGGTCGCCAGGCCTTATGCCAACGGACAGGAAGTACCGCCCCATACGGTTCGCGCGCCGGTCGAGTTCGGCGAAGGAAACGTCCGCGCCGTCTCCCGAAACTGCGGTTCGATCCGCGAAGCGGCGGCAGGCCTCTTCGAGCACGTCGCTCAGCCGCTCGCCAAACCGCCATCGCAAAGGCGATGCGTCCGCAAGGATCGACGGAGGCCGCCGCGCCTCAAGCCGCCGCAGGGCGGCGAGCGGATCCCGGTGGAGATCGGACTCCTGCGATGAAGACGGAACGGCGGAGACTTCGGCGGACATCGGAACAAGACCCATGGCTGCAAGTGCGCCGAAGAAATTTCTTCGGCGGCGCGGAAAACTGGTCGTCCTTGCGAGTAACGCCCCCAGGAAGGCCACGCCCTCCACGCAACGCCGTTAAGCGCCCCTGCTGCTGAACGAAAACTGAACGGCGTTTTCAGACTCAAGACGAAGGACCGCAAACCGCCTGGGGCCTTGGCCGCTCTTGGTCTAAGCAATTGACGGGGAATAGAAAAATCTCGACTCAGGGTAAAGATTTCCTAAAGATGAATTCTTCTCCACTTGCGTTCGGCGCCGCTTCGGGCATTTCCTCCGGAGCGGCCGTTCCGGCTGGCGTTCGGAAACCTCAGGCGATTCGGACAGACAGGAATGGCTGAGATCGGAACGCTCGTCCCCACCGCGCGGCGGCGTGCGCTCCCGAGCCTCCGGCAAGTCCGGCTGACCTGCGGCGTCATTCTCTTCACTTATGCGACGCTGCACTTTTCCGACCATGCGTTAGGCAATATCTCGGTCGCCGCGATGGACGGGATGCTCGTCGTCCAGAAGCTCGTGTGGCAGTCGACCCTCGGCGCGATTGTGCTCTACACAGCGCTATTCACCCATATGTCGCTTGGCTTCTGGGCCCTCTACGAGCGCCGCCAGTTCCGCTGGACCCGGATGGAGATGACGCAGCTTGCGCTCGGTCTCTCGATCCCCTTTCTTTTCACCGATCATTTCGTGGCGACGCGGCTGTCGCTAAGCCTGTTCGGCACGCAGAAGGGCTACCCGCAGGAACTTTACAGCTTTTGGGTGGGTTGGCCGCCTGGCGGCGTGCGACAGATGGCTCTGCTCCTTGTGGTCTGGACGCACGGCTGTATCGGACTGCACTTCTGGCTCAAGCTGAAGCCGTACTACGGGCGCATCCGAAATATCCTGCTTTCCTGCGCGGTGCTCCTGCCTGCGCTCGCGCTGCTCGGGGACTGGCAGGGCGGACGGACGATTCAGGCGGTCGCCAGCGATCCGGCGTGGCGAGCGCGCGAACTCACGCCCCAGCAGGTGGGGACGCCGCAACAGGATGCGCGCCTTACCGAATACCGCAATGCGATCTGGGCGGGGCTGGCCTTCACGCTGATCGGCGCCCTGGCGGCGAGAGGTTTGCGGCCCTGGCGCGAGCGAAGACATGGAACTGTTCGTCTCACCTACCCGGACAGGGTGATCCGTGTAGTCCGGGGCCTGAGCGTGCTCGAAGCGAGCCTGCGCAACAATATTCCTCACGCTCATGTCTGCGGCGGCCGCGGCCGCTGCTCGACCTGCCGGATCCGCATTCTCGGCGATGCCGAGGCGCTCCCTCCGGCAAGCGCCGCCGAGCAGGCGGTGCTCGATCGCATCGCAGCCGGGCCCGGCGTCAGGCTCGCCTGCCAGCTCAGGCCCGACCGCGACATCGCTTTTGTTCCGCTCCTTTCGGCCAGCGTCTCGGTCAGCGATCTGAGACGCGGCTCCCCGCTCGGGTTCGGGGACGAGCGCTACCTCGTCCTTATGTTCGTAGACATGCGGGGATCGAGCCGGCTCGCGGAGAAGCGTCTGCCCTACGATACCGTCTTCATCATCAACCAGTTTCTCAATGCGGTGAGCCGCGGGGTCATCGCGGCTGGAGGGCAGCCCAACCAGGTTCTCGGCGACGGCCTTCTCGCCCTCTTCGGTCTCGACACATCCCCGGCGACCGCCTGCCGGCAGGCGGTCGAGGCTTGCGCCAAAATCGCGGCGAACGTCGCGAGCCTCAATCTGGCGCTGAGCCATGGCGTCAATGAGCCCATCCGTTTTGGGATCGGCATCAACGCGGGGACGACCGTGGCCGGCGACATCGGCTACGAACGCCACGCCCAGTTCACGGTGATCGGCGATCCGGTCAATGTGGCGGCCAGGCTCGAAACCCTCACCAAGACAATCGGCTGCGAGGTGCTGATGAGCGAGGACGTTTTTGAGCAGGCGGGTTTCCCTCCCGACGCCCTCCCGGCGCACACGGTGGATGCACGCGGCCGCGAGGCCCAGGTGAGAGTGCGTGCGGCGATGCGCGCAGAAGATCTAAAGGTCCCCGAAAAGGACGTTGCGTAAGCGGGCGGCGACCCACGAATGATGGACACCGTCGAATGCCTCGTTGTCGGCGCTCGGGCCGGGAGGTCGTCGTCGTCGAAGCGCAGGACGCGTTCGGGACGGGAACCCGCTCCCGCAAAAGCAAGAGGATACTATCCGACCGGACTTCCGAAAGACCCGGCTGTGCGTCGAGGCAATCCGAGGCTCTCTGCTTTCCGCGACGAGCAGGGCGTCGCGCATCGGCGTTGCGGCAATCTGATCGTGGCGTCGACGGAATTCGAAATCCCCAGTTCGCCGCGCTGAAGGCGCAGGCGGAGGCCAACGGCATCATGGACATTGTCCGGCTGCGACCCTTGAATGTCCCGCAGGTCCTCATGCTATTCTGGCCGCCTCTGCGGATTCTCAAGAGGACGTTGGGAGCAGCGCACGAAGCGAGGTCGCGCGTCTCGTCATTGTCACAGAAATGGCTCACGCAGGAAACTTGACCAACAGGAGAGCGCAATGTCGAACCATTTCACCGGACTTAGTCTTGGTCCGCCGCTTGGCGATCAGCGGCTCGACCTTTGCGATCTCTACGCGTTCCAGAACCCTTCCGATAGCAGCCGGACCGTCATCATCCTGAACGCCAACCCGAACGCGGATGCCCTTCATCCAGACGCCATCTACCGCGTCAATATCGATAACGACGGCGATTACCTGACGGATATCGCGTTCAGCTATATCTTTTCCAAACCGGATAACGGCCGGCAGACGGTCACCGTCTGGATGGCCAAGGGCGAGGAATCCCGTTCACCCGAAGCGATCGGCACAAAGATCATCGCCGACGCGGAGGTTTCCTTCGGAGCTCAGCCAAACATCGTCAAATCAGGACAGTACACTTTCTTCGCTGGCGCTCGAAGCGACGCGTTCTTCTTCGATTTCGACGGCATCAAGAGCTTGTTCGACACGCGTGGAAAGCGGAATTTCACAGAGCCGCATCTCGGCGCGAAGTCTCCGTGGACCGGCGTCGACTCCAATACGACCGCGAATGTCTTCTCGACCGCGATCGAACTGCCCACCAGCGAACTCAAGCCGAAGCCGGAAATCCATATCTGGGGGCGTTGCAGCGTGCGGGAGAATGGGAAGCTTCTGCATGTTGACCGCGCGGGTCACCCTAGCGTCAGCAGCTTCTTCAACACCGACGACACAAAACTGGAATACAACGCCAGCGAGCCGGTCAACGATCGCGGGCGATGGCTCGAACAGTTCATTCACCTCATGGGGCACACCGGGAATTATACCCGCGAAGAGGCGATCGCGGAGATCGACCGGGAGCGCACCCTTCCGGACGTGCTGAGCTTCGATCCGTCGAAGCCGGCGACCTATCCGAACGGCAGGATCTTCACCGACGATGTGATCAACTACCGCCTCGCGTTCCTGACCAAGAACGAGTGTCCACCCACGGGACTGAAGCCCCATACCGACGTCCTAACGGTATTTCCGTACCTCGGCACGCCGCACGGAAAGGCGTAGCGGATCCCTGCGAGGCTGGAGTTCTGATGACGGTGCTCAGGTTCTCGGCGGCTCGGTCCCGCCGGGGCCTAGCGAGCGCTGCACCATCACGGTGTCGGTCCAGTGGCCGAATTTGTAGCCGATCTGCGGCAGGTAGCCGACCTGCCTGAAGCCGAAGGCCTCGTGAAGGGCGAGCGAGGCCTTGTTGGCGGAATCGATGTAGCCAATCATCTGTCGGAAGCCCGCGGCAGCGCAGGCGTCGATCAGGGCGCCCATGAGCTGGCGCCCGATGCCGCGCCTCAAATGGCTGTTGTGCACGTAGATCGAATGTTTCACGCAGTAGCGGTATGCTGGCCGCTTGCGGAACGGGACGGCATAGGCGTAGCCCACGACGACCCCGTTATCCTCCGCAACGATATGCGGCATCTTGCGCCGCTGCATCGATTTACGCCGCCGCTTGAGATCGTCGGCGTCCGGCGTCTCGAAAAACTCCGTTTCTACATCCGGCTCAACACCGCGACGGATGTGATGCAGGTAGATGCCGAGCATCGTCTGCACGTCCGCGTCGCGCGAATTGCGGACGATGATCCGCTCCCGTTCGATGCCGTTGTCTTCGCCCGTAGCGGCTTTGGCTGTCGTGTCCATGCGCGGCTTTGTACGCGAAATTTTGCCCAACGTTAACGCCCCGCGTCGCGGGCTGACGGACAGGGCGCAAGGGCCGGGCGACCCGCCCAACCCGCGCGCCGCCTTGATGAGGCGGCAGAATCGGACGAGAATTCGGGGAGAGCCTCAAGGGGAGCGGCGCCATGAGAGCAGGGTTCGGGATTGGCCTTCTGGCTTTGCTGCTGGGGAGCGCTACGGCTGACGCGCAGAGCGCGACCAACTTGGCCGCGCTGAAGGGTCTGGCGCCCGTCTCCGCGCTATTGAAAAACCCGGACGGCAGGGCCGCCCTCGCCGCCAACTATACCGTCACGGGCGGCATTCAAACGGGCGTCGTCCGGCAACCTACCCTGGCGCCTTTCGCGGAACAGCAGCAGCAGGCTCTGCGCGACGCCTTCATCACGGACGGCAACCTTGTGCAATTGACGGACGGTCTCGGAACGACTCTTGGTGCGGCTTATGAGGCGCGCGCGCACTATCTCGATCGGGAGCGCTTCACCAGCATCTCCAAAGCTGTCGCGGGTGTGATCGCGTACGCGAACTCGACGTCTGGCTCCGATTCAAACGCCGCCAAGTATTTCTTCGCCAATGGAACAACGAACGGCAAAAAGCCCGCTTCCGACGAGGCCGTCGCTATCTTCAACGAGGCTGGCGGGGCGCCCGATATTTTTGGCGAGGGCTACGGGCGGCCTGCCGGGACTCCCGCCGCCGACAAATATGGAAACTCCCGCCCGTTTCAGACGGAACCCACAACCCTGCCAATCATCGGGCCTGACTATTTCAACGTCCCGGCCAGCAACGACGTCTATAACCGCGGCCCGATCATGGACCTGATCAACAGCCCATCGTTCCCGAGCGGCCATACGACGTACGGCTACATGGGGTCGCTTCTGCTCGCCGTGCTCCTGCCCGACCGCTATCAGGAGATGGTTGTTCGCGGCGCGGAATATGGGAACGACCGCATACTCATGGGCGCGCATTACGCAATGGACGTGCTTGGCGGCCGAACGCTCGCCACTTACGATCTGGCGCATCTCCTCGCCAACGACCCCGCCTATGTGAACCGGCCGCTGAAGGACTTCGCGAGGATGACAGCGACGTCCGAGCCGCTGGTTCCTGAGACCATCAGCGACTTCCAGGCGGCCGTCGCGACCGCGCGGAGCGACCTGACGAAGGCGCTCGAGGCGGCGTGCGGCGATGCGCTTGCGGCTTGCGCGCGTCAGGACACGGGGCGCTTCAACGCCCCCGCCATGAATGAGGCCTTCTATGCCACGACTCAGACCTATGGGCTTCCGGTCGTGTACCCGGAAATGGCCGGCAAGGTCGAGGACATCGGCGCGCTGGCGCCTGAGGCCGGATATTTGCTCACGGCGGCCTTTCCCAAGCTCAGCCTCGATGAGGCGAACCGCATCCTGACCGAAACAGAAGGCCCGGGTGGCGGCTTTCTCGACAACGGATCAGCCTTCGGCGTCTACTCGCGGCTGAACCTTTACGCCGCCGCTGGCCGCGCCGCCGCGGTCTCCAACGCGAAGCCTTGAACGGGAACGTAAAGTCGGCTTAGGAGGCCGTTTCCCTGACCACATAGGTGTGGAACCGCATGACCCCGCTCGCGTCAGTCTCCCGATAAAGCCCCTGCACCTCCGACTCGAAGCCCGGAAAGACGTTCGCGCTCTTCTCGAACATTTTCAGATAGTCGAGCATCGGCTTCGAGCGTCCGCCGATCCGCTCACCCGGGACGATGGTCGCGATGCCTGGGGGATAGACGACCCAGAGGGTCGTCGCGATCCGGCCGTCGACCTGATCGAGGGGCAGATAGTCGACAGTGTTGCGCACGAGATGGCGGGACGCCTCATAGGGAGTCATCGCCATCTCGGGAATATGTTCGCGCCGGAACTGCGCCTTTTGCAGCCCGCTGACGTCATGGGCGCGGAAGAATGCGTGCATCTCGGCGCAAAGCTCGCGGATGCGACGGCCTTTGTATCGGGCCGGACGTTTGGCCACAAATTCCGGCATCATGTCGTCGAGTAGCGCGTTCTCGTCGTGCAGCCGCTTGAAGGCGACCAGCGCCGAAATGAGCGTGCCGGCCTTGCTCAATTCGACGCCCGGCGTCAGCAGAAAGAGCAGCGAGTTGAGGTCGTTCTTCTCGGCGACGACCCGGTTCTCGCGCAAGTATTGCGCGACGACCGGCGCGGGGATTCCATAATCCTCGTAGGCGCCGGTCTTCCGGTCGAAGCCGGGCGTCAGCAGGGTGAGCTTTGCCGGATCGGTGATGGCAAAACCATCCTCAAGCGCCGAGAAGCCATGCCAGGCCGCGCCGGGCGCCAGCGCCCAGTAGCGCGCGTCTCGCGCCAGCAGATCGGTGGCGATCGCCTCCCACGGCACGTCGTGAGTCCCGCCTTCCGATGCGGCGTCGGGGATCGCGATACGATCGGGCACAAACGGATCGAAGAACCAGCGGCGCGCGGGATCGCGCTCCTTTTCCTCGAACTCGCGCCTGACCGCGCGCAGTTTCTTGCGCAGTTCGATCCCGAGCCGGATCGTGTCGTCCCAAAGCACTTCGCCCGAGCGGCCCTTCATCATCTGCGCGCCGACATCGAGCGAGGCGAACAGAGGATAGAAGGGCGAGGTGGACGCCTGCTGCATGAAGCCTTCATTGAAGCGGCGATGCTCGACCCGTCGCCGCTGCCCTTTGATGTGCCGGTCGCGGACATGGATCTGCGAGGCTTGCGAGAAGCTCGCGAGTTGCTTGTGCGTCGATTGCGTCGCGAGAATGCCGGGGGAAGATTCGACAAGCCCCTTCAGCCCCATCGCGAAGCGGCGCTCGTAAATGGGATGAAACTTCATGAAGCCCGCCCAGGCTTCGTCGAAGTGGAGGTAGTCGCAAAGAGGACCGATGCGTTCGAGAATGCGCGTCGCATCGTAGATTGTGCCATCATAGGTGCATTGCTCGATGACGGCGACGCGGAACGGACGCTCGCGCTTCCAAGCGTCCTTGTCCTCGACGAGCGGATTGTCGCGGATCGCCTCGCGAATGCGGGTCTCGTCGAAATCGTCGGCGCGGATCGGACCGATGAGGCCATAGGCGTTGCGGTCGGTCGAAAGATAGATCGGAACGCCCCCGCCCATGAGCAACGCGCCGTGATGGGCGGCCTTGTGATTGTTGCGGTCGAAAAGCACGAGGTCGCCCTCGGCCACGAGATTGGTGAGCACGATCTTGTTCGAGGAAGACGTGCCGTTCAGAACGAAATAGGTCTTCTCCGCGCCAAAGATTACGGCGGCCTCTTTCTGCGCCTGCAGCGCGGGGCCTTCGTGCGTTAGAAGGTCGCCAAGCTCGAGCACCGAATTGTCGAGATCATCGCGAAAGATCGCCTCGCCCAGATGCTCCATGAAGATGCGGCCGATAGGGCTGCGGCTGTAGAAAATGCCGCCGTTGTGGCCGGGGCAGGTCCAGAGCTGGTTGCCCTCCTCGGCATAGTCGGCGAGCGCGCCAAAGAAGGGCGTCTTCAGGGTCTCGGCATATTGCTTCAGGCGCGAGACGAGATTCTTGGCGATGAATTCGGGCGTCTCCTCAGCGAGAAAGATGTAGCCGTCGATGAAGTCCAGCACCTCGACCGGTATGTCCTCGAAACGTTTTCCGCGCACCAGAATGACGATCGGCATGTCGAGGCCGCGGCGGCGCATGAGATTGATGAGCGAGGCGGCCTTGCCTTCGAGGCCCTTCTTGCCCCAGTCCACCACCATGCAGCCGATGGCGGCGTCGGTCTGGACGGCGATCTCCGCATCCTCCTGCCGACGCGCCTTCACGACCTGAAAGCCCATCCGCTCGATCGCCGACATGATCTCGTTGACCCGGACGCCCTCTAGGTCGTCCGCCCCGAACATCGGCGTCGAGAACAGGAAGGTGAAGCGCTGAAAGTAGTTCATGAGACGAGCGCCTTCGCTTTTTCGGGATGTGACGGGCGAGCGGGATCGCTGGGGCGAGGGAGGCCCGGGTTAGCGCAAGCTAAGACAGAAGGCCAATGACAGAATCATGACGGCGGCGGGGCCGGGCAATCGCCATGAAGGTCGGGCGGGCGCCGATCTGTCGCCAAATGCCGCTATGATCGCTCCCGCGCCTCGATAAGGAGACCCTTCTTTGCCCAAAGTGATTCTGACCCTGAACGCCGGATCATCGTCGGTGAAATTCGCAGCCTTCCGCGCCGATCGCGGCGAGGACCTGCGTCTGCTCGCGTCGGGCCAGATCGAAGGGCTCGGAGCGAACGCCGAAGGCAAAGTCAGGACGGCTGGCGGAGAGGTGGAGACGCTGTCGCTCGACCCAGCCGAAGGCTCCGGGCAGGACGCGGCGATGGCGGCGATCATCGGGTGGTTGCGCGGCGCGGGCTTTGGCGACTCGGTCGCCGCCGTCGGTCACCGCGTGGTACACGGCGGCCCTGACCTGATTGATCCCGTCCGCATCAACGCTTCGCTAATGGCGGTGCTCAAAGGCCTCATTCCGCTCGCGCCGCTGCACCAACCCCACAATATTGCGGGCATAGAGGCGGCGACGAAGGCCTTCCCCGGGGCGCCGCAGATCGCCTGCTTCGACACCGCCTTTCACCGCGCCCATCCGTTCGTGTCGGACACGTTCGCCCTGCCGCGCGCCTATTACGACGAGGGCGTGCGGCGGTACGGCTTTCACGGCATCTCGTATGAATATGTCTCGCGGAAGCTAAAAAGCCTCGCCCCGGCGCTTGCGCGGGGAAACACGATCATCGCCCACCTCGGCAACGGCGCCTCGATCTGCGCCCTTCGCGATGGCCGCTCGGTCGCCTCGACCATGAGTTTCACCGCGCTCGACGGCCTGCCGATGGGCACGCGATCCGGCCAGATCGATCCAGGCGTGCTCATCTACCTGATGACGGAAAAGAAGATGGACGCCGGCGCCATCTCCGACCTGCTTTACAACAATTCGGGCTTGAAAGGCATGTCGGGCGTCTCGCAAGACATGCGGGAACTCGAAGCCTCGAAGGCGCCGGGCGCGCGCGACGCCATCGCTTATTTCGTCTCGCGACTCAAAGAAGGGATCGGCGGACTGGCCGGCGTCCTCGGGGGCGCCGACGCCATCGTCTTCACCGCCGGCATCGGCGAACACGCCCCGGCGGTGCGCGCCGCACGCGCTCGCCGGTATGGAATGGATGGGCGTCAGGCTCGATCCCGACGCCAACCGGGCGAGCGCCCTCATCATCAGCGCACCCGACTCGCGCACGACCGTCTTCGTCATTCCCACCGATGAGGAGCGGATGATCGCCGAGCATACGATCAACGTGGCGGGAATTGGCTAAAGCAGCCACCCGGCGGCTCCGCGAGACATGCCCCGATCACGAATCCGTTGCGCTTGTTGACAGAAATTGACGTCCGCTCCGCTGCGGCGGAACTCAATTCGAGACCGCATCGAAGATATAGGTCGCGTCCCCGCTCACCCGAGATCAAGCATGATAGGACGCCGCCCGTCGCCGATCGCCGCCTCCGAAGGTTTGTTGAGATGACGTTAGGCGAAGAAGCGTTGGCGGCTCCGCTCCCCGGCGACGGGATACGCGCGGCGGGCGGCCGGGGGCCGAAACCGGTCGCGGCCCGCATCGGGGTCACGGCGATCTTCTTCGCCAACGGATTCGCCATTGGCGGGTGGGCGGTCGCAATCCCCGAGGTGAAGGTGCTGTTCGGCCTGACGGACGCGCGCCTGTCGCTGGTGTTGCTGGCGGCGGGCATCGGCGGACTTGCGGCCATGCCGATTGCCGGCGTACTGCCGCCGCGCCTTGGCGGCACGGGACGGGCCCTGCGCATTTCCGGCCCTATGTGCGGCTTGCTGCTCGCCGCGTTGCCACTGCTTCACAACCTCTCCAACGGGATGGCCCTTTTGGCCATGACCGCCTTCATGTTCGGGATCGCGAATATCCTGATGGACGTACCCATGAATGCGCATGCCAGCGTCATCGAGACGCATTGGCGTCGCCCGATCATGTCGTCCTTCCATGCCGCCTGGAGCGGCGGCGGCCTCGTTGGCTCGGCTCTCGGTGGTCTCATCCTGGCGCACGGGCTCGGCGTCAAGGCGCAACTCGGAATCGAGGCCGCCTTGATGATGGTGATTGCCTTCGTCGCGACCTTCTGGATCGGGGTTGGCGACACCCAAGCTGGCGGAAAGATTTTCGCCCTGCCCGAGCGCAGGATCGTGGCGTTCGGCCTTATCGCTTTGCTCGCCGTTTTCGCAGAAGGATCCGTCACCGACTGGAGCGCGCTTTATCTCAGAAGCGAAGTCGGCATGAAGTCCGGGCGCGGCGGCGGCCGGATTTTCGGCCTATGCCTTCATGATGTTTCTTGGCCGCCTCGGCGGCGACGCCATCATTCATAGACTTGGCCGCACGCGGGTTATCATCATCGGCGCAGGGGTTGTTTTCGCGGGCGCCGCAGTCGCGATCGCCCTGCGCTCTCCTGCCGCCGGGATTGCGGGATTCTGCCTGATTGGGCTCGGAGTCGCCAATATGGTGCCTGCCGCTTTCAGCGCGAGCGCGGCGGCGGCGCGCTCGCCCTCGCTCGGCATCGCGATGACCGCGAGCATGGCCTATACCGCGATGCTTGCAGGGCCGCCTCTCTTTGGCATGGTCGCCTCATTTGCGAGCCTGCGGGCTTCTTACGCGCTGCTGCTCCTCGCTGCGGCAGTTATCGCCGCGCTGGCGCTCGCGCAATCAGACTCCACACGTTCCGTCAGGTGATCAATCGCACGGAGCATCGTGACGATCCGCCGTACCTTCACGAGATTGTGAGCGGCGGTGGCTGAGCCGCGCAGGCGCTCGCAAGAGGCAAGGGGAGGCGCGCATGCAGGTCAAAGTCCCGCAGCTTTCGGTTCAGAAGGCAGGACTTCAGACAGTTTCCGTCGGACATCTCGGCATAGGGCCGATCACGGTCGGCAATCTGGCGATCAACAATGTCGGCTTTACGCTGGCAAGCGGGCACGGCGTGCTGCAGAACGTGCAGGTCACCGTCACGCTGCGCCTTTCGGTCGAGTGGCACATCCACGTCGGCCTGCCGGACGGTATTCCCGACATCGACGTCGGCGACACTTATGATCTGGGGTCCTTCTCCGTGTCGCTGCCCGTCGGCGATATTTCCCTGCCGGCGCTATCGAACCTCAAGTTCGATATTCCCTCGCTTGCAGCGCAGAACCTCAAGGTCAACGCCGACCCGCTCAGCCTTCAGATCAACAATATCCAGGCGGAGGGAATCCGCGCCAATGATACGGTGTTGCCGCCCGCCGGCTTCACGCTGTCGGGCATCTCGTTCGGATCGCTATCCGCGACTGGAATTGGCGTTCCGGGGGCGACGATCGCCCAGGCGACGGTTCAGCACGTGCATGGAGACCCGGCGCAGATTCCGGCTTTCACGCTGAGCGGCGTGCAGCTTCCGGCCGCACAAATCCCCTCGATCAGCAGCACGATCCCTTTGACGATCCCCGCCGATCTCGAAACAGTCGCCGCTGGCTTCGACGCAGGAATCCTTAAGGTCGTCATTCGTATCAGGCCGTCGGTGTTGCTGCATGTCGAGCATCTGCAGATCACTAACGCCACCGCGTCGGCCTCCGTGGGACAGGTCGTGCTCCACAATGTCACCCTACCCTTCGACGCGCTCAACATCACGCTGTCCCAGATCGGAGTCGACACGATCGAGATTCCGAGCTTCACTGTCGCCTAGAGGAGAAGGCCGATGGCCGACGACACACCGCAATCAGACCCCAAGGTCGTGATGGTTCCCGTCAAACGCTACGATATCGAGCTATCGATCGAGGACATCATGACGCCGCTCACTGCTTTCGTGAACAAGAGTTATGTCGGGCAGGCCATCGCCAACTCGCCCGCCGTACAGGAGCATGCGGAAAAGCTCTCGGGTCTTGCGCAGCAAGTGCTCGATGTCGCGAAGCGCATAGAGGCGATCAGCCCGAACATCCTGTCGAAGCGTCGGGACTAATCGTCCGAGGCGCCCGGTTCACTCGCCGGTAGCGACGGGGATCGCTTGGCGAGAAACCACTCGCGCGTCGGATCATCGGCGGGAAAGAAACATTCGAGGGTCAATTCCGCCAGGGTCACGTCGCTCGCCGTGCCGAATACCGTCGTGGTCGAAATCAGCGACAGCGCTTCGCCCGACGGCGCTCGCAGAATAAGCGGCACGGCGATCTTCGCGACCTCGGGCGGCGGCGCCTTCGAGGGTCGCGCGGGAAGCGCCGAAAGCTCGGCATGGAGCTGCATTAAAGCCTCGTCCCCGGTTGAGGCCGCCTCCGCGCGGAGCCGGCCGAGCAGATGATGACGCCATTCGGAGAGGTTGACGATTTGAGACGCAAGGCCTTCGGGATCGAGGCTTACCCTCAGTACGTTGACCGGCGGCGTCAGCAATCGTCGCGCAGCGCTCGCCATCAGAGCCGAGGCGCTCGCATTGGCGGCAATCAAAGTCCAGCGCCGGTCGACGGCAAGCGCCGGAAACGGCTCGTGGCCGTTTAGCACCGCCTCGACTGCGCTGCGCGCAGCCGCCATGTCCGGCGCGTCGAGCGCTCGCTCGCCGTGAAGCGGCGCATAGCCGCCGGCGAGCAGCAGCCGGTTGCGCTCGCGCAAGGGCATGGCGAGTTCGTCGGCGAGGCGCATCAGCATATCGCGGCTCGCTCGCGCCCGCCCGCTCTCGACGAAGCTCAAATGCCGCGCGGACACGTCCGCGTCGAGCGCCAACGAAAGTTGACTCATCCGCCGCCGGCGCCGCCAGTTGCGCATCACATCCCCCACTGTGGGAGCCGCGCCCGAGAGAATTGTGGGCCGGAAACCCGGCCCACGATCCCAACCCGCGTGGGTCACGCCGGCGCCCTGTCGAGGAAGCCGACCACCTCGGCGATCCGTCCATCCGCGTCGAGCTTGACGACGTCCGTCCCGCCCGCGACAGGCTCGCCGCCCGCGGGACCCAACAGCCATGAGAAGCGCACAAAGTCGCCATGCCCATCCGGGCGCCCGGCGAGTGAGAAGCCGAGGCCGGGAAATTTTTCGCGCGCGCCTTCGATCATGTCGGCGATGCCGGTTCGGCCTTCCGCTCGCATCATGGGATCGACGTAGCGCGCGTCATCGCGCCACGCCTGGCTCAGGCGTTCCCGGCGGCGAGCGCCGTCGGCATCGTTCCAGACGGCGAGATAGGTTTCCGCTATAGCGTCAGGGTTACTCATGGCAATGTCTCCTTTCGACGCTTCAAACGTAGGAGACAGAGCATGGGCGGGCGATTACCTGCAAGGTAAGGGCTCGGCCGAACGTTTTTACGTCCCGCCACACAACGTTGGATCGCCGAGAACCCGGCTCTCGATTTGGCGAGATCACATTTTCGAAAACGGGAGTTCAACGTCAAAAAAAGGGACCGGGAAGCCATTTCCCAGCCCCTGATCTTTTGCGTAGGTGCTCCTGGACTAGGGCGCTTCGGATTCGGCCTTGGGGGCCTTGTCGTCCGCCGCGCCATCGGCGACCTTTTTGCGGCTCTTGCCCCGCGCTTTGGCGGCGACGATCAGATCGCGCTCCATGCGCGGCGTCGCGGGTCCCTCTGGGTAGACGAAGCCGAGCTTCTTTACGCCCGTCTCGTCGGACGTGACGACGACCTTGACGACGCCGCCGTTCTTGAGCCGCCCGAACAGCACCTCGTCGGCGAGCGGCGTCTTGATCTGGGTCTGGATGACGCGCGCCATCGGCCGGGCCCCCATCGCCTCGTCGTAGCCGTTCTTGATGAGCCAGCCTCGGGCCTCGTCCGTAAGCTCGATCGTGACGTTGCGGTCGGAAAGCTGCGCCTCGAGTTGCAGGATGAACTTGTCCACCACCCGCGCGATGACGTCTTCGCGGCAGCCGCGAGAAGGGCACGACCGCGTCGAGACGGTTGCGGAACTCGGGCGCGAACAGCCGGTCGATCGCCTCCTTGTCGTCGCCTTCGCGCACCGACGAGTGGAAGCCGAAAGCGGCCTTGGCCAGGTCCTGAGCGCCCGCATTGGTGGTCATGATCAGGATCACGTTGCGGAAATCGATCTGCTTGCCGGAATGGTCCGTCAGCTTGCCGTGGTCCATCACCTGCAACAGGATGTTGAACAGATCTGGATGCGCCTTCTCGATTTCGTCGAGCAGCAGCACGCAATGCGGATGCTGATCGATCGCGTCGGTCAGCAGGCCGCCCTGGTCGAAGCCGACATAGCCCGGAGGCGCGCCGATCAGTCGCGAGACCGTGTGGCGCTCCATATACTCCGACATGTCGAAGCGGATCAGCTCAAGCCCGAGGCTCGTCGCAAGCTGCCGCGCCGCCTCCGTCTTGCCGACGCCGGTCGGGCCGGAGAACAGGTAGCAGCCGATCGGCTTCTCGGGATCGCGCAAGCCCGCGCGGGCGAGCTTGATCGCGGAGGCGAGCGCGGACGACCGCCGCGTCCTGCCCGTAGACGGCGCGCTTCAGCGTGTCTTCGAGGTGCTGCAGCACTTCCGTGTCGTCCTTCGACACGGACTTCGGCGGGATGCGCGCCATGGAGGCGATCGTCGCCTCGATCTCCTTGACGCCGATGGTCTTCTTCCGCTTCGCCTCGGGCAGCAGCATCTGCGAGGCGCCCGTCTCGTCGATCACGTCGATCGCCTTGTCCGGCAGCTTGCGGTCGTGGATGTAGCGCGACGACAGCTCGACCGCCGCCTTCACCGCATCGCCGGTGTAGCGGAGCTTGTGGAACTCCTCGAAGTAGGGCTTGAGGCCCTTGAGGATCTCGATCGCGTCCTCGACGCTCGGCTCCTTGACGTCGATCTTCTGGAAGCGCCGCACGAGCGCGCGGTCCTTCTCGAAATACTGCCGGTATTCCTTGTAGGTCGTCGAGCCGATGCAGCGCAGCGTTCCTTGCGCCAAGCGCAGGCTTGAGCAGATTGGAGGCGTCCATTGCGCCGCCCGAGGTCGCGCCGGCGCCGATGACCGTGTGGATCTCGTCGATGAACAGGATCGCGTCCTTGTGCTGCTCGATCTCCTTCATCACCTGCTTGAGGCGCTCTTCGAAGTCGCCGCGATAGCGGGTTCCGGCAAGCAGCGCGCCCATGTCGAGCGCAAAGACGGTCGCGTCCTCCAGCACTTCGGGCACCGCGGAATTGACGATCTTGCGCGCCAGCCCCTCGGCGATGGCGGTTTTGCCGACGCCCGGGATCGCCGACGAGCAGCGGATTGTTCTTCTGGCGGCGGCAGAGCACCTGGATCGTGCGCTGCACTTCGGCCTCGCGGCCGATCAGCGGATCGATGCGCCCTTCCCTCGCCTTGCGGTTGAGGTTGACGCAATAGGCGTCAAGCGCGCCTTCCTTTTTCTTGGGGTCGCCGCTCTCCTTCGCCTCCTTCGAGTCGCGCGCCTCGTGCTCCTCGTCGACGCGCCGCGCGGCAGCCGCGACGGATCGGACGCGCCGGGGCGCTTGGCGATGCCGTGGCTGATGTAGTTGACCGCGTCGTAACGGGTCATGTCCTGCTCCTGCAGGAAAAAGGCGGCGTGGCGTCTCGCGCTCGGCGAAGATCGCGACCAGCACGTTGGCGCCGGTCACTTCCTCGCGGCCGGAGGACTGGACGTGGAAGGCGGCGCGCTGCACGACGCGCTGGAAGCCGTTGGTCGCCTTGGCCTCCTCCTGGCTGTCGACGACGAGGTTTTCGAGTTCGGTGTCCAGATAATGGACGACCGTCTTGCGCAGGGCGTCGAGATCGACGCCGCAGGCGCGCATCACCGCCGCGGCGTCGACATCGTCGATCAGCGCGAGCAGCAGATGTTCAAGGGTCGCATATTCGTGATGGCGCTCGTTCGCGAGCGAGAGGGCCTTTCTGAGCGTTTTCTCAAGCGCGCGGGAGAAAATCGGCATGGGACCTCTCACTTCTTTTCCATGATGCACTGAAGCGGATGTTGATTCTTGCGGGCGTGATCCATCACCTGAGACACCTTCGTCTCCGCGATTTCGTAGGTGTAGACCCCGCATTCCCCCACGCCGTTATGATGAACCTGAAGCATGATCTGCGTCGCTTCCTGCGCGTCCTTGTTGAAAAAGGCCTGAAGCACCGAGACCACGAACTCCATCGGCGTATAGTCGTCGTTAAGCAGCAGGACGCGGTACATGCTCGGGCGCTTGGTCTGCGTGCGCGTCCGCGTGATAACGGCCGCCCCGTTGCCCGGCGTCTCGGTTCCTTTCTTTGGATCTCGCGCCGCCGTTATTCGCATTCCTGTTCCTGCCGTGCTCCAAAACCCGGATTGAACCATCGGGCCACCCGAGCGAAGCCCGCTCGCAGACGAAGCACCAATGGATTCGAGGCGGTCGGCAATGCAAGAACCCCGTTGACTGCCGGATACACGCTCGAAGCACGCACGCACGCGAACACATACCTATGTAGGCGCGGGCCGCGCCCCGCGCCAGAGCGCGCTCGACGAGGAAGAATTGCCAATTTGATCGACACGCGCAAGTGGCGTGCCGTTCGCATCTGCCGACTTGGACGGCGCGCCGGACGCTTTCGGGCGTGAGAAACTCGGCGGCAAGTTCAGCAGGTTCCCTGCGACATTCTCGGACGGTCTGCAAAGTTTTGCCGTGCGTCGCCGCGATCCGGCGGACGCACGGCCCGGCCCATAAAAAAAGCCGACGCCCGAGGGCGCCGGCTTTTGCTTAGGCATGGCTCCAGTCGACGACTGGGGCGGCATGCTTACTTCTGAGCGTTCGTGTAGGCAGTCGTGACGGGCTTCAGCGCGTCCGCGGCGACCTTCGCGTAAAGCTCCGAGACCTTGCTGGCCTGGGCGACGAAGCCCTCGTAAGCCTGCTTCGCGTACTCGCTCTGAATCTGAACGGCCGACTCTAGGCTGCGGGCGCCCGAGAAGTTTCTCGAACACGGCCGAGCCAGCCGCAAATGCCTTCTTCGAGTAGTCGGTCGAACTCGACGGCGAGTTCCTGAAGGCCCTTGGTCAACGTCGCGGAAGCGGCGCTGAGCGCCTCAAGCTGCTGCTTGGAATAGCTCTGAAATTCTTCGAAGTTCGGGGTACCGGTGGTCATGATCTTAGTCCTTAACATTGGCCGGCCCGAGGAGTGGCGGCGGCTTAAGCTTCAATGGGCGTATTATGTGCACTGCACAATAGAAGTCAAGCGCTTATTTTGCACTGCACCATTTTCAGATCTGAGATGTGCATTAGAGATGCGGTCCCCGTTATCCGGTTTCAGATAAGGCTGTTGAGCGTGCGCCCTATCCGCGCCCTGGCTCCAAAATTCAGGTCCGTACGGGCTCGGCAGCGTGAGACTCAGAAAATTGGGCGCACGAAGTTCGAATTGCCCAATTCCGCCCGCGGATGCCAAACGGCCGGTCGATTCCCGTCGGAACCGTTAACCGCCGCCGTAACCGCATCGGCATAACGTGGCGGTGTGGGAGTTGCGCAACGGCATGATGTTGCGCGCGAAACGGGATAGCGTTCATGGCGTTGCGTAAGGGGAGCCGTCGCGCGGTCGGCGTCATAAGGTTTGCGGCGGGAGTGATGCTATCCGCCTCGGCGCTGCTCATTGCGGCGGCGCCTGCCGACGCAAGAGGCGCCCGGCATCACCACTACTACGTCCACTCCGCCAGAGGTCATGTCGCCCCTCACGCGCGACGCTCCGTAGCCTCCAGCTATTCTCCGTCCTTTTCGGCCCTCGTGGTCGACGCCAACAGCGGTCGGACACTCTACTCGGTGGCGGAAGACGGTCTGCGGCATCCCGCTTCGATCACCAAGGTGATGACGCTCTATCTCCTCTTCGAACAGCTTGAGAAGGGGACGATGACGCTTCAAACCCGCATTCCGATCTCTGAACACGCCGCAGCGCAAGAGCCCTCGAAACTGGGTATCCCGGCCGGAAACACGATCGACCTGGACGACGCGATCAAGGCCATCGTTACGCGGTCGGCGAACGACATCGCTGTCGCCATCGCGGAGGCGATCGGGGGCAGCGAGAGCAACTTCGCCCTCATGATGACCCGCAAGGCGCGCGCGCTCGGCATGGCAAACACTTACTACGTCAATGCTTCGGGTCTTCCCGACGACCGCCAGATCACTTCGGCGCGAGATCTCGCAGTTCTCGGACGGGCGATGGAGGAGCGCTTCCCGCGGTACTTCAAGTATTTCTCGACCCATCAGTTCGAATATGCCGGCCAGACCATTGGCAATCACAATCATCTCCTCGGCCGCGTGGACGGCGTTGATGGCATCAAGACCGGCTACACCCGCGCTTCAGGGTTCAATCTGTTGACGTCGGTCCATCGGGACGGCCGTTCGCTGATTGCGGTCGTGATGGGCGGCCGCAGCGCGCCAGCGCGTGACCGCATCATGGAGAATCTTATCGACGACCATATAGCCGAGGCCTCGACCGTCCGTACGGCGAGCGAAGTCGCCGAAGCCGAATTCGAGCGACGTCCCCGTGGTCCCTGTCCCTGTTGTTATGCAGGCGCCCCGGACCCCGGCCCCGATCATCGCAGCGAAGGTTCCCTCGACCGTCCCGACCGCCCGCGATGAGGCCTCGGACCTCGCCGAAGGCGATGACGATGATTCCGACGCAACGCCGACGTTGCGGGTCGCCGCCGTCCAAGCCCGTCGTCGCCAATCCGCGCCGCTCGGCGCGGGTCAAATCGGCATGTCCCGTCAAGATCAGAAGCGCCCGAACGTGTCGCGTCCATTCGCGCGCACGCCCGCAGATCTCGGCTGGAAACAGGGACCGGATCCCGTCAAGGGCTTCGACAGGAGCGGCGCGAAAAAGCCCGCCGGAACGACGATCGCCGCGCGCGATTCGGAGGAGGGCGACGACGGCGGCAAGCGGCGGATGGATCATTCAGATCGGGGCGACCGCGGACGCGGCCAAGGCGAATGCGCTTCTCGAAAAGGCGCGCCGGGCGCATCACGCGCTACTCGCCGGCGCAAAGCCGGTCACTGAAAAGGTAAAGGCCGGCAGGGCACCCTATACCGCGCCCGTTTCGCCGGTCTTGAGGAAGAGTCCGCCCAGTCCGCCTGCCGAACCCTGAAGAAAAGCGGATTCTCCTGCTTCGCCGTCCGCGATTGAGCGGCGGAGCCAGTTAAAAGTGCGTTCGAGTAAGCGGAGCGTATCAGCCGTGTCGTTGCATCAGAACATCCTTGGCCTGATTGACCCTCGCGGCAAGCGCGGTCGATCCGCCATGATCTGGATGAAACTTCTTCATCAGCGTGCGATGGGCGCGGATGATTTCCGTCGGCGCCCGCCCCTACCGAAAGTCCAAGGACTTCGTAGGCTTCGGCACGCGTCATGCCGCCGGCGGCCCCCCGCTGTCCCTCACCCTGCTCTGCCTCACGCCAGCCGGCAAACCGGCGGTCGAGATAAGTCTCTAAGAGGGCTACGCCCTCCGGGTCGTCGCGCGAGAGCGTCGCGCGAAACGAGGCAAGCTCCGGCCGGCGTGAGGCTGTCAAGCGCCCTGCCAGCATAGGGGCCCGCAAGCACCGACCCGCTCATCGACGCCCGGTATCATGGTCGAGACGCATTTCGATCATGGCCGAACGCGCCACCGAGACCCGACCCGGTCGAGTGCGCTGTGCGGATCCCACGTCCGGCGGGAAACCGCGGAAAGCCGTAAAGGCGGGGCCGATGCCCTTCCATCCCGCGAAGTTAGCCGCCATGCCTGCCAGAGCCGCAGCAACCCCGACCCGGCCGCGCATCAGCAGTAGAATCGCGCCGACCATTCCGAGCGCGCCGCCGCCGTGACGAACTGCGCGAGCAACGGCGGCCGCGTCCATACGCGCCAACTTGCGAATCGCGCCGAGCAGTAAAAACAGCAAAATCAGCCCGATAACGGCGTTCATGAAGGTTTTGCTTTCAAAGCCTTCGCGCATCAGAACGCTTGCCGGAGCCTTGCACAGCAGCCCCATAACGGTTCTACGACAAATTCATCGATCCCCGCATCTGCGACAGAAGCAGCCGCGCCTCGGAGTCGGATCCGCGGCGGCATCGGCGAGAGCGGCATGGCCGCCTGCGGCGTAGGCCGCGGCGGCGCGCAGCAAAGCCTCCAATCGCCCCGCTGCGCCAGCGTCGAAAGCGCCATAAGCGCCGCCGGTCAGCCGCGCGATATCCATGAATGTCCGCCGCGCGTCGGGTCATGGCCCTCCTGGAACATGAAGGCCTTGACTCCTTGGAGCGCAAGTTCGCCGGCGACCGCCGCCAGCTCGTCCGGACTTTCCTCCATTGCATCGCCCACGAAGACAAGGGCGCCGACCTTCTGGCGCTTCGATTCGTCCCGCGCATGGGCGAGCACCCGGCGGATTTGGGTCTCGCCGCCCCGAACTTCGATCCGACTCATCAGCGTCGCAAGGCCTTGGCCGCCTGAGACGAATTTCGACGCGCGGCATTCATTGAAGCCCCGATAGTAGACGAGTTGCATGTCCAGGCCGCCGAGTTTTTCCGCAACCTCGAACATGCTCGCCTGGAGCTTTTGCGCCAGATCCCACGTCGGCTGGCGGCTCATCGTGGCGTCAAGCGCAAAGATCAGCCGCCCGCGGCCTGACGGGGCGGGCGTCGGTGTTTCTCTTGCCGCCCTGAGGAAGGCCGCCACACCGTCGTCCTGTCTGGCGAGTGGCGCGTCCTTTTCCCTATTCATAGCGTATTCCGGGGTTGGCACACACCTTAAGATTGGGAGTGGAACGCCATCAGGCAAGCGCGTCTATCGACGGCCCGAGCGCTACGCGCCAAGCCTCGGAGCCCGATTGGGGATCAATCCGCCTTTGTGTCTTTCCGCAGCCGTCCCGCGATGTCCAGAACGCGTATGACATAATGCAGGTTCATGACTGCATTCTTCCAAGCCGAATTGGACAGATAAACAATGGTTGTGGGCGTTTTGATCAAACGGCGTGAGAGTTTGCGATGGTATTGGGCGATCATGTCGCGGCGCTGGGCTGGAAAGGAGGTTCCTTTGTTTCCAGCACTGAGATGATGAAGATGGAACTCGACGACATATGTATGCCAGCCCAAAAAATCCGCCACGACACAAAGATCCGTCGCATACATGTGAAAGCCGGCAAGATCCCTCGACAGGGCGAGGTTGGCGTCGCGGCGCACGAGAATGAAGTTCTCGTCAAGGCTGAAGACCCGCGCGGGAAGCTTTTCTCTGTGCTGGTCGCCAAACGGGTCGGTAATCCGGACGGCGTGCCTGCCCGGACGAATCCCACCGGAATTGCCAAGCACACCCCAATTGGGATCGAGGGCGTCGATCTCGGCGATGACAGCATCGAGCTTGGCCCGATCGTCATGCACAACGCGGACATCCTGGTGACACAGAATTATATAGTGGCCCCTGGCGTTGTTAAGGAACAGATTCAGGCCAGAGTACCCGTCAGCCTTGTTGCCGGAGGCGTTGTCGATGAAAAGATATTCGCAGTCATCGCCCTTAAACCCACTCTGCGCGAAAGTCCGCCGCATCTCCTCGTATTCGTCGAAATTCGTGACGAGGGTGCAGATCGAATAGCGGATCCGCGTATTTAGCGTCTCGAAGACGTCTTTGGCCTTGGGCGCTTGGGCCAAGGAGACGTCAGAATCTGGAGAACGCGCCTCAATTAGCTCTGTCATTGTCGAACCAATGCTTCCCATATGTTCCGCGCCTCACGCGTCCCAAGGGGGCGCAAGGGCCTGGTTCGACCCGAGTTCCCTCGCGACCGTCCCGACGCCCGAATGTAAGGCAAGGCCCGCTGGGCGCGAGAGCGCGAACGGGCGCCGGCGAGGAGCGAAGCCCGCCGACTTAGTTGCCGGAGATTTTAGCCTTTGGTGGAACGCAGCATGCGCCAAAGCACAGGGGGCGTAATATCGCGCGCGAATTTCTTCGCCGGAGACTCGAAGCGTTCGCCGGGTCGCGCCTGGAAAAGCGTGCTGTGCCGCGTCTTCCCAGAACTGACCTCTGTCGGGACAGTGTAGTAATACATCGCGAGCGATTTCCGGGTCATGTCGGGCGGACAGGTCAGAGGGTTCGGGTGTCCATGCCAGGAGTCGCTGGTCGTCGTGAAGATCGCGAGGCGATTGAAAAGCGGCAGAATCTTCTGGACCGCCTTCGTCATCCCCTTGTCCCAAAGCTCGAGGTGGCCGCCGTACTCTTCCTTCCAATTCTTGTTGAGGTAGATCAGAGCGTTCAACCGGCGATCGAGGTTGAAGTAGCCATGTTGGTTGAAGTCGGCATGGATCGCGAGTTTGCCTCCGGGCACGATCTGATGAAGGCCGCCGCCCTCGAATTGCGGATCGGGCAGAAGCTGCGGAATTCCGGTTAGCTTCTCGAGGAATTTCAGGAATGCGTCCGAATTCAGGGCGTAGAGCAATTGTCGGGTATAGTAAGGAATGGCCTGCTCACCCTTCGACTGCAACTTCACTTCTTCCGCGTGGTTGTGCTCTTCCCAAGCCTTGTCCTTCTTGTTGGGAAACTCTGCCAACACCCGATCGAGAACGGCAGGGTCGAGAAAATTGTCGATCACAATGTGTGGGAATGGCTGGGCCGCAGCGTATTCGGCCGCCTTCGTCTCAGCGATTTCCTCCATCCGCGCATAGGGCAGCACGTCTACCAATTCCAGGGCGGCATGCGCCCTCGCCGTTACGTCCAACGCGCTCATAGACATGATGGCTTTTCCTGTGGTGACCCGCTCGAACGCGGGGCAAAAACGGTCGGCTTCCGCCAATCAACTTGAAAATATCATATCCCCGCGCGGGCAGGCAACCCGAAGACACGTCCGAGACACGGATCACGACGCCAGAGCGCCGTTATCGCGAGATGCTAAACTTCCCGCTGCGAGGCTGCGTTTTGCGCGCAAAGACTGGCTCCTGCGACGACCGCGACATCTTGGCGCAGCGCCAACCAAAATGTTTAGCGTGTGTTGCGGCGCAGCATTTTAGAAACGTTACAAGTATCCGAGCAGGTCTCCGGCCTCCTTAGAGGAGCCCCAGCCCAGCGAGTTCGCGACGCATCGCCTCCGGCATGGCGGCGAGGTCCGGCTGACTTGTGTCAATGTCCGGCGGCGCATCCTTCGGGAGAAAATAGCGCCAGCCCTGAAAGGCTCGCATCGGGCGTGGCGCCACGGAGACGACTTCGCCATCAAGCCACAGCTTGCAGCGTCCAACTCCCTCCGCGTCCATAAACGGCTCGACGCCGACGACCCGCTCGCGCGCTTCGATCTGTCCCTTGACCACCCAGTAAAGCGACCCGCCGTCGAGGATCTCGTCCGCGCGCCTGGGGACCATGCGCGTGATATGGACATGGCGAGGCGCCTGCGCCCGCTTCTTCGCCTCGCGCAACCGCGCCTCGATCCATTGCCGGAGATCGTCGAGCGAGTCCGCGCCGACGGCGAGCTTGATCAGATGGAGGGGCATTGCCGGAAATTAGCGGCGGCATCGGCCGCGCGCCAGCGCACGGGGCCCATTATCCACCGCACAGCGAGACAGGCTACAGCGCCCCGTCGTCCGGGTTTTACGCCAGCGCGTGAAGAGCTTCGGGATCCGCGGGGGTGATCGCGACGCTCTCGCCGCAGCCGCAGGCCGAGGTCTCGTTGGGATTGGCGAAGCTGAAAGTCGCCGACAGCCGGTCAACCTTGAAGTCCATTTCCGAGCCGAGCAGGAAGAGCACCGCCTTCGGGTCGATCAGCAGCTTGACGCCCTTGTCCTCGACGATCTCGTCGGTCGGCGCGGCCGCCTCGGCGAGTTCCATCGTGTAGGACATCCCGGCGCAACCCCCGTTTCGGACCCCCACCCGCAAGCCTACGATCGGCTTGTTCGAGGCTTCGGTCAGTTCCTTCACGCGGGCCGCGGCCGCGTCGGTCAAGCTCATAACCTGCCGTCGCCGCAGGAGTTTGGACGCCATGTTTCTCTCCGTCGTCCGGGGTCAAGGCCCGGCGCCGTCGCCACAAGATATAGCACCGGGAAGCCCGCTTTGCGAGGGCGCCGACTGCCGGAGGAGGAAAATGCAGTTTCGCCGTTCCGGCCCCGCGCGCTTCGTGCTAGTCGCGCGCATGAGCCGCCGACATAAACACACCGACGACCCGCAAAATGCGCCGACCATGCATCGCTGGACGGCCAGGCACTATGTCCTCGTGGCGGTCATCATCGTGCTGGCGATGGGAATGTTCGCTTATAGCTGGTCATAAGGTCAGAACGGGATGTTCAGGGCGGTCAGATCGAGGGTCGCCAGCCCATAGGGGCCCGTCGGGGTCGTCCCGCCCCCCTGCCAGGCCGCGACCGTCAGCTTGAAATCCCCTGCCGGGTAGCCCGGAAAACCGAACGGATACCACTTTGCGTGATTGCAATTATAGATCGTATTTGTAATCTGCCGGCCCGGATTTGGTACCCCATATTCATACAGGTAGATTGCGTAGAGACCGTTCGCCTCGAATTGTGTCGGGCGGTTCGATTCGAACACGACCCATTTTCCATCGGGCGACCACCAAGGCGCCCGGCCCTGGAACGCGGGATCGTAGTTGCCGCTCATCGGCGCATTGTATTCGAGCGGAACTGGTGGATTCGCGCTCGATAAGTCCATCACGTAGATGTAGTTATAATCCTGCTGGTACTTCTGGCCTTTCACCCATGTCTGGCCCGCGAAGGCGATCAGGTTTGGGTTGACCGGATTGACGCTCGGCATCCCGCCCCAAAACCCCGTCCCCTCCAGCACGGTCTTGAGGGTCGCGCCGCTCGCGGCCGAGATCGTCGTGGTGTTTGGATCCGGCACGGCGTTGTCGCTTTCGGTCGCCAGCGTCGCCCCGTCCGGAAACCAGGTCGGGTAGTTCATGCCCACCGTTCCATCCCCGAAAAGCTTCGGATTTTGGCCCGACGACGAGACCACCCCGACCATCACAAGACCGCTGTAATTGAAGGCCACCAGACCATTGACCCATGACCAGTCCGGGCGCGTCGAAGTGTCGATTGCCGGAGACCCTCCAAGGAAAGGCCCTGGCAGAGCGCCGCCCCCCGCGAGGTCGTAGAGGTAGAGCTGCGGGAGTCCCAGAGCGCCGGACAAATCGACGGCGGAGCGCTCGAAAATGACAAACGCTCCCGTCTTATCGACCACGCTGCGGTAGTCGCTGACTGTCGCGGGCGACGGGTAGGAAAAGACGAATTCGGGCGTGATCAGCGTCGGAGATGCGCTTGCCATCGATTCCCCCTCGAACTCTCCCGGCGTCGCCCGCGCCGCTCGTCGACGACCCCGCGGTCTTGGCGCCGGTCACACCTTTTCAGAGGCTTAGGCGCCAAAAACTGTCCGTTTGTGCGCGTCAAGATCTGGCTCGCCGCTTGCCCCTCGGTCCGAACATCGAAACCCGGTTCAAGAATTAGATCCCCAGCCGAAAACTTCGGGCCATACGGTTTTTCAGAATACAGGTGAAGCCCCTCTTTAGCAACAGAATTCCGAATCCGGTCGCGCTGATGAATTTGAGGCAGGGGCGCCTCTGGAGGTTCGGCCCCCCTTATGGCAAACCCCCTGCCCCACTCGTCTGGACCTTATCCTTTGCCCACGCCCGAACGTTCCGACTCCCTTCTCCGCCGCATTGCCGAGGCGCTGGAGCGTCTTGCGCCTTCTGCCCCGCCGGTCCCCGATTTCGATGCGGCGGAAGCGTTCGTCTGGCGTGCCGAACGCGCCACTCTCGCGCCGGTCAAGCGCGTGAATCGCGTCGATCTTTCGCTTCTGCGCGGCGTCGATCGCGTGCGCGACATGCTGGTGGAGAACACCGAGCGCTTCGCCCGCGGCCTGCCCGCCAACAACGCGCTCCTGTGGGGCGCGCGGGGCATGGGGAAGTCGTCGCTCGTCAAAGCTGCGCATGCCATGATCAACCGCGAGAAAGGCGTCGATGGAAAACTGAAATTGGTCGAAATCCATCGCGAGGACATCGAGGGCCTGCCGGCTCTCATGAGCCTTTTGCGCGACGCGCCCTATCGCTTCATCGTCTTTTGCGACGATCTCAGCTTCGACGCCGGCGACGCCTCCTACAAGTCCCTGAAGGCGGTGCTCGAAGGCGGCGTGGAGGGGCGGCCGGCGAACGTGCTCTTCTACGCCACCTCCAACCGCCGTCACCTATTGACCCGCGAGATGATCGAGAACGAGCGGTCGAGCGCCATCAATCCCGGCGAGGCGGTCGAGGAGAAGGTCTCGCTATCGGACCGCTTCGGCCTCTGGCTCGGCTTCCATCATTGCAGCCAGGACGATTATCTCGCGATGGTGTTCGGCTACGCAAAACATTTTGGCCTCGACGCGCCCGCCGAGGCAATGGAACGCGACGCGCTCGAATGGGCGACGACGCGCGGATCCCGCTCGGGCCGCACCGCATGGCAGTTCATCCAGGATTTGGCGGGACGTCTTGGAAAGCCGCTGGATATGGGCGGCTGACCGGCGCCTTTACTTTGGCTGATCCTGCATCGGGGCCATCTTCGCCGCTCCGCCTTGCGAAGAATGCATCGCGCCGCGGTGATGGTGGCGGAGGCGGCCATGCGGGTGGCGGGAGGTATCCGGATGCATGTTCGTGGCGCCGCTCGCGGCAGGCGCCGCATCTTCGGCGAGCGCAACCGGCGCGGCCAGCGCGATCAGGCTCGCGGTCGCAATCGCGAAAGTCAAAAGCGTCCTCTGCATCGTTTCCTCCTTGTTATGCGGCTTCGCTCCATAGTCTTGCACGCGCGCGATAAGGAAGTCCAAGCGACGTCGCTATTTCGCAGGGAACGCCAGGCCCCGCAGCGACCCTGCGCCAGCCTGTTCAAGAACTTTTCCGGCCGGCACCAAGAGCAGGCCGATCCCGATCGCCTTTTCCGCGTCGAATCGCTCTGCTAAGCAGACTCAAAAAAGGAGTTACCGCGATGCGGCACGGCGGAACAATGGCGATCGGCTCCGCGCTATTGCTGGCGTTCGCGGCCCAGCCTGCCGTTTCCGCAGCCGTCGGCGAGCGTCATCTCGTCGCCCACGAAGCCTCGGCCGCGCTTCGCAACGCCTCGAAGAGCGAGGATGTCCGGCTGACCATCTGGTATCCGGCCAAATCCGGCGCGGTGGAGGCGCCGATCGAAGTCGGGCCGCCCGGCAAGCCCTTGTTTGTGTCGGGCTCCGCAACCGCGGACGCCCCTTTCGAGGACGACCGTCCCCGTCCATTGATTCTGCTCTCGCACGGCTTCGGCGGCACGGCGCGGATCATGGCTTGGTTCGGCACGGCGCTCGCGCGACATGGCTATATCGTCATCGCCGTCGACCATCCGGGCAACAATGGCCGCGACCCGATGACGGTGGGCGGCGCTGTGCTCTATCTGGGAGCGGCCGGGCGATCTTGCCGCAGCGCTCGCGCGGGTGCAGGCCGAGCCATCGCTCGCGGCCCATCTCGATCTTAATCGACTTGGCGTTGCGGGCTTCTCGGCGGGCGGCTTCACCAGTTTGGTCGAGGCCGGCGCCCATGTCGACGTGGCGCGCTTTCGGAAATTCTGCGCGGCTCATCCGGACGACGGCGTCTGCGCGCCCCAGAAGGAATTCACTTTCTCTCGCGCTGACGCCGAAGCCTTCCTCGCACGCCCGGA
The DNA here is from genome assembly GCA_963824465.1 of uncultured Alphaproteobacteria bacterium. Lineage (GTDB taxonomy): Bacteria > Pseudomonadota > Alphaproteobacteria > Rhizobiales > Beijerinckiaceae > Roseiarcus. The sequence goes on from CAWGPL010000001.1 coordinate 792,268, forward strand.
AGTCGCGCCTGCGCTCGCGCAGTCCACAGCCGACAACAGCATCCCAGGCGTGAAAGCCGCCTTCGTCATGGCTCCGGCGTTAGTCCAGAGCCTCGACCCGGAAAGCCTGAAAGCCATGACGGTTCCCGTGATGATCCTGCTCGGAGACGCCGACAAAGTCGCCCCGCCCGCGACGAATGGCGAGGTCGCCGCAGCGGACATTCCCGGCGCGAGGCTGATCGTCCTGCCTCATGTCGGCCACTACGACTTTCTCGCCCAATGCACGACGGCCGGCGACGCGGTCGTTGCCGTTTGTCCGACGGCTGTGCCGCGCTCCGCCACACATCGGTCCGCGATCGAAGATGCGCTGGCGTTCTTCGACGCTGCGATAGCGAGCCAAGTAGCGTTGGCGCGTCCGGCGGCTATGCCCGCCGCGCGATCCGCCGCCTGAAACATCAAGGGCGGCGGGCCTGTCTTTGGACCCGCCGCCCTGATTGGCCTGCCTGCGGAAATTGTCTCGCGGAAATCCCCAGGCGGGCTGTTCCTTGAGCGCGGTCAGAGACCTGCGAGGTATTGGGTGGGGTCAACCGGCGTCGAACCCTTGCGTAGTTCGAAATGGAGCTGCGGGGAGTTGACGTTGCCGGTGTCGCCGGATTTGGCGATGATCTGTCCGCGCTTCACCGACTGGCCGCGCTTGACGTCGAGTTCGCCGTTGTTCGCATAAGCCGACACGAAACCGTTCGGGTGCTTGATCAGCACCAGATTCCCGTAACCTTTCAGACCGTCGCCGGAATAGACGACGACGCCATTCTCAGCCGCGCGAACCGACGTGCCTGTCGGCACCGCGATGTTGATGCCGTCGTTGCCGCCGAGCTTGAAACCCTGGATGATGCGCCCGCGCGCCGGCCAGCGGAACTCGGGCTCGCCATTCGACGCGTCCGCCTGTTGGGACGCCCCGCCTGCTCCGGCGCCGGGATTGACGTTGCCGGTCGGCGTATCGTCGATCGCTTCTTTTTTGGCGGAGGCGACTGCTGCTTGCCGTGATCGGTCTTCGCCACATCGTCGGACTTCGTTTTGGCGTCGGCAAGTCCCTTGTCCTTCGTCTTGTCCTTTTCGGCGAGCTTGTCCTCGGCCTTCTTGTCCGCCTTCGCGACTTTTTTGTCCTTGGCGGACTTGTCCTCGCGCTCCGCGAGATCCTTCTTCTTGGCGGACTTGCCGTCCCGCTCGGCGACGTCTTGCTTCTTGCCGGCTTTCTCCTCACGCCCGGCAGTTCTCGCCGGTTCGGCGGAGGCGACTGCACGACCGCCGGCGCCCGCGTTGTAGACCGGGACGATCATGTTCATGCCGCCGTGAACTTCCGAAGGACTCGACAGTCCGTTCGCGGCGAGCAGAGCTGAGGTGGGAACGCCGTAGCGACGCGACAGAGAATCGAGCGACTCGCCTTGCCCGACCGTGACCGGCGTGCCGCCGGTCGCGCTCCAGCCCGCAGGGCCGCCGCGCGTGGCTTGAGCGGCGGCGACTGATGGCGCTGCGGCGGGAAGCGGAGCGCTCGCCACAGGCATGGGCGCAGCGAGCGGCGCCGAGGCGACATGGGCCGTCGGCGCGGCGCCGGGATTAGGAGCCGCGGAAGCGACCTGCCCTTGCGTCGAGAAAGGATTGGAGAAGGGATTGCTGCTCATATCGAAGCGGCTGACCTCGGACGAGCAGCCCGCGAGCCAGATCATCGCCAGCCCAGTCAGCGCAACGCGCGGTAGAGCGCGCTTTTCTAGAAACGCTACGCGATCACTCATTGTCGAACCCGCATGTACGCGACTGAAACAAGATGAATGTGATCGAATCGAGTTAAGGGAAGGTTTAAGGTGAATCCTTTCTGAGGATTATTGTGACGGCCCTCGTCGGATTGCCGCCGCCGCCACGCCATCGGGTTTCCTCGAAGGTGGGCCCGGCCGTGAAAAAGCCGCGCAAAGGTCAGAGTTTCCGCATTGCGGCGGCCACTTTTGTGATGAACGCCTTGCGCTTGGCTTCGGTCGCGACGTTCATGTGATAGAGCGCGTAATATTCCGCCCGCGCCTTTCCGCCGGAAAACCAGCGCAGGTAGCGCGTCACCATCTTCTTCGGCGGGTCGCCCATCCATTTCGCCATATGCCATGGCCGACCGTAGGTGACGACGCCGGCGATCTTGCGCAGATTTCCGAGCATCGGCCGGACGTTGGACGGGTCCGAGATGTCGAAGGCGACGCCCGGCATCAGCAGCCGGTCGCAAAAGCCCTTGAGCATCGCAGGCATGCCGAAGCACCAGGTCGGGAACTGCATCACAATCGCTTCGGCCAATTCGATCCGCGCAATGAGTGGCTCGAGGCCAACGCAATTCTGCGGAACTTCGTGATAATGGCGCCGCCCCTCCTCCGTCAGCACGGGGTCGAAACCTTCGCGGTAAAGGTCGAGAAGATCGACGTCGTGGCCAGCCGCCGCCAGCGCCGCCAGCGCCTCCTTGCGAACGGCGGCATGGAAGCTCTCGGGTAGCGGATGGCAATAGACATAGAGAACCCGCATCCTGTTTCCTCTTCGCACCCCAAAGCGGAACGATCGGCGTCGATCGCCACGCGGAGGATTGCCTCGACTGCAACGGGCCTTGCAAGTTCCGCGATTGCTGCGCCAACGGGGCGCGATAGCTTCTCTCTGTCAGACAGAAACACCTGTGGGTGTCGAAGAGGTCGCGGCTTCCACCTGCCTTTTCGACGAAAGGATCCGGCTTTCCGACGGCACGCCGGCCCAGAGACCCGCATCGAGTCCCCTATAGTCAACGGTTCCTTAATGCCTCAGGCCCAAGTTTCGCCGAAACTTTGCGTCACGGGCGTTGAGCCATGAACACGAACGACACTGAAAACGAGCCCACCGGTCTTCCCGCGCCGATCCCGGCGCCTGCCCGGACGATCGACCTCATTCCGCACCTCAACTGGACGGAAGAGCCACGTTTCGCTCTGCCGCCAGACCCCGCGCCGAAATTCGCGTGGCGGCCCGGCCTGATCCTGGCCACGGCGGTGGTCCTTGCCGCAGCGGCGGCCTCGGGCGCAACCCTTGCGTTGAGCCACCGCCACGAGGCGGCGCGGCTTGCCGCAAACGCCGCACAGACCGAGACCCTCGCCAAAACCGTCGCCGCGCTCGGCGCGCGGTTGGATTCGATGGAACAGGCCAAGCCGCGCCAGGAAGCCGCCGACATTCGGCGCGCCCTCAGCGACGTGAAATCCGCCTCCTCGAAGGATCTCGACGCGGCGCTTGCGCGGCTCTCCCAGCGCATCGACGCGCTCGACCGCGAACAGAACGCCAAGGTCGAGAAGGTTGATCGCTCCACCGACACCAAGGCGGCCGAGCTCACCGCCCGCCTCGACAAGCTTGAGAAAAAGGTCGCGACCGCCCCGCCGCCCCCGCCCAAACCGGCCCAGCAAGTTGCGGGCGCAAAGGTCGCGCCGCCGAAGTTCGGCCCGAACGTTTCGATGGAGACAACGGGGTCGATCCGCCAGGGTCCGCAGATTGACCGTCCGCCCGTCGAGCGCCCGGTTCTGCGCGGCTATGTCGTGCTTGGCGCACGGCCGGACGCGGCGCTCATCGCCGACGCCTGGGGCGAACGCGCCGTCCACATCGGCGACTTCCTGCCGGGCGCCGGCCGCGTCGAGCGCATCGAGCGCCAGGGGCCGGCCTGGATCGTGCAGACCAATGCGGGCGTGATACCCCCAGCAGGCTCGGAGCCGGAGTAAACGAACACATCCCACGCACGGATTTGCGTTACTGCGCGGCCTTCACCTTCTTTTTCGTCAGAAAAGCGGCCATGCCCTCCCGAGCGAGTTCGTCGGCTCGCTCGTTCTGCTCATCGCCCGCGTGGCCTTTTACCCACATCCAATCGATGACGTGACGCTTTGCGGCCTCGTCCAGGCGGCGCCAAAGATCCTCATTTTTCACTGGCTTTCTGTCCGCCGTCTTCCAGCCGTTTCGTTTCCAGCCCTCCATCCATCCCTTGATCCCGCCGCGCAGATATTGGGAATCGGTATGAAGGCTCACGGCGCAGGGCCTTGTTAGCGATTCCAGCGCTTCGATCGCGGCGGTGAGCTCCATCCGGTTATTGGTGGTCAGCGGCTCGCCGCCTTTCAGCGCCCTCTCGCGGTCGCCGTATTTCAGAATTGCCCCCCAGCCGCCGGGGCCGGGGTTGCCGGAGCAGGCCCCATCCGTCCAGATCAGAACCCGGCCGCTCATCTCAGAAAGCCGTATTCGGATGCGGATTTGACCCGTTGGTGGAATCGCAGCTTGTCGCGATATTCGAGCGGATTTTTAGGAGCAACCTTGGCGCCGGGCGGAACATTCAGCCAATCCACCAGGCGTGTCAGCATGAATCGCAATGCGGCCCCTCTCGCGAGAATCGGAAGCGCCTCGACCTCGTCGGGCCCGAGCGTCCGCACCCGTTCGTAGCCGGAAAGAAGCGCCCGGCCTTTTGAGACATTGAACTCATTATCCGGCTCGAAGCACCAGGCGCTGAGGCAGATCGCCAGATCGTACGCAAACGCATCGTTGCACGCGAAGTAGAAGTCGATCAGACCTGACAGAGCGTCGCCAAGAAAGAAAACGTTGTCGTTGAAAAGATCCGCATGGATGACGCCGCGGGATAAAGCGCGAGGCCAGCGTAGAGCGAGAAACTCCAGTTCGGCGGCGACGTCTGAGCGCAGGTTCGGGGCCACCTCGTCGGCTCGCGATTGCGCCGCGTGAAAAAGCGATGGCCAGGCGTCGAGAGACAAGGCATTGGCTCGCATCAAAGGAAAATCGGATCCGGCGGCATGCATGCGGGCAAGTGCAGCCCCGACCGCCTCACAATGGCGAACGGTCGGTTTGCGGATCCATACGCCCTCGAGGAAGGTGACGATTGCAGCGGGCCTTCCCGCAAGCTCGCCCAGCGCTGCGCCGGCCCTGTTGCGCACCGGCTGAGGACAGGTCACGCCGCGCTGAGCCAAATGCTCCATCAATCCAATGAAAAAGGGCAGGTCCGAAGCTTTCACCCTCTTTTCGTACAGAGTGAGGATGAACTGGCCCGCCGTCGTCTGGAGCAAGAAGTTGGAGTTCTCGACACCCTCGGCGATCCCTTTGAACGAAACCACGTCGCCCAGAGCATAGGCTGTGAGGAATTCGTTCAGCGCATCGTCTGAAACTTCTGTGTATACCGCCATATGAACGCCGGTCGAGACGGCCGAGAGCGGCGTCGCATTTCCACGGGGCTTTAGCCTGGCCATGGGAGCGACGTCAATTGCGGCGCTGATCGCGGGCCACGAGTTCCCTTGGAGAGCTGCCGCTTGCGGCGGCGCACAACAAAGGGCATGAAAGGGGCGCGCGTCGGCGGCGACGAGCGCGCTAACTCCAATCAAAATTTGGTTGTTTCGGCGCCGCGGCGTTTCGCGGCAAATCGCAGGGAGCGCTGGGCAAATGCGCATTGTCATGATCGGCGCCGGCTACGTCGGGCTCGTTTCCGGAGCCTGTTTGGCGGACTTTGGCCACGAAGTCGTGTGCGTCGACACGGACGCGAAGAAGGTCGAAGCGCTTCGCCGCGGCGAGGTTCCCATCTTTGAGCCGGGCCTGAGCGAGCTGGTGCTGGCCAATCAGGCCGCGGGGCGTCTTGCATTCTCGACGAACCTGAAGGAGGCGGCCCGAAGCGCCAAGGCGATCTTTATCGCGGTTGGGACTCCGTCTCTTGCGGAAGTCGGCTCAGCGGACATGCGCTATGTCTACGACGCCGCACGCGGCATCGCGGACGTGATCGAGGACTTCACGGTCGTGGTTGTAAAATCGACCGTGCCGATCGGGTCAGGCGATGAGGTGGAGCACGTCATTGGCAAGCTGGTCCCGCGCGAGCGGTTCGCCGTCGTCTCCAATCCTGAGTTTTTGCGCGAAGGCGCTGCAATCGAGGATTTCAAGCAGCCGGATCGAGTCGTCGTCGGTCTCGACGATCAGCGTGCGCGCGAAGTGATGGCCGAAATTTACCGGCCGATCCAGCGGGTAGGCAGTCCGATCGTCTATACCTCGCGTCGCAGCTCCGAAATGATCAAATACGCCGCCAACGTATTTTTGGCGATGAAGGTGACATTCATCAACGAAATCGCCGACCTGTGCGAGCAGCTCGGAGCCGACGTTCTCGATGTCTCCAAGGGCATTGGACTTGACGAGCGGATCGGCGCGCGCTTCCTCAATCCGGGTCCGGGATTCGGAGGGTCCTGCTTTCCGAAGGACACATTGGCGCTCACGAAACTGGCGGCGGACGCAAAAGCGCCAATCCGGCTTGTCGAAACGCTCGTCGACGTCAACGACAAGCGCAAGATTGCGATGGCGGAGAAGGTCATAAAAAGCTGCGGCGGCTCGGTCGACGGCAAGAAGCTCGCGATTCTGGGCCTCACCTACAAGCCGAAAACCGACGATATGCGGGACGCCCCGAGCCTTGTTATCATTCCCCTCCTGCAAGCGGCGGGGGCCACGATCGTCGCTTATGACCCGGAGGGCCACAAGATGGCCAAGCCTCTCCTCCCTGGGGTCGAGTTCGCGGACAGTGCGTATGACTGTCTTGAGGGCGCGGATGCCGCCGTCGTGGTGACGGAATGGGACGAGTTTCGCGCGCTTGACCTCGGGCGCATTCGAAAGACGCTCGCGCACCCGATCGTTATCGACATGCGCAATATCTATGAGATCGACGCCATGAAGGCCCATGGTTTTCGATACGTCTGCGTCGGCCGCGGCCTCAATGGCGAAGGTTGGTCCCGCGCGGTCCCTCAATCTTAAAGGCTGCAGATGACTGAAGCCCTCCGATCGTGCGTCATCGTCGTCGAGAACCTACCTGTTCCTTTCGATCGGCGCGTCTGGCAGGAGGCGCAGGCGCTTGCGCGCGCCGGCTGGCGCGTATCGGTTATCTGCCCCTCGAACGCAGCCTTTCCTGCTGCCTACGAGGTCATCGATGGCATCGCGATCTACCGCCATCCGTTGCCGGCCGAGGGTCGCGGCGCAATGGCCTATTTTCGCGAATATTCGGCAGCGCTCTTCCACGAGTTCCGGCTCCTGTTCAAAGTGCGTCGCGAGCGCGGCTTCTCGGTCATTCAGGCCTGCAATCCGCCGGATCTGATTTTCCTCGTGGCGGCGCCTTTTCGGCTCATGGGCGCGCGGTTCATTTACGACCAGCACGACGTCGGGCCGGAACTTTTCATCGTCAAATACGGAAGGAAGGGCTTCCTCTATAGCGCGCTTCTGTTCTTCGAACGCTGCTCCTACGCAATGGCGAACATAGTCATCACGGCCAATGCGACATTCAAGGATCTCGCGATCAGCCGGGGCCACAAAAACCCGGCGCAAGTCGAGGTCGTTTACGGCGTGCCCGACAAGCTAAGGATCAGGCGCGTCGATCCGGAACCGGGACTTCGGCAAGGTCGCAAGTTCATCATCGGTTATATCGGCATCATCAATGAGCAGGATGGCGTCGACAATTTCGTCGAGGCGATGGGCGAACTCGTTCATAAGAAAGGCTTTCGCGACTTCCGCGCAGTGGTTGTCGGCAGCGGGCCAGCGCTCGAGGGGGTGAAGGCGCTGGCGAAGCGACTTGGTCTCGACGATTTTATTCTCTTCACCGGCTATTTGAGCGGAGACGCGCTGCTGGCGCACATCAGCGCCTTCGACATCGGCGTCATCCCCGATCCGTTCAACGAAGCCAATGACGTGATGAGCATGAACAAGGTGTTCGAGTATTGCGCGCTCGGCATCCCGACCGCCTCGAATCCGCTGCGCGAAACGAAACGACTGCTCGGAGACGCTGGGGTGTATGCGCCAACTCCGGACGCTGCCGGCCTGGCCGACGCTTGCCTGCGCCTAATGCAGGACGACGCGTTGCGCGCCCGATGCGCAGCTGAAGCGGCCAGATTGTCAAAAGAGACCTTCGTCTGGGAGAATGAAGCGAAGAAATTTGTCGCCGCCTATGAGCGCGTTCTTCAGGCGCCTTCGGCGTTGCAGACGACCGCCCACATCAAGGGCTGACGGCCTCTCTCCTACCAAGTCTCGATTCGCGGCTACGATTCCGCGCGAGCCTATTCGGCCGCCGTCTTGCCCTTAGGTTTGCCGACATCGATCAGGATCTCGTCCTTGCCGAAGGACAGCGTGACGCCACTCACCTTTCCGGTCAGGTGCATGACGGCGCCGGCCTTGTTCTGGAGCCAGAGGTCACCCTTTTGGGATGTTTCGAGTCCGGCCGCGCCCGTCCCTTCGACCCAGGCGCCCGAGAATTGCGAGACGTCATCAAGCTTGTAGACCTCTCCTGCCACGTCGGCCTTGGAAAGACTGCCATAACCGACGACCATGCCGGCGAGCGTGAAAGGATACGTCTTGCCCTGGAAGGTGAGCAACCCCTTACCGACGCCGACGCCGCCGACAAAGACCTGCGTAAGCGCGACGTGGCCCGAGGGCTCGAGACCCGCAATGCTCTGTGCCGTCGGCGCCTCGATGGGGACTGGATTCGAGATGGAGTTGCAGCCGGCAAGCCCGGCAGCGAACCCCACGGCGGCAAGAGCGTATAGGCACTGTTTCGACAGCATGACGGGCTCGGCCTTTAGGCGGCTACATTTCGTTCTTTGCGCTGATGCGCCAATTCGCACAGAGCAGGCAAGCCTTAACGGCTGAACTGGATGTGATTGCGAACGACGGGGTAGACCTGCGTGTCCCACTTCCTGCCGTTGAAGACGCCGTAATGCCCGACGCCCGCCTGCAGGTGATGCGTCTTCATATAGGGGCGAAGACCCGAACAGAGGTCTTGCGCCGCCAGCGTCTGGCCGGCGGCGCAGATATCGTCGCGCTCGCCTTCGACGGTCAGGAGAAACGTGTTTTTGACTGCCCGCGGCTCGACCTTGATCCCTTTGTGCTTCATGAGCCCCTGCGGCAACAGGTAGCGCTGGAACACCTGCTCGACCGTCTCGAGATAAAAATCCGCGCTCATGTCCATGATCGCGAAATACTCTTTGTAGAACTCGCTGATGGCGTCCGCCTTCTCCATGTCGCCGGCGACCCGTGCGTGGAAGAGATCGACGAAGGACTTCTGGTGCCGCTCGGCGTTCATGCTCATAAAAGCGGTGAGCTGCAGGAAGCCCGGATAGACCCGCCGTCCCGCGCCCTCGAATTTACTCGGCACGACGCCGATCATGTTGGAGCGGAACCACTCGATCGGCTTTTCCTGCGCGAGCTCATTGACCTTGGTCGGCGCGATACGCGTATCGATGGGTCCAGCCATGAGCGTGAGACTTGCAGGCTGAATATTAGCGCGTTCCTGTGCCAGCACGGAGGTCGCGATCAGCGCCGGCACCGCCGGTTGGCACACCGCGATGACATGGCAATCCTCGCCGATGAAATTGATGAAGTCGATGATGTGCTGCGTATAGTCTTCGAGCGCAAAAGGGCCGTCCTCGAGCCGGACGTTGCGCGGATTGATCCAGTCGGTCAGGAACACCTCGTGGTCTCGCAGCAGCGTGCGGACGGTGCCACGCAGAAGCGTGGCGAAATGGCCTGACATGGGCGCGACGAGCAAGACTTTCGGATCGTCTCCCCCTCCCTCGCGCTTGAAGCGCAAAAGCTGGCAGAACGGCGTCCACATCACGCCCTTCTCCTCGACGGGAATCGTCTCGCCGTTCTTCTCGATGCTGTCGATTTCGTATGGAGGCCGCGCGTGGGTAAACCCTGCCAGCGCGACCAGCTCGTAATATGCGGCCATGCGCCGCATGGGCGGCGCAAACGGATTGGACGACCATGCGCTTAGGATGGCGCTGGCATTTTCGGCGAGCACGCGGATGCGGTCGTTCGCGTCCGCGATCGTTTGATAAGCGTCGTACATCATCGCGGCTCGTGCGCCCCAGCTCTTGCTCTAGCAAGGGATGCGCCATGCCGCCGCGTCCGGAACTGGCACATCGATTGCTTCGTTGTACAATGGAAGCCTGTCGCGAAACCGTCAAGAACTGAACGATCCGCAAAAAGCAGGGTTAAGAGAAATGCCGCCCACGACTTTGACGATCAGCAGCAAGAACTATTCGTCGTGGTCGTTGCGCGGCTGGCTCATGACGAAGCTTGCCAAGATTGAGTTCGAGGAAGTCCCAATCGCTCCGGACGACGCCGACGCCCGAGCCGAGATCCTTTTGCTTTCGCCTTCCATCCTCGTGCCCTGCCTCACTTACAAGGGCATCCGCGTCTGGGACACGTTGGCGATCGGCGAGTTCCTTAACGAGGCCGCGCCAAAGGCGGGGCTTCTGCCTAAAGATCAGGCAATGCGCGCCCATTGCCGCTCGATTTGCGGCGAGATGCATTCTGGTTTCGTCTCGCTCCGGCAGGCGCTGCCGATGAATATCAAGGCTGAGATCAAGCACTTTAAGATCTGGTCGAAAGCTATTGGCGACATAGAGCGCATCAAGACCATATGGGCCGAATGTCTCGACGCTTATGGGGGTCCGTTCCTGTTCGGCAAGGTCGGAATGGCCGACGCGATGTACGCGCCCGTCGTCAGTCGTTTCCGGACTTACGGCGTCGCGCTCGACGAAAGCTTGCAAGCCTATGCAGACCGGATCTGGGATCTGCCGGCAATGCAGGAGTGGCGCGAAGGCGCGCTCGCTGAAAAGGAGGAGATTGAGGAACTGGAGGTCGAATTCTGAAGATCGCCCGCGACCGCGGGCGCCATTGACAAGCCGCCCCGGCGCAAGGGAAACGTCCGGCCAAATACGGCGAGGACGCTCTTAAAATCATGACAGATCTCCGGCTTCAGACGCTGATCGAGCAGGCCTTCGAGGACCGGGCGAAGATCGGGCCGCAAACCACGGGCGAGGTGCGCCAAGCCGTCGAGAAGGCGCTGGACCTCCTCGATTCGGGCAAGGCCCGGGTGGCCGAAAAAATTCCGGATGCGACGGGTCCGAATTCCTGGAAGGTCAACCAATGGCTCAAAAAGGCGGTCCTTCTTTCATTCCGCCTCAATGACAATCGCGCCATTGAAGGCGGCCCCGGCGGCGCGACCTGGTGGGATAAGATCCCTTCGAAGTTCGAGGGCTGGGGTGAAAACCGCTTCCGCGAGGCGGGTCTTCGCGCCGTACCCGGCGCCATCGTCCGACGCTCCGCTTTCATCGCGAAGGACGTGGTTTTGATGCCCAGCTTCGTGAACCTCGGCGCTTACGTCGATTTGAAAACCATGGTCGACACTTGGGTCACGGTCGGCTCGTGCGCCCAGATCGGCCGCAACGTCCACCTGTCGGGCGGAGTCGGAATTGGCGGCGTGCTGGAACCGCTCCAGGCCAACCCCACCATTATCGAGGACGACTGCTTTATCGGGGCGCGCTCCGAAGTGGTCGAGGGCGTGATCGTGGGCGAGGGCTCGGTTCTCTCGATGGGCGTCTTCATTTCGGGTTCAACCAAAGTCATCGACCGGACGACGGGACAGATCCACGTCGGCTATGTTCCTCCCTATTCGGTCGTCGTTCCCGGCTCGCTTCCTGGGAAGCCCCTGCCCGACGGCTCGCCCGGCCCCTCGCTTTATTGCGCGGTCATCGTCAAGACGGTTGACGCTCAAACGCGCGCAAAGACCGGCATCAACGATCTTCTGCGAGAGTAGCGCCGCGGTCGGCCGGGCGTCCGTATTTGCCTGATTTCTTAAACTTTTGAATGATGACAGGCCGAAATTGGCATGGTTTGTTGCCGTCTCGGTCAGGTTGCGCGCATAACGAACTGACCTTAACCTAAATATCTCTCTCTCCGAGGAATTGGCTGTGACCGCCGAATTCGCCAGCCTGACCAATATTCTGGATTCCGCGAGCGCCCTGATCCACGACCTGGATGGAAAAATCCTACACTGGACAACGGGCTGCGAGCGTCTTTACGGGTGGACGAGCAGCCAGGCGCTGGGGCGCCGCGCGCACGAACTGTTGAAAACAAAATATCCCCTACCCCGCGACGAGATCCTCGCAACGCTCCACGCCTGTGGCGCCTGGAAAGGGGAAATGGAGCAGGAGACAAAGGAGGGCCTACCACTTTCAATCGCGACACACTGGATCGTTTGGAAGGCTCCGGACGGCGCGATGAATTGGGTGCTGCAAAACAACATCGACATCACTGGGTTCAAACGCGCTCAGACCGATCTCCTGGAGCGGGAGGCGCATCTTCGCTCCATCCTCGACACCGTGCCTGAAGCCATGGTCGTCATCGACGAACACGGGCAAATCGCCTCCTTTAGCTCGGCCGCGTGGAAGCTTTTTGGCTATGCGCCGGAAGAGGTCGTTGGACGCAATGTCGAGAATTCTGATGCCCGAGCCATATCAGTCGGAACACGACAACTATATTGCGAACTATCTGCGAACGGGCGAGGCGCGGATCATCGGCTACGACCGCCTCGTCAAAGGGCTTAAGAAGGACGGCGTCGTCTTCCCCATGGAATTGTCAGTGGGAGAAGCGCGCGTCAATGGTCGACGCATCTTCACCGGCTTTATCCGCGATCTCACTGCGCGGCAGAAGATAGAAAGCGAATTGCGGCAGTCGCAGAAGATGGAAGCAGTCGGCCAGCTGACCGGCGGCGTCGCTCATGACTTCAACAATCTTCTGACTGTGATTATGGCCAACCTTGAGCTGCTTGCTCCGAGTCTGAAAGACGCAGACCAGCGTGAACTCGTCAGCGAGGCGCAGGGCGCGGCGAAGGACGGGGCAAAGCTCGCAGCCCAGCTTCTCGCCTTCGGACGGCGCCAGCCGCTTAACCCGACGGCGACCGAAGTCGGACCCCTGGTCGCCAAACTCGCGGAGATGTTGCGACGGACGCTGGGCGAATCGATCGAGCTCACGATTCGGGTCTCTGAATCGCGCTGCGCCACTGTCGTCGACACGGCGGAGCTTCGGAATGTCCTGCTCAACCTCGCCATCAATGCCCGAGACTCGATGCCCCGTGGCGGACGCCTGACGATTGAGGTCAACGCGACGCGCCTCGACGCCGATTACGCGCAAATGTACCAGGAGGTCCGCACGGGCCGCTATGCTCTAATCACTGTCACGGATACCGGCGCGGGCATGTCGGAAGAGGTGCGGCGACGCGCCTTCGAGCCCTTCTACACCACAAAGCCAATAGGCGCCGGCACGGGGCTCGGCCTCAGTATGGTCTATGGCTTTGTCAAACAATCCGGAGGGCATATTCAGCTTTACAGCGAGGTCGGGCGAGGGACGAGCGTTCGTATCTACCTGCCGCTTGCGGATGCCGCGGGAGACGATTTGGTTGAGTTCCGGGCCATCGGACATGCGGCAGGGATCGGAAACCATATTGATCGTCGAGGACGACCCACGACTGCTGCGTGTTCTCAGCCGGCGGCTGAAAACACTCGGCTATGAGGTTGTCGAGGCTGACAACGGCGCCGCGGCGCTCGACCAGCTCGCCGCTCATCGCCGACGTCGCGCTTATCTTTACGGACATGGTCATGCCTGGCGGCATGACAGGCCAAGAGCTGGCGCAGGCGGCCTTGGCTGGAAAACCCGGCATCAAGATCCTCTTCACCTCGGGCTACGCCGAACCGGCAATCGCCCGCCATGGGCTCGGCCAGGGCGCGTGGCTCAAGAAGCCGTACACAGCCGACGAACTGGCCGAAAAGATCCGGACCGTGCTGCACGAAGCGCCGATGCGAGGGCCGACTTGACCCACAAAGCCCGAACGCGCGTTTAAAATCGCTCGCCGACCATCGCTTCGCTGGCGGTCCAAAGCGCCTCGGCCCGTTCGGGATTGATCGCAAAAGCGCATACCAACTCGGACGTGTAGGCTTCCTTCTGCACCGGATCCGCAACACGACAATCGGCGCAATAGCGGCCGCCGACCTGGGCGGAGCCGGCGACGAGACCCGCCCAAAGGGTCGTCGCGGCGCTCTGGGGAATCGACTTCCAGGCAAGCCGCGGCAGACCCGCCGGCTCGCGCCTGGCGTTGATGTCTCCGATCATGCGCTGAATGGAGACGCGCCCGAGGCTGCGGGTAAGTTCGGTCTGCACGAAGCCGGGATGGACGCTCGCTGCGCGCACGCCGTCCGCCTTGTGGCGTGCGTCGAAGGCGACAGCGAAAAGCGCGTTGGCCGTCTTCGAGCGGCCATGAGCGATGAAGGCGTCGTAGGGCGTCCGCTCGAAGCTCAGGTCCTCGAGGTCGACGTCGGCCCGGCGATGTGCCCCTGAAGACAGACTGACGAGCCGCGCCCCAGGCCGCATGAGCGGCGCAATGCGATTGGCGAGAAGAAAGTGGCCGAGGTGATTCACGCCGAACTGCATTTCGAAGCCGTCGGCCGTCTTGCTGTGGGTGGAAGTGAGCACGCCCGCATTGCAGACGACAAGGTCAAAGGATCGCCCGTCGGCTAGCAGGGCAGACGCGCAGGCGCGCACGCTCACGAGCGACGCAAGATCGAGTTCGACGAGTTCAAGACCCCGCTCTCCCCGCGTCGGCGCAAATGTGCTCGGCAGCCGATTCCGCCTTCGCAAATTTGCCGTACGGCGCCGACGACTTGCGCCCCGTGCGCGACAAGCGCACGGGCGGTCTCGACGCCGATCCCAGCGGAAACGCCGGTCACCAGCGCCCGTTTACCGCTAAGATCGATTCCCTCGAGCACATCCTCGGTCGTCGAGGTCGGCCCAAAGCTTCTCAGCGCAATCGTTTCCAGCATGGGTCGAGAACTCTGCCGACGGAGGGACGCGCGAATAACCAGGAATGCGCCCTGCTGTCCACAGGGCCTCTCGCACATGTGATCGTCAGAAGCGCTCGCCCACCATGGCTTCGCTCTTCGCCCACAGCGCCTGCGCGCGTTCCGGATCGAGGGCGAAGGGGCGCACGCCGAGAAGCGCGCTGGGGCGGGGCCCGCCCGGGACGACCTCGGCGACATGGCAATCCTCGCAATATCGGCCACCCACTTCATCGGCTTTCGCGACAACCCCCGCCCAGACCGAGGTCGCGGCGCCTTGGGGGATTGTCTTCCAGGCGAGAGGCGGCAGGCCCTCCGCCTGCCGCTCGGCGTTGAGGCGGTCGATCATGCCCTCCACGACCTCCGGAGGCATGTGCCGGCCAAGCTCGGTTTTGATCACCCCCGGATGCACAGCCGTTGCGCTGAGCCCGCTTGCCCGGTGGCGGCGATCGAACTCCACGGCGAAAAGGATATTGGCGGTCTTCGACCGACCATAAGCCACAAAGGAATCGTACGGCGAGCGTTCGAAATTGGGATCATCGAGATCAACGTCCGCGCGGCGGTGCCCCGCCGAGGAGACATTAACCAATCGCGCGCCCGTTCGCATGAGCGGCGCGACTCGGTTCACGAGGACGAAGTGGCCAAGATGGTTCGTCCCGAACTGGGTCTCAAACCCGTCGGCGGTTTTCCCATAGGGGGACGCCATGACGCCGGCGTTGCAGATCACAAAGTCGAAAGACTGCCCATCGGCAAGAAGCTTGTCGGCGCAAGCGCGAACGCTCGCCAGAGAGGCGAGGTCAAGCTCCACGAGCTCGATGATCCCCCCGCCCGTCCTCTCCCCGAGAGCCGCATCTGTCGCCGCTTTCGCCTTTTTGAGGTCGCGCGCCGCCCCGACGACCTCGGCGCCGTGCGCCGCCAGCGTCCGCGCTGTCTCAACGCCGATGCCAGCCGACACGCCCGTTATCAGCACCCGCTTGCCGCGCAGGTTGACGCCGTTAAGGACATCGTCTGCGGTGGAGGTCGCGCCAAAGGCGCGTGGGTTCACAATATCCAGCATAGGGTCGCTCCCGACATTGACGGCGCCGCACCATCAGTCTGGCGCAATCGGAGGATAAACGGAGAGATCCTCCGATTTATACGGAGGAAGCCTCCGTTTTGCAAGCGATTTCCTGCGCAGACCTAACGCGCTTGCAAAAGTTTGCGGTTCCGTTCAACCGATGAAACTCCCTCGCCTGCCGGTGCAGGTTCGCCAGGGAAAAGGCAAGACAGGTGACCGCAGACGCCGCCCCGGAAACCAGCAGCACGCTCGCCTCTAAGTCGATGCGAAAGCCGCGCGCCGATGCGTTGCGCAATCGCGAGCGGCTGCTTGCCGCCGCCAAGGCCGCCTTCACCGAGATCGGGCCGGACGCCAACCTCGACGAGATCGCGCGGCGCGCGGAAGTCGGTATCGGCACGCTTTATCGGCATTTCCCCACCCGAGAGGCTGTCGTCGAGGCCGTCTATCGGCGCGAGGTTGAGCAACTTGCGGACGCCGCCCCGCGCCTTCTTCGGTCGCTATCGCCCGACGAAGCGCTGCGTGCGTGGATGCTCGAGATGGTCGACTATATCGCGACCAAAAAGATTATCGCGCCGGCGCTTTCGACGATCGCCAGCGGCGCTCCCGACTTCTACGCGTCCTCCAGCGCCCGGATCAACGGAGCGATCACGCTTCTCGTCGAGAGCGCCAAGAAGAGCGGCGCGATCCGGGGCGACGCCGAGGCGAGCGACCTTTTGCGCGCGCTCACAGGCATCGCCTATGTCAACATCGCCTCGGACTGGCGCGCGAGCGCGCGCCGGCTGATCGACATACTGGTCGATGGCCTGCGCGTTGGCCGTCGCCAGGGCTGACACTGCCGGATTGAGTCGCTTCGCTGCTCCTCCGCAGAAGCAGCCGCGAACGCGCCTCCCAGTCGAAGCCACAACCAAACTCTTGAGCGGGCGTCCGATGCGAACGCCATCGTCTCGCTGCTTTGCTTTCTTACGACTGTCGAAGAACGCCCATAACGTAGCGATGCGAGGAGCGTGGGTCGCTTGACTTGCCCAACCGCTCCACCCAAGGCTGATCGAAATGACCTGGACTGACGCCATTCCCGCGCCCGCCTGCGGAACAAAGCCTCCCCTTCGCGTCGTGTTGTGCGCGCCGCGAGGATTTTGCGCCGGAGTCGTGCGGGCGATCGAAATCGTGGAGCGGGCGCTCAAGCTGCATGGTCCGCCGGTCTACGTGCGGCACGAAATTGTTCACAACAAGCACGTGGTCAATTCGCTGAAGGCGAAGGGCGTGATCTTCATCAAGGAGCTCTGCGAGGCCCCGCCCGGCCGGCATCCGGTGATCTTCTCTGCGCACGGCGTCGCTCGCTCGGTGCCGGAAGCGGCAAGGGCCAGCAACCTCTTCACTATCGACGCCACCTGTCCGCTCGTCACCAAGGTGCATCGCGAGGCCCAGGCCCATTTCAAGCGGGGGCGGAGGATCATTCTTATCGGCCATGCAGGCCATCCGGAGGTGGTCGGGACGATGGGACAATTGCCGGCGGGAGCGATCACGCTTGTCGGCTCCGCCGAAGATGTCGAAAGCTTGGACGCTGCGGACGACCGCCCGATCGCCTACGTCACCCAGACCACGCTATCCGTCGACGACACGCGCGACATTGTCGCGGCTTTGAAGCGCCGTTTCCCGGCGATCCACGCCTCCCCGGTCGAGGATATCTGTTACGCGACGACCAACCGACAGGAGGCTGTGAAGACCGCCGCGCGCCAGGTGGAAGCAGTGATCGTCGTCGGCGCCGCCAATTCGTCCAACTCACAAAGGCTACGGGAGGTGGCGGAGCGCGAGGGCGCCTACGCCCAGCTCGTGGCCGACGAAAACGGGATCGACTGGAGCACGCTTGACGGTGCGCGCTCGGTCGCGCTGACGGCGGGAGCCTCCGCCCCCGAGGAATTGGTGACGCGAATTCTGGACAAGCTCGCCCAACGGTTCGCGATAGAAACTGAAATGTTGACGACCGCCAACGAAGCAATGACTTTCCCGCTGCCGCGGGCTTTGCGCGACCTCGCTTAGCGAAGCCCTTCTCTCAGTACTTGGCGCCGTAGTCGCGAAGCGGGTCGACGAGCGCTGCGGCTCCCTGCGTTTTTAGAAGGTCTTCCGCGGGACTCGCCTCGCTTAAAAATGGTGACTGGCCGGACTTCGCGCCCGGGCTGGCGCTGCCGAACTCCGACAGTCCGCTCGTGTTTGCAGGCTGCAGCGCTCGCGGCGCCGCGGCGTCGATCCCCTTGATCAGCGGGTCGACGTAATCCGTCTGACCAAGCGTCCCAATATCGAGTGAAGACGGAGGGGGCTTCTCCGATGAGCCGAACAACTCGGTTCGAAGCGGCGCAAGGCTCCCGTAAGGCGCATCCTTTTCAAAATCGGCCTTCGGATAAAAATAGTCGCGCACCTCGTCCGCCGCACTCGTCGTCGCGGTTGACATTGCGTTCTTCAACTTTGTCGTCGGATCGGCGGGCGGGCGCCACGGGCTCTCCGGCTCATCTTCCTTCTCCACCTCACCGATGGAGTCATTGATGTCATGCCCTCCGAGTTTCGTCAGGTAGGCGTTGTTGCCTCGCGCCCCGTAACCAACTCCGCCCATGAGCGTGTCAACGGTTACGGCGCTGTCGATTCACGCCCGCCCGGAGGCCGAGCCTGCTGATGAAGTCGACGCTCCCTGCGGAATCGATACCTCGGAGCGCATCGACAAAGCGCTCGCTCCCGACTGGGCGCAACTCGGGCAGGCGCCCCAACACGCCTCCGCGCCATACCATGTCCCGCGATCCGAAGAACCTGCGTGCTTGCGCCCTCTCGCTCATCAGCGGAGAGACGTAACGGGAGTTGACAGGGGAAGACGCACGATCTGTCGGCCCGCTCGCGCCAAATACTTCCGCATAGCCGAGGCCGCCGTTTCTCCCCCCGCCGCCCCCGCCGAAAACCGCGTCGTAGCCCGTGCTTTGCGCGAGAGCGGGCGCTGCGAACGCGAGCCCACAAACCGCGACCAAAGCCACTTTGAAAACCATTTGTGCCCGCGCCCTTCCCGGAAACCTGAAGAAACGTACAGTGCGCGTTCCTGGACGAGAAGCGCGGCGACGATATGGCGAATGTTTGGGATCCGCCGGCTCCGGCGAATTCCATCTCCGGCCAGACGTGCGTGGTTCTGTTAACGAACCAATCCTTTCAAAGGCTTAAGTGACGAATTCTGCAACTTTCGGCGATTTCGGCGGGACGCCGCCCATCTTCCAGGTCGTTGAGCGGATCGGGTTCGATCTTCCGACACGGTTGAGCGGGTTTCGCCCAACCATCGCGACAAATTTTGCCCATAAGAATATCGATATCATACTATTCTGATAAACACAATAAACATCACTGTGAGCGTCGCAATCGCGGCGCGCCCTTGCGCCTCCCTTCATTCTGTTCAATGCTAACATGTCACACGCTGATGCGGGACGGGCGGTCTAGCGCCCGCGAGGCAAACGGGGGGCGCGCGCCGCGAAAGCACCTTGAAGGCGCTCGCGCACGAAACCAAGGGAGGAACGAATGCTGAGAATACTCATATCCGGAGCCGTCGCTGCCGGGGCGTTGCTTGCGGCGTCCGCATCCGCCCAGGCGGCGGGGACTTACACCTTCGCCCTCGTGCCCAAGAGCACCAACAACCCATTTTACGATCAGGCTTTGGCGGGCTGCAAAAAGGCCGAGGCGGAGCTCAAGGGCGCCATCAAGTGCCTCTATATCGGCCCGGACGAGCACGGCGGCGGCGACGAACAGGCGCAGATCGTCGGCGACCTCATCGCCAAGAAGGTGGACGGCATCGGCGTGTCGCCGGCCAACGCCGCGGCGATGGCTGCGGCGCTGAAAGGCGCCAAGGCGGCCGGCATTCCGATCATCACCTGGGACTCGGATCTTCTCGACCAGGATAAGGGCCTGCGCGCCGCCTACATCGGCACGCATAATTATGACATTGGCGTCAATCTCGCCAAGCTCGTGATGGAGGTGAAACCGAAGGGCGGAACGATCTGCATACAGTCGGGCGGCGCGGCGGCGGCCAATCACAACGAGCGCATGCAGGGCATCCGGGATACGCTCGCGGGCAAGAAGAGCGCGGAGGCGCCTGGCGCGAAGCTCACGGGTCAGAACGGATGGACCGAGGTCGCCGGCTGCCCGCTCTATACCAACGACGACTTCCCTCTTGCGATGCAGCAGGAGCAGGACATGCTCAACAAATATCCCGAACTCGACGCCTTCGTGCCGACGGGAGGGTTTGGCGAATTCCTGCCCGACGCCTACAAGAACGCGATGGCGAAGTACAAGGACAAAATCGCCAGCGGCAAGATCGCGATCGCCGTCGCCGACACGCTGCCGATGCAACTCGACGATTTGAAGCTCGGGCTCGCGACGGGCAATGTCGGCCAAAGGCCCTTCGACATGGGCTACAAGGTCATGTACGCGCTGAAGGACATCAAGGACGGCAAGCCGGCGCCCGCTGATCCGACCTACACCGGCCTCGACATCTGCACGCCGAAAAATGTCGACACTTGCGTGGGTGGCGGCAAGTGAACTGAGCGGTAAATGAACTGATAAGAAAGCTCGTCGAAGCTTCGGGCCGGCCAGCGCGCCGGCCTTTTCTTTTCTGGGTCGCCTAAGGAGCGGTCTTGCGTCTCAGCGTTGAACGTCCTCCCATCGACCCGACTTCGCCGACATGAGAACCGCGTCGGTGACGAAGTCGGTCGCCATCGCTTCGCGGAAGGTCGGGCTCGCCGGCCTACCCTGAGCCAGGCCCTCCAGGAAATCGGCGGCCTGGTGGATGAAAGTGTGCTCATAGCCGATTTGCAGGCCCGGCACCCACCAGTGCTTCATGTAAGGGTGATCGCTATCGGTTACATGCAGCGAGCGCCAGCCGCGCAGCTGGCCTTCATCGCCGTGGTCGAAATATTGCAGCCGATGCAGATCGTGAAGATCCCATAGGATCGATGCGTTGGCGCCATTGATTTCGAGCGTGTAGAGCGCCTTGTGGCCGCGGGCGTAGCGGGAAGCCTCGAAGGTCCCGAGCGAGCCGTTTGCAAACCGTGCGAGGAAAGCTGCGGCGTCGTCGATCTTCACTTCCTGTTTCCTGCCGGTGGCGGCGTGCGTCCGCTCCCTGACGAAAGTTTCGGTCATCGCCGTGACCGTGCCGATTTGACCGTTCAGCCACATCGCGGTGTCGATGCAATGAGCGAGCAGATCGCCGGTGACGCCGCTGCCTGCAACATTCGCGTCGAGCCGCCACGTGCCCGCGCCGCCCTGCGGAAGCTCGGGCGAAATAGTCCAGTCCTGCAGAAATTTGGCGCGATAGTGGAAAATTTGCCCAAGCCTTCCTTCATCGATCAGTTGCTTGGCGAGCGTGACGGCGGGCGCTCGGCGATAATTGTACCACACGATGTTCGGACGCCCGGCGGCCTCGACCGCGGCAACGATCTTTCTCGTCTCGGCGGCGTTTCGGCCGAGCGGCTTTTCGCACATCACCATCTTGCCTGCTTCCGCGGCGGCGATGGCGATCTCGGCATGGGTATCGTTGGGGCTCGCAATGTCGATCAGATCGATGTCCGAGCGGCGGATCAGATCTCGCCAGTCCGTCTCGAACAATTCGTAACCCCAGTTTGCTGCAAACGTTTCGGCGGCCGCTCCATTGCGGGCGCAAACCGCCTTGAGGACAGGCCGATAATCCAAGTCGAAAAACTGGTTGACCCGGGCGAAAGCGTTGGAGTGGGTGCGACCCATGAAGCCGCAACCAACGAGGCCAATGTTGAGCTTCTTCTTCGTCATTATCGCAGGTCCTCGAAGCGGCGCTTTGCTGACCCAAGCCTCGCGCGTCGCGACCGCGAACTCGTGATGCCTAGCATCGTTGTCGCCAGGCAGCCAATTGCGGTTTACGGAGCCCGCGCGCTGGCGGAAATTGCCTCAGCCTCGATCTTCCGGTAAAGCGCCCCCCTTTTCGAGGTCAAGATATGTTCGCCGCCCGCGAGAGGCGCGGCATGGCCGCTCCGGCGCTGCTTCGGAGCGAATTCGGCGCGACTTTCGCGCTCGCCTGGCCGCTCGTGCTCTCCAACGTCGCCCTGAATGTCATGGCGGCGACCGATATAATGATGCTGGGTTGGCTGTCGCCGCAGGCGCTGGCCGCGGGATCGCTCGGCTTCAACCTCTTCATGCCGATCTTTCTGTTCGGCATCGGGCTCATCGCGGCCCTCTCCCCGATCGCCGCGGCCCGACGCGGCGCCGGAGGCAGCGGCGAGGGTCTGCGCCGCGCCGCGCACCAGGGGCTGATTTCCGCCGTGCTCTTGGCGCTAGTCGCCTGGATCGCGCTGTGGTGGACGACGCCGATCCTGCTCGCGATCGGCGAACCGGACGATCTTGCCCGAAACGCCGGGATCTACATGCATGGCTACCAATGGAGCTATCTGCCCGCGCTCCTCTTCGCCGCGGCGCGATCGATGTTCGCAGCGATCGAGCGGCCGCGCCCGACGCTGATCGTCGGGCTCTTCGCCGTCGCGTTCAATGCGCTGGCCAACTATGCGCTGATTTTCGGCCACTTTGGGCTCCCCGCGCTCGGCATCTTCGGATCCGGGCTTGCGACGAGTCTGTCGCAGGCCCTCATGGCGGCGAGCCTGTTCGGTATTGCGTATCTGGACCGCGATATGCGTCGGCTGCGCCTGTTCGCCCTTCCCTGGCGACCCGACCGCGCCGACTTTGTCGCGCTCTGGGCGCTTGGCCTGCCCATCGCCGCAACGATCGTGGCCGAAGTCGGAGTTTTCTCCACAGCCTCGCTCGCCGTCGGCCTGCTCGGACAGCATGCGCTCGAAGCCCACACGGTCGCGTTGCAGATCTGCGCTCTCGCGTTCATGGTCCCGCTCGGGCTTGGACAGGCGGCGACGGTTCGGGTGGGGCGGGCTTTCGGAGCGCGCGATCCGAAGGCGATTGCGCGGGCGGGCTGGTGCGCCTACGGGCTTACCGTCGCTTTCGCCTGCCTTTCGGCCTCCGCCATGGTCTTCGCGCCGCGCGTTTTCATTGCGCCGTTCCTTCCGCTCGATCGGCCGGAGAACGCCGAGGCCATTGCGATCGCGATCGCCCTACTCAAGGTCGCCGCGATCTTCCAGATTTTTGATGCAAGCCAGGCGGCGCTGGCAAACATGCTGCGCGGCGTACACGATTCGCGCGTCCCGCTCGTCATGGCGCTCGTCGGCTATTGGGCGGTCGGCGCGCCGATTGGGCTTGCGCTCGGATTCTGGACGCCGCTCGGGCCGATTGGCGTGTGGATCGGGCTCGCCTCAGGCCTCGCTTCCGTGGCCATACTTCTCATGAGCCGCTGGATCGCCAAGGAAAAGCGCGGCTTCCTCGCGCCGCGCAAGGCTCCCGCCTCCGTCGCGGCGCCGGCAGCGGGAGGCGCGGTTTGACGGTTTCGGGGGCGCGCGGCCACAATGCAGGCCGCGCGTCGATGCGCCTTTCTCTCCGCGGATTTCAGCCGACATGACCCAACCGAAAGATCTTCTGTTCCTCGACGTCGACACCGGAATCGACGACGCGCTCGCGCTTCTGCAAGCTTGCGGCGAACCGAGCGCGAAGATCGTCGGCGTCTCGACTGTGGTCGGAAATGTGACTTTGGCAGCGGCCACGCGGAATACGCGCGCCGTGTTGGCGCTGGCCGGTCGCTCCGAAATTCCGGTGTCCCCCGGCGCGGCGACGCCGCTTTCGACCGCGCCGACCGACGCGAGCGTCGTCCACGGCGAGAGCGGATTGGGCTACGCCGTGCTGCCCGAACCCAAGGCGCCGGCCTCGCCCACCCATGGTGTAGACGCCATCGTGGCGGCGGCGCGCGCCCACGCCGGCAGGCTTACCCTCGTCGCGACGGGTCCGCTCACCAACATCGCGCTTGCGCTCATGCGCGAGCCCGACCTGCCGCGCCTCCTCAAGCGGTTCGTCATCATGGGCGGCGCCTTCGGCGCGCCCGGCAATGTCACGCCGAGCGCCGAGTTCAACATCTGGCACGATCCGGAGGCGGCCCGCATCGTCTTCCGGATGTTCGGCGGCGTCGGCGCGACCCTGGTCGTCGCGGTCGGACTCGACGTCACGCGGCAAACGACCTTCGATGCGAATGATATCGCCGCCTTTGCGCGCCGCATCGCCAACACGCCGCGCGGCGAAGCGCTAATACAATTCATACAGGATTCGTCGCGTCACTATTTCGAGCTCATGGAGAAATGGCATGGGGCGCGTTACCTGACGATGCATGATCCGCTGGCGCTTGGGGCGGCGCTCGATCCGACGCTCGTCAGGACGAGGCAGTGCACGGTCGACGTCGAGACGAGCGGACGCATCACGATGGGCGCGACGATTCCAGACTGGCGCGGGCAATGGGAGCGGCTGCCCAACGCGGAAGTCGCTATCGAGGTCGAAGCCGCACGGTTCAAGGCGATGTTCTTCGACGCTCTGGCGCGGGTTGCGGAAACCACGGCGTAAGGTCAAAGGGGGCTTTGCGACACAACGCGGTCGTAGTACTTTGGCGTTCTGATCGGCCGTAGAACGGACGACACGAGGGGCTGGGGTCAAGAATGACATCTGGACGCGTAACCGCCATCGCATGTCTCGCGTTGGCGCTGGCCGCCTGCAACGGCGAGGAACAGAAGAAGCTCGATATGCAAGCCTGCTCCGGCTACGGATTTCAACCAGGCTCCAATGAATTCGCGACCTGCATGATGCAGACCGCGCAGAACCGCTCCGCTCAGCAAGCCGCAAGCGACCGGCAACAGGCTTACAACAATATGGTCTCCCAGCAGGCTCAGAAGGACCGCGACGCGCAAGCGCAAGCGCAGCAGGATGCCCAAAACGCCGCGCACCAGGCGGAGATTCAGCGCATGATGAACAGCAGCTCGCCGAGCTTCATCCCGGCCGATGCGACGACCACGCCAAGCATTACGACGCCGACGATCCCCTCGATCGACACGTCGAACATGCACTGCACCGGCTCGCAGGGCGCCAATGCGGGCTCGATGAGCTGCTCCAGCAACTGAGCGCGATTCGGCAAGCCTGTTTTGCGGCGGCCTAAACCAGGGCCGGATAGTCTCTCACCGTCACAAAGCGGCGAGGTCGGTCCTCTTCGATAGGGGCGAAAGGCGCAAGCGGCGGGACGAAGTAATTGTCGGTCGCGTCGTCGTTGGCGAGCGATATTTCGCCCGCAAGCGCCGTTCCGCCTTCGGCCCAGAAGGCATGCGCGACGTAAGGCTCGAGTGTCAGGCTTTCGCCCGGCTCCAACCGCACCTGATCGCCGGGACCGAGATCCAGCGTGCTCACGTCTTTCAGCGCCCGGAAACGTTCCTTCGTCGGCGCGCCGCTGGCGTCGACCTTGAAGAGCTCGACCACGAATCTCGCGCCGCCTCGGTTCACGACGTCTTCGGTCTTCACGACATGGTAGTGATGCGGGGCGCGTTGTCCGTCGTCGCTCATGATCGCCTTTTCCGCGTAGAGCCGGCCGCGCCCCATTTCGAGATCCCGCCAATCGCCCATGCGCAGCGTAAAAATCGTGAGGCCGTCGCTTGCGAACGCGCCCGGCTTGAACTCCACCACGTTCCAGCCAAGTCCGCGTTCCGCGATGAGGCGGGAGGCCTCGCGATGTCTACGGTGGTCCTCGTCGCCCCACAGAGCGAAAGGGGGCAGTGCGACCCCGTAGCGCTGGCATAGCGCCAGCATTGCCTCGATGCGCGCGTCGATAAACGAGCGTTTCACCCGCCCTCCCGTTTTTCTCCGAGCGCGCTGGACGGCGCGTTCAGGCTTTTGCCTTCTTCCCCTTTTTCGCCCGCTCCATTCCCTCGACCACGAGCTTGCGCGCTTCGTCGGCGTCGCCCCAACGGGTGATCTTCACCCACTTGCCTTCTTCGAGATCTTTGTAATGGCGGAAGAAATGCTCGATCTGGTGAAGCGTGATCTCCGGCAGGTCGGAGTAATTGTTGACCTTGGCGTAGCGCTTCGTGAGCTTCACCGAGGGAACGGCGAGCAATTTCTCGTCGCCGCCGGCCTCGTCCTCCATGACGAGCACACCCACGATCTTGCAACTCATCACGGCGCCGGGGGCAATCGCGCGCGTATTTGCGACGATGACGTCGCAAGGATCGCCATCGTCGGACAAAGTATGGGGAATGAACCCATAGTTTCCGGGATAACGCATCGACGTGTAAAGGAAGCGATCGACGACGAGCGCGCCGCTTTCTTTGTCCATCTCGTATTTGATGGGCTCGCCGCCGATCGGGACCTCGATGACGACATTGACGTCGTGGGGCGGGTTCTTGCCGACCGACACAGCATTGAGATTCAAGGAATCCCTCCGATATTGGGCCGCGCCGAAGGGCGGGCGAAGCGGCCGGGTTATAGAGGGTCGAGGCCGTCAGCCAAAGCCGAAAGCGACGCGCTCACGCTCCTGCCCGCCGAAAGTCTCATGCGCGCGGCGCAACACGCGCCCGCCGAGCCGGCGATAGAAACCCACCGCGCGCTCGTTGTCGGCCAGCGCCCAGACGACGAAAGTGGGGTAGCCGTGGGAGGCGAGATCCTTGCGCGCCGCCTCGAACATGCGGCGGCCCAGGCCGCACCCCTGACTTTCGGGGGCGAGATAAAGTTCGAAAATCTCGCCGCTGTAGCCGAGCGCGGGAACCCGGTTGCGCCCGTAGCTCACATAGCCGACCACGGTGTCCGAGAATTCGAGAACGAGCAGAGGGGTGCGGCGCGCAATCGCCACGCGCCACCAGGCCGAACCCCGCCGCGCAATCATTTGCTCCAGCTCCCGCCCGGGGATCACTCCGCGGTAGGCCTCGCGCCACGCCGCATCGTGAACCGCCGCGATATCGGCTTCGTCGCCCAATCGCGCGGAGCGTATGGAGATGACTGTTTCGACCATGACGAGGGATGTTATGTCCGCGTGACGGCAGGCCGCAAGGTCTTGACAGCGGGGCTACGCACTTTTTTGCTTTGGGCGATACGCCTCTGAGTCGGCGCATTGGCGCCGGAATTTGCGCGCAATCGCCGGATCAATCGACGGAGCGGATTCGCCGCAGGAGATCGGAAACAATGACGTCGCGGTCGCAAAAGACGCGCCTCCGGTTCGGAGCCACGGTTGCGGCGGCGCTCGCCATCGCCGCGCCGGCCTCAGCGGACGTGCTGCACGCCGTCTACAAAGTTTCCCTGATCGGCCTGCCGATCGGCGCCGCCAAACTCAACGCCCAGATCACGCCGACTCACTACTCAATAGAGGCGGACGCCAAGCTGACGGGCCTCGCCAAGATCATCTCGAACGCCCGCGGCGCCTCCGCCGGTCAGGGTGAAATCATCGGCGGCAAGGTGTCGCCGGAAGCCTTCGCCACCATCGCGGCCAACGCCAATATGACCCGCACGATCCGCATGGCGCTGCACGACAACAAGGTTACGGGCGTAGACATCAGCCCGCCCTTCGACGACAAGCCGGATCGCATCCCGCTCGGACCGCACGACGAGCAGAATATCGTCGACCCGATCGGCGCGACCATTATTCCGGCCCCGTTATCCGGCCCGATCGTTTCGCCAGCCGCCTGCAATCGCAAGATTCCGATCTTCGACGGCTATACGCGCTTCGACATAACTCTCACTTATGTCGGCGAGCGAAGGGTGAAGGCGAAAGGCTACGATGGACCCGTTGCGGTCTGCTCGGCGCGCTACGTGCCTATCTCAGGCCATAGCGCCAATCGCCCGGCGACAAAGTTCATGGCCGCCAACAAGGACCTCGAAGTCTGGCTCGCGCCGATCCCCGAGGACCGGGTGCTGATGCCCTTCCGGGTCTCGGCCCGCACCATGGTCGGAACGACGGTCATCGAGGCGTCGGAATTCCAGGTCGAGAGGCAGTAGCCCTCAGTTGAGCTCGTCGGCGAGCGTCGGCATCGGCAGGACGCCGACGCCCTCGTCGATCAAGGCCTTCGCCTCTTCGAGGCTCGCCCGGCCGCGGACCGGCCGGTCGGCTTCCTCGCCGAGATGGATCGCCCGCGCCACTTCCGGAAAGCGAGATCCGACGTCGTCGGTATTCGCCTCAATCTCGCGCTTGAGGCGGCGAATCATTTCGCGCGCCTGCTTGCGGCGATCGTCCATGACCAATTCGACGGAGCCGGACGGGCTGGCGGCCGCGGCTCGGTCTCCGCCCACCACTGCCGGCGCCATGACCGCCTTCTCGACCTTGATCGACCCGCATTCCGGACATGCGACCAACCCCCGCTTCCGCAGCTTGTCGTAAGCGGCGCTGTCGGGAAACCAGCTCTCGAAGTTATGTCCTTCCGCGCAGCCGAGCGCGTATTTGATCATGATGTTCCGTCCGCCAGCAGGGGGTCGAGTTCGCCGGCCGCTTCAAGATCGTGAAGATCGTCGCAGCCGCCGACATGTTTTCCGCCGATGAAAATCTGCGGCACGGTGGAGCTGCCGCCAGCCTTCTCGGCCATCGCCATCTGGCCAGCCCTGTCGCCGTCGACGCTGATCTCCTCGAAAGCCGCGCCCTTCTTTTTCAAGAGCGCCTTCGCCGCATGGCAGTAGGGGCAGAAGGATTTTGTGTAAATGACGATGGGCGGCACGGGGGTCGGAATCTCCGGAATGAAGGCGACGCTTCTCGGCTCTTTATATGGTCGTTCAGGCGCCTGTAACAACCCGGGCGAAGACAAGCGCGTCGACCCGCTCCGCTCCGGCTCGAAGAAGAATTCGCGAGGCGGCGTTGAGCGTTGCGCCGGAGGTGAGAACATCGTCAACGAGCACGATGCGGCGACCCTTGAGGTCCTGCCCCTCGGCGACCCGGAAAGCGCCCTGCATGTTCTCCGCGCGCTGGGCGCGACTGAGACCCACTTGGCTCTTCGTCGCCTTGACGCGCTTGAGCGAGCCGGAGTCGCAGGGAACCCCGGTCTGCCGCGAGATCTCGCGCGCAAGCGCCGCGGCCTGATTGAAACGGCGGCGCCAAAGTCGAAGCGGGTGGAGCGGCACGGGAACCAGCAGGTCCGCCTCCGCCAGCAGTTCGGCCCCGGCGCGCGCCATCCAGCGCCCGATCGGACGCGCCAGTTCGGCCCGGTCGGAATATTTGAGCCTGTGGACGAGACGCCGCGCTGGACCGTCCTCGAAGCGGGCGACAGCCCGGGCGCGTGCGAAGACAGGGGGATCCGCCATGGCCTGCGGCGACAGCAACCCGTCGCCCAGGTCATGCTCGAAAGGCGTGCCCAACCGCTCGCAAAAAGGCCGCTCGATGAAGCGCATCCGGCTCCAACATTCCGAGCAGAGGGCCCCATGGGCGTGGGTAGCGGCGCGGCAAGCCAGGCAGACTGGCGGAAAAAGGACGTCGAGGGTGGCCACGCCGAGACGCGAGCCAACAGCGACCGCCCGGCGGGCCCATAGGCTCGCCAGGACGTTTTCACGCAGAAAGGCCGGAGCAGCGATCATCGTCGTCACGCAAGCTAACGCGTCCGCTTCCTTTGCGCGAGGGCCTTGAAAGGGCCATATGCGCGAAGTGAGCCCCTCGCCGCCCGAGATTTTCGACCGCGCCCTCGTCCATCGCCGCCTCGACCGCGCCTGGGAGCGAGCCGTGGAAGGGGCGGACTTTCTGCTCGCCCGCTCGGCGGAGGAGCTTTCCGACCGGCTGTCGCTGGTCAAGCGCCGATTCCCAAACGCCATCGACCTCGGCACGCCCGGACCCCACGCCGCCGTGGCGTTGGCCGCAAGCGGCCAGACGGACCATGTGATCCGGGTCGCGCCTACAGCCCGGAGCCTCGGCGCCGGCGCTTTCGAGGGCCGCGTGGGCGATCTCGAGGCGCTGGCGCTGCCGGACGGCGCGTTTGATCTCGCCGTCTCGTTGCTGGCGCTGCAGACCGTCAACGACCTCCCTGGAACGCTGGTGCAGATCCGGCGTGCGCTGAGGCCCGACGGGCTCTTCATGGCGGCGCTGATCGGAGGGGACAGCCTGAGCGAACTGCGCCAAAGCTTCACGATCGCCGAGAGCGAGATTCTCGGCGGCGCCTCGCCCCGCGTCGCGCCCTTCGTCGATGTCCGGGCGTTGGGCTCGCTCGCGCAGCGCGCGGGGCTCGCGCTGCCGGTCGTCGATCTCGACCGCGTGATCGTTCGCTATTCCGATATTTTCGCGCTGATGAGGGACCTGCGGGCGTTCGGGGCGACCAATGCGCTCAAGGATCGCAGCCTGACGCCGCTCCGGCGGGACGTCCTGCTCCGCGCCGCCGCCGTCTACGCCGACCGCTTCGCCGACCCGGACGGACGGCTCAGGGCGACCTTCGACATCGTATGGCTGAACGCCTGGGCGCCGCACGAGAGTCAACCGAAACCTTTGCAGCCTGGGTCTGCAACCGTTCGGCTCGCCGATGCGTTGAAGGGACGCGGTTAGGACCTCGCGCGTTTTTGACGCAGCGGGACCCTTTGACGAACGGCTTCGCGGGTCTACATTCCTTTTTTCGGGGCGGATCGCCGGAGCGGGGCGAAAAAGGGCGCGAGCAAAGGGCGCCTCAGATTGGAGGTCCGATATGGACGCGCACAAGACCAATCTATCCCTCCTCCGCGTGCGGAGAGCCTATCGAAGACTCGATCCGCTCATCCGGTACATGCTCTTCAATTGGGCGCTGGGAGGGTTGGCCGGGATTCTTTGTGCGACGGCGTTGCTGGCGGTCGACCCGTTCGGCCTGCGGCCTGTGCTCTCCCATAGCGATATCGAGGCGGCGGCGGTCTTCCTGCTCTATGCGGGCTTCATGACGACGTTCGGGGGGCTCGTCTGCGCGGCGGCGGTCATGTTCCCGCCCAAGGACGACGACCCGCCGCGTGGCGGAGGCTTGCGCGGCAATGTCATGCCGAAGCTCGCTCTGGCGCGCGTGCCGGTCAGGCCGCGGCTCGCGCGCTGAACGAGCCTTGCGGCTCTACTTCGCGCGCAGCGACTTTCCGGTAAGCGCGACGCCGATCAGGACAAGCGCGAGGCCACCCCAGGCGGAAAGGCCGATGGGCTCGCCGAGCGCGATCGCCCCGCCGACCACGCCAATCACCGGCACGACATAGTTGTTGAGGCTGGCGAAGGTCGGCCCCTCCTCCGCCACCAGCCGAAAATAGACGTAATAGGCGAGCGCGGTGTTGAAGACGCCAAGCGCGGCCATGGCGAGGAGCGAGGAGGCGGGAGCGGCGGCGAGCGTCGCGGTCAGTCCGCGCGCCCCGGCGGCTGGACCGACCAGCGCCAGCGAGAGCGCCGACAGCGTCATCGACGCCGTCACCGACCGCGCCGCCCCAATCTCCCGGGTGGCCCGGGCGGAGAGGATCGCGCCCATCGCGTAGCAGAAGGTCGCGGCGAGCGCGAAGGCCCGCCCGATCGTGGGGTCGGGCGCATCCGCGGCCGCGTGCGCGCCGGGCGCCCACAGCGCGAGGCCGACGCCCGAGAACCCGACCGCGAGGCCCAGCGCCCCAAGAAGGGTCCAGCGGTCGCCGGAGCCGAGAAAGCGCCCCGCGAGAAAGACGAAGATCGGCGCGGCGCCCATCATCAGCGCCATGTCGGCGCTCGTCGTCCGAGCGGCCGCGAGGCCAAGCAAGAGAAACGGGATAACCTGGCCAATGAGGGCGAGCGTCGCCAGCGTCGCCCACAGGCCGGGGCGCGAGCCCGGCCATTTCTGCCGCGTAACGAGGCTCGCCGCCAGCATCGCCAAGGACGCGACGCTGACGCGGGCGAGCGCGAAGGAGAAGGGATCGAAGGCCCGCGCCGCGATCTTGATGAGCAGGAAGGACGAACCCCAGAGAAAGGACAGGAAAGCCAGCGCCGCGTAGGCCGCCATAGGGAGAGACTCGTTGTTTGCGGCCAATTCCGCGAGGGCGCGCCTGCTCTATTGAGGTTCGCGGCTGAAAGAAATCGTCCGGGCGAGCCCTCCTTTGGAAATTCTTGCGGAATGGCGGATCCGGGTTGGAAAGCCTCGGAGGGAGGGGTTGGATTGACTTGGTTTTCCTTGGATTCCTTCGTGCGAAATAAGCCTTTTCAATGGGTTACGGGGATTTTCCGGGAAAAGAAAAATCTTGGCGCGTTCGGGGGCGGAAGGTTGCTGACCCGCTTCCCGCGGAACCCGGCGCGTATGCGTCCCGACTGTGTCATAAGGCGTGAGACTACCAGATTTTCTGTTTTTCAGCAACAACAATGCGCCGGACCCGCTCGTGTTCGCCTAGCGAAAATTGCGCCCGGCCGGCATCGCCTGCTTCACCTCGTCGCCGTCCAGCGCAAGCATGGGCGCGCGCGGATCGTCGAGGCGGGGCGGCTTGGCGAAGCGGTTGCCCTGCCGCTTCTGCGCCATCGTCATCTGCGGGCGGCGAACCTCGTCCGCCCTCGCGCGGGCTTCGATGCGCTCGCCTTCCTCGGAGAGGAGGCCCAGCATCGGCGTCAAATCCTCCATACGCTCGGCGACGATATGGATGACGCTCTGCTCGTTTTGCAATTTGCCCGTGACGGCGACGAAGCGCGCGCCGAGCACGAGCGCGCGCAAGCGTTCGAAAGCTTTTGGCCAGACGATGACATTGGCGACGCCGCCCTCATCCTCCAGCGTCATGAAGATGACGCCCTTGGCGGTGCCCGGACGCTGACGCACGAGCACGAGGCCGGCAACCGTCACCCGCTCGCCGCTCTTGACCGAAGGCAGCGCGTCCGAACGCAGGATGCCGCGTGCGGAAAGACGAGTGCGCATGAAGGACGCCGGATGGGCTTTGAGCGAAAGCGACAGGCGCCGATAATCCTCGACCACATGCGCGCCGAGCGGCATCGGCGGCAGTCTTGCATCGGGTTCGAGCGGACGCTCCGGGCGGCTTGCGGCGAAGAGCGGCAGATCATCCTGATCGCCGACCCGGTCGAGTCCGCGCGCCGCCCAAAGAGCCTGCCTGCGGTCGAGGCCGAGCGAGCGAAAAGCGTCGGCGTCCGCGAGCCTTTCCAGCGTCGCGGGCGGAAGCTCGGCGCGCAGCCACAGATCGCGCAACGAATCGTAGCCCTCCCCGCGCCGCGCGACGAGCCGCTGCATCTCCTCCTCCCTCGCGCCGACGATCTGGCGCAAACCGAGACGCACGGCATGCAACGTGCGGATATGCTCGGCCATCGAGGCATGGCGGGGGTGGATAATCCCTTCTCCCGCCTGCGGGAGAAGGTGGACGCGCGAAGCGCGGTCGGATGAGGGCTCAGCCCTCCCCTCACCCCAACCCTCTCCCGCGAGCGGGAGAGGGAGTTCTTCCAGCGTGCAATCCCAGTCCGAAAGGTTCACGTCCACCTCGCGCACTTCGACGCCATGCTCGCGCGCATCGCGCACGAGTTGGGCTGGCGCATAGAAGCCGAGCGGCTGGGCGTTGAGCATGGCGGCGGCGAAGACATCCGGATAGCGACATTTCATCCAGCATGAGGCGTAGACGAGCAGCGCAAAACTCGCCGCATGGCTCTCGGGAAAGCCGTATTCGCCAAAGCCTTCGATCTGGTGGAAGCAGCGTTCGGCGAAGTCGCGCTCGTAGCCTTTTGCCGCCATGCCTTGAATCATTTTCTCCTGAAAAGTCTGGATCGTGCCGACGCGGCGGAAAGTCGCCATGGCGCGCCTCAGCCGGTCGGCTTCCGAGGGCGTGAAGCCCGCCGCGACGATGGCGATCTTCATCGCCTGTTCCTGAAAGAGCGGCACGCCGAGCGTCTTGTGCAGCACGGCCTCGAGTTCGCGCGAGGGATAGACGACGTCTTCCAGCCCCTGCCGCCTGCGCAGGTAAGGATGCACCATGTCGCCCTGAATGGGGCCTGGCCGCACGATCGCAACCTCGATGACGAGGTCATAAAATTCGTTGGGCTTGAGACGCGGCAGCATCGACATCTGCGCGCGACTCTCGATCTGAAAGACGCCGATCGTATCGGCGCGCTGGATCATCGCGTAGACTTCAGGCTCCTCCTTAGGCATGGTCGCAAGCGTGAGGTTTTGCCCATAATATCGGTCAAGCAGGCCAAAGCTTTTCGACAAAGCCGTCAGCATGCCGAGCGCCAGCACGTCCACTTTGAGAAGGCCGAGCGCGTCGAGATCGTCCTTGTCCCATTCGATGGTCGTGCGATCTTTCATCGCCGCGTTCATGACCGGCGAGATCTCGTCGAGCCGGTCGCTGGTGATGACGAAGCCGCCGCTGTGCTGCGAGAGATGGCGCGGAAAGCCGGTCAGCTCCTCCGCCATTTTCAGAGCCAATGCGAGCGTCGGATCGGAAGGATCGAGCCCCGCCTGCCGCACGCGTTCCGCGCCAATGGGCGCCGTGTCATGGCCCCAGGCGGTTCCGTTGAGCGCAGCGATCACATCCTCCGAAAGGCCGAAGACTTTTGCCGTCTCGCGAATCGCGGATCGGGTGCGGTAAGTGATGACGGCGGCGGCGAGGCCCGCGCGCTCGCGCCCGTAGCGTTCGTAAATGTGCTGAATCACCTCCTCGCGCCGCTCATGCTCGAAATCGACGTCGATGTCGGGCGGCTCGTTGCGCTCAGGCGAGACGAAGCGCTCGAACAGAAGATCGAAGCGCGCGGGATCGACCTCGGTGATCCTGAGGCAGAAGCAGAGCGCTGAATTCGCCGCCGATCCGCGTCCCTGACAGAGAATGCCTTTCTCGCGCGCGAAGCGGACGATCTCATGCACGGTGAGAAAATAGGGCGCATAGTCGAGCGAAGCGACAAGCCCGAGTTCATGAGTCAAGGCCTCGCAGACGCGCGCAGGAATTCCTTCCGGATAGCGCCAGCGCGCGCCTTCCCAGGCAAAGGCTTCGAGCGCCTCCTGCGGCGTGGCGAAACCCTCCCGCAATTCCTCCGGATAGCTGTGCGCGAGGTCCTCAAGGCTGAAAGCAAGGCCGTCGAGAAAGCGGATCGTCTCTTCGAGCGCCTCGGGCGTTTCGGCAAAAAGCCGCGCCATCTCGCGCGCGCTCTTGAGATGCCGCTCGGCGTTGGCCTGCGTGAGGCGCCCCGCTGCTTCGAGCGTCGTCTTCTCGCGGATGCAGGTCACGACATCGGCGAGCATGCGCCGTTCAGGCGCATGCATCAGCGCGGC
The DNA here is from genome assembly GCA_963824465.1 of uncultured Alphaproteobacteria bacterium. GTDB lineage: Bacteria > Pseudomonadota > Alphaproteobacteria > Rhizobiales > Beijerinckiaceae > Roseiarcus. The sequence goes on from CAWGPL010000001.1 coordinate 827,091, forward strand.
GTTGGTCGCAAGGAGCGGCGCGCCGATCTTGCGCGCCAGCGCCACGCGCTTCGCAAGCGCTCCGCGCATCTCCCCGCCATAGGTCATGCTTGCGCCGATCCAAAGACGCGAGCCAAAGGTCTCGCGGAGAAGGGCGAGAGGCTTCCCCTCACCCCAACCCCTCTCCCGCTCGCCGGAGAGGGGCATGTCCCTTCTCCCGCTTGCGGGAGAAGGGGACCTCGTCGAAGACGCGGCCGGATGAGGGGGAAGCGCAACGACCTGCAGGCCCTCATGACGCTCAAGCAGATCGTCGAGTCTCAGCCGGCACTCGCCCTTCGGCGCGCGCAGATTTCCCGCTGAGAGAATGCGGCAGAGGCGTCCATAGGCCGCGCGGTCCTTCGGATAGACGAGCATATCCGGCGCGCCATCTTCAAAGGCGAGACGCGCCCCGGGGACGACGCGCGTTCCCTCCATCGCTTGCTTGTTCTCCCGCGCAAAGAGATGCGCGCGCACAACTCCGGCCAGCGTATTGCGATCGGCGATTCCAATGCCCTGAAGCTCAAGCTCCGCAGCGCGCGCCGCCATCTCTTCCGGATGCGAAGCCCCGCGCAAAAACGAGAAATTCGTCATCGCGCCGAGTTCCGCGAAGCGCGGCTCGGGGCGGATCATGGGAGGCCCTTCCCCTCACCCCAGCCCTCTCCCGCAAGCGGGAGAGGGGGCGCTACCCTTCTCCTGCTTGCGGGAGAAGGTGGCCGCGCGCAGCGCGGACGGATGAGGGCCCGCATCACCATGGCAAGCCGCATGTTGCAGCGATCGTCGCGAGCACACTCTCAGGCGTCGTCAGAATATCGCGATTGCTGAAGCGCAGGACCGAGTAGCCCTGCTGGCGAAGCCAGGCGTCACGGACACTGTCGCGGCGGCTTTCGGCGTGTTGCGATCCGTCAGCTTCGACAATGAGCCGATGAGCGATGCAAAGAAAATCGACGATATAGGGTCCGATTGGCGCCTGCCGGCGAAATTTCAGCATCTGCAGGCGCCGGTCCCGCAGAGCGTACCAGAGGCGCCGCTCCGCGTCGGTAGGCAAAACGCGCATCGCGCGAGCACGCGATTTCGCGGCAACAGAGATATCGTCACGCATTCTTACCTCCCTCATCCGGCGCTTCGCGCCACCTTCTCCCGCAAAGCGGGAGAAGGATTTCACCCGAACACTCCGTGCACGAACCATTTCGGCCGCGCTGTCTCCACGCCCCATAAGCCTTCGCGGTAGAGCCAGAAACGGCGGCCGTCGGAATCTTCGGCGCGGAAATAATCGCGGGTCGGGGCGCCTGGTTTTCGCCACCAGGGCGGGGCGATGCGCTCCGGGCCTTCGAAGGCGGCGAGGTCGTGCTGCAAGCGCCGCCAGCGGAAGCGCAGAGGCGGCCCATCCGGGGCTTCCTCCATCAGCATTTCGATCGGCTCGGGCCGCGCGAAAAGCCGCAAAGGCCGTGACAGCGACTCTTCCGCTCCCAATATCCCCTGCCCCTGCCCTGCCGTCCTGATCGCCGGAGACGCCGCCTCCGCCTGCTCGGGCAGATGCGCATCGCAAAGCGCGCGCCGCGTCACGGCCCGCGCGCCCGAGCCGCGCGCTCAGGCGATCGACGAGATCGGCGAGCGCGCGCGCCTGCTCCGCCTCTTCAGCCCGCGCGATCGCAGCTTGTTCCGGCGCGAGCGGTTCGGTCTCAAGGCAGGCGAGGCGCAGGCAGTCGATCCCAAAGCCGGCGTCGAGCGCGTCCTCGTCAGGATTTGCAAGCTTCTCGGCAAAGAGCCGCAGAAAAACGCGCGCCTCGTTGACCGGACGCGAGGCGCCGACGCGGATGCGCCGCATGCGCCCATCGACATGAAAGAGCGCAAGCTCGATCCGCCGCGCTCCCCTGGCCTGCCGTTCGAGCAGCCTGACGAGTTCGCCTGCGAGCCGCTTCAAGGCCGTCTCGATCGCCTCGACCGTCTGCACGGGCGAAGCAAAGCGCCGCTCGACGCAGAAATCGGGCGGAGGGAAACGCGGCGCGATCGAGGCGCGTTGCAGACCTTTCAGTTCATCGAGCCTCGCAATCGGCATGCGTCCGAAGCGCGCGGCGATCGGCGCGCGCGGACGCAGCGCCACGTCGCCGATGCGGCGCAGGCCCGCCTTCGCCATGTCGATGACCGTCTCCGCTTCGAGCCCGAGCGCCGCGAGCGGCAGGTCGTGGAAAAACTTTGCAAAGTCCCGCTCGCTCAAAACCTCGGGCGCGATTTTGCGCGGCGAGAAACGCGCCAGCGCCGAAGCGGCGCGGGGATTGTCCGCAACGCCGAAGATCGGCTCCCAGACCCTGCGCCCCAAGGCGTGCGGAGACATCCTCCGCCAGAGCCGCCTCGCCGCCAAAAAGATGCGCGACGCCCGAAATATCGAGCATGAGCCCGTCGCGCCCATCGAGCGCGGCCAGCGGCGTATAGCGCGAGGCCCAGTCGCAAAGGGATTCGATGAGCCGCGCCTCCGCCGCCGGATCGGCCTCGACGGCGACAAGCTCAGGCACACGAGCGCGCGCATCCGGCAGCGACAGGCCGATGGCGAGGCCGCGACGCGCGGCCTCGGCGTCGACGCAGACGAGCCGCTCGGCGTTCTGAACCTTGGCGGTCGCGGCGAGCGGCGCGCTCGGGTCAATTGCGTTGAGCCGCCGCGCGCGGTCGGTCCTCAGGCGCGGCAGCCAGAGAGAGAGAAATCGCCGGGTCGTCAAAAGTCCGCTCCTCGCTTCGCCATTCGAGCCGCACCACGCGCCCCCGATCCACCGCCTGTCCCGGCCCATCGCGGGGAAAGGAAAGGCGCGCCTTCACAAGCCGGGCCTCACAGGCGAAAGGCCCCGGCAGGTCGCGGCCGGCTGCGGCGGCTGTGCTGCGGCTCGGCGCGGCGGCGATCTCGAAGCGCGTCTCGGCGGCAGTCGACAGGCTTTCGGCGCGGCCATGGGCGGAGCCGAGCACGAGCAGCCCCGGCGTGCGGCCCTTGCGCGCCGCCAGCAGCAGGCGGCGCGAGGCGACGAGGCCATAAGCCTTGAGGTTCCAGATCTCGCCGATGACGACGGCGCCCGCGCCGCATTTCAGCGCCTCCTCCATCGCCCAGAAAGCCGAGAGCGGGTCGGGCGCGGTCACAAAGACGAGGCGGCTTAAGGGGAGCCCATGCGCGATGAGCCCCGGGCCGTAGAGCGCTCCCATTTCCTGGGCGCCGAAATTTTCGCCGATCAGCAGGGCTGAGGACGATTTCTGCGCGAGAAATCCGGCCGCCAAAGCCAGCGCGAAAGCCATGGCCGCAGCTTCGTCTGCGGGCTTGGCAGGAGCGATCTCATGCAGAGTATCCTCGGCAAGTCCCCCGCCAAGCGCGGGATCGAAAGCGCGCCCAATGCCGAGGCGTCGCGCCGCGCGTTCGCCAGACGCAGCTCCAGCCTCGATTGTCGCGACGGCGCGACGCAAAAGCGCCGCATCCGCCCTGCCGCCCGGCGACATTGCGCGCCCCTCATGTTCGCTATTTGTTCTAATGTGACTCCAAGGCCGGAAGAGAGTCAAGGGCGTTGCGGCGCCGACGGGAAGCGACCACAACCCACCGGTTAACAATACCGCCTTCCTACCTTTATTCCCCATTCATTCCTTGGAAGACGCGCCCTAATTCGTGATTGCTTTTTAGCACAATTTGCCGTTTTGGCGCTCAACGGGGACGAAAATGAAACTGAAAATGCTCATGACGGGGGCAGTAGGCCTCTTTGTCGCGGCTTCGACCGTGCCTGGTTCGGCTGCAACCAACCTCCTGACGAATGGAAGCTTCGAGAACGGTTTTGCCGGATGGACGCTCGGCGGAACGGAAACCCAGGGCTATCCCGAGGTCGTCATCAACTATAACAGCGCGACCCCCTACCCAACCGGCGCTTTTAACGAAGCCGTTCCGCCGGCGACCGGTTCGGCAAGCCCTGACGCGGTCGGGACACACGCCGCCTATTTCGTCAGCGACTTCGCGAACGAGACGCTGTCGCAGATGGTCTATCTCATGCCCGGCGTCTATACGATCGGCTTCTCCGCCTACGCGCCGAACAACGGTTATCAGAACGCCGGCGACGCGGCTTTCAGCGGGTCCGTCGCAGGCGTGACGCTTGCCAGCTACAATGTGTCCGCCGGGCCCGACACGACGTGGCAGGACTTTACTGGAGTCGCCAATATCGCGAGCGCCGGCTGGTACAACACAAGCTTCGCGTTCAGCACGAACCTCTTTCCGTCGAAGGACATCGTGATCGATCAGGCCTTCATCGTGGCGGGAACGGTGCCTGAGGCTTCGACCTGGGCCATGATCCTCGCCGGCTTCGGCGGCGTCGCGCTCCTGGCTCGCCGAGCGCGGGCGAAGGTTTCGCTTCCCGCCTGACGGGTTCGCGAAGCTCAAAAAAAGGGCCGCGTCGCAGGACGCGGCCCTTTTCATTTGGCTTCTCGAAATCCGCTTACGGCTGGCCCGTCACGGCCCGCTCGGTCCCGTGCGCAGCCTTGCCGACGGCATGAGCGCCCTCTTTGGCGACATGCTCGGTCGCATGGGCCCCGCGCCTGACGACGTGGCCTGTGGCGCGCGCGCCGCGTTCGGCGACGTGACCGGTCGTCCGGACGCCGCCCTCCACCGCCTCGCCGGTCGCGCGGGCGCCGCCCTGCAGCGCATGACCGGTGAATTCGACGCCCCTCCCGACGGCCTGGCCGGTCGCCTGCACGCCCTGACCGATAGCGTCGCCGACACAGCCTAAACCCTCGCAGGCTGACGCGGCCGGCGCGCCGGCCAGCAATGCGGCAAGTCCGACGGCTCCGGCCAAAGCAACCGCGGAAGCGGCCTTATGCCGCGAAGTCCAATACCCCAAAGCCACTGTCGCCTCCTGCTCCTGAAAAGAAACCTGACAGAGCAACGGCCAGCGCCACGTTAGAGTTCCCAGACGCGGCTCACTTAGTCCGGAAATCGCTCGGCTCGGCGGGGCGACGGACGCGCCGATCGGGTTCGGCCGGACCGGCGAGCGCAGCGAGAAAGTCACCCGCGCCTCATGACTGCCGTCCCTCGCCGCTCGCGCAGATCCTCCAGATAAAGCCGCACGAGGCGCCGCGACTCCCGGTCGAGCGCCGCCCGCTCGGCCGCTGTCCGGCTGTCATGAATGAGCGCGCGTTCGGTCTTGAGCACGTGCTGAAGCAGGCTCGCCTCCGCGCGCAGCTTTGACGGGGATAAGCCCGTCAAAGCGGCGAGAACCGCCGCGACCCCGTCCCGCACCGCGCTCCGGATGGCGCGTCTTTGCGCAACGACTTCGGGTCTCGCTTCAGCGATGCCGAGCGCAGCCACCCGCTCGCGCGAACGATTGAGCATGAAATCGACCAACGCGGCCGCGACCTCTTCCGGAGGTCGGCGCGACGCCTCTCCCGCGATCGCCGCGAGCGCATCGGAAAGCAGCGTCCCATGCCGTTCGAGCAACGCGTCGGCCAGAACCTCCTTGGTCGGGAAGAAGCGATAGAGCGAGCCGATCGCGGTGTTCGACCGCGCCGCGACTTCGGTCATCGTCACCGCGTCATAAGGCTTCTCGGCGAAGAGCCCGGTCGCCGCATCGAGGATCGCCTCCACCCGGTCGCGCCCGCGCCGCCGCTTCGGCGCGACGCCGTGAGAAATTTCGGCGATTGACTTTTGCGAGGACATCCTCAACTATCCGTTTTGCGAGGCTACCCTCGCATATCATAAAAATCCGCCATCCCGCCACCCGCCTCTGGCGCGTGGCGCGCCAGCCTGCGATGAGGTCGCCGCCCATGGTCACGCTCGATCCGAAAACCTCCGCCCTCGTTCTCATCGATCTGCAACACGGCATTCTTGCGCGCGAGACGGCGCCGCGTTCCGCAGCCGAGGTCCTCAAGACAGGCAAGGCGCTCGCCGAGCGCTTCCGCGCGGCGCAAGCGCCGGTCGCGCTCGTTCGGGTCGACTGGTCGCACGACTTCGCGGACTTTCCCCCCGGAGCAGCCGACGAACCCATGGCGCGCCCGGCCGGCGGCCTGCCGCCCGGATTTACCGACCTCGCCGACGGGTTGGCGGAGCCCAGCGACATTCCCATCGTCAAGCGGCAATGGGGCGCTTTCACCGGCACAGAGCTCGATCTTCAACTTCGCCGGCGCGGCGTACGCTCGATCGCACTTGCGGGCATCGCCACGAATTTCGGGGTGGAATCGACCGCCAGGCACGCCTGGGAGCTCGGCTACGACGTCGTCATCGTCGAGGACGCCTGCGCCTCGCTATCGGCGGAAGCACATGCCTTCGCCGTCAGCACGATCTTTCCCCGCATCGCGCGCGTCGCCGCATCGACCGCGCTGGGCTTCGGCTGAGGCATGTCCGCCTTCAACGCTTGTCTGGACCTCGCAGCGCCTCGGACCCGCATCCGCCCGCTGGGTCGCCCTCATCGCCGTGTCGCTTGTTTTCGTGGCGCTGCTCGAAATGGTGCGGCTTCCGGCGGCGCTTCTGCTCGGGCCGATGGTCGCGGCGATCGGCCTTTCCGCGACCGGGGGCGCGCTGAGACTGCCGGGCCCCCTGTTCCTCGGCGCCCAGGGCGTCGTCGGGATCATGATCGCGAGCAATTTGCCGATCGGCCTCTTCGGCAGGATGGCTCTCGACTGGCCGATCTTCATCGGCGGAACGCTCTCCACCGTCATCGTCGCAACTGGGCTCGGCTGGCTGCTTTCGCGCACCGGCGCCCTTCCCGGCTCGACGGCGATCTGGGGATCGTCGCCGGGCGCGGCGACCGCCATGACGCTGATGTCGGAAGCTTATGGCGCCGACATGCGGCTCGTCGCTTTCATGCAATATCTTCGCGTCGTCTGCTGCGCGGTCGGCGCGACCCTCGTGGCGCGGGTGTTCGGCGTCGCAAGCGGCGGCGCGCAGGCCGTCGCGTGGTTCGCGCCCGTTCCGGCGCTGGCGCTCACGGAAACGCTGATCCTCGCGGTCGGCGGAGCATGGCTTGCGGTCCGACTCCGCATACCGGGCGGCGCGCTGCTCCTGCCGATGGCGCTCGGCATGGCGCTGAAACTCGCCGGCCTCGTCACGATCGCGCTTCCGCCCTGGCTGCTGGCCTTGAGCTACGCGCTCGTCGGCTGGGCGATCGGCATGCGCTTCACCCCTGGAGTCGTGGCCCACGCCGCCCATGTGTTTCCGCGCGTGCTTGGCATGATCCTGACCCTCATCGTGGTCTGCGCCTGCGTCGGCGGCCTGCTCGTCGTCTTCGCGGGGATCGACCCTTTGACGGCGTATCTCGCCACGAGCCCCGGCGGCGCGGATTCGGTCGCGATCATTTCCGTCGCGACGAAGGTCGATGTGCCCTTCGTGATGGCGATGCAGGTCGCGCGCTTTCTGACGGTGCTGGTCGTCGGCCCGCTTCTCGCGCGCCGGCTTTCCGCGAAGCGCTGAACGCGAGCCTAAGCGTCGGGGCGAACCGTCATTGCGAGGAGCGCGAGCGACGAAGCAATCCAGCCTTTGTAGCGGGGCTCTCTGGATTGCTTCGCTTCGCTCGCAATGACGATGGTTGCAGACGGATCACTCACGCCCTCAACCCCCGCGCGGCGCGCTGAGCAGAGCGTCTGCGAACCTTCGCAGAAGGCGCGCGAGCGTCTCGACGTCGTCCATCTCCCAATCGGCAAACATGGCGCGCAAAATCCTGTCGCGCGCTGCGTCGATGAGCTTCGCCATCGCTTTGCCCTTCGGCGTCAGCGCGGCCTCGCGCACGCGCCGGTCGGCTGTCCCCTCGCGCCGCTCGACGAGGCCCAGGCTTTCGAGCTTGGCGACCTGCCGGCTCACGGTCGTGTAGTCGCGGCCGACGCCGTCGGCGAGCTCCACCACGCCGACGGGCCCGCGGCGCCCTATTCCGACGAGCAACGGGAACAAGGCCCGGTCGAGCGAGACGCCCGCCTCCCGGATAAGCATTTCGTCGCGCTGCGGGCCGTTCATAGCGGCGACCACGTCGACGACGGACCCATGCAAATCCCGCAGCGTCGCGCCGATATGTGTATTTTGCACTTTTTTCCTTGACGTCATCCGGCGCTCCGAGATATGTGCATTATACACGTATATCGCCATTCCGAAAGGCCCGCCATGAAAGCCGCCGTCGTCCGCGAAGCCGGAAAGCCGCCCGTCTACGCCGATTTCCCCGAGCCCGATCCCGCGCCGGGGGAACGGATCATCTCGGTGACCGCGTCCGCTCTCAGCCATCTCGCGAGGGGCCGCGCCTCCGGGACACATTACAGCGCCTCTGGCCAGTTCCCGTTCGTCGCTGGCGTGGATGGGGTCGGGCGTCTCGACGACGGAACGCGCGTCTATTTCCTCCTGCCGCGCGCCCCTTACGGCGCCATGGCGGAGCGCGTGGCGGTGGCCGCTTCCCAGATCGTGCCCCTGCCCGAGGGGATGGACGAGGCGGCCGCCGCCGCCATCGCCAATCCCGGCATGTCCTCGTGGGCGGCCTATTCGGAACGCGCGCGGCTGAAGCCGGGCGAAACCGTGATGGTCAACGGCGCCGCCGGAACGGGCGGGCGGCTCGCCGTTCAGATCGCCAAACACTTCGGGGCGAAGACAGTGATCGCCGTCGCCCGCAACGCGGCCGCGCTTGCGGAGGTTGAGGCGCTTGGCGCCGACAAGACGATCGCGCTCGGCGAGGATTCGGACGCCCTTGACGCGGCCCTGCGCGAAGCATTCGCGGGCGGCGTCGATGTCGTGATCGACTATCTCTGGGGACAAAGCGCGGAGCGCATTCTGGCCGCCGCCGCCAAGGCGGCGCCGGACATCCGCCCGATCCGCTTCGTGCAGATCGGCGCGGTCAGCGGGGCGGACATCCATCTTCCGGCGGCGGCGCTGCGCGCCAAGGCGATCGAACTCATGGGCAGCGGACTCGGCAGCGTTGCGCCCGCACGCCTCCTTCACGCCATCGGCGAAGTTCTTCGAGCCGCCGGCCCCGCCGGTCTCGACATCGCATTCAAAAAGACGCCGCTCGCGGATGTCGAGCGCGCCTGGGGCGAGAACGAAAGCACGCAACGCACCGTCTTCACCCTGGCGTGAAGCGAGGGCGCCTAGCCTGTCACCTCCAGAACAAGGCGCCCGCTCATCGGCTGCCCGTATTCGCCGATCGCCTCGACGATCACCGGCCAGGCGCCGGGGGCGAGATCGTCCGGCAGGCGGGCGCTCCAGACATGAGAGGATTTTTCCGCTTTCACCCAGACCTTAACGGTCTCCGGGCTTCGCGAAAACACTTCCTGCACGAACGGATCGGGCCGGCTTTCCTGGGTCATCGCGATCGGCGGACGATCGCCTACGCGCATCGTGACTTTCGTCCTTTCTCCGCCGTCGAACACGTTGGCGACGAGGCTCGAGGCATGCAGCGCCGCGCGCGGCACAGGCGAACCCAGCGTGCGCACCTGAGTCGACAGGCGGTCGCTCTCCTTCGCAAGGCCATGGACGCGGCTGAGGATCGAGAGGCGCATCTGCCTGCCGTTCGGCTCCTTCACAGGCACGAAACGCGTCGTGCAGGCGTTCCCGTCGACCGACAGGATGTGGAAGCCGTTCGGCGACCCGTCGCGGCTGTCGGCGCAGGCCACTCCGCGATGATCGAGCGGCCCGCTCCACCAGGAACCCGACATGGCTGTGAGCACATGATGATGATGCGGCTCGGCTCCTTTCCAGCCGTCCGCCTCGCCGAAATAATGATGCTCGGTCGTATGCGTGTGGCCTGAGAAGCTGACGCAATGCTTTCGCCCTTCCAGCAATCGGAAGAGCGCGTCGCGATTGACGAGATTCTGGTAGGCCTCGTCGTCGAGGAAAGTGCGGATCGGGATGTGCAGCACCGCCACGACCAGCGCCTCCGGCGGCGTGTGATCGAGCACGTTGCGGATGAAGTCGAGCTGCGGCTCGTCGATGCGGCCGACATATCTGCCCCGACACGCCGGGCTTCGCCGGATCGGGCCCGAGATAGTCGACGTCGTCGAGCATCAGGAACAGCACGCCCGAATAGGCGAAGGCGTAATAGTTCGGGCCGAAAACGCGGCGAAAGGTTTCGCGGCTGTACTTGCGGTTCGGCGCTTCGAGATTGAGATCGTGATTGCCGCCGACGACCCACCACGGAAGCCCGAGCGAACCGAAGATCGCGTTCAGGCGCGGATAGACGGACAGATCGTCGAAGGCGATGTCGCCGCCATTGATCGCGAAGCGCGCCTTCGTGTCCTTCAGCGCTTCGACCAGATCCTCGCGGATGAAATCGACCTCGGCTTCGTTCTCCGGCTGCGCGTCGGTGAGCAGCACCGCCTCGAACGCTTTCGGCTCCTCCTGCGCTTTCAGCGGAAAATCGAGCGACGCCGGCAGCGGCCCGGTCGGCGCAAACCCTCGAACTGCAGGTTCAGCGAGGCCGGCGAGCCGTTCGGGCGATGATGGCGGTAGAAGCGCGGCAATTGCGTCGACGGATCGACGGGCGGCATGTAGCCGGACGGCTTGATGACGAAGATCGTCGCTTCGTCCGGCAGCGGGAGCGTGTAGCGGCCTTCCGCGTCCGTCACGGCGACATCGCGCCCGTTCGAGACCAGCGCGCCCGCGATCCCCGGATTGCCGGCGCCCGCTTTGCCCGACCCGTCGCGATCCTCGAACACGACGCCCGACACGGTCGCGGCGCTTTGCGCCAGCGCCGCAGCGGGCGTGAGCGCGAGAGCCGCTCCGCTCGCCGCGCCCGCAAGCACGTCCCGCCGGGTCAATCCCGCGTCCATCGTCGTCTCCAAAGGTTTCCGGCATGAGACTACTGGAGCGCGACAGCCGGATGAAGGGCGCGACAGCCGCGACGGCGAACTCGTTATCCCACCTGCCCGCGATGGCGCAGAAAGGCGTCGGCCAGCACGCAGGCCATCATGGCTTCGCCGACCGGCACGGCGCGAATCCCGACGCAGGGGTCATGGCGGCCCTTGGTGACGATCTCCGTCTCCTGCATGTCGCGCGTGACGGTTCTGCGCGGCGCGAGAATCGAAGAGGTCGGCTTCACCGCGAAGCGCGCGACAATCGGCTGGCCGGTCGAGATGCCGCCGAGCACGCCACCCGCGTGGTTCGAGAGAAAGCGCGGACGGCCGTCGTTGCCGGCGCGCATCTCGTCCGCGTTGTCCTCGCCGGAAAGTTCGGCGGCGGCGAAACCGTCGCCGATTTCGACGCCCTTCACCGCATTGATGCTCATGAGCGCGGCGGCGATCTCGGAATCGAGCTTGCCGTAGATCGGCGCGCCCCACCCGGCCGGCGCGCCCTCGGCGACCACTTCGAGCACGGCGCCGATGGAGGACCCCGACTTGCGAATGTCGTCGAGATAGGCGGCGAAATGCTCGGCCGCGACCGGGTCCGGGCAGAAAAAGGGGTTCTTGCCGACCTCGTCCCAGTCCCAGCGCGAACGGTCGATTTTCAGCTTGCCCATCTGGACGAGGGCGCCGCGGATGCGCACGCCCGGGATGATTTTACGCGCGATGGCGCCGGCCGCGACCCGCGCCGCCGTCTCCCGCGCCGACGAACGGCCGCCGCCGCGATAGTCGCGAATGCCATATTTGGCGTCGTAAGCGTAGTCGGCATGGCCGGGGCGGTACTTGTCCTTGATCTCTCCGTAGTCTTTTGAGCGCTGATCAACATTCTCGATCATCACGGCGATCGGCGTTCCCGTCGTGACCTGCTGACCGGAATCGTCGGTCATGACGCCGGAGAGGAGTTTGGCTTCGTCCGGTTCGCGGCGCTGGGTGGTGAAGCGCGAAGAGCCCGGCCGCCGCCGGTCGAGTTCGCCCTGAAGGTCGGCTGCTTCGAGCGGAATCTTTGGCGGACATCCGTCAACAATGCAGCCGAGCGCCGGACCGTGGCTCTCGCCGAAGGTGGTCACCCGAAACAGATGGCCGAAAGTGTTGTGCGACATAGGCGCCGTCTTAAGGGGAGGCTCGTCGCGGCGTCAAACGCGCATCGGGCGCGTGAATCGACGTTCATCCCCAATTCATCCGCGCTCAGCCATCACCTCCGCCTGGGGAGCGCCGGTTCATAACGACAAGAAGCCGGTTCACTGAACCCACAGGAGAGAATTGCATGATGAAGAAGCTCGCCGCGGTCGGCCTCGGCGCCGCCCTCGTCCTTAGCCCGCTCGCCGCCTTCGCGCAGAACGACGCCGCTCCGGCTGCAACCGACGCCGCGCCGGCGACGGACGCCGGCGCTTCGCCGATGAAGGCCGAGCACCACAAGGCGATGAAAAAGCATCACGCCAAGAAGATGCACAAGTCCATGAAGAAGGAAGAGGCTCCGGCCGCCACCGACGGCTCGGCCCCGGCCGAGGCTCCGAAGCAGTAAGCCTTAGCCTTTTTCGAATCTATCGGGAGCCGCTCCGCCGCAAGACGGGGCGGCTTTTCGTTTGGCCCCAGCCTTCCGCTCGGCGCGCCGCCCGTGCGAGGATCGCCCGACGGTGAGGGTCGGCATTCCATGGCTCAAGCGGAATTCTGGTACGAGTTCGCGAGTTCCTATTCCTATCCCGCCGCAATGCGCGTCGAAGCGACTCGCCAGGGCGCGGGGCGTCGCGCTCGCCTGGCGGCCGTTCCTGCTCGGCCCGATTTTTGCGGCGCAGGGGTGGCGCGATTCGCCCTTCAATCTCTACCCCGCCAAGGGGCGCTACATGTGGCGCGATCTTGAACGCATCTGCGAATCGCTCGCCCTGCCCCTCCGCCGGCCTGATCCCTTTCCTCAGAACAGCCTGCTCGCCGCCCGCGTCGCGCTCGCGCTCGACGACGACATCCGCCCGGCGTTTTCCCGCGCGGTCTTTGCCGCCGAATTCGGCGAAGGAAAATCCATCGCCGACCGGGATGTGATCGCCGGCCTTCTCGCGCAGCTCGGCCTCGACGCCGAGGCGAGCTTGAGCAAGGCGCAAAGCGAGCCGAACAAGGCGCGCCTCAGGGCGCAATGCGACCGCGCCGCCGAGATCGGCATTTTCGGCGCGCCAACCCTCGTGACTGCGGGCGGCGAGATGTTCTGGGGCGACGACCGGCTCCAGCAGGGGCTCGACTGGGCGCGCGAGCGCGGCTGAGGTCGGCTTGGCGAGCCTCGGCTCTTGCGCATATCCTTCCGGCCCGCGCGAACCCGCAACGAGTCCTTGAGATGCCCGAATCCAAACACCCGCTCGGAGACGCCCAGAAGCACCTCATTTCCTTCGTCGATCCGATTGGACTGTTTCTCACCGAGGGATTCCATCTTCTCGGCCTCTTCGCCATCGGCGCGGCGACAGTGTGGGCGGCCGCGGCTGCCTTCATGGCCATGATTGAGCACGGACGCCCCTCGATCGAGGACCTGCTTCTCCTCTTCATCTATCTCGAGATCGGCTCGATGGTCGGCATCTATTTCCGCACCAACCATATGCCGGTTCGCTTCCTGCTCTATGTCGGCATCACTGCGCTCACGCGCCACATGATCGGCTTCGTCAACGAGCAGCCCAATCCGGACATGGGGGTGCTCGTGCTGGCGGGCGCCACTCTCATTCTGGCGCTCGCGGTGCTCGTCATCCGCTACACGTCGTCACGCTACCCCAGCGATCCACACATTGAGATGAGCCGGACAGGGCGCATTCAAGACGAGTGACAAAGAGAAGCATTAGATGGACTTCGACCTCATCATCCGCGACGCCGCCTTGCCTGACGGGACGCGGCAGGACGTGGCGATCGCCGACGGACGCATCGCGGCGATCGCGCGCGCCATCGACGCGGGGAGCGCGCGCGCCATCGACGCGCGCGGCTATCTGCTTTCGCCGCCCTTCGTGGATTGCCATTTCCACATGGATGCGACGCTGTCGCTCGGCCTGCCCCGCATGAATGTCTCGGGCACGCTGCTCGAAGGCATCGCGCTCTGGGGCGAACTGAAGCCGCAATTGACACATGAAGCCGTGATCGAGCGCGCGTTGCGCTACTGCGATCTCGCGGTGTCGCAGGGCCTGCTCGCGGTGCGCAGCCACGTTGACGTCTGCGACGACAGGCTTCTCGCCGTCGAGGCGCTGCTCGACGTCAAGAAGAAGGTGGCGCCCTATCTCGACCTGCAACTCGTCGCCTTTCCGCAGGACGGCTATTATCGTTCCCCATCAGCCGCCAAGAATCTCGGCCGCGCGCTCGACATGGGCGTCGACGTCGTCGGCGGCATTCCCCATTTCGAGCGCACGATGGCGGACGGCGCCGCATCGGTGAAAGCGCTCTGCGAGATCGCAGCGACGCGCGGCCTGATGATCGACCTCCATTGCGACGAAAGCGACGACCCGATGTCGCGCCATATCGAGACGCTCGCCTACGAGACACAGCGCCTCGGCCTGCAGCGGCCGCGCGACCGGCTCGCATCTGACCTCGATGCATTCGATGGACAATTATTATGTCTCGAAACTTCTGCCGCTGATTGCGGAGGCCGGCGTCAACGCGATCGCCAATCCCCTAATCAATCTTACGCTCCAGGGCCGGCACGACAGCTATCCGCGCCGGCGCGGCGTCACGCGCATTCCGGAAATGCGGGCGCTTGGGATACCCGTCGCGCTCGGTCAGGATTGCTGCATGGACCCCTGGTACGGACTTGGCCAAGCCGACATGCTCGATGTCGCCCATATGGCCGTCCATGGCGTGCCGATGACGAGCCGCGAGGCCATCCGCTGGACCTTTGACGCGGTGACCGAAATCCCGGCGAAAATTCTTGGCCTTGAAGGCTACGGCCTCAAGGTCGGCGCCAACGCCGACATGGTGCTGTTGCAGGCGCGCGATCCGATCGAGGCGGTGCGACTGCGCGCGACCCGCCTTCTTGTGCTGAGGCGCGGCAAGGTCGTCGCGTCGACGCCAGCGCGGGAGGCTGCGCTGTCGCTGGACGGAAGACCCGCGGCGCTCGATCCGGCGGACTATGCGCCGGCGGCGGCGGGACAAGTCTAGATTGCGATCAGGATCGCAAGCTTGGACCGCACCTCCTCCGCCGTCTCTGCAGGAATTCGCACGCCAATGTGTTGGATCGGACGCGCGGCGATGTCGATGCTGCGCAGATGACTGAGCAAAATTTCTCCGGCGATCGGTAGTCCCGAGGGCAATACGACACTCGTCGGAAAGGGCCGCACTCTGGAGGTGATCGGACACACGACACAGAATCCGGTGTTGAGTGCAAAAGCCCCTGGCGAAACAACCAGCGCCGGTCTGCGCCCTGCCTGCTCGCGTCCAACTCTCGGATCGAAGTCGGTCCATATAAGATCGCCTGCCTCCGGTACATATTCGGACGCGCTCATTCTTCCGGACGCTCACGACCTTCGTCCGGCCCCCAGTCGAATGCATCTCCATAGGCTTTTCGCCATTCTTCCGGGGTTTTCCCCACGAACAGCGACTCGGCGTCCAGCACGCGCTCAAGCTTGCGAATGACGACTTCGTCGCCACTGGCCACGATTTCGACTCGCTGGCCATCCCGCAGCGATGCGCTTTCGGTGACTTCCGCAGGAAATCGGACCGCGAGATTTTTGCCCCATCGACCGACGATCGCTCGCGGCATATCCTCTTCTCCTCTTGGGATATCCTTATCATATCCCGAGAAGAACCGCCACTGAAATGGCTCGCCCTATTCCGCCGCCTGCGCCCTGACCGGAACGTAGTTGAGGATCGGGCCGAGCCAGCGCTCGACCTCATCGATGCTCATGCCCTTGCGCGCGGCATAGTCCTCGACCTGGTCGCGCTCGACCTTGGCGACGCCAAAGTAATAGGCGTCGGGGTGCGCGATATAGAGGCCGGAGACTGACGAGGCGGGCCACATGGCGAGAGACTCGGTGAGCTTCACGCCGATCCGGCGCTCCGCGTCGAGCAAGCGGAAAAGCGTTAGCTTCTCGGTGTGGTCGGGCTGCGCCGGATAGCCCGGCGCCGGGCGGATGCCGCGATAGGGCTCGGCGATCAGTTCCTCCGGCGAAAAAGGCTCGTTGGGCGCATAGGCCCAGAATTCGCGTCGCACGCGCGCATGCATCGCTTCGGCAAAAGCCTCCGCGAGCCGGTCGCCGAGCGCCTT
The DNA here is from genome assembly GCA_963824465.1 of uncultured Alphaproteobacteria bacterium. GTDB lineage: Bacteria > Pseudomonadota > Alphaproteobacteria > Rhizobiales > Beijerinckiaceae > Roseiarcus. Next base: position 843,139 of record CAWGPL010000001.1, read on the forward strand.
CACGAGAATGGAGGAATAGTCGTCGTTGGCGTGCTCGAAGCGCTTGGCGATCGCCTCGTCCTCGACGCCCGCCGTCACCACGAAGGCGCCGACGTAATCCTGCGCGGACGCAGGGCCGACGAAGTCGGCCAGCGCGACATTGGGCTTGCCGTCGCGCTTGCCGAGTTGTTGGCGAAGCGTGTGCAGCGTCGCGATGCGCTCGTCGCGCTGATCGTCCTTGAAAAGCGCGACGTCGTCACCCTCGCGCGCCGCCGGCCAAAAGCCCACGACCGCCTTTGGGCGGAACCACTTCTCTTCAACGACTTTTTTCAACATCGTTCAGCGCATCATCGAACAGCGAACGCGCCGCCTCGCCCTGCTTCGGATCTTCGAGGATCGCGGGATATCGTCCCTTCATCTCCCAGGTCTGGAAGAAGGGCGTCCAGTCGATATAGCGGACAAGATCGGCGAGGTCGTAGCTCTCAAACGTCCGCGTCCCGAGAAACGTCGGGCGCGGCGCGCGGTAGCCGTTCCAGTCGATCTTGAGCGCGTTGGCGCGGGCCTTCGCGAGCGGAACGCGCACTTTTTCCGCTTCGCTCCGCTCATGGGCTTCCGCGACCCTGCGGTATTCGGCGCGCACTTCCGCGATCGTCGCATCGCGCGTCTCGCGCGACAGAAGCGAGGCGACCACGCCGACCGCGCGGCTCGCGTCATTCACATGCACCGCCTGCGAACGGGCATAGCGCGGATGGATTTTCACCGCCGTATGGACCCGACTTGTCGTCGCGCCGCCGATCAGCAGCGGAATGTCGAAACCCTCGCGCTCCATCTCCGAGGCGACATGCACCATCTCGTCGAGCGAGGGCGTGATGAGGCCCGAGAGGCCGATGGCGTCCGCGTTCTTCTCGCGCGCCACGGAGAGGATCTTCGAGGCCGGCGTCATCACGCCAAGGTCGATGATCTCGTAATTGTTGCACGCGAGCACCACGCCGACGATGTTCTTGCCGATGTCGTGCACGTCGCCCTTGACGGTCGCGAGCACGATGGTGCCGGCCTTCTGTGGCGCGCCGCCGGACTTCTCTTGCTCCATGTATGGCAAAAGCTTCGCCACCGCCTGCTTCATGACGCGCGCCGACTTGACCACCTGCGGGAGAAACATCTTTCCGGCGCCGAACAGGTCGCCGACGATGTTCATACCCGCCATCAGCGGGCCCTCGATCACGTCGAGCGGACGCTTGGCGGCGAGCCGCGCTTCCTCCGTGTCAGTTTCGATATAGTCGGTAATTCCATTGACGAGCGCATGGGCGATACGCTTGTCCACCGGCTCCTCGCGCCAGGAGAGATCCTGCGCTTTCGCTTCCTTGCCGGCGGCGCCGCGATAGCGTTCCGCGATCTGGAGCAGCCGCTCGGTCCCGTCCGCGCGGCGATTGAGCACCACATCCTCGCAGGCTTCGCGCAATCCCGGTTCGATCTCGTCGTAGACGGCGAGCTGGCCGGCGTTGACGATGCCCATGTCCATGCCGGCATGAATGGCATGGTAGAGGAAGACCGCGTGCATCGCCTCGCGCACCGGCTCGTTGCCGCGGAACGAGAACGACAGGTTCGACACCCCGCCCGAGATATGCGCGTGCGGCAGCGTCTCGCGGATCTTTTTCGCCGCCTCGATGAAGGCGACGCCGTAGCCGTTGTGTTCCTCGATGCCGGTCGCGACCGCAAAAATATTCGGATCGAAGACGATGTCCTCCGGCGGAAAGCCCGCCTTCTCGGTGAGCAGCTTGTAGGCCCGCGCGCAAATCGACACTTTGCGCTCGAACGTGTCCGCCTGCCCCTGCTCGTCGAAGGCCATCACGACGACGGCTGCGCCATAAGCCCGCACGAGGCGCGCCTGACGCAGAAATTCGTCCTCGCCTTCCTTCATCGAGATCGAATTGACGAGGCTCTTGCCCTGCAGACATTTAAGCCCCGCCTCGATGATCTTGAACTTGGACGAATCCACCATCACCGGAACGCGCGCGATGTCGGGCTCGGAGGCGACGAGGTTCAGAAATTCCACCATCGCCGCCTCGGAGTCGATGAGGCCCTCGTCCATATTGACGTCGATGATCTGCGCGCCGTTCGCGACCTGGTCGCGCGCAACCGCAAGCGCGCCCGCAAAGTCGCCCGCCGTGATCAGCTTGCGGAATTTCGCCGAGCCCGTGACATTGGCCCGCTCGCCGATATTCACGAAGGGAATGTCGGAGGTGAGCGTGAAGGGCTCGAGGCCCGAGAGCCGCATCAGCGGCGCGACGTTTGGCACAGCGCGCGGCGGGAACGGGCGCACGGCTGCGGCGATGGCGCGGATATGCTCCGGCGTCGAACCGCAGCAGCCGCCGACGATATTGAGCAGCCCCTCGCGCGCAAACTCGCCCAGCTGCTCCGCCATGAATTCCGGGCTTTCGTCGTACTGTCCGAAAGCGTTTGGCAGGCCGGCGTTCGGATAGGCGCAGACAAATGTGTCGGCGGCCTCGGAGATTTCCGCAAGATGCTCGCGCATAGCGGCGGCGCCGAGGGCGCAGTTGAGCCCGACGGAAAACGGGTTGGCGTGGCGGATCGAATGCCAGAAGGCTTTTGGCGTCTGCCCGGAAAGCGTGCGGCCCGACAGGTCGGTGATCGTGCCCGAGATCATCAGCGGCAGGCGAACGCCGCGCTCGGCAAAAATCTCCTCCGCGGCGAAGATCGCCGCCTTGGCGTTCAGCGTATCAAAAATCGTCTCGACGAGAATGAGATCGGCGCCGCCGTCGATGAGACCCCGAATCTGCTCGCCATAAGCCTCCCGCAACTGATCGAACGTCGTCGCGCGATAGCCGGGGTTGTTGACGTCGGGCGACAGCGAGGCCGTGCGGTTCGTCGGCCCCAAAGCGCCGGCGACAAAGCGGCGCTTGCCGTCGGCCTTCTCGGCGCGCAGACATGCGCGCTTGGCGAGCCGCGCTCCGTCGCGATTGAGTTCATAGACCTCGGCCTCCCTGCCATAGTCGGCCTGAGCGATGGAGGTGGAGGAAAAGGTGTTGGTCTCGATGATGTCGGCGCCGGCCATCGCATAGGCGTAGTGAATGGCTTCAATGGCGTCGGGCTGCGTCAGGATGAGAAGGTCGTTGTTGCCCTGAAGCTGGCAGTCGCAGGCCATGAATCGATCGCCGCGAAAATGCGTCTCCTGAAAGCCCAGGCCCTGGATCTGCGTGCCCATCGCGCCGTCGAGAACGAGGATCCGCTCCGCCGCGGCTTGTTTGAGGGCGGTCAGCGCATCCGGCTGGCGCCGGTTCGCATCAAAGGCCAAGTCCAGAGTCATTCAACGGTCCCGATCGAGAATACATAACCATATAAACATATCTTTATGTGACCGCAAGAACGAAGACCGATTGGCGCGGACGACATTTTCTTGCCAATTCGCGATTTCGCTTCGACAATGACGATGGAGCGTTCGTGCATGAACAACGGCCGGGAGGTCCGAATGATGGCCCGGCCGAAGACAAGGCGGGCCGCCAGAAGTTACCGCGTGAACAGGAGCCTTAAGCGGCGCGCGCGCAACCTCGTGGCGACTTAACGCATTGATTTTGAACGATCTTTGGCGGAACCGAATATCCAGCAGGCGGCAAAATGACGCTAAACTGCCGGTTAAGTCTCTGAAATCGCACGATTCGGAACGCTAAACTCCGCCGCTTTCGCATACCGCCGGCGACCCCATTGCCCCGAGTCCGGGCAGACCGGTCCGGAATACGCTCGAAATCTTCGTTTCGGTCTCGGGGTTGCCAAGGCGTCAGCCGCCTCACTATGAAGGTGCCCCGTTACTGGGGCGCCGTCTCTGGCGCGAGGGAGGAGACGAGCGGTCTATCCGGCGCGCGCCGCGACTGCCGTCAAAAACAAGAGTTTGGGAAACGCCTATGGCCGACAAAGCCGAGGGACCGGGCAAGCGCCCCTCCATCACCGATCAGGAGGCGCTGCAGTTTCATTCGCGCGGCCGGCCGGGCAAGCTGGAGATCGTCCCGACCAAGCCGATGGCCACCCAGCGCGACCTGTCGCTCGCCTATTCGCCGGGCGTCGCCGTGCCCGTCAAGGCCATCGCGGCCGACCCCTCGACCGCCTATGACTACACGTCCCGCGGCAACATGGTCGCGGTCATCTCGAATGGCACCGCGATCCTGGGCCTCGGCAACCTCGGCGCGCTCGCCTCGAAGCCGGTGATGGAAGGCAAGGCGGTGCTCTTCAAGCGCTTCGCCGACGTCGACTCCATCGACCTCGAGGTGGACACCGAGGACCCCGACGAATTCATCAACGCGGTCCGCTATCTCGGTCCCTCGTTCGGCGGCATCAATCTCGAGGACATCAAGGCGCCCGAGTGCTTCATCATCGAGGAGAGGCTCCGGGAGACTGATGGATATCCCGGTCTTCCACGACGATCAGCACGGCACCGCGATCATCGCGGCGGCCGGCATGATCAACGCCATCCATCTGACCGGCCGGGATATCAAGTCGACGCGGCTCGTCTGCAATGGCGCGGGCGCCGCGGGCATCGCCTGCCTCGACCTCATCAAGGCGATCGGCTTCGAGCCGAGAAACGTCATCCTCTGCGATACCAAGGGCGTCGTCTATCGCGGCCGTGCCGAGGGCATGAACCAGTGGAAGTCGGCCCATGCGGTCGACACGCCGCTGCGCACGCTGGAGGACGCGATGGCGGGCGCCGACATCTTCTTCGGCCTCTCCGCCAAGGGCGCGCTGACGCCCGAGATGGTGAGGTCCATGGCGCCCGGACCCGATCATCTTCGCCATGGCCAATCCCGATCCCGAGATCACGCCGGAGGACGCGCAGAAGGCTGCGCGACGACGTCATCATCGCCACCGGCCGCTCCGACTATCCGAACCAGGTCAACAACGTCCTTGGCTTCCCCTACATTTTTCGCGGCGCGCTCGACGTGCGCGCCAAGACGATCAACATGGAGATGAAGGTCGCGGCGACCCACGCGCTCGCCGAGCTTGCGCGCGAGGATGTGCCCGACGAAGTCGCCGTCGCCTATCGCGGCGCGCGTCCTCGCTTCGGGCGAGACTACATCATTCCGGTCCCCTTCGATCCGCGCCTGATCCATGTCATGCCGATCGCGGTCGCCAAGGCGGCGATGGAATCGGGAGTCGCGCGCCGGCCGATCGTCGATCTCGACGCTTACAAGGCGCAGCTTTCGGCTCGCCGCGATCCCATCGCCGGCGCCATGCAACGCATCATCGAGCGCGTGCGCCGGATGCCAAAGCGCGTCGTTTTCGCCGAAGGCGAGGAGGAGCAGGTCATCCGCGCCGCGCAGAGCTTCGTCAACCAGGGCCTCGGCACCGCCATCCTCGTCGGGCGCGAGGAGCGCGTCCGCGCGGCGGCGCAGACTTTGGGCCTCGACCTGTCCGACAAGGGGATCGAGATCCATAACGCCCGGCTTTCGCATCGCAACGCGGTCTACGCGCAGTTCCTCTACGAGCGCCTGCAGCGCAAAGGCTATCTGCTTCGCGACTGCCAGCGCCTCATCAATCAGGACCGCAATCATTTCGCCGCCGCCATGGTCGCGCAGGGCGACGCCGACGCCATGGTCACCGGCGTGACGCGCAATTTCTCAATCGCGCTCGAAGAGGTGCGGCGCGTCATCGACGACAAGCCGGGCCATCGCGTGGTCGGCGTCTCGATCATTCTCGCGCGCGGACGGCCGATCGTCGCCGCCGACACCGCGATCACCGAAATGCCGACTGCGGAGGATCTGGCGGAGATCGCCATCGAGGCGGCGGGCGTCGCGCGCCGTCTCGGCTATGAGCCGCGCGTCGCGATGCTCGCCTTCTCGAACTTCGGCCATCCGCCGGGCGAACGGACGCAGCGCGTGCAGGAGGCGGTGCGCCTGCTCGATGAAAGGCGGGTCGACTTTGAATATGACGGCGAGATGGGCGCGGACGTCGCGCTCAACAAGGAACTGATGGCTGCCTATCCGTTCTGCCGCCTCAGCGACACCGCGAATGTCCTCGTCATGCCCGCGCTCCATTCCGCCGCCATTTCGACCCGCGTGGTTGCAGGAGCTTGGCGGAGCGACGGTCATCGGACCGATGATCGTCGGGCTGGAAAAGCCGGTTCAGATCGTATCGCTCGGCGCAAAGGACTCGGACATCGTCAATATGGCGGCGATGGCGAGCTTTAATATCGGCGGATAGGCTTTCACTCGACGTCGACCACGGTCGATCGCGCGCCGAAAGCGCGTTTCAGATAGGCGGCCTCGCGGAGATCGGACATCTGCTCGACAAGGCGCGCGCTCTCCCGCCTGAACCGGACGGCGAGGCTTGGGCGCGCCTTGCGGTCGGATCCGACGGCGGTCTCGAAGGTTCCGCGCCCTTCCTGGGCCGCGCGCAGGTGATCCTGCAACGCCACAGCTGGCGTGATCTGATAGATGACGAGACCGAAGCGCCGCGGGTTTTTGGGAAACAGCGTATAGTCAGCTGGAAACGTTGGCCGGGCGCTGAGGTCCAGGTAGCGCTTCGCGCCCTCCCGCGTCAGAATGTACGCGGCGCTGCTCTGATGGCGCGAGTAGAGACGCGCCATGGCGAGACCGGCCGGCGCGCCGCGAGGCTCGCCCAGCATTACCTTCTGAAGGTACGTGTCGAGTTTCACCGAATGCGCATCCGGCGGAATCCAGCCCGGATCGCGCAGAAGTTCGCCAAAGCCCGGCGACAGATGCAAGTCGTCCTCAAGCACGCAGATCGCCGCGTCGGCGCCTTCGAGCATGTCGCGCCAAATCTTTTGGTGACTTGCCAGACATGCAATCTCGAAGCGCGAGAGGCCTTCCGCTCCTTGCCGGAATTCCCGAGCCATCGACCGCCTTCACGCGTTCAAAGGCGATATCGCCAAGCTCTCGCGCATATGCGCGAGCCGGTCGGCATGCCGGTCGAGATTGATGACAAAAGTCTTGATCGCCAAGACGAGATGGCCCCTCAGACCTTCATCTGGGCGCCGAGCTCGACGACGCGATCCGAGGGCAGATTGAAGAAGTCCGGTGCGCTTGCGGCTTGCTTGGACATGGCGATGAAGAGCTTGTCCTGCCACGGCGGCATGCCGGAATTCGCCGCCGCCTTAAGGGTGCGCCGACCGAGGAAGAACGATGTCGTCATGATGTCGAACTTCAGTCCAGCCTTGCGCATCGCCGCGAGCGCCCGTGGAATATGCGGCTGCTCCATATATCCGAAATGCAGCGTGACCAACGTGAAGTCCGCCGAAATCGGCTCGATCTCGAATCGGTTGGCGGGGGGGACGCGCGGGGTCGTCTCGGTGCGGACGTTGAGCAGCATCACCCGCTCGTGCAGCACTTTGTTGTGTTTGAGGTTATGCATGAGCGAGGAGGGCGCCGACGTCGGGTCGTTGGTGAGGAAAACTGCTGTTCCCGGGACCCGCACCGGTTTCGACTTCGCCAGCATCTTGATGAGATCGGCCATCGGGATCGAATCGCGATGGGTCTTGGCGGTGAGGATCGCGCTGCCGCGGGACCACGTCCACATCAGGACGAACATCGAGCCGCCGAGCATCAGCGGCACCCATCCGCCATCCAGCACCTTATAGAGATTGGCGATGAAGAAGCCGATGTCGATCGACAAAAAGCCGCAGACGATGGCGAGGGCGCCCCACAGCGGCCAGTGCCACAGCTTCCAGACGACGAAGAAGGCCAGCGAGGTTGTCGCCACCATCGTCCCTGCCACCGCGATGCCATACGCGTTGGCGAGCGCATCGGAGGACCGGAACAGCAGCACCAGCGCAAGCACGCCGAGCAGCAGGATGCGGTTGACGCGGGGAATGAAGATCTGCCCCTCCTGCGTCGACGAGGTGTGGATAATCTCCAGACGGGGCAGGAGGCCAAGCTGAATCGCCTGGCTGGCGAGCGAATAGGCGCCTGTGATCACGGCCTGGCTCGCGATCACCGTCGCCGCAGTCGAAAGGATAATCAGCGGGATCAGGCCCCATGAGGGAGCCATGCCGATAAAACGGATTCTCAGCAGCCGCCGGGTTGCCCAGGATGAGGGCGCCCTGGCCGAGGTAATTGCAGACGAGCGCCGGCAGGACGAAAAACAACCAAGCTGCCTGAATGGGCCTTCGGCCGAAGTGGCCCATGTCGGCGTAAAGCGCCTCGGCGCCCGTCACGGCCAGAAAGACGCTGCCAAGCACGACAAAACCAGTCGTTCCATGCTCCCGTACGAATCCCAGGCCGGGAAGCGGGCTCAGCGCGTAGAGGATCTGCCATGCTTTGGCGATATGGATCAGACCCAGTCCGGCGTTGATCGTAAAAAACAGGAGCATGATCGGGCCGAAGAATGCGGCGACTCCGGCAGTGCCTCGGCTCTGCGCCGTAAACAGGGCTACGAGAATGACCACCGTGGCCGGGAGCACGTAAGGGGCGAGATCCGCATCCGCCTGCTTAAGTCCCTCCAGTGCGGAGAGAACGGAAATCGCCGGCGTTATGATCGCATCGCCCGAGAAGAGCGCGGACCCCGCGACCCCGATCATGAAAGCGATAATCGTCCGCTTTCCCAGCGCACGTTGGGCGAGCGCCATCAGGGACAGAATGCCTCCCTCGCCCTTGTTGTCCGCCTGCATCAGGAAGAGGACGTACTTGCCGGTCACGATGATCAGAAGCGCCCAGATGATCAGGGAAACAACGCCGATGATTTGGTGTGCGTACAGGCCCGTCTCGCGAAGAGGATTCAGCGCCGTCTGGAGCGCGTATAGCGGGCTCGTCCCGATGTCGCCGAAGACGACGCCGATTGAGCCAAGAGAAAGGATCCAGAACCTTCCCGCCGAGTGAGAAGCGGATGAGGCTTCAGTCGGGTAAGCCGAAGGAGGCGCGGCTTCCTTCGAGACTTGCTCGGACATGCAACAGGACCTCGGAGCCAGCAGTTCGCCGCCCCTTCCAAAACGGGCGGTGTCTTACTCTCTCGACCTTCGTCCGGAAAGGACGATTTTCGCCGTCTTTCGTTCCACGTTCGTCGCCCTCTTCAGCCTGGCGAGCTCAAGGTCGCATGGGCGGCCACGAGCCGCGCTACGGTTGCAGGCTTCTCCAGACCCGCGATGTGGGCTGCGCCTGAGATGATTTGAAAGTGAGCGCCGGGAATGAGCGAGGCGGTTCCCCGCACGAGATCGACGGGGGTGGACCCATCCTCCTCTCCGACCAGACACAGGGTCGGGACGCCAATCTTCCCGGCATAGGGCGTGAGATCCGCGCGCTTGATCGCTCCGCAGGCGGCGAGATACGCCTGCTTCGGAGTCCGCGTCAGCATGGCGCGCCACCCCATGAGGTCGGCCTGCCGGTTCGCGCGAAAGTCGGCCGTGAACCACCGTTCAAGAACCGAGTCGGCTATCGATTCGATCCCGCCGGCCTCGATCGTCGCCATCCGGGCGTCCCAGCTCTCCTGCGTCCCGATCTTGGCTGCCGTCCCGGCCAGCGCCAGCGCGGCAAAGAGTTCCGGGCGCTGGCGATAGAGCTCCTGAGCGATGAGGCCCCCCATCGAAAGACCGACGACTGTCGCCCGCGAAATCGCAAGCGCATCCATCAGCGCCCCAAGATCGCGGGCAAAATCGGCGACATCGTAGTGATCGGGACACGACTCAGACAAGCCATGGCCACGCATATCGTAGCGAAGGACGCGAAACTCCGGCGAGAGAATGGTCGCGACCTCGTCCCAGATCCGGAAGTCGGAGCCGAGCGCATTGATGAACACGAGCGGCAGACCCGACGTCGGCCCCTCGTCCCGGTAATGCGCGACCGCTCCATTGACCCTGATGAAGCTCATCCGCCGCGATTCCCCCCGTGGCCCACGCGCGACAGGATAGCGGGACCAGCCGAGAACGTGGAGGAAAAACGCATGCCGAGGCTACAAATAGAAAACAGCCCCTCGTTAGGCGCGGGCCAGTTGCGGCCAATCGAACGGCCCGGCACAATCGGCGTCATCCGCCTGCGGGGAGGAGCCGAAGTTGAAGCATTCCTATTGGATCTTCGCACTCGTCCCACTTCTCTCGGGCTGCAACCAATCGACCTCTCCGCTTGCGACAGCCGCTGCTCAGGCGACAGCCTCGCAAAGCCCCGTCATCACGCCCGGAAACATGCCGGGTTATTGCCTGCGACAAGTCTCATCGCAGTTCGCCGCAAAGCCCAATTCAATCAGGACCGGCGTCCTCATTGCGAGCCCGCAAGGCTACTTCATTCAGGGCGTCGCAGATCTCGGGGCGCAGGGCGGAAAGGCTTTCAAGTGCCATTTCGACGGCACGGGCCATTTCACATCCCTCAAGTCGCTGCGCGCCCAATCGTAGCCCAGCCGTCGCCCCAAAGCGGCTATTCGTCGTTGCTGGCGTTGAGCGCGTCCGTGTCGATTGCGTCTTTGGTCGAACGTTCCCCAAGCTTCTCCCGCAGTTCGTTGATTTCGTCGATCGCACGGCGGATGAGCGCGACTTCCGCCTCGCGCGTGTGGGGATCCGCGCTCGTAAGCCAGGCTTCGAGGTCGCGGACGATGTCGTTGGCGCTCTTCATCTCGTCTTGTCCCGGTTTCGGCGAAAACTTCTGAGTCACGAACAGGCCGCGCGATATTGCGTCGGCGTCAGGCCGAAAGTCTTTCGAAAACGCGCGTTGAAGGTCGAGAGATCCCCAAAGCCGCTCGCAAGCGCAATCGCAAGGACGGGCTCCTTGGACTCCGCCAGCCCCCGTGCGGCCCGCGCCATACGCGTCCTCAGGAGATATTGGTGTGGCGTCATGCCGACCGCGCGGCGGAAGACGCGCAGGAAGTGGTGCCGGCTCAATCCCGCGACGCGCGCAAGCCCGGAAAGGTCCGTGGCTTCATCAGGATCCTCCTCGATCCGGCGCACCGCCTCGATGACCCGCCGGATTTCCCAGTCAGCCGGGGAAGGCGGGGAGCGGCGCCGTCGAGGGCGCCCAGCGCGGCTTCCGCGACTTCGACGGCGAGTTCCTCAGCCCGCCGAGAAGGCGCGCCGCGGCGCAGGTCCTCGATGGCGCAAAAAAGCGGAGTGAGCCCATGGGACGCTGGCAGCATCGGCCGGCGAAAACCTTTCGCCCGCGAGGCCGACGCAATCTCGTCGAACACATCCTCGCGAAAATTGAAGGAGATGCAGCGATCGCCGATGCTGTGATCGTGTCCGCAGGCGAAGCGTGAACGGCTGTTCCCGAGCAGGAGGGCGCCGGGATAGAGGAGGCTTGCCTGCCTCCCCGTTCGATAGGTGAAGCAGCCTTCCATCACGGCGGCGATGCTATAGCCGTCGTGCCGCTCCTCGAACGGCCGGTCCAGGGGCCCCGCGGAGCAAAGAAACTCGGACACGCTCCAGCCGTCGCCGCTGGCGATCGGCCTGACCGACGGCGCGCCGGTCGTTTTGCTCGCGCGGGCCTGGGGCGATCCGGAAGGCGATCCCTTCATGAGGGCTGGCATAGCAATTTTCCCCAAGCCGGTCACGAGCGCCGAGCCATACTATCTCTCCCGACAACCCCGGAGAGACTTTCCATGTTCGATCATATTTCACTCGGCGTCCGCGACATGGCCCGGTCCCGGGCCTTCTACGACGCCGCGCTTCAGCCCCTCGGCTATTCCTGCCTCAGCGAAGGTGCGGACTCGGTGGATACGGCAAGGAGGGCGTCAGCCTCTGGCTTGGTCAAACAGACGCGCCCATTCCCGCCGACCCGAAGTCGGGACTGCATATTTGTTTCACGGCGCCGACCCGAAAGAGCGTCGATGAGTTTCACGCGGCGGCGGTCAAGTCCGGCGGCAAGGACAATGGCAAGCCGGGCGTTCGGGCCGACTACGCGCCGAACTATTATGCCGCTTTCGTCGTCGATCCCGACGGGTACAGGCTCGAAGCCCTCTGCCTCGGGGATTGAGACATGGCGACGATCCGTCGGGAATGCCGGGTCTCCGCTTCTCCCGAGGCGGCGTGGGAGGCGATCCGGGACGTCGGCGCGATACATACGCGGCTCGCCCGCGGCTTCGTGACCGACGTCCGGCTCGAACCGGGCGCGCGCATCGTGACCTTCGCCAATGGCATGGTCGTGCGCGAGCCGATCGTCACGATCGACGATGACGCGCGCCGGCTCGTCTGGACTGCGGAGGGCGGCCGAACGCTCGCATTACAACGCCTCGCTCACGGTCGCCCCGGCGCCCGACCGCGGGTCCGACATCGTCTGGGTCGCCGACTTCCTGCCCGATGCGCTTGCGCCACAACTGGCCGGAATGATCGACGCCGGAATGGCGGCGATCAAACGCACGCTGGACGAGGCGGGAAGCGGATGACGACTAGCCAGCGGAACCGGGGCCTTTAGCGTTTCGAATCTCGTGTTTTCAATGACTTGCGGGTCGTTTTAGCGTCAAAATGGCGCCTGGAAAGCCGGAAGGGCTGCTTTGGCCGGCGGGCGATTTTCTGGTAAACTATAATATATTCAGATGCTTGCGCGTCGATTCGGAGAATCGACTGCAAGTTTTGAGCGGTTGTGGCGACGTCTTCGCGAGGAGCGGAGCGACGTAGCGATCCAGCATTCCAGCCGCGGCCGGCCGGTTCTGGATCGCCACGCCCCTTCGGGGCTCGCGATGACACACGCGAGAAATCAGACGAATTCCACATAAGAAGCGACTGATTTTTTAGAAGCGACCGTTCTTTGCAGCTTAACCCGACAGTCTGAGAAACAGAAGCAATTTCCGCGATATTTTGAATACCCAGCGATTGCGCCCCCGCCCGCCCTTCGCGAGACTGCCATTCATGGACCGGCTGGAATGCGACAGGATGTTCATCGCCGTCATGGAGACGGGCGGCTTTTCCCGGGCGGCCGAGCGGATCGGGACTTCGCCCGGGCAGGCCTCGAAGCTTGTCGGCAAGCTGGAGGCGGAGCTTGGAGTCCAGCTCCTCAACCGCACGACGCGGGCGCTTTCCCCGACCGAGGTCGGCCAAGCCTATTATGATCGGATCAAAACCCTGATCGAGGAATTCGACGCGCTCGACATGTCGGTGCGAACAGCCTCGGGCGAGGCGCGCGGACGCCTCGTCCTGACCGCGCCGCAAACTTTCGGGACCTCACAGCTGCATACCGCGCTCGTGGACTTCGCCCGCGCCTATCCTCAGATCGTGCTCGACGTCAGCCTTTCAGACCGCATCGTCAATCTGATCGACGAGGGATTCGACGCAGCCGTGCGCATCGGCGCGCCCGCGGATGCGAGCCTGATCGCCCGAAAGCTTTGCGACACGCGCATCGTCGTCGCCGCCTCGCCCGACTACATCAAGCGCAAGGGCGAGCCGGTCATCCCCGCCGATCTCGCCGCGCACGAATGCGTCATCGACACGAACTTTCCCGATCCCCTCGTCTGGCGCTTTCGGGGGCCTGACGGCGAGGCGCCCATCCGGATTCCGGTGACAGGCCGCCTGCGCTTTTCCAACGGCGAGGCCTGCGTCGCGGCGGCCGAGGCGGGGCTGGGGATCGCCAGGACGCCGACCTTCGTCGCGGGTCCGCGCATCCGCGCCGGCGCCCTGAAAGCCGTGCTCCGCCCCTTCGAGGAAAAGCCGGCTCGGCGGCCTGTACATCCTCTATCCGCCCGCGCGCCATCTCGCGCTGAAGGTGCGGGTCCTGGTCGATTTTCTCGCCGCGAAGTTCAAAGGCGAGCCGCCATGGGATCAAGGATGGTGAGGGCTTTTCCGTTCAACTCCGCGGGATTACTTCCAATCCGGCGATAATCATTCTCTCGCCGCCCAATTTATCTCCGGCTCGAAACGGTCCCTTATCGCGGCCAGTTCAATTTCGACCGGAGCTTCTCCATGATCGACAATCGCACAGCCCCATACGGCGTCTTCCTTCTTCGCCTCGTGCTTGGCCTCCTCTTCCTTGCCCATGTCGGCTTGAAGATTTTCGTCTTCACGCCCGCCGGGACGGCGCAGTTCTTTGGCTCGCTCGGTCTTCCCCCGGCGCTCGCCTATTTCACCATCGCGCTTGAGCTTGTGGTCGCCTTCGCGCTCGTGCTGGGCGTATGGGCGCAACTCGCGGCTCTTCTCGGCACGATCTCACTCTTCGGCGCGATCTTTACCGTCCATCTCCACGCGGGCTTCTTCTTCAACAACCCGAACGGCGGATGGGAATATCCCGCCTTCTGGATCGTCGCGCTCCTGTCTGTCGCGCTGATCGGCGACGGCGCCTACGCGATGGTTCCGACGCCGGCGTTCGGCGCCTCCGAGGCTGGGCGCCGCCCCGCTGGTCGCGCCGCTTAATTACAGGGCCGGGGACAAAGTCCGGCCGCCTCATGGCGGCCGGACTTCCTCGCAATCTCGCACCACTGCGGCAAGCTGGGCCTCGAGCGGCCCTGCTCCGGGCGAATACCGTCCATCGAGGACCGCGGTCCCCACCGTGAAAGCGTCGGCTCCGGCGGCGCAAATCGCCGCGATCCGCTCCCGGCAATCGATCGAGCCCGCCACCACGACCTTTGCCGCCTCCGGCAAGCCGCGCCGGCAGGCGCCGACCAGATCGAGCGGCTCGGCCTCGGTCGCGCGGTAGGCGAGAATGTCGACGCCCGCGCAGCCCATGGCCGCAAATTTCTGGCACTGCGCCTCGACTTCAGGAGCGGCCCCGCCGAGCGCTGTCGGATGGCCAGCGGGCCTGCCCGCGAAGGGCAAATGGCGCGTGGCCGAGCCGGCCAGGATGCGCAGCGCCTCCTCCGGGCAGGCGCCGCCCATCAGCCAGTCCACCCCGAGATCCCGCGCGAGCGCGAAAGCGTGAATCTGATCCGCCCGGTCGACGGCCACGACTTCCATCCACACCTCCGCGCCTGCTTCGCGGATCGCCCGCGTGAGGACGCGCAGCGTATCGGGCGCGGCGCCCATATCCTTGAAGCCGATGTGGCTGAGCCGCAGCGGCCGGACGGCTTCGACCAGCGCGAGCGCATCGGCGACTGTCGCGTCGTTGCGGGTCAACATGAACACGAAGTCCATCGGCGCCGCCTCAAATTATGGTTGCCTTCAACCCTATCCCGAGCCGCCTCCGGAAGGGAATGCGGCGCTATCCCTCGCGCGTTGCGTCTGATAGACGCTGCCGCTCCTTATTCTCCCGCCTCGCAAGGTCCGTTCCGAACGCCCATGTCCGACATCGTCACCCGTTTCGCGCCCTCCCCGACCGGGTTCCTCCATATCGGAGGCGCGCGAACGGCGCTTTTCAATTGGCTCTACGCCAAGCATTTCGGCGGGACGTTCCTGTTGCGCATCGAGGACACCGACCGCGAGCGCTCGACCGACGCGGCGGTGGACGCCATCCTCGACGGCCTGAAATGGCTCGGCCTCGACTGGGACGGCGAGGCGATAAGCCAGTTCGCTCGGGTGGAGCGTCATCGCGAGGCGGCCGAGCAGCTGCTGGCGAGCGGCGGCGCCTATCGCTGCTACGCAAGCCAGGAGGAGCTTGAGGAGATGCGCCAGAAGGCGCGGCTCGAGGGCAAGCCCATGCGCTACGACGGCCGCTGGCGCGACCGCGACCCTTCCGAGGCGCCTGCCGGCGTGAAACCGGTGATCCGGCTCCGCGCGCAACAGACCGGCGACACGATCATCGACGACAAGGTGCAGGGAAAGGTCGTCTTCGCCAACAAGGACCTCGACGACCTTGTGCTTCTGCGCTCCGACGGCACGCCAACCTACATGCTCGCGGTCGTGGTGGACGATCATGACATGGGCGTCACCCACGTCATCCGGGGCGACGATCATCTGACCAACGCGGCCCGGCAGACGCAGATCTATCAGGCGCTCGGGTGGAAGACCCCGATCTGGGCGCATATCCCGCTGATCCATGGGCCGGACGGCGCTAAGCTTTCCAAGCGCCATGGGGCGCTCGGCGTCGACGCCTACCGCGCCATGGGCTATCTGCCCGCCGCCTTGCGCAACTACCTCGTGCGGCTTGGCTGGAGCCAGGGCGACAAGGAGTTCTTCACGACCGACGAGGTCATCGCCGCCTTCGATCTGGCCGCCGTCGGCCGCTCCGCCTCGCGCTTCGATTACGCGAAGCTCGAAAACATGAATGGCCATTTCATGCGGGCGATGAGCGACGATGAGCTCTTCGAGGCGCTGGTCGACACCTTGCCCTACCTCCCTGACGGACCCGCGATTCACGCGCAGCTCGACGCCAAAAAGCGAGCGCAGTTGCGCGCCGCCATTCCGGGTTTGAAGGAGCGTGCGAAGACGCTCGTGGAACTCCTCGACGGCGCCGGTTTCCTGTTTGCGGAACGTCCGCTGAAGATGGACGAGAAGGCGGCTGAAATTCTCGTAAAGGGCGGGCGTGCGCATCTCGCCGCAATGGCGCCGAGGCTTGAGGCGGCGGCCGAATGGACGGCGACGCGACCGAAGCGATCGTGCGCGCTTACGCGGAGGAAACAGGCGCCAAGCTCGGCACGGTCGCCCAGCCGCTGCGCGCGGCGCTCACCGGCCGCTCGACTTCGCCGGGGATATTCGACGTGCTGGCTGTGCTTGGCCGCGAGGAAAGCCTGGGCAGGATCGCGGATCAGGCGGCGCGATAACTGCGCACGCGGGAATTGCGAGGCGGAGCGACGCGGCCAGTCCGGATCAGCAGCGGCCCCAAGACCGTCCCGTTGAAAAGCAAAGGGCCCGGCGCTTCTGCAACGCCGGGCCCTTCTTTCAAGCGCGGAGAGATTGCGCGCGACTACTCTTGCGGCAGCGCGAGCGGACGATCGGGAACCGCCGAAGCAAGCGGACCCGGGCCGGAGCCGTCGCGCTGGTAGATGTCGGGGCGGAACTGCACGAGACCATCGGGCGTCGCCCAAGCCGTAATATAGACCCAGTAGACCGGCACAGGCTGAGTGAGCTTGACGTCGACCCGCTGGCCGCTGCGGATCACCTGGTCGATCTGATCGCGGTTCCAGCCGGGGTTATCCTTCAAGAGCCAAGCGACGTAGTCGCGCACGTCCTGGACGCGGACGCAACCCGACGAGACATAGCGGAAGTCGTCGCCGAAGACGCCCTTTTCCGGCGTGTCGTGCATATAGACGCCGTAAGGGTTCGGAATGTTGATCCGCACGAAGCCGAGCGAGTTGATGTCCGCGCCCGTATCCTGCCGGTAGGTGAAGTGCGTCGCCTCGTCGGTGTTCCAGTTGATCGACGTCGGAGACACTTCCTGGCCGTCTTTGTCGAGGATGTGGATCTTCTCTTCCGCGAGATACTCCGGATTGGCCTTCATCTTCGGGATCAGATCCTTTTTGATCAACGAAGGCGGCACGTGCCAGAACGGGTTGAAATTGATCTCGGTCGCCCGCGTCTGCATGATCGGCGATTGCCGATCGATCCTGCCGACGCCGGCGCGATGATGCGAATAGACCATGCCGTTCTCGACCGTCTCGACGGAGGCAGCCGGCAAATTGACGATCACGAATCGCGGGCCGAGATCGCCGGAATAGGAACGCAGGCGAACGAGGTTCGTCTGGAGTTGCTGCAGCCGCGCCTGAGCCGACATGTTCAGGGCGGTCAGCGTGTCGCGATCGACCGCGCCGGAGCGGTTAAGGCCGTTGCGCGCCTGGAACCGCTTGACCCCCGCTTCGACGAACGAGTCGTATACCGGCGCCCTGCCCCGCGATCGGGTCGAGATCTCCCGAGGCGACAAGTCTCGAGCGCAAAGCCTCAACTGCAGGGCCCTTGGAGCCCACGCGCAGCTCCGGCCCGCCCGGCACCGTGTTCCAGCCGCCCTTGGCGACGATGTCCTGATATTTCTGGATCGCCTGCTCGGTCGCCGTCACCGTCTCGGGCGACAGGACCGGCGTCGACTCGCGCTGGACCGCAAGCTCCGGCGCGGTCTCGTAGCTTTGCGGCCACTCCGCCTGATCGTTCGCGGTCTGGGCGTGCGCCGCCAACGGCGCCAGAGACAGAGCCAGCGCCGCAAGGCCGGCCGCGCCGAATAGAGAACGGCGGGAAGGCCGTTGGACGATCACATCACGCATGGACTCTCGAACTCCTCAAGGCGCCGCGCTGCGCCCTACAAAGGTCGCCGCCCCGGGTCCGGTCGGCGCGCGCAATGCCCGCCTCACCCGAACGCATTTTGTGCTTTTGCCAAACCCAACATTAGGTTTCAGTCGGGCGTTTTTATGACCTCGCCGCTTGCGAACACACAAACGGGACGCCCCGGAAGGACGCCCCGTCTATATGCGCTACTTTTGGTGAACGGAAGGTTTCAGAGACGATATTTGATCTGGTCGGTCCAGTAACGCTCGAGCCTCTGCAGCGAGACATTGACGCGAGCAAGGTCCTCCTTGGGCAGGCCGCCGATCTGCTCCACGGTGCGGGAGTGCTTGTCGTAGAGGCCCGCAACGATCCGGTGGACCTCCTTGCCCTTCTCGGTCAGGCTGATGCGCACCGACCGGCGGTCGATGCGGGAGCGTGCGTGGTGGAGGAAGCCCATCTCGACGAGCTTCTTCACATTGTAGGAGACGTTGGAGCCGAGATAATAGCCCTTGGTGCGCAGTTCGCCGGCCGTCAGCTCTTTGTCGCCAATGTTGTAAAGGAGCAGCGCCTGCACCGCGTTCACATCCGAGCGGCCGCGGCGATCGAACTCATCTTTGATGACATCCAGAAGGCGGCGATGAAGGCGCTCGACCATCGTCAGCGTCTCCAAGTAAGCGCCTGCAACCGAAAGCTCAGGCTCGGCCCGAACTGCGACTTCCTGAATTCTGACTGCGTTGAGCATAAGCATACCCGTCCGTTCGTCTCATCCTGGCCGAGTGTTGTTCGGCGTGTTGATAGTTCGGACTGTAAGGGAAGCGCGTGAAGGGGAGCCTAAGAATCAGGATGAATCGAAGGTTTTCAGGCCTTGGTGAATTTGGATTAAATCTTAGACTTTATTTACGCTGACAAAACGCGCTCAGCCGCGCTCACGCACCGCGCGCCAGCTCAATAGAAAATAGCCGAGGATAAGCGCGATATTGAGCAAAGCCCCGAAATAGCCGATGGAGGCCGCGCGCGGGCTCAAAAAGGGCGAGGCCGACTCAACGACCGCGCAGAGCAGCCAGATGGCTCCGCCCCAGGGCGCGGCGAGCCACAAGCCCACCGCCGCCAGCAGATTGAGGCAGGCAAAGGCCACGAGCGAAGCCTGCAGCGGCAGCGCCATTGTCGCAAAGTCCCTGGCGCCCGGAAAAGCGCCCAGGATGATCGCCCAGTTGAAAAGTCCCTTGCCGAGCCAGACCCAGGCGAGCGTGCGCATATACCAGACGACGACGGTCCGCCATTTGACGTTGGCGAGAACGGCCGCGAAACCGGCCTCGGGATTGGGAGGCGAGACGTCGATGAGTTCAACCGCGCCGTCGCGCGTCTGGCGCATCGTGTATCGGGTCACGCCTGACCCGGAATTGGGAGTTCATCCGCGCCGAGCGGCGCAAAGTAGGCGTCGACATCCTCCGGCGCGGGCGCGGGAGCCCAACGCGGCTGGTTGTCCTTGTCGATGATCACGGCGCGCACGCCCTCGTAGAAATCATGTCCGCGAGCAACTCGCGACACGATGCGGTATTCCGTCCGCATGGCTTGGGCAAAATCAAGGCCGGCGCCGATCGCGACCTGCTTAAGCGCGATCGCCTGACTCGTCGGAGATTTTTCGCGCATCGCCGCCAGCGCTGGCTGCGCGAAGGCGAGCCCTTTGCCCTCGGCCTCCTCCAGCGCGGCGAGAATCGCGTCGCGACTGTCGCCGCGAAACGCCGCCTCGATGGCGTCCGCTTCCCGCGCGAGCGGCGACGACGGCGGGGTCGCTGCGAAACGGCGCAGCGTCTCGTCAACCGGCGCGTCCTGTTCGAGCGCCTCCGCCAGACCGGCGAAAGCGGCGCTCGGAACATAGGTCTGGGCAAGATCCATCGCCACGGCGTCAGCCGCCTTGGCGCGGAGGCCCGTCAGCGCAAAATACCATCCCATCCGGTGGGGAAGTCGCGGCAGGAAATAGGTCGCCCCGACGTCAGGAAAGAATCCGATGCCAACCTCCGGCATCGCGAAGACGAAGCGATCGCCTGCGACCCGATGCGAGGCGTTGATCGAGACCCCGACGCCCCCGCCCATGTCGATCCCATCGATCAGGGCAACGATGGGCTTCCGATAGGCGCGGATGCGGGCGTTGAGCTGATATTCTTCGCCCCAGAAAGCCAGCTGGCCGGCATGGTCGCCCGCCTTGCCCATTTCATAGAGGAGCCGGATGTCGCCGCCCGCGCAGAAGGCCTTCTCGCCGGCGCCGCGCAGGACGATGCGTGTCACCAGGTCGTCATCCTCCCAGGCGTCGAGCGCCGACGCCATGAGGCGGACCATCGTCAGCGTCAGCGCATTGAGAGCCTTGGGCCGATTAAGGGTGATGACGCCCGCATGGCCCCGGCGCTCGATGAGCGCCTCGGCCTCGCGCATTGGCTCAGTCACGCCGGAACGACTGCGGCGAGCACGGCGTCGATGCCTCCCGAAACCTCGTCGATCGGGGCCATGCCATTGACTTCATGCAAAAGGCCGCGCTCGCGATAGAATGGCGTCACCGCGGCGGTGTCGCGCGCGTAGGCCGCGAGACGCGACTTGAACACTTCGGGGTCGTCGTCCTTCCGCACCGGTTGGCCGGCGGCCTTCGCCTCGGCGGCGCGGTTCACGATGCGATGGACGAGCTTGTCGGCGTCGACCGTGAGTTCGATCGCGGCGTTCGAGATTCATGCCCTTCTCCGCGAGCATGCGCTCCAATGCTTCGGCTTGCGCCACCGTGCGCGGAAACCCGTCAAGGATAAAGCCGTTGTGAGCGTCGGGCTCGCCGATGCGGTCGGCGATGATGCCAACCACAATCTCGTCCGAAACGAGCGCGCCCGACTCCATCACCGCTTTCGCCTTGAGGCCGACAGGCGTGCCCGCCGCAACGGCCGCGCGCAGCATATCGCCGGTCGACAGTTGCGGAATTCCATATTTCTTGACGAGCCGCGTCGCCTGCGTGCCCTTTCCGGCGCCCGGCGGCCCGAGCAGTATCAACCTCATCGCTTCCGCCCCTTGAGCCTCGCGCGGCGGATCAGCCCTTCGTACTGATGCGCCTGCAAGTGTCCGTGGATCTGCGCCACCGTGTCCATCGTCACGTTGACGACGATCAGAAGCGAAGTCCCCCCGAAATAGAACGGCAGCGCGGCATAGGAAATTAGCCATTCGGGCAATAGGCAGATGATCGACAGATAGGCCGCGCCCAGTACGGTGATACGCGTGAGGATGTAGTCGATGTACTGCGCGGTTCTCTCGCCGGGGCGCACGCCGGGAACGAAGCCGCCATGCTTCTTCAGATTGTCGGCCGTATCAGCCGGATTGAAGACGGTGGCCGTGTAGAAAAACGCGAAGAACACGATCAGGACGACATACAAGATCAGATAGAGCGGGCTCCCATGCCCGAGCAGCGTCGAGACCGTGTTGAGCCAGCCGGAACTCGACGAGCCTTGCGCGAAATTCGCGACCGTCGCCGGAAGCAGCAACAAGGACGATGCAAAGATCGGCGGGATGACGCCAGACGGTGTTGAGTTTCAGCGGTAGGAACGAACTTTGCCCTTCATACATCTTGTTGCCGACCTGACGCCTCGGGTAGGTGATCGGCACACGCCGCTGCGCGCGCTCCATGAAGACGATGAAGGCGACGACAGCGAGCGCCATCACGACGACAGCGAGCACAAGGCCGGTCGAGATCGAACCCTGCCGCCCCATCTCGAACAATTGCGCTGTCGCGGAGGGAAGACGCGCGACGATGCCGGCGAAGATGATGAGCGAGGAGCCGTTGCCGACGCCGCGCGACGTGATCTGCTCGCCGAGCCAGACGAGGAACATCGTGCCGCCGGTCAGCGTCACGATCGTCGAGATGCGGAAGAGCAAGCCCGGATCGCTCACGACCCCCGCCCTGCCCTCGAGCCCGATGGCGATGCCATAGGCCTGAAACATCGCCAGAATGACGGTGAGGTAGCGGGTATATTGATTGAGGACCTTTCGACCCGCCTCGCCCTCTTTCTTGATCGACTCAAGCGACGGCAAGACGGAGCTGAGCAGCTGAATGATAATCGAGGCCGAGATGTATGGCATGATGTTCAGCGCGAACACCGCCATGCGCTGAACGGCGCCGCCCGAAAACATGTTGAACATGTCGAGCACGCCCTGCCTCTGGCCGAGGAACGCCGTCTGAAACGCGTCCGAATCGATGCCGGGCAGCGGGATATAGGTCCCGAGGCGATAGACCACGAGCGCGCCCAGGGTGAACCAGATGCGCTTCTTGAGTTCACTGGCCTTCGCGAAGGCCGACCAGTTGATATTGGCTGCGAGTTGTTCGGCGGCCGAAGCCATCAGGCCCTCCGGGCGGCGCCCGTCTTATTCACGAGCGACGATGCTCTAAACGACGTTTCCGCCGCAAGGCTTTGGCCCTCGCGGCGGAAGCGCTCTAACACATGGGCGCAGACGGCGCCATTCGCCAGACCGCCAGAACTTCAGATCGCGGCCGACGCCGCTTCCTGAGCCTGCTCGCGCAACGTCTTCAACGTTCCGCCGGCCTTGTCGATCGCGGCGGCGGCGCTCTTTGACGCAGCCGTCACTTCGAAATGCGCCTTGGCCTTGAGCTCGCCCGAGCCGAGGAGCTTCACGCCATCGCGGGGATGGGTGAGAACGCCGGCCTTGAGCAGCGCGTCCGCCGTGATCGGCTGGCTCGCGTCGAGCTTGCCCGCGTCGATGGCGCTCTGGATGCGGCCGATATTGACCTCGTTCAGTTCGACCTGCGACGGCGGCGTGAAGCCGCGCTTCGGCAGGCGACGATGCAGCGGCATCTGGCCGCCTTCGAACCCCTTGATGCGCACGCCCGAACGCGCGGTCTGGCCCTTGCCGCCGCGGCCGGACTGCTTGCCCTTGCCGGAACCGATGCCGCGGCCGACGCGGATGCGCGCCTTGGACGCGCCGGGATTGTCCCTGATTTCGTTGAGCTTCATGGCGCGATCCTATTCACCGTCAACGACGCGCACGAGGTGCGCGACCTTGGCGATCATGCCGCGATTGGCGGGCGTATCGGTCACCTTGGCGCGGCGGCCGACCTTGTTAAGGCCGAGACCTTTGAGGGTCTCGCGCTGGGAGGCAGGGCGGCCGATCGGGCTCGACTTCTGCTCAAGCGTAATGGTCTTTGCTTCGGTCATCACACGGCCTCTCAGGAGTTGGCCGCATCGGCTTCGACGCCCTGGCGACGCGCCTGGATCGTCGAGACCTTGAGGTTGCGCCGCTGCGCGACCGAGCGCGGGCTGTCCTCGCGCCCGAGCGCGTCGAACGTCGCGCGGACCATGTTGTACGGGTTCGACGAGCCCTGGCTCTTCGCCACGACATCATGAACGCCGAGCGATTCGAACACCGCGCGCATCGGGCCGCCGGCGATGATGCCGGTGCCCGCTGGCGCGGCGCGCAGCACGACTCGGCCAGCGCCGTGGCGGCCGTTGACGTCATGGTGGAGCGTGCGGCCTTCGCGCAAAGGCACGCGAACGACGCTGCGCTTGGCGGCCTCTGTCGCCTTGCGGATCGCCTCCGGCACCTCGCGCGCCTTGCCATGGCCGAACCCGACCCGGCCCTTCTGATCCCCGACCACGACGAGCGCGGCGAAGCCGAAACGGCGTCCGCCCTTCACCACTTTCGCCACACGGTTGATGTGGACGAGGCGGTCGACGAATTCGCTGTCGCGCTCCTCGTTCCGTCTGTCGCGGCCGCGGCCGCCTTCATCACGCGCCATTTTATCTTTCCGTCACTCATGCGCGGCGCTTCACGCGCCGCTCGCTTCCGTTTCTTTTAGAACTCGAGGCCGCCCTCGCGAGCGCCCTCGGCGAGCGCCTTGACGCGCCCGTGATACATGTAGCCGCCGCGGTCGAAGACAACCTTTCCGACGCCGGCCTTCTTGGCCCGCTCGGCGAGCTCCTTGCCGACAAGATGCGCGGCCTCGACGGTTGCGCCGGTCTTGAGCTGCTCGCGCATGGTCTTTTCGAGCGTCGAGGCGGACGCGAGGGTGCGGCCCTTCTCATCGTCGATGATCTGCGCATAAATCTGCTTCGACGAGCGAAACACGCTCAGGCGCGGACGATCGCCCGCCTTTGTGGCGATCGCGCGGCGAACGCGCGCCTTGCGCCGATCGGTTGAGCTGTTGGACTTGGCCATAGCGGCGCCCCTTACTTCTTCTTGCCTTCCTTGCGGAAGATAAATTCGCCGGCGTACTTCACGCCCTTGCCTTTGTAAGGCTCGGGGCTGCGGAAGGCCCGGATCTCCGACGCCACCTGCCCGACCTGGCGCTTGTCGATGCCCGTCACCGTGATCTCGGTCGGCTTCGGGGTCGTGATCGTGACGCCAGCCGGGATCGGATACATGACGTCGTGGCTGTAGCCGAGCGAGAGCTGCAGGTTCTTGCCCGCCACCGCCGCCTTGTAGCCGACGCCGTTGATTTCGAGCTTCCTCTCGAATCCAGAGGTGACGCCTCCGACGAGATTGGCGATCTGCGCGCGGGCCATGCCCCACATCGCGCGGGAGCGCTTGTCGTCGCCGAGCGGCTTCACATGGACGGCCTCGCCGTCGATCGACACCGCGACCTCTTCAGGAGCGGTGAACTTGAGCTCGCCCTTCGCGCCCTTGACGGCGATCGTCTGCCCTTCCAGCTTGGCGGTGACGCCTTTGGGGATGACGACGGGCCTCTTGCCGATACGTGACATCGTTCGAATTCCGTTCGTTCTTGGCCGCCTTAGAAGACGGTGCAGAGGACTTCGCCGCCCACGTGCTGCTCGCGCGCTTCGTGGTCGGCCATGACGCCCCGCGGGGTCGAGAGAATCGCGACGCCGAGGCCGTTGGCGACGCGCGGCATGGCGTCCACCGTGGCGTAGACGCGGCGGCCGGGCTTCGAAACGCGCTCGATCTTGCGGATCACCGGCTCGTTGTCGAAATACTTGAGCTCGATTTCGAACTCCATGCGCCCATTGCCGAACTCGGTCGTCGCGTAGCCGCGGATATAGCCTTCGGACTCGAGCACGTCGAGAACGTGCTTGCGGAGCGAGGAACCGGGCGTGGAGACCTTGCCGCGCTTGCGCATCTGCGCGTTGCGGATGCGGGTCAGCATATCGCCGAGCGGATCGTTCACGGACATCGGATCGCCCTCCTCACCAGCTCGACTTGACCAGGCCTGGAATCAGGCCCTTGTTGCCAAGCTCGCGCACCGCGATACGCGACATCTTCATCTTGCGATAATAGGCGCGCGGACGGCCCGTCACCTCGCAGCGGTTGCGAATGCGCACGGCCGAGCCGTTGCGCGGCAGCGCCGCGAGCTTGAGGCGCGCCTCGAAGCGCTCCTCCATCGGCTTTCCCTCGTCATTCGCAATTTCGAGCAGACGGGCGCGCCGAGCGGCGAATTTCTTCACCAGCCGCCGCTTCCGCTCGTTGTTCTCAACCGCACTCTTCTTTGCCATCAATGGCCTCCAATTTTCCGCGTCTGAGCCTTTGAGCTCACTGCCGGAATGGGAAGTTGAACGCACGCAGCAAGGCCTGGGCTTCCGCGTCGGTCTTGGCCGTCGTGCAGACGACGACGTCGAGACCCAGCATGGACTCGGCCTTGTCGTAGTCGATCTCGGGGAAAATAATGTGCTCCTTGATGCCGAGGGCGTAGTTGCCGCGGCCATCAAAAGACTTCGGATCGAGGCCGCGGAAATCGCGAACGCGCGGCAGCGCGATCGTAATCAGGCGGTCCAGGAACTCATACATACGGGTCTTGCGCAAAGTCACCTTCGCGCCGATCGGCATGTTCTCGCGCACCTTGAAGGTCGAGATCGCCTTGCGCGCCCGCGTCACGACAGGCTTCTGTCCCGCGATGAGCGCCAGATCCGCCGCCGCCGACGTCACTTTCTTCGTGTCGTTGACGGCTTCGCCCACGCCCATATTGAGCACGATCTTCTCGATCTTCGGCACTTCAAGCGCGTTCTTGTAGCCGAATTCCTCAAGAAGCTTCGGGACGACGTCATCCCGATATAGCTTCTTCAAGCGCGCGACATAGTCCTTCGGGGCGGCTCTCACCGCGCCGGCGACGGCTACTTCCGAAGCGCCGTCGCGACGGCCCTTGGCTTTCGACTCCGTCGCGACAGCCTTGCCGCCCTTCGGAGCGGCCTTGTCGCCCTTGGGCGCCTTGCCGCCTTTATCCTTCGCCTCAGCCATCGATCAGATCTCCGGAACGCTTGGCGACACGGACCTTCCGGCCGTCGTCGAGGACCTTGAAGCCAACACGGGTCGGCTTGCCGGTCTTCGGGTCCACGATCGCGAGATTGGACAGGTGGATCGGCGCCTCCTTCGTCAGGATGCCGCCTTCCGCATTCTGGGCGCTTGGGCGCGTGTGACGGCGCACGAGGTTGACGCCGGTGACGACAGCCCTGTTCTCCGTGGGCATCACCTGGCGGACTTCGCCAGTGCGCCCCTTGTCGCGGCCAGTCGTGACGACGACCCGGTCGCCCTTCTTGATCTTGGCGGCCATCACAGCACCTCCGGCGCAAGCGAGATGATCTTGACGTGATTCTTGGCGCGCAACTCGCGCGGAACCGGCCCAAAGATGCGCGTGCCCACCGGCTCGGACTGATTGTTGATCAGCACCGCCGCATTGTTGTCGAAACGGATCACCGAACCGTCGGCGCGGCGGATGTCCTTGGCCGTGCGCACCACGACCGCCTTCATTACGTCGCCCTTCTTCACGCGACCGCGCGGGATCGCCTCCTTGACGGAGACGACGATGATGTCGCCGATCGAAGCGTAGCGACGCTTCGATCCGCCGAGAACCTTGATGCACATCACGCGGCGCGCGCCCGAATTGTCGGCGACGTCGAGATTGGTCTGCATCTGTATCATGGCCAAATCGCCTTTCTGCTCAGACCGGTTTCCCGCGGGCTTGCCGCCGGACCTGGACCGAAGGAGGCATTACCCTCCGGAATAAACTCACGTCGCCCCTTTGGAGGACGATATTCACGCCTGCGGCGCTGTTTCCTCGACAACCCGCCAGCGCTTCAGTTTCGAGATCGGCTTCGTCTCCTCGATGGAGACGGTGTCGCCCACCTTCTGCGTCTTGTTGTCGACATGGGCGTGGTAGTTCTTCGACCGCCGCACCGTCTTCTTGAGAAGCGGATGGGTGAAGCGTCGCTCAACCTTCACGACCAGCGTCTTCTCCTGCTTGTCGCTGACGACGACGCCCTGCAAGATTCTCTTCGGCATTATCTCAATCCTTCGCCTTGGCGGCGGCGCGCTTCTGCGCGGCAATGGTCTTCACACGCGCCAGATCGCGGCGGACGACGCGCACCCGGGCGGTGTTCTGCAACTGCCCGCTCGCCTTCTGAAAGCGCAGATTGAACCGCTCCTTCTTGAGCTTGAGCGCCTCATCGTTGAGCTGGTCTTCCGTCATCACGCGGATATCGGAAAGACGACTGGTCCTTTTCATTCCCGTCTCCCTTACTCGGCGATGCGCTGAATGAAGCGCGTCTTGATCGGAAGTTTCGCCGCCGCAAGGGCGAAAGCCTCGCGCGCCAGCGGCTCCGGAACCCCGTCGACCTCGAACATGATGCGGCCTGGCGCGACGCGGGCGACCCAAAATTCCGGGCGCCCTTGCCCTTGCCCATGCGGACTTCGATCGGCTTCTTCGAGACCGGCACGTCCGGGAAGATGCGGATCCACACCCGGCCCGCACGCTTCATGTGACGGGTCAGCGCGCGGCGCGCGGCTTCGATCTGGCGCGCCGTGACCCGCTCGGGCTCCAGCGCCTTCAGGCCGTATTCGCCGAAATTCAGCGCGAATCCGCCCTTGGCGTTACCGTGAATCCGGCCTTTGAACGCCTTGCGGAACCTGGTCTTCTTGGGCTGCATCATGGTCGTGGACTTTCAGTATGCTTTTTTCCGCGCTCAGGCGTTCTCGCGAGCGCCGCGATCACGCTCCCGTCCGCCCTCGCGCGGCTCACGGCGCGGACGGTGCGTGGAGGAATGATCGGCCTCGGCGGCACGCTTGTCCTGCGCCATCGGGTCGTGTTCGAGAATCTCGCCTTTGAAGATCCAGACCTTGATGCCGCACGTGCCATAGGCCGTATGAGCGGTCGCAACGCCGTAATCGACGTCCGCGCGCAACGTGTGCAGCGGCACGCGGCCCTCGCGATACCATTCGAGACGGGCGATTTCCGCGCCGCCGAGACGGCCTGAGCAGTTGATGCGGATGCCCTCCGCGCCAAGCCGCATCGCCGACTGCACGGCGCGCTTCATCGCGCGCCGGAACGCCACGCGGCGCTCGAGCTGCTGGGCGATCAACTCCGCCACCAGCGTCGCATCCGTCTCGGGCTTGCGGACCTCGACGATATTGATCGCGACTTCCGAGTTCGTCAGCTTCGCGACCTGCTTGCGCAGCTTGTCGATGTCCGCGCCCTTCTTGCCGATGACGACGCCCGGGCGCGCGGAATGGATATTGACGCGCGCCTTCTTGTGCGGACGCTCGATGACGATCTTCGAGATCGCGGCCTGCTTCAGACCCTTGTGAAGCGTGTCACGGATCTTGATGTCCTCATGCAGCAGCTTGCCGTATTCCGTCTTGTTCGCGAACCAGCGCGAATCCCAGGTCCGGTTGATGCCGAGGCGCAGCCCGATCGGGTTGATTTTCTGACCCATCGCGCCCTCCTCAAGCGGCTTTGGCTTCGTCGGCGGAAACTTCCCGCACGACGATGGTGAGATTCGAGAATGGCTTCTCGATGCGGCCCGAGCGGCCGCGCGCGCGCGCCGCGAAGCGGCGCATGACGATGTCCCGGCCGACCCACGCGCCAGCGACGACGAGATCGTCGACGTCGAGCTCGTGATTGTTCTCCGCGTTGGCGATCGCCAACTCGAGGGCCTTCTTGACCTCGGTCGGAGATGCGCTTGTTCGAGAACTCGAGATCCGCGAGCGCAGTCGCAACTTTCTTGCCCCGGATGAGCTGGGCGAGAAGATTGAGTTTCTGCGGGCTCACCCGCAGCATGCGCACGGTGGCGCGCGCTTCGTTCTCAGCCTCACGGCGCTTGTTGGCAGCCTTGGACATGACGTTAAGCCCTCTTGGCCTTCTTGTCGGCCGCGTGACCGTAGAAGGTGCGGGTCGGCGCGAACTCGCCGAACTTGTGACCGATCATCTCTTCGGACACCGACACGGGAATGTGCTTGTGACCGTTGTAGACGCCGAACGTGAGACCGACGAACTGCGGCAGGATGGTCGAGCGCCGGCTCCAGATCTTGATGATCTCGGAGCGGCCCGAACCGCGCGCGGCCTCGGCCTTTTTCAACAGATAGCCGTCGACGAACGGCCCCTTCCAAATCGAGCGCGTCATCGGCTCAGCCTCTCTTCTTCCGCGCGTGCCGCGATGCGACGATGAACTTGTCGGTCTGCTTGTTGGACCGGGTCTTCTTGCCCTTGGTGGGCTTGCCCCATGGCGAAACGGGATGACGGCCGCCGGAGGTGCGGCCCTCGCCGCCGCCGTGCGGATGGTCGACCGGATTCATGGTCACGCCGCGGTTGTGGGGACGCTGGCCGAGCCAACGGGCGCGGCCCGCCTTGCCGAGCGAAGCGTTCATGTGGTCCGGGTTCGACACGGCGCCGATCGAGGCAAAGCACTGGCCATGGATCAGTCGCTGCTCGCCAGAGTTCAGGCGAAGCGAGACGTAACCCTGATCGCGGCCAACGATCTGCGCGTAAGTTCCCGCGGAACGGGCAATCGCGCCGCCCTTGCCGATCTTCATCTCGACATTGTGGACGATCGTCCCGACCGGGATGTTCGCCAGCGGCATGGCGTTGCCGGGCTTAACGTCAACCTGCTTGCCCGCGACCACCTCGTCGCCCACCGAAAGACGCTGCGCAGCGATGATATAGGCGTGCTCGCCGTCGGCGTATTTGATCAGCGCGATGAAGCTCGTCCGATTGGGGTCGTATTCGAGACGCTCGACCTTGCCGACGACGTCAAGCTTGCGCCGCTTGAAGTCGACGATGCGATACGACTGCTTGTGTCCGCCGCCGCGGAAGCGCACCGTGATGCGGCCCAGGTTGTTGCGGCCGCCCTTCTCGGACTTGCCGACCGTGAGCGGCTTGAAGGGCTTGCCCTTGTGGAGCCCGCTCCGGTCAACGATGGCGAGCTGCCTGAGGCTCGGCGTCGTTGGTTTGAATGTCTTGAGCGCCATGATTCAAAAATCCTCAAAGGCCCGTGGTCACGTCGATACGATGGCCGTCGGCCAACGTGACGATCGCCTTCTTGAAGTCCTGTTGACGGCCGCGCATGCCGCGGAACGTCTTGGTCTTGCCCTTGCGGAGCAGCGTGTTGACCCCGGTGACCTTGACCTCGAACAAGGCCTCGACGGCCGCCTTGATCTGCGGCTTCGTGGCGTTACGCGCGACCTTGAAGACAAACTGGTTGTTCTCGGACGCGATCGTCGCCTTCTCCGTGATGATCGGCGAAACGATCGTGTCGTAATGACGGGCGTCCTTGGTCATTGGAATCGGGCCTCCAGCGCTTCGACCGCGGCCTTGGTCAGAACGAGCTTTTCGCGGCGCATGATGTCGTAGACGTTGACGCCTTGCACCGGCAGCACGTCGATCTGGTGCAGGTTACGTGCGGCGCGGGCGAAGGGCTCATGAACCGCGGCCCCGTCGATGATGAGCGCGCTCTTGAAAGCGGATTTCGCAAAGGTGTCGCGGAGCGCCTTTGTCTTGCCCTCGGCAAGCTCGGCCTTGTCCCAGATCACGAGTCCGCCATCGCGCATCTTCGCCGAAAGCGCATGCCGGAGCGCAAGCGCCCGCACTTTCTTCGGCAGGTCATGCTCGTGGCTGCGCACGACCGGGCCCATCGCGCGACCGCCGCCGCGGAACTGGGGCACGCGCGCCGAGCCGTGACGGGCGCCGCCGGTGCCCTTCTGCTTGTACATCTTCTTGCCGGTGCGATGGATGTCGGCGCGTCCGAGCGTCTTGTGGTCGCCCGACTGACGCTTGGCGAGTTGCCAGCGCACCATCCGCGCAATGAGATCGGCGCGCGGCTCCAGACCGAAAATCGCGTCGCTGAGCTCGACCGAACCAGCGGCGGATCCGTCCATCGACGTCATGTCGAATTTCATGACCGTCACTCTCCCTTGGCCGGCTCGGCTGCGCCATCGGCGCCGGCCTCGGCGGAAACACGGAACTTGCCGGGAACCGGCGCGTCCTTCGGCAACGGCCTCTTCACCGCGTCGCGCACGGCGATCCAGCCGCCGGCATGACCGGGCACCGAACCCTGAACGAGGATCAGGCCACGCTCGACGTCGGTTCGAACAACGCGCAGATTCTGCGTCGTCACCTTATCGGCGCCCATGTGGCCGGCCATCTTCTTGTTCTTCCAGGTCTTGCCGGGGTCCTGACGACCGCCGGTCGAACCGATCGACCGGTGCGAAATCGACACGCCGTGCGTGGCCCGCAGACCTCCGAAATTCCACCGCTTCATGCCGCCGGCAAAGCCCTTGCCGATCGTCACACCGGTGACATCGACATATTGTCCAACGGCGAAGTGATCGGCGGTGATCTCGGCGCCGACGGGGATCATCTTGTCCTCGGCGACGCGGAACTCGGCGATCTTCATCTTCGGCTCGACATGGGCGACGGCGAAGCGGCCGCGCTCGGCCTTGGAGACGTTCTTGACCTTGGCCTTGCCAATTCCGAGCTGAAGCGCGGTGTAGCCGTTCTTTTCCTGCGTGCGATGTGCGACGACCTGGCAGCCCTCGACCTGGAGGACGGTCACCGGCACATGATCGCCCGCATCGGTGAAGATCCGGGACATCCCGAGCTTCTTTGCGATGATGCCTGAACGCATTGGCGTTGTTCCTTCGAGGGCGCGCGCCTTAAACGCGGCGGAGGCGCCCGGCAAATCCTTAGAGCTTGATTTCGACGTCGACGCCGGCGGCGAGATCGAGCTTCATGAGCGCGTCGACCGTCTGGGGAGTCGGATCGACGATGTCGAGAACCCGCTTGTGGGTGCGGATCTCGAACTGCTCACGCGACTTCTTGTCGACATGGGGCGAGCGGTTCACCGTGAACTTCTCGATCCGCGTCGGCAGCGGAATGGGACCGCGGACCCGGGCGCCCGTGCGCTTCGCGGTGGACACGATCTCCTTGGTGGAGGTGTCGAGCACGCGGTGGTCGAACGCCTTGAGGCGGATCCGGATATTTGTCGTGTTCATCTGATCTCAAATCCTTGGCCCGGCGGACAGGCGGAGCGAAGAGCCGCTCCGCCTCTTTCCGGAAGTCTTACTCGGTAATCGAAACGACGACGCCCGAGCCGACCGTGCGGCCGCCTTCGCGAATGGCGAAGCGAAGCTTCTCCTCCATCGCGATCGGAACGATGAGCGAGACGTCGATCGTCACGTTGTCGCCGGGCATCACCATCTCGGTGCCCTGCGGCAGCTCAACGATGCCGGTCACGTCCGTCGTGCGGAAATAGAACTGCGGGCGGTAGTTGGTGAAGAACGGCGTGTGACGGCCGCCCTCTTCCTTGGTGAGGATGTAAGCCTCAGCCTTGAACTTCGTGTGCGGCTTGACGGAACCGGGCTTGCAGAGAACCTGGCCGCGCTCGACGTCCTCGCGCTTCGTGCCGCGCAGGAGGCAGCCGACGTTGTCGCCCGCCTCGCCCTGATCGAGCAGCTTGCGGAACATCTCGACGCCGGTGACGGTCGTCTTGGTGGTCGGACGGAGGCCGACGATCTCGACTTCCTCGCCGACCTTGATGATGCCGCGCTCGATGCGGCCGGTGACGACCGTGCCGCGACCCGAGATCGAGAACACGTCCTCAACCGGCATCAGGAAGGGCTGATCCTTCGGACGCTCCGGCTGCGGGATGTAGTCGTCGACCGTATCCATGAGCTTCAGGATCGCGTCATGGCCGATCTCCGGGCTCTTGTTCTCAAGCGCCATCAGCGCCGAACCCTTGGTGATCGGAATGTCGTCGCCGGGGAACTCATAACGCGACAGAAGCTCGCGGACCTCGAGCTCGACGAGCTCGAGCAGCTCCGGGTCGTCGACCATGTCGACCTTGTTGAGGAACACGACCAGCGCCGGAACGCCGACCTGGCGGGCGAGGAGGATGTGCTCGCGGGTCTGCGGCATCGGGCCGTCGGCGGCCGAGACGACGAGGATCGCGCCGTCCATCTGCGCGGCGCCGGTGATCATGTTCTTCACATAGTCGGCGTGGCCGGGGCAATCGACGTGCGCATAGTGGCGCTTCTTCGTCTCGTACTCGACGTGAGCGGTCGAGATCGTGATGCCGCGGGCCTTCTCTTCCGGCGCCTTGTCGATCTGGTCGTAGGCGGTGAAGGTCGCCCCGCCCGTCTCCGCGAGAACCTTGGTGATGGCCGCCGTCAGCGACGTCTTGCCATGGTCGACATGGCCGATCGTGCCGATGTTGCAGTGCGGCTTGCTACGCGAAAACTTTTCCTTGGCCATAGCCGGACTCCTCTTCGTAACTCTTCAGTATTGACCCGCGGCGAGGCCGCTTACTTGAACTTCTCGATGATCTCGGAGGCGATGCCCGCCGGGACCTGCTCGTAGTGATCGAACTGCATCGTGAAGTTGGCGCGCCCCTGCGTGCCGGAGCGCAGCTGATTCACGTAGCCGAACATGTTGGACAGCGGCACCATCGCGTTGATGACGACGGCGTTGGCGCGCATATCCTGTCCCTGCACCTGACCGCGACGGGAAAGCAGATCGCCCATCACGAAGCCCGTGTGCTCCTCCGGAGTGACGACCTCGACCTTCATGATCGGCTCGAGCAGAACCGAGCCGCCCTTCTGCAGTCCCTCGCGGAACGCCGCGCGGGAGGCGATCTCGAAGGCGAGCGCGGACGAGTCGACGTCATGATAGGCGCCGTCGACCAGCGTGGCCTTGACGTCCACGACCGGGAAGCCCGCGAGCACGCCGGAGCCCAGCACGCTGTTGATGCCCTTCTCGACGCCAGGAATATATTCCTTCGGCACCGAGCCGCCGACGATCTTCGATTCGAAGGACGAGCCCGCGCCGGGCTCATTCGGCTCGAACACAATCTTGACCTTGGCGAACTGACCCGAGCCGCCCGACTGCTTCTTGTGCGTGTAGTCGATCTCGGTCTTCTTGGTCAGTTTCTCGCGATAGGCCACCTGCGGCGCGCCGATGTTGGCGTCAACCTTGTAGGTGCGCTTGAGAATGTCGACCTTGATGTCGAGATGCAGTTCGCCCATGCCCTTGAGGATGGTCTGCCCGGACTCCGGATCGGTCGAGACGCGGAAGGACGGATCCTCCGCCGCAAGCTTCGAGAGCGCCACGCCGAGCTTTTCCTGGTCGGCCTTCGACTTCGGTTCGATCGCGATCTCGATGACCGGATCCGGGAATTCCATCTTCTCGAGAATGACCGGCTTCAGCATGTCGCAGAGCGTGTCGCCGGTGCGCGTGTCCTTGAGGCCCGCAAGCGCGACGATATCGCCGGCGTAGGCTTCCTTGATGTCCTCGCGGTTGTTCGCGTGCATAAGCAGCATGCGACCAACACGCTCTTTCTTGTCCTTGGTCGAGTTGAGCACGGTCGTGCCCGATTCGATCTTGCCCGAATAGACGCGGCAGAACGTGATCGTGCCGACAAACGGGTCATCCATGATCTTGAAGCCGAGCATCGAGAACGGCTCGGAGTCGAGGGGCATGCGAACGACTTCCTCGCCCGTATCGACATCGTGACCCTTGATGCCGCCACGATCGACCGGCGAAGGCAGATAGTCGACGACGGCGTCGAGGAGCGGCTGCACGCCCTTGTTCTTGAAGGCCGAGCCACAGAGCACCGGCACGAATGAAATCTGCTTGACCGCTTTTCGGATGCAGCGCTTGAGCGACTCGATATCGGGCTCCTGCCCATCGAGATACGCGCCCATCACGTCGTCATCCATCTCGACCGCGGCCTCGATCATGATGTGACGGTATTCCTCGGCCTGCTCCTTGAGCTCCGCCGGGATATCTTCGTCATGATATTTCGCACCAAGCCCCTCGTCCTCCCAGACGACCGCTTTCATGCGCAGAAGGTCGATAATGCCTTTGAAATTCGAACTCGGAGCCAATTGGCAGCTGGATGCAGACCGGACGGCCGCCAACCTTGGTCTTGATCTCATCGACGCAGCGGAAAAAATCAGCGCCGATCTTGTCCATCTTGTTGACGAATACGATGCGCGGCACGCCATATTTGTCGGCCTGACGCCATACGGTCTCGGTTTGTGGCTCGACGCCCTGGTTGCCGTCGAGCACGCATACCGCGCCGTCGAGCACGCGCAGCGAACGCTCGACCTCGATCGTGAAGTCGACGTGACCAGGCGTGTCGATGATGTTGAGGCGTTTGTCCTGCCAGAACGTCGTCGTTGCGGCGGAGGTGATGGTGATGCCGCGCTCCTGCTCCTGCTCCATCCAGTCCATGGTCGCGGCGCCGTCGTGGACTTCGCCGATCTTATGGGACTTGCCGGAATAGTAGAGGATGCGCTCGGTCGTCGTCGTCTTTCCGGCATCGATGTGAGCCATGATGCCGAAATTGCGATAGTCTTCGATAGCGTGGCTGCGCGCCATTGCGATGAACCCCGTGTCCCTGAACGCCGATTACCAGCGGTAATGCGCGAACGCGCGGTTCGCTTCGGCCATCCGGTGCGTGTCCTCGCGCTTCTTCACCGCCGCGCCACGATTGTTCGAGGCGTCGAGCAGTTCGGCGGACAAGCGGTCCACCATCGTCTTGTCGTTGCGGTCACGGGCGGCGGCGATGATCCAGCGAATTGCCAGCGCCTGGCGGCGATCCGTGCGGACTTCGACCGGAACCTGGTAGGTGGCGCCGCCGACGCGGCGCGACTTCACTTCGATCGTCGGGGCGACGTTCTCGAGCGCCTGCTTGAACACGGCGAGCGGATCGCTCTTGGCCTTCGTCTCGACGCTCTCGAGCGCGCCGTAAACGATGCCCTCGGCGACCGACTTCTTTCCCTCGTACATGATGGTGTTCATGAACTTCGCGACCACCATGTCGCCATATTTGGCGTCCGGGATGATCTCGCGTTTCTCAGCGCTATGTCGGCGGGACATCGGCTAACTCTCTCTTCGTCGGGACCGGCCGGGCCGGCCCATAAATTCTTTCGTGGACCCTTGGATCGTCGCTTCGCGTCACTTCGGCCGCTTGGCGCCGTATTTCGAGCGGCGCTGCTTGCGGTCCTTGACGCCCTGCGTGTCGAGCACGCCGCGCAGGATGTGGTAGCGCACGCCGGGCAGGTCCTTGACGCGGCCGCCGCGGATCATGACGACCGAGTGCTCCTGCAGATTGTGGCCCTCGCCCGGGATATAACCGATGACCTCGAAACCGTTGGTCAGGCGAACCTTGGCGACCTTGCGGAGCGCCGAGTTCGGCTTCTTCGGCGTCGTCGTATAGACGCGCGTGCAGACGCCGCGCTTCTGCGGGCTCGCCTGCAGGTGGCGAGCCTTCTCGCGATAGGTCTTCGGTTGCCGCGGCTTGCGGATCAACTGGCTGATCGTCGGCATGTCGAGCCCTTAACTTCCCATCCTCGCGTCCGGCCGAAGCCGGACCAGTCGAAAATCCATTTCCCATCGCGCGCTGGAATGAGGTCCGAGCGAACCCCTATGCGCGAAACCAACAGCGCCCAAGAACCCTCCCGGGTTCGGGCGCCGCCAAACGCAGAGGATCACGGAAAGATCCGCGATCGTGCCCAACAGAAACCGACCCGTTAAGGCCGGCTTTGGCTCGTCGATGAGATCGTCAGTGTTTAGAGCCGTTGTGTACGGGACGCGGCGTCCTGTACGGCGAAGCTCTACGACCTGCCGAAAGCGCGCGGACAATATGCAGACCGACCGCGCCCGTCAACCCCTTTCCAGGCCTACGCGCGCTTTCCGGCAAGAAATTCTTAATTCCTGCCGAGAGAGACGCGCGCGCTTTGGCCTCCCCGGAGGCTCGCAGTGTTATATAGGAAGCGCGCCGATCATTGTATAGAGAGACCGCCGAGAGGACGGGGACGACCCGATGCCAGCCATCCCCGACGACCCCAAGGCCATCGCCGCCGCGCCTGGACTCAAGCGACTCTCGATCTATGTCACGCTGACCGTCGCGACGCTTCTGGCCCTGGCCAAGTTCGCCGGCTGGATTCTGACAGGTTCGATGGCGTTGCTTGCCGCCGCGATCGATGCGCTGGTGGACGCAGGCGCGAGCATCGTCACATTGCTGGGCGTCGCCTACGCCCAGAAGCCTCCGGACCGGGAGCACCGATTCGGCCATGGCAAGGGCGAGGCGGTCGCCGCCTTCACGCAAGCGACCTTCCTCGCGGGCGCGGCGGTCACGCTTTCCATCCAGTCGGTCCAGCGGCTGATTTTTCCCGGGCCCCTCGCTTCTGTCGAAGTCGGCGTCTGGATCATCGCGACAAGTCTCGTCGCCGTGTCGGGCCTCGTTGATATTACAGACATATGTTGTGCGAATGACCGGCTCAACCGCGATCAAGGCCGACCGCGCCCATTACGCGACCGACATTGCCTTCAACGTCGCGGTCCTTATCGCGCTTGGCGTCACGGAGGCGACGGGTTGGACCCGAGCCGATCCCATTTTCGCGCTCGGCATCGCCGCTTACATGCTGTGGAGCGCTTACCACATCACCCACGAGGCGCTTGAGCAGCTTCTTGATCGCGAGTTGCCCGGCGCCGATCGGCGCCGAATCAAGGAAGCCGTCCGCGCATGCGCGGGGGTTCGCGATATTCACGATTTGAGAACGCGCTTTTCGGGAGACCGCACTTTCGTCGAGTACCACCTGGAGGTCGATCCGGGCATGAGCGTCATCGAGGGCCATGCGATCGGCGACGCCACCGAGGGCGCTGTGCAGAAGCTGCTGCCCGGCGCGGTTGAGGCCACGGCCCATATCGAGCCCTATGGCATCCTCGACGAACGGCTTGACGACGCGGTCGCGCAAAAGGCGTCATAGGACCGATATGGCTCACGATCACGACCACGCCGACGACGATCATGATCATGATCATAGCCACGTCCATGCGCCCGCGGATTTCGGGCGGGCCTTCGCGATCGGCATGGCGCTCAATCTCGGCTTTGTCGCGCTTGAGGTCGTTTACGGCGTTCTCGCCCATTCGGTGGCGCTGCTCTCGGACGCCGGGCACAATCTCTCGGACGTTCTCGGGCTGGGCGCCGCCTGGCTCGCGAGCGAACTCGTCAAGCGGGCGCCCTCGGCGCGGCTGACCTACGGCCTGCGCGGGTCCAGCATTCTGGCCGCGCTCTTCAACGCCGTCTTTCTGCTTCTGACGATCGGCGCCATTTCCTGGGAAGCGATCCAGCGCCTGTTCAATCCGGGCCCGGTCGGCGAGGTCACGGTCATGGCGGTCGCGGCGGCGGGCGTCGTCGTCAACGGCGTCACGGCGTGGCTTTTTATGTCCGGCCAGAAGGACGACATCAACCTGCGGGGCGCTTTTCTCCATATGGCGTCCGACGCGCTCGTCTCGCTCGGCGTGGTCGTCGCGGGCCTCATCATCCTGATGACCGGGTGGTTCTGGCTCGACCCGGCCGTCAGCCTCGCGATCAACGTCTTCATCGTGTGGGGAACGTGGGGGCTTTTGCGCGAGGCTTTGGCGATGTCCATCGCCGCGGTCCCCTCCCGCATCGATCCCGACACGGTCCGGACCTATCTGATCGACCGGCCGGGCGTGGCGTCCATCCATGACTTCCATGTCTGGTCGATGAGCACGACGGAAATCGCGCTCACCTGCCATCTCGTCATGCCCGAGGGCCACCCGGGCGACGCTTTCCTCCATGGGCTGTGCGAGGATCTGTTAGCGAAGTTCCGTATCGGACATGCGACCTTCCAGATCGAGACCGATCCGACCGTGGCCTGCGCGCTCGCGCCCGACGAGGTCGTGTGAAATCCCGCCTGGAGGCGATTCGTCCCGCCAAGCCACCCTCCCCGCTGGCAGAAGGATTTCTTTCGACGCGACGTTGTTGAGGCGGCGCGGGCGCTGATCGGCGTGCGGCTTCTGGTGGACGGCGTCGGCGGACCGATCGTCGAGACCGAAGCCTATCACTTCACCGATCCGGCGTCGCACGCCTTCCGGGGGCGGACTCCGCGAAACGCCGTGATGTTCGGGCCGCCGGGCCGCGCCTACGTCTACCAAAGCTATGGCCTGCACTTCTGCCTGAACTTCATTTGCGGCCCGGAGCCAGGCGCCGGGGTTTTGATCCGCGCCGTCGAACCGACACATGGGCTCGCCCTCATGTCGTCCCGGCGCGGGACCAACGATCCCCGCAATCTCTGCTCGGGTCCCGGAAAACTCTGCGAAGCCCTCGCCATCACGCGCCCGACGCACAACGGCCTGCCGCTCGACCAGCCCCCCTTCGCTCTGGCGCTGATTGAAGCCCGTCAGCGCGGACGCCATCGCAGTCGGCGTCAGAATCGGCCTGACCAAGGGCGTGGAGACGCCCTGGCGCTTCGGCCTCAGGGGCTCGGCTTTCCTCAGCCGGCGCTTTTGAGTTAGCAGGCTCACGGTCGTTAACGGAAGGAGACGCCGAAGCGATGGCGATTTGCGAGGAGCGAAGCGGGCCGAAGGCCATTTCCAACGGGACGATCCTGTGGGTGGTCGCCGCTTATGCGGCGGCTTTCGTGCTCTTCGGGCTGGCGGTGCAGTCGCCCGCGTCCGATCGTCGCTGGGCTCGGCAAGATCTTCACGACGCGGGACGCGCTCCTGACCGACTATTTCGGCGTCGCCGGCGTTGGCGGGGGCTGCGTGAGCGCGGGGCTGCTGACGCTTGCCGCCGTCCTGGTCTACTGGCGCGCGGGGGCGGAGATGACCGGCGCTTCGGTCGCCTGCCTTTTTCTCGTGCTGGGCTTCGGCCTCTTCGGCAAGAACCTCTTGAACGTCTGGCCGATCGTCATCGGCGTCTGGCTTTATGCGAAGTTCCGCAAGCAGCCGTTCCACAGCCATCTCAACAGCGCCTTCTTCGGCGCTGCGCTCGCGCCGGTCTTCTCCGAGATACTGTTCAGCACGACGCTGTCGCCCACCATCAGCGTTCCGCTGGCGCTCGCGACTGGGCTCGGGATCGGCTTCATCCTCCCCGCCGCCGCGGCGCATCTTTCGCGAGCCCATATGGGCTTCAGTCTTTACAATATGGGGTTCACTGCGGGCATCGTGGGCACGATCGTCGTGGCCATGTACAAGGCCTATGGCTTCGTGCCTGATCCAGTGTTCATCTGGACGCGGGAGCAGCAGGGGGCGCTCGCCGGCTTTCTGGCGGTCTATTTCCTCTCCATGCTGGCGGTCGGCTACGGGCTCGACCGCGAAGCCTTCGCCCGCCTTCCCGACATCCTGAGGACCGCGGGCCGCGCGCCCACCGACTTCATCGCGCTTGCAGGCTTCGGCGCGACTCTCGCCAACATGGGGCTCGCCGGCGGCGTGGGCCTCGTCTACGTGCTTGCCATCGGCGGCGACCTCAACGGTCCGACCATCGGCGCGATCCTGACGATTGTGGGCTTTGCCGCTTATGGCAAGCATCCGCGCAACATCACGCCGATCATCCTCGGCGTCTTTCTCGGCTCGCTGGCGAGGCCGTGGCGCGCGTCCGACCCCGGCGTGACGCTCGCCGCCCTGTTCGGAACGACGCTCGCCCCGATCGCTGGCCGCTTCGGCTTTGGCTGGGGCGTGGTCGCGGGCCTCGTGCATTCCTCCGCCGCCATGACCGTCGGGTCGCTGCACGCGGGGCTCAACCTCTACAACAATGGGTTCGCGGCCGGCATCGTCGCCTCGCTGCTCGTGCCCGTGATCGTCGCGATCCGCGCGGGGCTAGGCTATCACGACGACCTCGACGCGGAGGCCGCCGCGAAAGCCAAGCTTACTCATCCCGCTTCCCAAAGCGGTTCGGCGGAAGCAGAAACATCCACGACGCCAGAACGAAAGGCGCGGTGAGCGCCGGAATTGCAAACGGCCTCAGGGCGACGTTCAGCGCAGCCTGGGCGAACACAGTGAAGACG
This sequence comes from uncultured Alphaproteobacteria bacterium, assembly GCA_963824465.1. Lineage (GTDB taxonomy): Bacteria > Pseudomonadota > Alphaproteobacteria > Rhizobiales > Beijerinckiaceae > Roseiarcus. Next base: position 884,186 of record CAWGPL010000001.1, read on the forward strand.
ACGCCGAGCGCCGCATAGGCGGCCGTCCTGAGGCCCGGCCGATTGAAGGTGACGCCGAGCGCGATCGCCGTCAGGACCGGACTGAAGCCGAGCAGCCCCTGGGAAACCAGGTCGCTCTCCGCGCCGAAAAGATGCGCGACGATGATTGCGAGAACCGCGCCGCCAAGCGCGAACGCCGCCGCCGGCAAGCGAGTTCGCAGCGAGGCCCACAAGCAGGAGCAGCGCCGAAATCGCGCTTGCCTTCAGAAACACCTGCGAGATCGACAGCAACGCGCCCACAGTAAACGTCCCGAGCCCCATCGCGAGGCTGGGCGCCGATTCGAAGGGCGCGACGACGGCCCCAGCGGGCAGTCCGGTCGCGGGCAGCCGCGCGAAGCCGTAGCTCGCCAGAAGCAGAAGCCAGGTCACGAGGACAAAGGGAAAGGTCAGCGTCGGCGCGCCGGAGGGTTTTAGCGTTTTCGCCGCGCCCAGATTCACGAGCGTCGAAACCGCGCCGCCGATGGCGACATAGATCCACAAGGCGAGGCTTGGCGCCAGAAAGGTCGGCAAGGCGAGGCCGACCAGCACGCCATTGTAGCCGCAGAGGCCCGCGCGAAGCACAGCGGCGTCCGCCTTGACCCAGTAGCCCATCAGGGTCGCGGCGATCAGGCCGAGAAGGCCGCCGAGGAAAATATAGGGCGCGCCAGCCGCCAACGCTCCCCAGGCGACCGCAAGAAGAAACAGCAGGCCCGTCAGCGGATTGTCCTGCAGCATCACCTGCCCGACGCCGCGCAGGCAGACATCGACGAAGCGCAGCGCCGCGGACCCGGCGCAGGCGTCTTCCCACCGCGCGAGCACCCCCTCCATCACGATTCCCCCTTTTTCAGCGGCCTGCCGCCGCCCTTTCCATATGCCCGATGCTGACATCGCCAGATGCGGCGATCGAAGCAAGAGGGATTATTCCCTCACAAAAGCGCGCCGACCCCCGCGATGACCCCGAGCGCCGAGACAAGGACTGCGACCGCCGTCACGAGGCCAAGCCGCCCCGGCGAAAGCGCGAAGGGCTTCGGCAGAACCGTCGCCGCCAGCGCAACGAGGAAGCCGACGACGAGGGGCAGGAGAAAAGCGTTCAGCGCCTGCGCCGCGATATTGAGCCACACCAAATCGTTTGCCGCCCAGACCACGGAGGCCGAGCCGATCACAGCCACGGCGTAGGCCGCATAGAACCAGCCGCTGGCGAATGGGCGACGCTCCAGCGTCCGCTTCATTCCAATCATCTCGCCGACCCCCCAGGCCAGCGCGAGCGAGGCGACGATGGCGGCGACCAGCGAAGCGCCGAGCACGCCCGCGCCGAAAACGATCCGCCCGGCCACGTTTCCGAGCGCGGGCGCCATCGCCGCGCCGATTTCGCCTATGCTCGTGAGGCTCCGCGCTCCGCCCTGCGACCCGAGAACCGCTGCGGTGGCGACGAGCACGGCGCCTGTGAGGCATTGGGTCAGCGCGGCGCCGACCCCGGTGTCCGCCCGCGCATGGGAGAGGTCTTCCAGCCCGAGGCCCTTATCGACTGTCGCCGATTGCTGGTAAAAAACCATCCATGGGTTGAAGGTCGCGCCAATGATGCCTGTCGCCAGCAGAAGAAACTGGCGGTCGTGGATGGGCGCGCTGACGGCGTGGCGCGCGATGGTCACGAAATCGGGCCGGGCTTTCCACGCGACGACAAAGAAGGCGAGTTCGAAGAGGCCGATGATCAGCGCCGCGCGCTCGATGCGGCGATAGGCGCTGGACGCGACAATGGCGAGGAGCGCTGCGGCGGCAAGCGGCAGCGTCGCCACGCGGGGCAAGCCGAACATCTCGCCGACGCCCGCGACGCCGGTGAATTCGGTGACGAGCGATCCGATCGCCGCAACCGCGAGCCCCGCGACGGCGACGACGGCCCAGGGCAGGCCGTAACGCTCGCGGATAAGCTCGGCGTGACCCCGGCCGGTCGCAACGCCAAGGCGCAAGGTCAATTCTTGCATGAGATAGAGCGCGGGCGCGAGCAGGAGGGTCAGAGGCAGGAGCCGATAGCCGAAACGCGCGCCGGCGTCCGCCGCCGTCACCACATTGCCGGCGTCCGTGTCGGCCAGCATGACGAGAAGCCCGGGCCCCCAGACGGCGAGGGCGCGCAAAATCGACGGAACGCCGTGGCGCCTTCGTTCCCGACTGACTGCTCACCAAGACCGCTCCGGGCTACTCCCCTGCCTGTCCCTCGCCCTATCGGCCGACTTTGGCAAGGGCGCAAAATGCCGCTTGCCGACGCCCTACCCTCGTCCCGCCTTATCCTTGGCGTTCTGCGCCTCGATCGCCTCGCGCGCGGCCTTCCATTCGGCGTCGCCCCATTTGCGCAATTGATAGAAATTGCCCCCGGTCGCCGAGCGCCTGCGCGCCGTCCATGGCGATCGTCTCGCCGGTCAGCCATTCGCAGCCGTCGGAGAGCAGGAAGGCCGCGAGATTCTGCAGTTCCTCCATGCGCCCATAGCGGCCGAACGGGATTGACCGCCGCCGTGCCCATGCCCGAGTCGCCCTGTGGCGACAGGCGCTTGCTCATGCCCTCGGTCGGGATTTCGCCGGGCGCGATGGCGTTGAGGCGGATGCCGAACGGCCCCCATTCGCTGGCGAGCGACTTGGTCATCGCCTCGACCGCCGCCTTGCTCATGGTGGAGGGAACGACGAAGGGTCCGCCGTTGCGGGTCCAGGTGACGATGATCGAGACGACGCTGCCCTTGTGCTTGCCCGCGATCCAGCGCTTACCCACCGCCTGCGTCACATAGAACGTGCCGTGCATCACGATATTGGCGATGGCGTCGAAGCCGCGCGGCGACAGATCCTGCGTGCGCGCGATGAAATTGCCGGCCGCATTGTTGACGAGGGAGGTCAGCGGCCCCTCGCGGAAAATCTCCTCGACCATCGCGTCGACGGCGCCGGCGTCGCGGATGTCGACGCCATAGGCCTTCACCACCCCGCCATGGGTCTTCATGAGTTCGCCGGCAGTCGCCTCGCAGACCGCCTTGCGCCGCCCGCATATAGCGATCTCGGCGCCGAGGCCCAGCAGCCGCTCGGCCATGCCTTTGCCAAGGCCCGTTCCGCCGCCAGTGATGAGGATCTTCTTGCCCTTGAACAGGTCTTTGTCGAACATGCCGCGTTCCCCCATCGAACCTCGCGGATCATCGGCGCCCGCGTCAGGCGCCGCATGGTTAGCGCGGTTCGAGGGAAAGGGGAAAGGCGCCGGGCTCCCTGTGCAAGTGGGGAAAAGCAGATGATGGCGCGCCAGACCCGATGCTTTAAAAAGTTTGGCGCGGTTTTCGAACCTACGAACGACAGGACGCAATGAACCAGAAGCAGCAAAAATACCTGTTCGAGGCATGTCGGTGCGGCAAAGTAAAATTTAAGGCGGTCGGCCGGCCGATTCTCGACCGCCTCCTGCTATTGCGCGAGCTGCCAAGAAGCCGGAAGTCGCCTTGAGCAACTGGCTTCCGCGCCACCCATCCTCAATCCCGACGGGGGAACAGACTACGTCCTATATCGAAAGGATCGAGTGGAATGTGTGACGGGGCAAGACAAACTTGAGGAGCACCGGCTCAAGCCTAAGTCTCCGACCCGGCGCGTCATTTCCACATGTTGCAACTCGAGCATGTTCCTCGACTTTACGAAGGGACATTGGCTCGCGATCTACCGGAATCGCTTCGCCGCAGGCGCTCCGGCCATAGAAATGCGGGTCATGACGCGAGATCGTCGAGATGGCGTCGCGCTCGCTGATGACTTGCCGAATTATGACGGTCACTCCGGCAAGTTTATGTTGCGGCTTGTCGCCGCCTGGATCGCCATGGGTCTCCGCAGGCCAGAAATCAATTTGGGAAAGACAGCCCGCAAGCCGCAATGACCAATTTCCGCGAGCCCATCTTCGCCCCGATACGCTTTGAGCCTTAGTCGCGAAGGCCCGGTTTCCTCTCTCCCAGAAAATACCGAAGGTCCAGGAAGGTCCAAAGCGGCTTCAGAACCGAAACTTCGCCGAGCGCGGGCCAGTCGCGCATTTCGATGGGCGTTTCGTGCTGCGGCTCCGGCGCCACGGCGATGCGGTAGAGCCGCCAGGTGGCGTGACCCAGCACCGGCACGATGATGGCGAGCCCGATGAATAATGTCGCCGCCCCGAGCGCGAGGCCAACCGCAACGATGAGCCCCCACACGGCGACAGCAACGGGGTTTTCGCGGGCGAATTGGAGGGATGCGACGACCGCGGGAACGAGCCCGACATCCCGGTCGAGCATCAGCGGGAAGGCGATCAGGCTCACGCAGAGCGACAGCACCGCGAAACAAAAGCCGATGAGACCCCCAATGATGATGAGCTGCCATCCGCGAGTTGTCGTCAGCACCTCTTGAGCGAATGGAAGGGCCGCCGTCGGCGGCTTCGGGCCATAGAGCCATACATAAAGGGCGTCCGCCATGCCGATCCACACGCCGAAGACGACCAGAAGGTAGCAGCCGAGCGCGATGATCGAGGGGAGCGCGGGCGAGCGAAACACTTCGAACGCATCCCGCCATGACGCTTCGAGCCCCGCCTCGCGTCTGCGGCTCAGCTCATAAAGTCCGATCGCGAAGAACGGCCCGACCAGGGCGAAGCCCGCCGCAAACGGAAAGATCAGCTGCAGCGCATGGCTGAAGGAGGACAGCGCCGCGAGCGCGATCCCGCCGACCGCATAGAAGAGGCCAAGAAACGCGGGATGAGTGGGCATTGCGAGGAAGTCGCCAAATCCTTCCCGCAGAGCCACCGCGCAATCGCGGGGTTCGATCTCTGCGCACCGCTATGGGCGCGCTAAACGCTTCCGGCCCGAAATAAACATGGAATGGGGACGCCATGGTTTCCTCCGCTCGCCATTTCGCAGGGTCTGTCCGCCTAGCCGCGCGCCCCTTATGTCGCAGTTAGCGCCTTTCCGCGGCCTTTTTGAGGTCGGACTTCCGGCTATTCCTGAAGCTCGGGCGCGAGCGGCGCGTGGTTGAGAAGCGCGACGAGAGCCACCCCGCCAATCGTATTGCCGATGATCGTCGGCGCGAAAAAGCCCGTCAGATACGCGGAGAGCGAGGCTTCCCCGACAAAGACGGCGTAAAAGCTTTCGACCGACCCGGCGATGATGTGGGAGAAATGTCCGAGCGCCACAACGTAGGTCAAGAGCATGATGACCAGAAGCCGCGCCGAGCGGGCGCTCGGCAGGAGCCAGATCATCAGCGCGATCAGCCAGCCCGCGAACACGCTCTTGATCAGGGTCGGCCAGAATGGGCCGGCGACGGCGTTCCGCGCGATGCTGTTCAGGGCCGCCCGGACGTCGGGGTCGAAGAGGCCGCCGATCGCAAGGAGTTCGGCGAAAATCAGCGTGCCGGCGATATTGGCGGCGAGCACGATCGCCCAGAATCTCAAGAGCGAGACCCAGGTCTGGGCGTCGCGCTTGACCAGCAGCGGCAATACGGCGGTCAGGGTGCTCTCCGTAAAGAGCTGCTGGCCGCCCGATCACGACAATGACGAAGCCGAGGCAATAGCCGGCGCTGTCGAGCAGCGGACGCCACGGCGCATCCGGCAGCGCGCCCCGGATGAGCGCCATGGCGAGGAACGAGAATCCCATCGAAAGCCCGGCGGCAAGGCCCGACCAGACCAGCGCGCCGGGGCGCCGTGCAAGCTCGGCCTCGCCTTCCTTGCGCAGGATCTCGTGAATGACGACGGCGGCCGGCGCCGAATGCTCGACCGCCTGATCTTTCTCCGTCGCATCGAGATTTTTGGATTCCTCGAACGGGCCAGGCCGTTCCGCAACCGGCGCGTCCTCGGGCTCGGGGGTCAAGCCTGGCCTCGAACCGAAAGCCTCACGAGGGCGCCGAGGTCTGCGGCTGTCGCTCTTTTCTGCAAAGGAACCCGGCTCCAATTGATCGGATAGCCCTGCTCAACGCGGCGCGGACCTGTGAGTTCCGGTCTAGGGCGTCGGCGCATCGGCGCGAATCAGTTTCGCCCGCTTCAGCTCCGCCCAGAAATCGTCCGGGATCGGATGACGGAAAGCCGCGACATTGCGCTCGACCTGCGCCTTCGTAATGGCCCCCGGAATGATGGAAGCGACGATCGGATGGCCGAGGGGAAACTGCAGGGCCGCGGCGGCCAGCGGCACGTTCCATCGCTTGCAGACAGCCTCGATCCTCGCCACGCGGTCGAGGATCGCGGGACCGGCAGGCTCGTAATTGTACATCGCCCCCTCGACTGCGCCGGTCGCCAGAATGCCGGAATTGTAGCCGCCGCCGATCACAATCCCGACGCCGCGCTCGGCGCAGCGCGGGAATTCCTCGTCGAGCACATCCTGCTCGAGCAGCGTGTAGCGCATCGCGATCAGGAAGAAGTCGATGTCGAACGAATCGAGATAGCGCGGAATCGTGCCCATCGTGTTGAAGCCGGCGCCGATGCCCTTGATGACGCCCTGCGTCGCGAAGCTCCGAGAGCGCCCGCCAGCCGCCGGTGACGAGCTGGGCGAAATAGGCGTCGATCCGTTCGCGGCTCTTGTGGTGCCAGCCGTCGAGATCGTGGATCAGGAGCACGTCGATACGGTTGATGCCGAGGCGCTGCAAGAATCCTCGAAAGAGCGCATCACGCCATCGTAGCCGTAGTCGAACAAAGTCTCGAAATCGAGGCCGCCGATCCATTCGCCCCGGTCGAACGGGCCGGGTTTGAGCGGCCGGCGCAGAATCCGCCCGACCTTCGACGAGATGACGAATTCGTCGCGCGGCTTGCGGTAGAGCGCGCGGCCGACGCGGTGCTCCGCCTGTCCGCGCCCATACCACGGCGACGTATCGTAATAGCGCACGCCGCCTTCCCACGCGGCCTTGAACATCGCCGGAGGCTTCGTCGTCTTCGACGGGATCGAACAATTCGCCGAGCGGCGCCGTGCCTAGTCCAAGCTCGCTGACCTCGACGGCGGCGCGGCCGAGCTTACGCTTCGCGAAGGGCTCGCTCACTCCTCGGGCTCGGTGCCGAAGCGCAGCGGATAGCCCTTGGACGCCCCGGCCTCCGTCGCGCGCTGCGCCTTCGTCTCCGCGATGTCCTGGGCGAAAACGGCGACCACGCACACGCCTTTTTGATGGGCGGTCATCATCACCTTCAGCGCCTGTCCTTCGTTGAGACGAAAGATGGACTTCAAGACCGACACCACGAAGTCGCGGGGCGTGTAATCGTCGTTGAACAGGATAACCTTGTGCAGGCGAGGCCGCTGCACTTTCGTCTCAGTCAAGGTTCGTATTTTCGTGACGGTCTTGCTCATAGCGGCCCCCGAAGGCAGGCTATCGATGCGTTGACAGCTATTGTCGCATGAGGGCGCCGCCGCGTTCAAGCGGCGCCGATCTTGCGGCGCCCCAAAGAGATGCTTCCGAGGTTTCTGATGCTCAACACCCGCCAACAGGTTCTCCGCAATTTCTGGTACGCGACCAAGCCCGTCGGCGCGCTCGCTGACGGGCCGAAACCTTTCCGGCTGCTCGGGCAAGACGTCGTGCTCTTCCTCGATAAGGAGGGCGAGCCTTGCGCCCTCGAGGACCGGTGCTGCCATCGCACCGCCAAGCTCTCCAAGGGCTGGATCCGGGACGGGAATATCGTCTGCGGTTATCACGGCTGGGAGTACGACCGGACCGGCAAACTCGTGAATATCCCGCAATTCCCCTTCGAGCAGGCGGTTCCGAACGCGAAGGCCAAATCCTTCCTCGCCAAAGAGCGCTACGGCTACGTCTGGGTCTGCCTCGGCGAGCCCCTGCAGGATATTCCCGACCTGCCGCAGGACAAGGACCCGACCTTCCGGCGCATCCATCAGTTCGACGATTACTGGAAATGCTCCGCGCTTCGCATGATGGAGAATTCCTTCGATAACGCCCATTTCGCCTTCGTCCATAAAAACACCTTCGGCGATATCGCGCAGCCGAAGCCGGAGAAATATGAACTCACCGAGACGCACGATGGTTTCGTCGCCGAGACTGTGGTGCCGGTGCGCAATCCGCCCGAAGCGTCCCGAATCACCGGCACGACCGACGAATGGACGAAGCGCATCATGCGCAACCAGTGGTTCATGCCGTTCTGCCGCACGATGGACATGCTCTATCCCTCCGGCCTCAGGCACGTGATCTTCAATTCGGCGACGCCGGTCGACGACGGCTCCATCCAGCTCATCCAGGTCCTTTTCCGCAACGATCGCGAGGAGGATTGCTCGACCGAGGAGCTTCGCGCCTGGGACGGCAAGATCATCGAGGAGGACCGGGAGATCCTCGAATCGACCGATCCCGACGCCATCGTGGATATGAGCCGCAAGATCGAGATGCACATGCCCTCAGACCGGCCGGGCATGATGATGCGCAACCGGTTGAAGGCGCTCCTGGAAACGCACGGCGAGCACGAGGTTCCGCGTTGACCGACGCGACGAACCCAATAGGGGACGCGGTGTCGCAGGCGCTGCCAGCGGCTTAAAAAAGAAAAGCAATGGCCTTAAGATGAGAAGCGCAGCAAGCTTGAAGAGCGCAAGGGGGAAACGATGAGAATTGAATCCGCATGGATCGGCGCCGCGGCCCTCTTTTTCCTTGCCGAGCCGGCCTTCGCGGGCCCCTGCTCCGGCGAAATCCACGACCTGCAGATCCTTTTGAACGACAGGCTCGACGCCGCGGCCGCTCACGGCAAAGGCGCAGCCCAGTCGAAGTTCGCGCAATTGCACCGGCAGCCGACGCCGAACTCGCTTGCGAATGCCGAGGCTCAAGCCGGCGACATCTCCGACGCCGACCTTAAGTCGATTCAGCAATTCATGGTCCAGGCCCATGCAGCGGACGACCGGGGCGACCTCGCCGCGTGCCGGAAGGCGTTGAGCGACGCGCGGACAATGATGAAGATGTAGACGGCCGGCTTTCGCGGCCGGCGGACCACCGCAGGGGCAGAACGCCGAACCTGCGCATCTGGTACGCTCGGTCTTCTGCGGCGAATTGATCATGACCCCGCGCCCTTCTCCACCTTCGGCCTCTCGCGGCGGTTTGCGTTTGCTGCGATCGCCCTCGGCAGGGTCGAGTTGATCGCGCCCAAGGGAACTCTGCAGCCTTCCGGGGACGATCTCCCGGCGCCAGGCGGTCGAACGGGAGGAAACCTTCGCGCATTCAACGCATTGTGACCCGGCGAGAGCCGCTACGCCTTGCGGCGGACTTATCGCGGCGCCATGAACGGCCGCCCGCCGAGACCTGAATGCGTTCGCCCACCGTCACAGCCCTCATCATCGCGACCGCGCTCTTCATGGAGAACATGGACGGTACGGTCATTTCGACGTCGCTTCCCGCGATCGCCTTCGATCTGCATCAGGATCCGATTGTCCTCAAGCTGGCGCTGACCTCCTATCTGCTGACGCTCGCGGTCCTCATTCCCGCCTCCGGCTGGGTCGCCGACCGGTTCGGCGCGCGCACCGTCTTCTGCAGCGCGATCGTTATCTTTACCTTCGGGTCCATCCTCTGCGGCGCCTCGACCTCGCTCGAAACCCTGATCGGCGCCCGCGTCTTTCAGGGGCTCGGCGGGGCGATGATGGTCCCGGTCGGGCGGCTCGTGCTGTTGCGCAGCGTGGAAAAATCCGATCTCGTCAACGCCATGGCCTGGCTGACCATCCCCGCCCTGATCGGGCCGGTGGCCGGGCCGCCGCTCGGCGGCTTCATCACCACCTATTTCCATTGGCGCTGGATTTTCTGGATCAACGTGCCGATCGGCGCGCTCGGCGTCGCGCTCTCGCTCCGGTTCATCGCCAATTTGCGCGAAGAGGCGGTGGCGCGGTTCGACTACAAGGGCTTCGTCCTGTCCGGGCTTGGGCTGCTCGGCCTGATTTCCGGCCTCTCGCTGATCGGCCGCGGCATGGCTCCCTGGCAGGTCGTCGTGGTTATGATCGTGGCGAGCCTCGGCCTGCTCTGGGCCTATGTCCGCCATGCGGGGCAGAACGAAGACGCAATCCTTGACCTCAAGCTGCTCAGAGTCCCGACGTTTTTCTCTGGCGTCGTCGGCGGACTTCATTTTCCGGACCGGGATCGGCGCCCTGCCCTTTCTGGTCCCCCTGCTTCTGCAACTCGGCTTCGGGCTGACGCCCTTTCAGTCCGGCTCGCTGACTTTCGCGACCGCTGCGGGCGCATTGCTCATGAAGTTTTCGGCCTCGCGCGCGCTGCGTTGGCTTGGCTTCCGCAGTGCGCTGACAACCTTCGCCCTCGTCTCGGGAGCGTTCATGGCCTCCTACAGCCTGTTCACGGCGGAAACGCCGCACTGGCTTATTTTCCTGGCCCTCCTCGCCGGCGGCTTCTTCCGCTCGCTGGTCTTCACCGCGCTGAACGCAATCAGTTACGCCGACATCGATTCGCCCCGCATGAGCCGCGCCACCAGTTTCGCCAGCGTGTCGCAACAGATGTCGGGCGCAGTCGGCGTCGCCGTCGCCGCGATTTGCATTCAGGTCATCCAGGTTTCGCTCGGCGACCAGACGCTCGTCGCCCGCGACCTCTCCATCGCCTTCGTGCTCGTGGCGATCATCTCCAGTCTCTCGGTCCTGGTCTTCATGCGGCTCGCCCCGGACGCCGGCGCCGCCGTCTCCGGCAAGATGACGCCCTCCCAGCGGGAGCACGCAGCCGCGGCGGCGGAGTGAACGGCGGGACGGCGGCGGCTTTCGGTCAGCGCGAGAGCGGGGACGAGAACGCCGGCCGCGCGGCGCGAAGGCAAATTATACCGGTCTAGTCAAAGCCTTGCGGATCGTTCTTGCACCTTTAGATATTGGCGGTTTCTGACGTCATGGCAGGGCTTGTCCGTCGCGTGATCTGGCCGCTGCTCGCGCCGTCGTGGCCGGGCTTGGTGTTTATGCCATCCACGCGGCCACGCTGCCGCGATGCGACAATGCTCCTACGATTGTATTGACTTTTCAGAAAATTCTCTTACACTACTTCCTATGAGCAGAATTACCCTTGAGCCCCATGCGAAGCCCGGACGCGAACCCCACTCGCCCCGCGGCTCGCATGCGGTCGCGAAAAGCGCGGCGATAAATCGCCTTGTAAACCCTTGAAAAGACGAGATCCCGCGCGACGCAACGGCGGAACATCCCCGGAAACGCTTGAAAAACGGCGCTCTGCGGCGAGGGTCGCCTCATCTGTCAAATAGGACGCTCAACCCATTGAAAAACTTGCTAGAAACAGAGTTGACGCCGCGCTGCGGCTACGTCTTGGGGTTCTTCTCCTTCGCCCGCCGCTCCCGAAAAGCTTTCGCCCAGCCGGCGCGCGTCTCCTGCCGGCCGCGGGCGACCGCGAGGGCGTCGGGCTCGACGTCCTTCGTAATCACCGATCCTGAGGCGATATAAGCGCCATCGCCGATCGTCACCGGCGCGACGAGGGCGGAATTCGAGCCGATGAAGGCGCCGGCGCCGATGTCCGTCCGGGACTTCACGAAGCCATCGTAATTGCAGGTGATCGTGCCCGCCCCGATGTTGGCTCCCGCCCCGACCCGCGCGTCGCCGATATAGGTGAGATGATTGACCTTGGCGCCCGCCTCTATGGTCGCCTGCTTGATCTCGACGAAATTGCCGACCTTGGCCTTTGCGGCGATGTCGGCCCCGGGCCGCAGGCGGGCGTAGGGCCCGACCGAGGCCCCCCCGGCCACGCGCGCCCCTTCGAGATGCGAAAAGGCGTGGATGACCGCCCCGTCCTCGACGATGACGCCGGGCCCCATCACGACATGGGGCTCGACCAGCACGTCCCGCCCGACCTTCGTGTCCCATGACAGGAACACCGTCTCCGGCGCAACCAGCGTCGCCCCCTCCAGCATGACGCGTCGGCGGAGCCGCGCCTGCATGGCGGCCTCGGCCGCCGCGAGTTGGACCCGGTCGTTGACGCCCATGACCTCGGCCGGCTCCGCCTCCAGCGTTCGCGCGACGAGGCCGCGCGCATGGGCGATTTCGACAAGATCGGTCAGGTAGAATTCCTTCTGCGCATTGTCCGGCTGGATCCGCTCCAGCATGGCGAGCGCGTCCTCGCCGGCGAAGGCCATCGGCCCCGCATTGCAGAGCCTTGCCTTCCGCTCCGCCTCCGTCGCGTCCTTATGCTCGCGGATCGCGACCAGCCGCCCGTCGCGCTCGATGAGCCGGCCGTAGCCGCTGGGGTCGGCGGGCGCGAAGCCCAGCGCGACCAGCGCCGCGCCCTCCGCCAGGCCTTCGCGCATGGCGGCCAGCGTCTCACCGCGAATCAGCGGAATATCGGCGTAGACCACAAGGACATCATCGTAGCCTCGGGCGATCGCCGCCTTTGCCGCGAGCACGGCATGGGCGGTGCCCCGCCGCTCCCTTTGTTCGAAGACCGACACGTCCGGAAAAGCCGCGCGAGCCTCAGCCGCGACGTCCTGACCGTCCGGCCCGACGACGACGGCCGCGGCCGTCGCGCCGACGGTCTTCACTGCGGCAAGCACATGCGCCAGCATCGAGCGCCCGGCAATCGGATGCAGCGCCTTCGGCCGGTCCGACCGCATGCGCACGCCCTGCCCTGCCGCAAGGACGATGGCCAGACAGCTTCGCGTCGGCGCGTTCATCAGGTTCGGGCTCCTGTCCGAGGCTTGTCGCGAGCCGGACGGGGCTCCGAATCAGCCATGGGGCTGCGTTATTGCCGAAGACCGGCGCGGGTTCCATCGATTCCCGCGCGCGGCAAGGCGTGTTTTTTGGCGGACGGCAAATTGCGGCTCGCTGCGTCGCGAAAAAGGCGATAGAACGCCACAGGCTGAAGCGGAAAATCGACGTGCGACGTTTCCCCTTCGCCCGATCCATATGGAGCCGCCCCGCCCAACCTGCTTCGCGCGGGGCGCGGTGGTTGAGCGAACGATGCGAGCATGGCTGGAGTGCGACGTCGCGAATTCATGGGAGTGGCGGTAGGCGGGATGCTCGCCGCGTCGGCGCGGCGTGACATTGTCGGCGACGCTTCGGCGGAGCCCTTGGCCCAGCCCGTCCCCTTTACCGCCGACACCGTGGTCAAGGCCGCGATGCAACTGGCCGCGGCGCCCTTCAAAGCGCCCGAGGCGCCGTTGCCGAGCGTATTCTCGGGATTGAATTTCGAACAATACGCGTCAATCCAACGCAAGCCCGGGACTGGAATCTGGGCCGGAGAGAAGGTCGGCTTTTCCCTCGAACCGCTACATCGCGGCTCCGTTTATACGGCTCCTGTTGTCATCAACGTCGTCGACAATGGCCTCTCGCAACGGGTCGTTTACGACGCCAACGATTTCAATTTCGGAACGATCAAGGCGCCCGCCGCAATGGGCGATCTCGGCTTCTCGGGTCTCCGAATCCTCCGGGCGTCCGACCAGGGCTTTGACGACATCGCAATCTTTCAGGGCGCGAGCTTCTATCGCTCGCGAGCCAAAGGCCAACACTTCGGCGTGACCGCACGGGGACTGTCGATACGCACCGGGGACGACCCTGGCGAGGAGTTCCCCTTCTTTCGCGAGTTCTGGATAGAAAAGCCCGCGCCGGCGTCCAACACGCTGACGATGTACGCTCTTCTCGACTCCGCCACGGTGACCGGCGCGTTCCATTTCACAATCCGGCCGATCGAAATGACGATCATCGACACCGAAATGACGCTCATCGCCCGGGCCGCGGCGGATCGGATTGGCGTCGGCGCGATGGCGACCGGGTACTTGTTCAGTCCGCTCGATCACAGGCGCACCGACGACTGGCGGGCGGCTGCGTATGAAGCGACCGGCCTTCAAATCCTCTCAGGCAAGGGAGAATGGCTGTGGCGTCCCGTCGCCAATCGCGAGACCTTGCAGATCTCGGCATTTGCTGACCAGAACCCGCGCGGTTTCGGCTTGATGCAACGGTCGCGGACCTTCGACGCCTTCTACGACGACGAGGGCCGTTGGGAGCTCAGACCGACGTTGTGGATCGAACCGATCGGCGACTGGGGCGAGGGCGATGTGCGGCTTCTGGAAATTCCCGCGCCTTCCGAACTCAACGCGAATATTATTGCCCAGTGGCGCCCGAAGGCGGGAATCCCGGCGGGAACCACCATGTCGCTCGCCTATCGCCAGTTCTGGTGTTGGACGCCCTCAACCCGTCCGTCTCTCGCTGTCTGCACCTCCAGCCGCTCAGGCAAGATAGGCAATCTCCGCCGTTTTACCGTCGAGATGGCCGGCGACATTTTCGCCGACCCGCAGAAGGCCGCCGCTGCGACAGCGGAGATCGCCGCCAATCCTGGCAAGATCGTCTCGACCCGTTTATTCCCCTACAAGGACCGCCATTCGGTCCGCGTGATGTTCGACCTCGATCCGGGATCGGAGACCTTCTCGGAACTGCGTCTGACGCTTAACATTGATAGTCAGGCGGTCAGTGAGACATGGCTCTTTCGATGGACAGCGTGACGCTGACGCAAGCCGACGGGGCTAGCGACGATTCGGGTTCGTCCCTCGGATCGTCGATGCCGGGCTACGCGCCTCTGGCGATGCCGGCGCAGTCCTTTCGCCGTTTTTCTTCTCGCGATCGTAGAAAGTGGATCAATCCCCGGCTTGCAAGGCCGCCGGTCCTACCGCGCCTAGTCATCTTTGGAGGCGCGCTCGGCCTCGCCGCCTACGGCGCCTATGAAATGTACAAAGTGGTCGGAGTCAGCGCGACCATCACCCTGCTCGAATGGGCGATGGTCATATTGTTCGTCGCCACCTTCTCCTGGATCGCCTTGACCTTTACGTCGAGCATAGTCGGATTCGTTTACCTGATTATGCACGTCTATCGGCGCCCGCCCCTGCCAACCGCGCTTACCGAAAAGACGGCTGTGGTCATGCCGATCTACAACGAAGCGCCCTCCCGCGTCTTCGGGGCCATGCAGGCGATCCTGGAGGATGTCGAGAGCACGGGTCTGGGGCACGCCTTCGATTACATCTTCCTGTCCGATACGACCGACGCCAATGTCTGGGTCGCTGAAGAACGCGCCTTTCTCGCGATGCGAGAAAGGCTGCCGCATGCGCAGATCTACTATCGGCGGCGCCGTAAGAACACGAGCCGGAAGGCCGGCAACATAGCCGACTTCGTAACGCGGTGGGGCGGCCGCTACCCGCATATGCTCGTGCTCGACGCCGACAGCGTCATGTCGGGCGAAGCGGTGGTCGCGCTTGCAGCTGCGATGGAAAAGGATCCTGACGCCGGCATTATCCAGAGCCTACCGCTAATTATCAATCGCAACACCCTGTTCGCCCGCCTGCAGCAGTTCGCCGCGCGCATCGCCGGTCCGGTCCTTGCGGCCGGTCTCACCTCCTGGATGGGGCATGACGGCAACTTCTGGGGCCACAACGCCATCATCCGGACGCGCGCCTTCGCAGATCATTGCGGCCTGCCGAACCTCCCCGGCAAGCCGCCGCTCGGCGGGCACATCCTGAGCCACGATTTCGTCGAAGCGGCGCTCATCCGCCGCGCCGGCTATTCCGTCTACATGCTTCCGGCGCTTGGCGGGTCTTACGAAGAGAGCCCGCCGTCCCTGATCGACCTTGCCGCTCGGGACCGTCGTTGGTGCCAAGGTAATCTGCAGCACACGCGAGTCATCTCTGCCCGCGGCTTTGTGATGGCGAGCCGCCAGCATTTCGCAACCGGGATCATGGGCTACCTCGCATCTCCGCTGTGGATGCTCCAGCTGCTCGTCGGTATTGTGCTCGTCCTGCAATCGCATTACATCCGGCCCGAATATTTCACGGCGGATTTTTCCCTTTTCCCGGCGTGGCCGCGCTTCGACTACGAACGCGCCTTGCAGCTTTTCTTCATTACAATGGGCGTGCTGCTCGCCCCGAAATTCCTTGGGCTGTTCGTTGCGCTCTTCGACGGCCCGACACGACGCGGTTGCGGCGGGGCGCTGGCGCTGATCGCCTCCACCTTGCTCGAAATCATCATTTCGGCGGCGCTTGCTCCGATCATGATGCTGATCCAGTCGGCCTCAGTCCTGCAGATTCTTTCCGGTCGCGACACCGGCTGGAACCCACAGCGGCGCGACGATGGCTCGATCCCCTTCTGGAGCATCGCGAGACAGCATCGTTGGCACTTCCTGCTCGGGCTTCTGACGCTCTTCGCCGCTACCCTTATTTCGCCTTCGCTCGTCCTCTGGATGTCGCCGACAATAGCGGGTCTCATACTCTCGATTCCCCTGTCTTGGGCGAGTGGGCAGCTGTGGATCGGGCTCGGCCTCAAGAAGCTTCGTCTCCTCCGCACCCCGGAGGAGACCTCGCCGCCCAATGTCGTCCGGCGCTCGAACGCGCTCGCTGCCGAACTCGCCGAGACCGGTCACGATGACGACGACGCGCTGATGGTCGTCCATTCGGACGCGGCCTTCCGAGCCGTTCACGAGGCGTTTCTTCCGGACAAACCGAGACATCGGCTTGGCGAAGTGGACGTGAATGACGCTGTCGCGGCCTTGAAACTCAACGACGCCGAGACGATTGAGGACGCATGCGCGTGGTTGAAGCCGAAGGAGCGCGTAGCGGTGCTTGGAGACCGCGCGCTGCTGAGCCTGCTCACGCGACTGCCAAGGGCGGCTGAGGCTGCCCGACAAAGCAGCGCGGAAGCCTGAGGCCCGCCGCAATTTGGATAGATCGGCGGCGGCTGCTTCCGAACCGGCGTTGCAATGGACGACGCGGGGAATGCGCGCGATTTGGCGCCCATTTCATGATTTCAAAGGTTTGAGTGTCAAAAACTGTCCGTTTGTCCACTCGCGACATGCGCCGGTTTTTTGCCTTGGCCCACTTTCGTTACGGCCTTTGGCCGAGAAAAAACCCGCTCGGTGCAGGTCTGCGCAAGGTCGCAATGCGAGCGTCTAACGGGGATGCTGTTA
Organism: uncultured Alphaproteobacteria bacterium; assembly: GCA_963824465.1. Taxonomy (GTDB): domain Bacteria; phylum Pseudomonadota; class Alphaproteobacteria; order Rhizobiales; family Beijerinckiaceae; genus Roseiarcus. The sequence goes on from CAWGPL010000001.1 coordinate 901,046, forward strand.
TCCGATTCGTGTCCAACGGACAGGAAAATATGGAAGTCAGACTCGGCCGGCGCGCCGTCTCCAAAAGAGGTCGCGCAAAAAGGGCCGCCCGAAGGCGGCCCTCAATATCGCAAGAGCTTCGGTCAGGCTGTAATTGCTGTTGTTCGGCGCGAAGCGCGATAGCTTGCGAACCCAAGACCTCCGAAACCAAGGAGCAGCATGGCCCAAGTGGAAGCCTCAGGCGTTCCAGGCGTCGCGCTACCTAGCGTGATGTCGTCATAGACCACATAGTTGGCCGTTCCGCTGAAATTGACCGACATCGCAATTCCCGCGAAGGTCACCCCGATCGGAAACACAGGGCAATAATTGTGGCCCATGCAGCCGTCCATGCCGGCGCCGTTCGTTGTCAGCGGAAGCGTTATGGTCGCCAGCAAAGTGCCGGTCCCGTCAAGGCCGCTAAAGACATCGACTTCGCCGGTGAAGAATGGCGCGGAGTAGTTAAACGAGAAACCAGTGTCGAAACCTGCGGCGACGTCCATGATCGCGCCGACGCCGCTCAGGAAGGTAATCGAGTTCGGAGGCGTAACCAGAAGGCCCTCATTCTCGGTAAATTCGTTGAGAACGTAAGCGTTCGCGAACGTCACTCCATAGTTCGGCCCCGGACCGGTCCCGTCGCTGGCCAAACCGCCATTATAGTAGTCGTTCACAAGCGACCCATCGTTGAGCGCGTCGAAGTTAATCGAGATGCTGGCGTTTGCCGGCATCGAACAAACCGCGCCGAACGCCGCGGCGCAGATACTAGTCAGTACGAGTCTCTTCATGTCCCTCTCCCCTTTAAAATCGCTGCGAACAAAAGCCCGCTATAGAACAGACAATCAAAAACAATCTACGCGGGTTTTTCCCAGCGTAAGGACCGTCGCATAGCTGGTTTCGCCCGTCAAGGAACCCACGCAAGATGCGGGATTAGTACGAGGCGCTAAGGCAAGGGCCCAATCAACGCTTATGTGCAGGCGCCCGTCGATGTTTTCGGTCGGAGGCCTTTTTTGGCCTCAGACCGAAGCCAAATGCTTCGCGATCGATGCGCGTCGCGCCGCGTAATATATTACCCCTTCGCCCAGGACGACCCCTGGGTGACCTATTGAAATACTTCAGTCCCAATCGGGGCCAGCTCGCTCAAAGCGAAACCAGCGGTGGCGCGCTTGCCGCGGGGTGCACGGGGGGCAAGATCAACGCGACCGGGGAAAACCCCGCCTTTGCTATATGGCGGCGGGAGCTTCCGGCTGCCGGTCGAACAACGGGAAGAGCGCGAGCCCGGCGACGAATCCCCCAACATGGGCCACCCAGGCGACCGGCATGTCGGAAAGCCCGAGCGCCTGCCCGAATGCGCCAAACACGAAGTTTGTCGCCATCCATATGCCGATGAACACGAGCGCCCGCCCATCCGTCAGAACCTGCGCCAGAGTCGCTCTTGGCGCGGCCTCGACGTCAAAATGCCTTGCTGCGCTTCGGGGTCCGAGCGGCGCCCCAGGCTGGAACATGAATCGAGTGATGGCGCCCATGAATCCCGAAACGGCGCCGGATGCGCCGATCAACGGCGCGAACTCCATGGGCGAAGCCGCCCATTGAGCCAACGCCGCTGCGATCGCGGTCACGCCCATCAGGAGAAGAAACCTCGCCGCTCCTGTCCTCTGCGCGACGGGAGGGCCAAAAGCCACCAGCCAGACCGTATTCAGGAGGACATGCATCCACGAGCCATGAAGCAGGGCGTAAGTGAGGAGGGTCCATAGCTTGGACCCTCCTCCCAAGACATGGAGGTCGCGCATCACGCGAGCCTGAGCGAGCGCATCGCCGCTTTCGTGGGCGCGAACGAGCACGTCGATCGCTCGCGCGGGCCATAGCGACACTGTCAAGCGACCGGGAACAAACGCAAAATCACGGATAGCAAGATCCTGCAGCCTCGGATTCAGCCCCTGAAACAGCGCATAGATCGCGATAAGGACGACGGCGACGACGATCACAACGCGCGGGGCATTGAACATCGGCTCGTCCGGCGCAGCCCCGCGCCGCCCACTCCTACTCATAGATCTCCTAACGCCATCCGGCGTTGCATGCCTCAAAGGAATGTCGCTTAGCGGCAAGTTGCCGCGGCGCCAAGCAGCGACCATCTCGGTTAATCGGCGTTTACTCAGATGCCGCGATTCGCATCGTCGTACGTTATCTTTACGGCGACATATCCTTGCGGAAGGGGCGGCCTGACGCTTGTCTCGCGTCTGCGCGGCATGTTCCCTGCTGCCGCGTATTTTGTCGTGCCAAGCGCACGTCGGGCGTCTGTTTCTGATACGCCTGAGCAGAGGGACCTAGAAATGCTGACGGTGTCCAAAGAGCTTTACGAATACTGGCTGAAGCTCAAAGGCGAGCGCCCTGCGCCCGAACGAAACGAAGTCGAGCCCGGCGCAATCCGCGGAATCCTCGCCGATACATTCATTCTCGATATCGATCGGGCGGACGGCTTTCAATTTCGGATTTCGGGCTCGCGGGCGAACGCTCTGTTCCTGCGGGAGTTGCGCGGCTCGTCTTTTTTGCAGATTTGGCGTTTCTCGGATCGTCAGGCGGTCAGGGCCGTTCTCCAGCGCGCGGCCGATCATGCGCGCCCTCATGCCTTGCAAGGAGAAGCGCGTCCCCCTGGATTAGCCGAAGTGGCGATCGAGATCGTACTCTTGCCGCTAAGACACAGGGGTTCGACATGTTCGCGGATGCTGGGCGCGGTCGCCGTGAATATGACCCCTCACTGGCTTGGACTCGTCGCAGCAGCAGAGATCGCGCTCGTCTCGGGCAGCCCCATCGACCCCCATTCGCCCCGCGAGTCTAGCAAACTTTCCGGCAGGCTCAACTCCAGTCGCTCTCTCCGCGGTGCGCGCCAAGCGCTTCGCCGCTGCGGCAGATCCGAAAAGACCCCTGCGCTCCGAGAGACTGGGTAACACGGCCTTAATTCCTGGCCTTTAAGTTCTGCGTTGTTCACCATTCTTGAAACGGCTTGTCGATCCGATCGTGACGGCGCGACGAGCGGGACCAAGGAGCACGCGCCTGAGCGCCGTAGCCTGGAGCATCCCGGAGCCCTTGAGCGTCGAGCGCCGACGCCATCAGCGCGTGAGCGTCAGGCTGACCGGACGATTCATGCGATCGGATCGGCGCGAATTCGACTGCCTGACGGTCGACATGTCGCCCGGCGGAATCGCCTTCGAGGCCGAGGCCTCGGTCCAGCCGGGCGAACGCATCGTCGTCTATCTCAATCAGATCGGCCGTCTCGAGGGAACGGTCGCGCGAACGTTCTCCGGCGGCTTCGCGATCCAGATGCGTCTGCCGGCGGCCAAACGTGACCGGCTCGCGGACCAGCTGACATGGCTCGCCAACCGCGCCTCGCTCGGCCTCCCCGAGGACCGTCGGCACGAGCGGCTCTCCCCGAAGCGACCGATCACTCAGCTTCGGCGCGCGGACGGATCGGAGCATATTGTGACAGTCGCCGACGTCTCGATGTCGGGCGCCGCTCTTTTCGTCGACGTCAAAATACCGGTCGGCGAGAGTGTCGTGGTCGGCTCTACCCAGGCCCAGATCGTACGCGTCATCGAGGGAGGCGTCGCGGTCGAGTTCTCGCGACCGATCCGGCCGGAAGACTTCAGCGAGGACATCACTCTCTGAGTCGCGGAATTACGCGCGGCGCTCGACGGGCTTGAGACCGGCCGCGAAGCGGCGCCAGTTTTCGACATAGTGCTTCGCCGAGGCCAGAAGTCCCGCGATCGCCTCGTCGTCCAACTGGCGGACGGCCTTTGCGGGCGATCCGACGATCAGCGTGTAGTCCGGAAACTCCTTGCCCTCGGTCACGAGCGCCTTGGCGCCTACGAGACAGCCCTTGCCGATCTTCGCGCCATTCAGGATGACCGACCCCATTCCGACGAGCGAACCCTCGCCAATCGTGCAACCGTGCAGGATCGCATTGTGTCCGATGGTGCAGTCGTTGCCGATCGTCAGCGGCGACCCGATATCGGTATGGAAGGTGCACAGTTCCTGCACATTCGACCGCGCGCCCAGAACGATGGGTTCGTTGTCGCCCCTCAGGACCGCGCCGAACCAGACCCCGGCTTCATCTCCGAGCCTGACGTCGCCGATCAATGTGGCGTTGGGCGCCACCCAATAGCGGCCCTCTGGCGGAAAGGAAGGATGGCGGTCGCCAAGAGAAAAGATCGGCATCAAAACCTCTCGCCGCCCCCGGCTTATTCTTCCTCGTCCAGATCGACGTCGAGGATCGCCATCTGCAGCGTGAAGGTTGCGCCCTTCGGATCGTCCGCCGAGATGACGCCGAGGAAATCCGGCCCGTTGTTGAGTTCGACGGAATCGGTCTTCTTCATCCGGGCCGCGATCTTGAGCTGGTCGTTTTCGAAGAGCTTGCGAAGGTAGTCCTGCAGGACGGCGCGGCCGACCGGAACTGGCATCTCGAACGCAAAGGACCTGTCGCCATCCTCGTCGTCGACCGTGATCTTGCCGATTTTGCGCTCGCCGAGGGAAACGTCGGCCATTTCGGCCGATTTTGAACTCGGCGTCACCTGAATCGTCGGCGCGCTGAAGGATTTGCGCAAAAACTCGCGCAATTTCTGGATTTCGGCTTTGTCCACGGGGCTGTCCGCTCTTGCCTCACTGTCGGGCGCGGCAGGCTTTGCCAGAACCTGCCGCGCCTCGCAAGGCGCAAAGCATGCGCGGCTAACTCTCGCCGCCCTTTTCAGCCAGGATCTGATTCATGTCGCGCGCAGGCTCCGCGCAGCCGGCTTCGCCCACGATGCGGGCCGGGACGCCAGCCACCGTCTTGTTATGGGGCACCGGCGCCAGCACCACCGAACCCGACGCGACTCGGGCGCAATGGCCGACCTCAATATTGCCGAGCACCTTGGCGCCTGCGCCCAGGAGCACACCGTGGCGGATCTTCGGATGGCGGTCGCCCGTCTCCTTACCCGTCCCGCCGAGCGTCACCCCCTGCAGGATGGAGACATTGTCCTCGATGACGGTGGTTTCTCCGATGACGACGCCGGTTGCGTGGTCGAGGAAGATGCCCTTGCCGAGCCGGGCGGCCGGGTTGATGTCGACGCCGAAGGCGGCCGACGAAAGGCTCTGGAGCGTGAGCGCAAAGTCCCGCCGCCCCGCCTTCAGGAGCGCGTGCGACAGGCGATAGGCCTGAATGGCGTGGAAGCCCTTAAAGTAGAGAAGCGGCTCCATCATCCGCATGCAGGCGGGGTCGCGGTCCGCAACCGCGATGATGTCGGCTCGAAAGGCTTCGCCGATCGCGGGGTCGCGCGCGATCGCCTCCGCGAACGTCTGGCGAATCAGGGCGGCCGGCAGGTCACGGTGATCGAGGCGCGAAGCGACGCGGTGCGAGACCGCGGCTTCGACCGTGTCGTGATTGAGGATGCTGACGGATAGGAAAAGCGCCAGTTCCGGCTCTCGCCGCGCCGCCTCCTCCGCCTCCTGACGAATGCGCGCAAACAGCGGATCATTGCCGGCAAGCCCTAAGATTTGGGCGGTCAAACCTTGCGCCACTGGCGCCTCCTCACCTTCCAAAGGACGCGATGCATAGCATAGCCCCGGACGCCTTGCGAGGCGGGAGCCGGCTCCATGACATGGGCGCTCCCACGAGCTTACGCCAGGGTCGCGCGAGCGGCGTCAGCGCGGACTGCTCGTTCGCCTCGCGTCTTGTCACGGGGATTGATTTTTCAACGAGTTAAGCGTCTCTCCGCATGAATGATGTTGCGGGAAACGGTGGATGTATGTCTTGCCCTCGCGCTCCGCAGCCTCGTAGCCGGAGGATCGCGTCTCCGAAAAGCGCCGAGCGCATCAGAGCGGCCGAACGACGCGAAAAGGCCGCCGGTCGACCGGCGGCCTTTCATAGCGATCGGCCTTTGCTCAATGATGCCAGAACAGCGCGAGCAGAATGATTACGGGAATTGGCACCCCGAGCAACCACAATAGAGCGCTTCGACCCAAGCCCATGACGGCCTCCTTCTTGTGAAAGAACGCCATAGCAACGCGGGCTCCAAGCCTTGGTTCCGCCCTAAGTAGTTCTACTGAGCGCCCTATTCGACGAAGTAGTCCTCGTCGATTTTCTTAATCTCGTACATCTCCTTGACCCGCACGCCGACCCGATGGCGGATCATGAGACGCGCAAGCTCCGGGCCGTCGATGAGCACCACGCGCTTCGAGACGCGCGAGATGAACTCGTAGGCCGTCGAAGGAAAATACGAGGTGGTGACAAAGACTCCCTTGCTCGCTCGGTGTCCGTCGAGCGCGCCGACGAAGTCGCGCACCTCTCGCACCGGGACGCCGTTCTCCGGATCGAGGCGCTTGGCCTGCACATAGACCACGTCCAGGCCGAGTTCGTCCTCCTTGATGACTCCGTCGATCCCGCCGTCGCCGACCCTGCCGAGCGCCCGGCCCATTTCGAGCCGCCCGCCCCCGTAGCCCATCCGCACGAGAAGATCGACGATCAGCCTTTCGAAAAAGGCGGGGCTGAAGGAATGGACTCTCGCGATGATCTCGCGGGCCAGTTCCGCATTCAGGAGGTCGAATGTCGCTGCGATCACCCGATCGGGCGCCCCTTGCGACGGCGCGGCCGTAGCCACGTGCTCAACCTTCTGCTGCACTCTCCAGGCGTTGAACTCGGGATAGCGTTCGAGCACCGCAAGATCGATCTCAGCGACGCCCTCCCCCAGGAGTTCTCGCCCCCTTTGGGTGACACGGCAATACCCGCGCTTCGGAATCTCGATAAGCCCAGCCTTGGAAAGATAGGAACGCGCCCAGTTCAGGCGGTTCGCGAAGACCGTCTGGGCGCCGCCGGGGAGCACCCGCGCCCGCTCTTCCGAGGAGATGCGCAGCGTCTTGACAAGCTCCTCCTCGAGCCCCGCCAGAGCCACATCGTCCTCGCGCCGTCCAAGCGCCTGAAGAGCCGGGAGCATCAGCTGCTGGAACGTAGGCAGCCGCGTTTCCCCGCCGCGAGGCGCGCTTTCCGTCCCTACATTCGGAAGACGCCGAACCGGGTCGGTTCGGCGGCCCCATTCAGGGTCGAGGACAAGGCCAGCGCGAGAACGCGCCGCGTCTCCTGTGGCGTGATGATGCCGTCGTCCCACAGGCGCGCCGTCGCGTAATAGGGAGACCCCTCCTTCTCGTATTTTTCCCGGATCGGCGCTTTGAACGCTTCCTCCTCCTGCGATAACCATTGACGACCCTCTCCCTCCAGAGCATCGCGGCGCAACGTAGCGAGAACGCTTGCCGCCTGCTCCCCACCCATCACGCTGATCCGGGCATTCGGCCAGGTGAAAAGATACCTCGGGCCATACGCCCGCCCACACATGCCGTAGTTTCCCGCGCCGAACGAACCGCCGACGATCAGCGTGAGCTTTGGAACGCGCGCGCAGGCGACCGCAGTGACGAGCTTGGCGCCGTCTTTCGCGATGCCGCCTGCCTCATAGCGGCGCCCGACCATGAAGCCGGATATATTTTGCAGGAAGATCAAGGGTACGCCCCGCTGGGCGCACAGCTCGATGAAATGCGCGCCTTTGAGCGCGCTGTCCGAGAAGAGGACGCCATTGTTGGCGAGAATGCCGACAAGCATCCCGTTGAGGCGCGCAAAACCGGTGACAAGCGTTGTGCCGTAGCGAGGTTTGAAGGGGTCGAACTCGGAGCCGTCCACGAGGCGAGCGATGATCTCATGTGCGTCGATCTGTTTTCGCAGATCGAGCGGAGCGATCCGCAGAAGCTCTTCGGCCGGATAAAGCGGCTCGACCGGCTTCGTCCAGTCGATCGCTCTTTTTGGCGCGCGATTTAGGTTGGCGACCGCGCGACGGGCAAGGGCCAGCGCATGGGCGTCATCGCGGGCGAGCGTGTCGGCGACGCCGGACACACGCGTATGCAGATCGCCGCCGCCGAGTTCCTCCGCCGTCACCGTCTCTCCCGTGGCGGCTTTCACGAGCGGCGGCCCGGCAAGAAAGATCGTGCCTTGGTTCTCGACGATGATCGTCTCGTCCGACATGGCCGGCACATAGGCGCCGCCTGCGGTGCATGATCCCATCACGACCGCGATCTGAGCGATCCCGGCCGACGACATGAGCGCCTGATTATAAAAGATGCGGCCGAAATGCTCGCGGTCAGGAAAGACTTCGGCCTGATGGGGCAGATTCGCGCCCCCTGAGTCCACCAGATAAACGCAAGGGAGCCTATTCTCCGCGGCGATTTCCTGCGCGCGCAGATGCTTCTTCACCGTCATCGGATAGTAAGCGCCGCCCTTGATGGTCGGATCGTTGGCGACCACCATGACCTCACGGCCGTCTACGAGACCAACGCCGGTCACGAGACCCGCGCCGTGCACGTCGCCCTCATACATTCCGAAGGCGGCGAGGGCGCCGATTTCGAGAAAGGGCGAGCCCGGATCCAGCAGGCGCGCGACCCGCTCGCGGGTCAGAAGCTTTCCACGCGCCTCATGTCTTTCGCGCGCTTTCGCAGATCCGCCCGCCGCGGCCGCGCGACGCCGCGTCTGTAACTCTTCAAGAAGCGTTTCCCAACCGGCAACATTCGTCCGCTCGTCTTCCGTTGGCGCGGTCAGCGCGCTCTTCATCTTCGTCATCTAGCCCGCTTTCCGGGTCCGTATTCTTGACCTCTTGCTGACGCCCGCTTGCCCGGCAGGATCAACACGAGGCTTACTTTCGGACCCAACGTTTGAAACTTCGATAAGATTACGCAGAGGAAGCTAGCGATCTCGCCTTTTGGCGGGCTGGCCGGATCGCGCTGATCCTCGCGTAGTCAATATGCCTAACGCCATCTGAATCGATCCAGATGATGTCTTCGAATTCGTGCCCGAAACGGATGTCTTCGGCCGCGAAGACGCTGCGCGAATGCACTGTCTGTCCCGACGTCTCGTCGAAACCTGAGATGCTGACGACGAAGTTCGTCTCGCTCGCCGCGAGCGTATCCTCGTCCAACTCGTAAATCGGACTGTCGCGGTCGATCGGATGGAACAGAATCCAGCTGAGCGCCAAAGTCGGATTTTCCGAGCGCAGGAGTCGCAGCGGTTCGAAGCCGATCATCCTCCTGCCTTCCTCCGAAACGTTGGGGCCGATCGCCCAGGCCTTGGCGGTCGCCTCGGTGATGAAATTGCTGCGCGCGTTGGCGAGGCGGAACATGAGCGTTGGAACGCCATTGTGAACGGTGACGACCGGATATTTGGCGAAAAGGATTCGGGCCCGCGGCCGCGAGATCCGTGCGAAGACAAGGCCCGTCATGGTTGCGAGCAGCATGACGCCGGTGAAACTTTCGGTGGTCGCGACAAGGCGGCCATAGATCGTCTGCGGGTGCATGTCGCCGTAACCGACAGTCGAGGCCGTTTCGACGCTGAAGAAAAAGAGGCTTGCAAATCCATCCTTCGCATTCGCAATCGGATGGTCGCCGAGGTCGTAGACGAGCGCGAAGATAAGGTTCAGCGCCAAGAACGCAGCCGCGAGCGCCCCGACGAAGACCGCCCACGAAGCGGTCATGGCGTTATAGTAGATGTCCTTCCAGAGATTGCTTTCCAGCCCCTCGGCAATGATCCGCCGGCCGCCGATCTTGCGGACGCGCGCGTGCCTTGCCCGATGGAGATGCGGCGAGGCCTCCTTCCGCTCCCTCAAGACGCAGCCATCAAATCGATTCGTACCGCTCCATGCGCCACGGCTCAGCCTCAGCGTCCGCAATCCAGGCCTTCCACGCGGGCAGCGCCATAACGGCCTCCATGTAAGCGCGCGCATTCGCGTCCACGCGAATATCGTAAGCATGGAAGCGGTTGACCACGGGCGCGAACATAGCGTCGGCCGCCGAAAATCGGCCGAACAGGAAGGGCCCGGCCTTTCCGAATGTCTCGCGCGCGTGACGCCAGGCCGCCTCGATTCGAGCGATGTCCGCTTTCACGTCGTCGCTCAGGGCAATGGCTTTCGGTCTACGGCGAAAATTGGTCGGACAGGCCTGTCGCAGGGCCATAAAGCCGGCATGCATCTCGTTCGACAGCGACCGCGCGTGGGCGCGCGCGGCCTTTCCGCGCGGCCAAATCGCCTTGTCGGGATACGACTCCGCAATATATTCGATGATGGCAAGCGACTCCCAGACCGCGATCTTGCCATCGTGGAGCGATGGGCATTTCCCGGTCGGAGCGTGCTTCAGCATCTGGGCGCGCGTCTCCGGCTGGTCCATGGGAATCACCACCTCCTCGAACGGGATGTGGAAATGGACCATCAGGATCCATGGTCTCAGCGACCACGAGGAATAGGCCTTGTTAGCGACGACGAGCTTCAGGGTCATCGGGTGCTTCCGTTGACAATTGCGGCCCGTTGATCGGCGGGCCATAAGCCCGAGTCAAGCTCAGCTCGGACGCGCGGGCGCGACGGAGGGGATCAATTGTCGCAGGACAGGATCGGGCTCATCGTGGTGGCCGCGGGGCGCGGAACGCGGCTCAATGGCGCGCGCCCGAAACAATATCTGTCCTGCGCGGGAAAGCCGCTCATCGCGCATACGCTCGACGCACTTCTCGACGCGCATTCCTTCGATGCGGTGACCGTCGTCATCCACGGCGACGACCGCGCCCTCTATGAAGGCGCGCTCATGCACCTGTCGCCGCAGGCGCGAGCCGCGATCGGTCCGCCCAGCCTTGGCGGCGCGACGCGACAGATTAGCGTGCTCGCCGGCCTCGAGGCGCTGGCGGCCGCGGCGCCGGATGTCGTCTTAATACAGGACGCCGCCCGCCCCTTCGCGACAGCCGGCCTCGTCGCCCGCGCGATCGACGCGGCAAAGCAATATGGCGCGGCGGCGCCAGGAATCGGGGTCAGCGACACGATCAAGCAGGTCGACAGCCAAGGCCGGGTGCTCGCGACCCCGCCGCGCACGGCGTTGAGGGCGGTCCAGACCCCGCAGGCGTTTCGCTTTCCGCTTATTCTTGACGCCCATCGGCGGGCGAAGGCGGCTGGGGTCTCCGATCTCACGGACGACGTGGCGGCCGCAGAATGGGCGGGCGCGCAGGCTCATGTGTTCGAGGGCGAACGCGGAAATTTCAAGGTGACGACTGTGGAAGATTTCGCGACGGCTGAGGCTCGGCTTTCTGGGCGCGACGGCGAAACCCGCATTGGCCAGGGTTTTGACGTCCACGCCTTCGTTCCGGGCGACCACGTCTGGCTTGGAGGCGTCCGCATCCCCCATTCACAAGTCGCTCAGCGGGCATTCCGACGCCGACGTCGTCCTGCATGCGCTGGCCGACGCCATTTATGGCGCGATCGCGGAGGCCGACATTGGCGCGCATTTCCCTCCCTCCGACCCCCAGTGGAAGGGCGCGGCCAGCCAAGTCTTTCTCGCTCATGCGGTGGAGCGGGTCCGCGCGCGAGGCGGTTCGGTCGTAAACCTCGATGCGACGCTCGTGTGCGAGGCCCCGAAGGTCGGGCCCCACAGGGAGGCCATGCGGGCGAGAATCGCCGAGATCGCCGGCCTCGACATAGACCGGGTGGCGATCAAGGCGACGACGAGCGAACGCCTCGGGTTTACGGGCCGAGGCGAGGGGATTGCTTGCCTCGCGATGGCCAGCGTTCGCTTGCCGTGAGGCTGAGCGGTTGGGCCTAGCTAGGGCGCTCGGGTCACGGCGAAGGCGGGAACCGCCTCCTCGAAGGCCGCGAGCCAGGTCACGAGCCGAGGGTGGCCCGCGCGCCATTCGCCGCCAAAGCGCAAGTCGAGATAACCCAGCGCGCAGGCGAGCGCGATCGTCGCGATATCGCTGATCTCTTCCGGCTGCCCCGCCTCGAAAGCCTTGAGCGCCCGAGAGATCTTGCCGGTGTGGTGGTCCATCCACGCCGCAGAGCGCATGGCGGGCTCGCGCCAAAGCGTCTCGTAGCGCAGAAGAACCGCCGCCTCGCAAATCCCATCGGCGAGCGCGGCTCGGGTCAGCGTCGGGAACCGACGCGCCGCCTCCGTGGGAATGATCTTTCCCCCGCCCGCCAGCCAATCGAGGTATTCCACGATCACGGCGCTGTCGTAGAGGACGTCGCCATTCTCGAGGACGAGCGCCGGGACCTTCCCGAGCGGGTTCTGACGCCGCAGGGTATCGTCTGGGCTGCCCGTGTCCGCCTCGACAATCTCGATCCGGTCGTCGAGATTGAGCATAGCCGCCGCTATCCGCACCTTGCGCCCGAAAGGCGAAGCGCCGGATGAACGCAGAATAAGCATTTTGAACATCCCTCCCGGCGCATCGGGTTGTGGAGCCGCCGGGCCGGCGGCGTTGTAGCGCAATCGCGACCCCCATATAAGGGCGTAACAGACGAAGAGCCGCCCGCGAAAGGCCGGCGGACACACGGCGCATCAGGTTAAGGGGGTCGCCCATGGCGGCGCATCAGAACGCATCCGCGCACGAGCGGGTGGTCATCATCGGGTCGGGACCGGCGGGCTACACTGCCGCCATTTACGCCGCGCGGGCGATGCTGAAGCCGCTGCTGCTCTCCGGGTTCGAGGCGGGCGGCCAGCTCATGATCACGACCGACGTCGAAAACTATCCGGGCTTCCCCGAGCCGATCATGGGCCCGGAACTCATGGAGCGCATGCGCGCGCAGGCCGAACATGTCGGCGCACGCATCGAAAGCGAATATGTGACCGGCCTCGACCTTAACCGCCGGCCGTTCCGCATCACATGCGACAGCGGGCGCGTCGTGACCGCCGAAGCTGTCATCCTCGCCACAGGCGCCAAGGCCAAATGGCTTGGCCTGACAAGCGAGGAGCAATTCAAGGGTTTTGGCGTCTCAGCCTGCGCGACTTGCGATGGCTTTTTCTTCCGAGGCAAACGGGTCGCGGTCATCGGCGGCGGCAACACCGCCGTCGAGGAGGCGCTCTATCTCTCGAATCTCGCCGCGGAAGTCACCGTGATCCACCGGCGCGGCGAGTTCCGGTCGGAGAAGATTCTGGCCGAACGGCTGTTCGAGCGCTCGAATGTGAAAGTGCGCTGGAACGAAACGGTCGAGGAAGTGCTCGGCCAAGGCGAGGCGCCGCGCGGCGTAACGGGGCTGAGGCTGCGCAACCACATCACGGGGCTCAACGAGGAGATCGATGTCGACGGCGTCTTCGTCGCCATCGGGCACGCGCCGGCGAGCGAATTGGTCCGCGGTCAGCTTCAACTGAAAGCCAACGGCTACGTGCAGACGAAGCCGAATTCGACCGAGACCAGCGTAGAAGGGGTGTTCGCCGCCGGAGACGTCGCCGACGATGTTTTTCGCCAGGCCGTGACTGCGGCAGGACTGGGCTGCATGGCGGCGCTCGAAGCCGAGCGGTGGCTTGCGGCGCAGGCCCCCGCGCGAGCGGCCGCGGAGTAATTTTTCCGCCCATCGGGGCGGGACCCGGCCGGAGGGGGCGGGATTGTCATGGACTGGGACAAGCTTCGCATCTTCCAGGCCGCCGCCGACGCCGGCTCCTTCACCCATGCGGGCGAGACGCTGGGCCTCAGTCAATCGGCGGTCAGCCGGCAAGTGGGCGCGCTCGAATCCGATCTCGGCGTCCCGCTCTTCCACCGCCATGCCCGTGGCCTGATCCTCACCGAGCAGGGGGAAATGCTTCTCGGCGTCGTGCGCGACGTGGTGCTGAAACTCGACGCGGTGCGTTCGCGCCTCATCGACACGCGTGAAAAGCCGCATGGCGATCTGCGGGTCACGACCACGCTCGGCCTCGGCACCAACTGGCTTGCTCCGCGCCTGGGCGAATTCGTCGAGCTTTATCCGGAAGTGCGTCTGCAACTCCTGCTCTCCGACGACGACCTCGATCTTGCGATGCGCGAGGCCGACATGGCGCTTCGCCTGCGCGAGCCGATGCAGCCGGACCTCATCAGGCGTAAGCTTTTCACGGTGCATTTCCATGCCTATGCGTCGGCCGACTACCTCAAGCGGCATCCGCAACCGCGCCGGCTTGAAGACCTCGACGCGCACCACCTGATCGCTTTCGGCGCCCCGACGGCGACTCATTTCCTCTACGAACTGAACCTGCTCCTGAACGTCGGACGCGATCCGAAATCGCCTCGTTCTCCGCATGTCTCTGTCAACAATCTCGGGGCGATGATGCGCGCCGCGGAAGCCGGCGTCGGAATAGCGGTTCTGCCGGATTATGTGGTTTCGCCCGAATCCGGGCTCGTCCGCTTGCTGCCGCAGGCCGACATGCCCGAGATGCAATGCTACCTCGTCTACCCTGAAGAACTGAAAAACGTCGCGCGCATCGAGGCGTTTCGCGACTTCCTGGTGCGCGCCGCGCAACGTTGGCGATATTGATCCTATCGGTGTTGAGCCTGGCTCTTTTTTTTGCGCGCCGCTCTTGACGGGCGCTGTATCTGGCGCCCAACTCCATCCACGAGGCTGAACACGGAGAGAAGCCGCGTGAAGTTTTCCCACCCGCTCGCGAGGACCGCGAGCTATTGGCATGCCGATTTAATGGACAATGGAGGTCATGACGTCTTCGTCATTGTGACGACGCTGGAGCTCGATTCCGGTCACAAAAGATACAAACCCAACAAGGTCGACAAGCTGCGGGAGGCGGCGAAGGATTATCTGCGCGAGCAAAATCCCGCTGTACGACAGATCTTGCTCATGAATCCTTCCAAGGCTTGAATCGAACCCACCCGAAAGGTTTGCCGTCTGGCGGTCGGCCGACGCGCGAATGACTTGGTTGGCGACCAACGACGGCGTAGCACCAATCCAAGGGTCCTGAACGCTGCGCCGCCGCAGTCCGACGGTTGCCGTTTCAAAATCCGGCGCATCTCAAGGCGCAAGGCGGCGCGAGAAAGAACAATCCGTGACTCAGAACATATACGATGAGCCGGAGTTCTTCGCCCGCTACAGTCGCATTCCCCGACAGCTTCTCGGCCTCGACGGCGCGCCCGAATGGCCGGTGGCGCAGGCGATGCTGCCCGATCTCAGAGGCGCGCGCGTGCTCGATCTCGGCTGCGGCTTCGGCTGGTTCTCGCGCTGGGCAAGCGAGCGCGGAGCGGCCTCGGTGCTCGCCCTCGACGTTTCGAGACGGATGATCGAGCAAGCCAAGGCGATGACGGAAAGCGCGGTGATTGCCTATCAAATCGCCGACCTCGAAACGGCTGGGTTTCCCGAGGCCGCTTTCGACGTGGCTTACAGCTCTCTGGCGCTTCACTACGTCGAGGATTTTGCGCGGCTCGTCCGCGCCATTCGCGACGCCCTCAGGCCGCAGGGCCGCTTCGTCTTCACCATTGAACATCCGATCTATATGGCGGCCGAAAATCCGGGCTGGATTACGGACCCACAGGGACGAAAAACCTGGCCAGTCTCCGGCTACGCGCGCGAAGGCAGACGCGCCACCGACTGGCTCGCAAAGGGCGTGATCAAATATCATCGCACCCTCGCGACCACGTTGAAGACGCTGATCGAAGCAGGCTTCGCCATTCGGGATATAGCCGAATTCGCGCCCACGCGCGATCAGATCGCCGCGCGACCTGACCTTGCCGAGGAGGTGGAGCGCCCGATGATCCTGATCTTGTCCGCGGACTTGTAGGGGTTTCCTCTTCCTCTCAGAAATTGACGGTCGTCCGCACCCCGAAAACAGCTGCGTTCTTGATGGTGCTGAGACCCGTCGGATCGTTGGGATTGAGGACGCCCCCACCAGGGTTCCAAATGTACTGGAAATCCGGCTGCACGGTCCAGCCGGGCACGATCTGGGCGGAATACGTCACGTCAAGCACCGATTCGCTTCCCCGCACCTGATAGTAGGAGCCGCTGTAGAACGCGGTGTCGCGGTCGAAGCCCGTGGCCGCCGAAGAGACCTGCGACAGGCCATAGGCGATCCCGAACGAATCATCGTCGCGATAAGGGACCATGCCTTTGAAGTTGAGACCGAAATCCGCGTAGAAGCCGATCTGGTTCTGATCGCCCGGCGCGACCGAGAGACGCGTGAACAAACCGACCCCCTGATCCTTCGAGCCGGGCTTGCGATAGATAAGTTGATCGAGGATCCCATAGAGCGCGTAGTCGCCCACAAGGTTTCTCGGGACGCCGTTCGTAAGGGGACTCGCGAGCGGCAGTCCGAACGCGTCGAAACGCTGGTCGGACAGCGCGTTGGAATTGTACCAGCCGCCAAGCTTGACCGTGCCCGGCAGCCATCCCCCGCCCTTGCCATAGGTATAGGCTGCCTCCGTGATCGCGAACACGCCCTGATCGAGCAGGAAATTGACGCCATTCTTGTTCTCGACCTGCGGGTCGCCGCAGCACGGCGCAGGATTGCCGTTGAAAACTCCGATCATGGTCGAGAAGCTGTCGGTTGGAGCGAGCTTGATGCGGACGCCGGGCGTTCCCAGGGGATAGGCGGGTCCCCCGCTCGGCAGATCCGCCGCGAACAGGGCTGGCCAACCGAAGGTGGAGTTCAGGAAGAGGCTGCCGTTGTCGCTGATCGCGAATTCCGAAATCTGCGGAGAGCTGGCCCACGCGGACGCTGAGCTTGCCGTCGGCGAGCGTTTGTTCGAGGTACATTTCGAACAGGCGCGTGGTCGACAGGGCGTCGATATTGCTGACGCCCATGATGTTTCCGAGAAATTCGCCTGAGAAACCCGAGCCCTGTATCTGGAGCGCGCTCGCGTGGAAGGTCAGGCCATTCCAGTGGACGAGCTTGTCGAAATCGACATCGAGATTGAATTGGACGCGGCCATTGTAGCGCGCTCCGGTGTCCAGGCCGCCGCTCGTGTTGCCCCAAAGTTCGCCGATATAGTTGACGCCAAGCTGCACCCCGTACTCCGCGAGCTTCAGGCGCAGGCCGCCGAGCGTTCCGATGGGACCGAGCAGCGGGGCGATTGACGGCGTGCTGTCGTCGGCGGGCGCCTCGGCCGGAGTGGTTGACCCGGACGCCGGAGCGGAGGCGTCTGACGTGGGAGCGGCGGCGTCGGCCGCCAGCGCCGGCGAGGCTGCGAGCGTTGCAAGCAGCGCCAGCCCGGAGGCCATTCGGCGACGTCGAGGCGCAGTCTCGCGCTCGCGCCCGTTCGTTATTTTCAGATCAGACATGTGTCACACGGCCTAATTTTGCAGTTCGACTCCGGTATTGCCGCGTAGAAGCAAGCATCCACATGCGGGCGCTGATTAGATTCGCGCCTACTCCGAGTCGATACAGCGATTACTGTGTTTATTTACTTCTTGTAATCGCCACAGAATCGCAGTTACGTCAACAATCGGGAACTAAATCATAAATAATGCAATCTAGACTTATTCAATATTTAGAGTTGTTCTATTTGCAATTGCGCTGGAACGCGTCGCGGCCGATTGCACACGATGGCCGCCAGCGATCGAAACGGGCAGAACCGCGACCTGCGAGGCGCGCCTGTCGCGCAACGCGCGCGTCTGCTAAAAGCCCGTCCATGACCGGTCGTTTGCGCGCTCAGAGCGCGACCTTTTTCGCCGAGCCGGGCGCGCCGCCGGTCGAATGGTTCGTTTCGCCGGGTCTCACGCCCTATCCCGAGGCGCTGATCGCCATGGAGGCCCGCGCCGAGGCGATCGCGGCAGGCGCGGCGCCGGAGCGGGTCTGGCTCCTCGAGCATCCGCCGCTCTACACAGCCGGGACGAGCGCTCGAGAAGCCGATCTGCTCGATCCGCGATTTCCGGTCTATCGCGCGGGGCGTGGCGGGCAGTTCACCTATCACGGGCCCGGCCAGCGGGTGGCCTATGTGATGCTCGACCTCAAGCGCCGCCGCCCGGATGTCCGCGCCTATGTCGGCGCGCTGGAAAGCTGGCTGATCGGAGCCCTGGCCGAGTTCGGCCTCGTGGGCGAGACCCGGGAGGACAGAGTCGGCGTTTGGGTCCGGCGGCCCGAGAAGGGCGAAGGCGCGGAAGACAAGATCGCCGCGATCGGCGTCCGGGTCCGGCGCTGGACGACGTTCCATGGCGTGGCGCTGAACGTCGCGCCCGACCTCGCCCATTTCTCCGGCATCGTGCCCTGCGGCATCGGCGACGCGCGCTATGGCGTGACCAGCCTCGCCGATCTCGGCCGAAGCGCGAGCCTCGTCGAAGCGGATCGGGCGCTGGCGCGAGCTTTCACCGCGACCTTCGGCCCTCTCGTCGCGGTGACGCCGCCCTCCCCTGCCCCTGCCCTCGCCGGCTGAAGCTTCGCGGGCATATGGCGCTTTTGCTGTCTCCGCTCTCGCGCCGCGCTCTGTGGGCCGGACCTTATGCGCTGAGGCGCCTCGGAACCGAGCGGGTCGCGCTTCTGGCCGAACCGCATTACGCGCTTATCGGGGAGGCGCGCGGCTTCCGCCCCAACGGCTTTTTCGCCCCCGCCTTCTACCGTGAGGCCGCAGGGCTCGGCAGGCGGGCGTCTGACCTGCTCGCCCACTATCTCGCCAGGCCCGAGCGCGCCGCCCCCTCTCCGGAATTCGACGCCGGCCTGGTATTCCGCCCAGCATCCGGAATGGCGAAGAGCCCATCCGCATCCGCTTCTGCATTTTCTCGAGGTCGGCCTTGCGGGCGGCTCCGTCCCCGCGCCGACATCGACATGGCCTTCGTTCGCGACGTGGTGCGTGGCCGGGGCCGCTCGACCGAAGAAGCCGCCATGCGGGTGTTCGATCCGAAGCCGCGCGATAGCGAAATGGCCCCGCCCTTGAGCCGCGAGGAGCTTCACGCCCGGCAGGACCGCTTCTACGCCGAACGCCAGATGCGCGTCCTTAAGGAGCCAGGCGAGACCGATCGGAAGCTTCTCGTTTTCGTCCAATCCGGCAAGAGTTTCGACGCCCCATGGCTCACGGAGCCTCGCGCCTTCGACGTCCTGCTGAACGCCTACGAGGAGCGTCCGGTCGACCCGCAGGCGGACACCTTCGTCGCCAGGGCGGCACGAAGACCACCGCGATCCGCCGGCTCCTCGAAGCCCGCCCGGACCTCATGCTCCGCTACGAGGCGGTCTCTATTCCTCGACGATGACGTGGAAATCTCGAAGGAAGGGATCGAGACCCTGTTCCCGCCTTCGCCCGCGAGGGCCTCGACCTCGCGCAGCCCACGGTGACCCCGGACTCGGATATCGCGTGGGCGTTCCTGAAACAGCCCGAAGCGCGGGCACGGAATTGGTGCGGATCACGACGGTCGAGATCATGGCGCCGATCATGAGCCGGCGCGCCCTCGAGACGATCGGCTGGGCCTTCTCCGAATGGGTCTGCGGTTGGGGCACGGACCTGCTGCTCGGACCGGCGGCGCGCGCCGCGTTCGGCTCGGGGAGCGTCGGCGCGATCGGCGCGGTCGCCGTCCGCCATGCCCGGCCAGTCGATACCGGGGGCGGCGCCTTCTACCGTTACCTGCGCCGCTACGGGATCGACCCGGCGCATGAGGCCAACCGGGTGGTCGTCGATTTCGGGGTCGAACGTTTTCTGCGCCTCCTGAAGCCCGGCGAGGCGGGCCCGTCCCTTTAGGCGCCCGCAGGCGCGGGCCAACGCCGCCGTTTCGTCGCCGCGTTGCGAGAGGACGAACGGATGTGATAGCCGTGCGCCGCCGACGCAGACCGGAGCCAACGACCGCCTATGCGACGCAGCGCAACGACCTTGGCCTGCCGCCGGCCGGAACAACGCGAAACCGTTCGGCCGCGCGGCATGCGTTTGCGCGCCAGGCGGACCCCATGAGCGTGGCCGCGTCGGGCGGACGTATGCGCGCCGCCGGCATCCGGTTCGGCTGGCTGCTTCTGCTCTGGTTCGCGATCTCCGGGCTCAGGATTCCAGACCTGCCGGTCGCGCTTGCCGCGTCCGCCGGGGCGACCTGGGTCAGCCTGCGCCTTCTTCCTCCTTCAGACTCGCGCCTGAAGAATTCGCGCCGCCTTCACCTTCGCGCTCGACATGGTGAGGCTCTCCCTCGTTTCCGGCTTTGACGTCGCGCGACGGGCGTTGCGCCGAAATCCGGACCTGCGGCCGGGGTTCGTGCAGGTAGAACTGCGCCTGAAACCCGGGGTGGCGCGCGACGCCTTTCTCGCGCTGGCGAGCCTGCTGCCGGGCTCGCTTCCGACGGGCGTCGAGACTGAGGATCCCCAAAGCCTTCAGCTTCACGGACTCGACGTGCGCCAACCCATCGCCGATGAGCTTACGGCCGAGGAAACCCTCTTTCTGCGGACGCTTGGCCGTGAGTGACCTCCTTTACGCTGCTGCGGGTTTCATTCTCCTGACGGTCGCGGCGGGGCTTGTCCGCGTCCTTTACGGTCCCGGCGAGGTTGACCGGATCCTGGCAGTCCAATTGCTTGGAACAGGCGGAATCGCGTCGCTTCTGCTTGCGGCCTCCGCAAGCGGCGTGGCAGGCGTTGAGGATGTGGCGCTCGGGCTCGCGCTGCTTGCGGCTTTCGCCTCGGTCGCGTTCATCAACAGCGCCGCGCCGAATTCCGGCGACGAAGAGAGGCGGGACGCATGATCCTTGCGCTCGACGTTTTCAGCGCGCTCGCGATTGGTGCGGGCGCATTTTTCTTTCTCGCCGGCACGATTGCGCTCCTGCGCTTTCCCGAACTCGCTTTCGCGCCTGCACTCGCTGACCAAGGCGGACAATCTCGGGCTCGGACTCGTCGTCCTCGGGCTGCTGCCGCAAGTCGATGGACCTCTCGCCGCCATGAAGCTCGTGATCCTTTGGGGGCTCGTCCAGCTTTCGAGCGGCGCCGTCGCCCAGATGATCGGCGCGGCGCTACGCCGCCGCGAGGCGGTCGAGTGGCTCTTTACCCCCTGCTCGATCTCTCTCTCGCCCTGCTCGTCGTCGGCGTCGCCGCCTGGACGGTCCTTGCCAGCGAACTCTTCGGGGCGGTCGTGGGCTACGTAGCCTATGGGCTTTGCTCGCTATCGTGTGGATCCGGCTATTGGCGCCGGATGTCGCTCTGACCGAAGCCGCCATCGGGGGCGGCGCGACGGGCGTGCTGCTGATCACCGCGGGCTCGCGCCTTCGCAGGCTTCAGGGCGCCGAACCGGGAGACATAGCCAGCGGCGCGCAAAAGGCGCTCGCCGCGGCTTTGAGCCTGCTGGTCGCAATCGCGCTCGCAGCGGTCGTTATGCTGCTTCCCGAGCCGCCTCCAACGCTGGCGCCCCAGGCTCAGGCGGGCCTTGCAGCCGCGGGGCTCGGCAACCCGGTCACGGCCACGCTGATGGTGTATCGCGAATTCGACACGATGCTCGAAAAGGCCGTCCTGGTGCTCGCCGTCGTCGGCGTCTGGTCGATCGCCCCCGACCGGTTCTGGGGCGGCGCGCCGGCGCCGCTTGGAAGCGCGACGCCTGACCGGGCGCTCATCTTCCTCGCGCAGACGATCGCGCCGATCGGCGTCCTAATCGGCCTGCATGTCTTTTGGGTCAGCGCCGACGAGCCGGGGGGCGCGTTTCAGGGCGGCGCCATTCTCGGCGCCATGTGGATCATCGTCATGATCGCGCGGCTTTCCGATCCGCCGCGCGTCGCCTCGCATGCCCTTCGGCTCGCGCTCGTGTCGGGCCCCGCCATCTTCCTTGTCGCCGCGCTCCTTGGACCTTTCATGGGCGGCAGCTTTCTTTCCTTTCCGCCCGGCTTCGTGAAGCCGGTTATTCTCTTCATCGAAGTCTTCATGCTGCTTTCGATCGCCTTGGCCATCCCTCTTCTGATCGCCGGGCCGCCTCTGAGGGGACCCAAGCCGTGAACGTCTCGAGCGTCGCCGGCATCGCGGGAGCCGCTCTGGTCGGGCTTGGCCTCTATGGTTTCATCGTCAGCCCGCAGCCCTTGCGGAAAGTGCTTGCCTTCAGCGTATTGGGCAGCGGCGTCTTTCTTCTCTTTGGGGTCATCGCGCGCCGCGGCGCGGGCGCCGGATTTCATGCCGACCCGGTGCCGCAGGCGCTGGTGATCACCGGCATCGTCGTTGCATTCGCCGCGAGCGCCATCGCGGTCGCGTTGATCTTGAGGCTTTACGAACAAACCGGCGGCGTCACGCTCGACCCCGACGCCTGGGGCAAGGACAAGGGCCAGAGCAAGGAATGACCTCTGGCCTGGCGACGACGGCGGGCGGCCTCCTGCTTGTGCCCACGATCTTGACGCCGGTCGTGGGGATGATCCTCTCGCTCGCTTTGGGCGGCCGGTGGGCGGAGCGCATTGCGCTCGCCGTCGCTCCGATCGGGCTCGCCTTCGCCCTGGCCATCGCTGTGGCGGTGTGGCGAACGGGCGCGCCGATCGTTTACGTCATCTCCGGAGTGCAGCCCCCGCTTGGCGTTGCGCTTGAAGCCGACGGCGTTTCCGCGGCAATGCTGGTGGTGGCCGCGCTCATCCTCCCCGCAGCGATGCTGTTTGCGCGCGCCAATTTCGAGACGCCGCCGGGCGAGACCGAAGCAAGAGCCCCGCTCACCTTCTGGATCATGCTGCTGGCTGTGTGGGCGGCGCTCTCGCTTCTCTTTCTCGGCCGCGATCTCTTCAACCTTTATGTAGGCGTCGAACTCCTGACCTTCGCCGCCGCGCCGCTGGTCTGCATCAGTGGAAAGCCGGAAACGCTGGCGGCGGCCCTTCGCTATCTTCTCTTTGCATTAGCCGGATCGGCCTTCTACCTGCTCGGCGCCGCGCTCCTTTACGGAACCTACGGCACCCTCGACATCGGCCTGCTCGCGGAACGCGCTCAACCGATCCCGCCGGTGTGGGTCGCCGCGGCGCTGATCACAACGGGGCTGTTGGCGAAGACCGCGCTTTTTCCTCTCCATCTTTGGCTGCCGCCGGCACATGCCAACGCGCCCGCCGGCGCAAGCGCGGTCCTGTCCGGTCTTGTTGTCAAAGGCTCTTTCTTCGTTGTCGTCCGGCTGTGGTTCAACGTGTTGCCGGCGGTCCCGGCCGGGGCGGCCCACGCCTTCCTCGCCGCGCTCGGCTCATGCGCGATCCTCTTCGGCAGCGTGCTCGCATTGCGCCAGAAGCGGTTGAAGCTGCTCGTCGCCTATTCGACGATCGCGCAGATCGGCTACCTGTTCCTCATTTTTCCTCTCGCCTCTGGCCTGCACCCCTGGACCCTCGACGGCTGGTCGGGAGGATTCCTGCAAGTCATGGCGCACGCTTTCGCCAAGGCCGCGATGTTCCTCGCCGCCGGACTCATTGCCGAGTCGTTGGGCCATGACCGCATCGCGGATTTCGCCGGCGCGGGCCGCGCCATGCCGATGACGATCTTCGCGCTCGGCCTCGCCGGCGTATCGCTGATGGGCCTGCCGCCGAGCGGGGGGTTCGGGGCGAAATGGCTCCTGCTGCGCGCGTCGATCGCCTCGGGCCAGTGGGTGTGGGCGCTGGTCATTGTCGCCGGCGGACTGCTCGCGGCGGGCTATCTCTATCGCATCCTCGCGCGCGCCCTGTTCGGCGAGGCGGCAACGCTGAACGCCAAGCCGAAGCGCAGTCGCGAAGCGATCGCGCTTGCCCTCGCGATTGCGGCGATCGCGCTCGGTTTTGCGCCGCAGGGCTTTTTCCACTTCCTCGAAATCGGCCGTCCCAGCGTCGCCATGAGCGCCCCGGCATGACAGAAGCGGGCTCTCCCATCGGCGTCGTGCTTCTTGTTGCGACGCTGGCTACGCCGCTGGCGCTGCTCGCCGCCTGCCTCTCGGGCCGGCTGAGGCCGCTCATGCTTTCCATTCAGGGGCTGGCGGCGCTTCCGGGGCTTGCCGCCGCCATCTTCGTCCTGACGAGCGGCCCGGCGGAACTTGACGTTCCGGCGCTCAGACTCGCGTTGCGGCTCGACGCGCCGGGCGCGCTGATGCTTGCAGCCTCCGCGCTGCTATGGACTCTCGTCGGGACGACCCGATTCACCGACAGAAGCGTCGCGCGGGACGACCGTTTCGCCGTGTCGTGGCTGCTCACCATGATCGGCAGCCTTGGCGTCTTCGTCGCCGGCGACCTTATTTCCTTCTACCTGTTCTATGCCCTCGTCAGCATCCCGGCCTACGGCATGATCGTGACGAACGGAGACCTCGCGACGAAGCGGGTTGGCGCGATCTACATGGCCTTCGCGATCCTTGGGGAGGCCCTGCTCCTTCTAGCCTTCGCGATGCTGTCGGCGGGCGCGCCGGGGCAAGAGACGCACATCGTGGACGTGATGGCCGCCCTCCCGACCTCGCCCTGGCGGGACGCGGCAGTCTGGCTCGTCATCGCGGGCTTCGGCATGAAGATGGGCCTTGTCCCCTTCAACGGCTGGATGCCCCTCTCCTATGCGACGGGTCCCCTCGCCTCGGCGGCGGTCTTGAGCGGCGCGGCGGTCAAAGCCGGCGTGATCGGTCTCATCCGCTTTCTGCCGCTTGGAGCGGCCTGGCCGGATCTCGGGCTCGCGATGATGACGATCGGCTTCGTGTCGTCCTTTTACGGAGTTGCGATTGGCCTCACGCAATCGAACCCGCGAGCCGCGCTCGGCTATTCCAGCGTGAGCCAGATGGGCGTCGTCGCCGTCCTCATCGGCGCCGCCCTCGTCTCGGGAGATGCGGGCGCCCCGACCAAGGTCGCCTTCTACGCGGCCAACCATGTGCTCGTGAAGGGCGCGCTCTTCGTCACCATCGCCGCCTTCGCTGCCAGGACCGGGAGGTCGCCGGGGCGGGCGATTCTCGCGGTCGCGCTCGCGCTCAGCCTGGCAGGGTTGCCGCTGACGGGCGGGGCGCTCGCGAAGATGGGGGCGAAAGACCTTCTGGGTTATGGCCTTGCGGGAATGCTCGCAAATCTGTCCTCGGCCGCCAGCGCGCTCCTGATGCTGCATTTCGTCGCCAGAGTGTCGGCTGAGCCGCCCGATCCTTCGGCCAGCTTCGGCATCGAACGCCTGGCGCGCGGCTGGCCGGCGGTCGCGCTGGGAGCCCTGTTCCTGCCCTTCGCCCTGTACCTTGCCGTCGGCGGCGTCAGCGAGGCGCTGAGCCTTGCCAAGATCTGGGACGGATTGTGGCCGATCCTGCTCGGCGGCGCTGTCGGCGCGGCTCTGGTGCGGCTGCCCGGACGGCGTCCTTCCTTGCCGACCGGCGACACGATCGTCGTCGCCGAGACCTTGTTCGCCAGAGGACTCGCGCTCGGCCGACCCTTCGACCGAATCGAATCAGTGCTTCGACAATGGCCCGCCGCGAGCCTCTCGCTGGTCGCCATCGTGCTTCTTCTCGTCACAATGGCCGCCTATTCCGGCTGAAAAGACCCGAACCGGGCCTCTCGCGCTCTTCCGAGATTGGCGTGGCGCCCGCGTATCGGTAGGTAGGTTGGTCGATGGCTGGTCGGGGGCCGATGTTGGTTGAGCAGAATTCAGGCGTCGCGCACCGCGCGATGGGATGTGCGGCCCTGCTGGCGGCGGCGCTCATCCTTGCCGCCTGCGGCAAGGAAGAGCAGGCCAATGCGCCCGCACCCCGCCCTGTGCGGATTGTGACCGTCGAAAAGAGCGAGGCGGGGACGCCGATCTCGCTAACGGGTCGCGTCGAGGCGGAGGACGAGGTCAACCTCGCCTTCCGCATTTCCGGCCGCCTGCTCGAGAACGACGTTCGCCAGGGCGACCAGTTGAAGGCCGGCCAGATTGTGGCCCGCCTCGAATCGCAGAACGAATTGAACACCCTGCGGTCGGCGCAAGCCGGCGTCGCCGCGGCGGAAGCACAACTCGTCCAGGCCACCAACCATTTCGACCGGCAGGACACTCTGCTCCAGCAGGGCTGGACCACCAGATCCATCCACGACCAGGCGCTCAAAGCCATGCAATCCGCCCAGGCGCAGGTCGACTCGGCGCAGGCGCAACTCAAGACCGCCGAGGATCTTGTCAGTTTCACCGTGCTCAAAGCCGACGCGCCCGGCGTCGTCACCGCCGTCGGCCCCCGCGCTGGCGCCGTGGTCCAGGCGGGGCAGATGATCGCAACCCTCGCCCGCAAGGACGGCCGGGACGCCGTCTTCGACGTGCCGGCCCAGGTGCTGCGTCAGGCGCCGGCCGATGCGGTCGTCTCTGTGCATCTCGCGAGCGATCCGAAAGTCACCGCCGAGGGCCGCGTCCGCGAAGTGGCGCCGCAAGCCGACCCGGTGACGCGGACATTCGAGGTGCGCGTGGGACTGACCGATCCGCCAGCCGCGATGCTGCTCGGCGCGACCGTGAACGGCCAGATGCAAACGGAGGCCTCGCAGGTCGTCGACATTCCGGCCTCCGCGCTGACGCGCTTCAACGACCATCCGGGCGTCTGGGTCGTCGACCCCAAGACCCTCACAGTCTCCCAACGCAATATAGAGGTTGCCGGTTTCGATCCGGGAACTGTCGCCGTCTCCAGCGGGCTCGCTCCCGGCGAGGTGGTGGTGACGGCCGGAGTGCAGGCGCTGCACGACGGGCAAAAAGTCCGGCTCTTGGGATCGTAACCGGAGATGGGTGGGCTCAATCTCTCGGCATGGGCGCTCAACCGGCGCTCGATAACCATCTATCTCATGATCCTCGCGGTGGCCGCGGGGCTCATGTCTTATCTACGGCTCGGGCGCAGCGAAGACCCGACCTTCGTCATCAAGACGATGGTCGTCCACGCTGTCTGGCCTGGCGCCACGATCGAGGAGACCGTCAAGCAGGTTACCGAGCGACTCGAGCGCACGCTGCAGGAAACCCCGCAACTCGACCATCTTCGCAGCTTCACTCGCGCGGGGGATGCCACGATCTTCGTGGACCTCAAGGGCAGCGCGACTGCGAAGGAAGTGCCGGACATCTGGTATCACGTGCGCAAGAGCGTCGGCGACATGCGCATGACTCTGCCTCAAGGCGTGCTCGGGCCGTTCTTCAACGACGAGTTCGGCGACACGTTCGGTACGATCTACGGATTCACCGCCGACGGTTTTACCCAGCGCGAGCTGCGGGACCATGTGGAGGAAGTCCGCTCCAAGCTTCTGCACGTTCCCGACGTCTCGAAGATCGAGATTCTGGGCGCGCAGGATGAGCGGATCTTCGTGGAGTTCTCGATGCGGGAGCTCGCGAGCCTCGGCGTCGACCGCTCCGCCCTCATCGCAGCGCTCCAGGCGCAAAACCTTGTCCAGCCCGCGGGCGCGATCGAGACCAGCAACGAGACCCTGTCGCTGCGTGTCTCCGGCGCCTTCCGGTCCGAACAGGATATCCTCGCGACCAATTTCGCGGTCAACGGACGCCTGTTGAGGCTCGGCGATATCGCGACCGTGCATCGCGGCTATGCAGACCCGCCTCAGCCGATGTTCAGGGTGAACGGCAAGCCGGCGATCGAACTCGCGATCGCGATGCGCGACGGCGGCGACATTCTGGCGCTCGGCAAGAACATCGACAATGCGATGAGGGAGGTCACAGCGCAGCTGCCGCTGGGCATCACGCCGGTGCTGGTCGCCGATCAGGCCGTCACCGTGAAAAGCGCCATCGCCGAATTCATGGAATCCTTGTGGCAGGCGGTCGCCATCATTCTCGCGGTGAGTTTCATCGCGCTCGGCATACGTCCAGGGCTGGTCGTCGCGCTCGCCATTCCGTTGACGCTCGCCATTGTCTTCACCGCGATGCAGATCGCCGGCATCGACATGCAGCGCATTTCGCTTGGCGCGCTGATCATCGCGCTTGCCCTTCTCGTCGATGACGCGATGACGACGATCGACGCGACGATGAACCGCCTCGCGGCCGGCGACAGCAAACTTGAAGCGGCTTCATTCGCCTTCCGCAACTACGCCGTCGCCATGTTGGCCGGCACGCTCGTCACCATCGCGGGCTTCATTCCCGTGGGCTTCGCGGCGAGTTCGGCGGGTGAATACACATTCTCGCTGTTCGCGGTCGTGGGGATGGCGCTTATCGCCTCGTGGTTCGTGGCGGTGCTGTTCACGCCCGTGATGGGCGCGGTGATCCTCAAGCCCCCGGCCCCGGCCAAAAGCTCGGAGCCGGGCTTTGTCTTCCGCACCTTCCGCAGCTTCCTCACCTTCGCGATGCGGGCGAAATGGCTGACGATCATCGTGTCGGTCGCGCTCTTCGTCGGGTCCGTCCTCGCAATGCCGCTGATCCCGCGTCAGTTCTTCCCTTCATCGGACCGGCCTGAATTGCTCGTCGATCTCAGCTTGCCGCAGAACGCCTCGATCTATGCAAGCCAGTCGCTCGCGGAGCGTTTCGACGCGATGCTAAAGAATGATCCCGACGTCGCGCACTGGAGCACCTATGTGGGCCGAGGCGCGATCCAATTCTATCTGCCCCTCAACGTGCAACTGCCGAACAGCTTTTTCTCGCAGGCGGTGATCGTCGCAAAGGACGTCGCGGCGCGCGATCGACTGAAAATGAAGCTCGAGAAGGCGCTGGCCAACGACTTCCCCGCCGCCGTGACGCGCGTCTATCCGCTCGAACTCGGTCCCCCGGTGGGCTGGCCGGTGCAATATCGGGTGAGCGGCCCCGAGATCGGGCAAGTGCGCGATCTTGCGCTGAAGCTCGGCGCCGTCGTGGCTTCCGATCCGAACGCCGAGAACGTGAACTTCGACTGGATGGACCCGGCCCGCGAAGTGAAGATCGTCATCGACCAGAATGAGGCCCGGCTTCTGGGCCTCAGTTCGGCGGCGATCGCGAGTGTGTTGAACACGGTCATGAGCGGCTCGGCGATCACCCAGGTCCGCGACGACATCTATCTTGTCAACGTCGTTGTCCGGGCGAACGACGAGCAGCGGCTGTCGCTCGAAACGCTTCCCAATCTGCAGGTGCCGATTCCCGGCGGCCGAACTGTGCCGTTGAGCCAGTTCGCGAGCTTCGAATATCAGCAGACCCAGCCGCTGGTATGGCGGCGCGACCGGGTTCCGACGCTCACCGTCCATGCCGACGTGCCGACCGGCGTCCTGCCCGAGACGGTGGTCACGGCAATTCAGCCCAAGATCGCCGAGTTCGCCAAGACGCTGCCGGCCGACTATCATGTGGCGGTCGGCGGCACCGTGGAAGAGAGCGCGAAGTCCCAGGCCTCGGTGATCGCCATGGTGCCGATCATGCTGCTCATCATGGCGTCGGTCCTGATGTTCGAGCTCAAGAGCTTCCAGCGGCTTGCCATCGTCGTGAGCGTTGCCCCGCTCGGACTGATCGGCGTCGTGGCCGCGCTTCTGGTCTCGGGCCGGCCGCTCGGCTTCGTCGCGATCCTCGGCGTGCTGGCGCTCATCGGCATGATCACCAAAAATGCGGTGATCCTCATCGGCCAGATCGAGGCGGAGCGCGCCGCGGGCAAGGACGTGTGGAACGCGGTCATCGACGCTTCGAGTTCGCGTTTCCGGCCGATCATGCTGACCGCCGTCTCGACGGTGCTCGGCCTCATCCCAATCGCGCCGACCGTGTTCTGGGGTCCGATGGCCTTCGCGATCATGGGCGGCCTTCTGGTCGGCACGCTGCTGACCCTTGTCTTCCTGCCTACGCTTTATGCGACGTGGTTTGGGGGGAAGGAGACGCCCCGCCTGACGCGCGACGAGGCGTTTGCCGCGCGAAATTCATAGGGAACACTTTCCATGCTCAATGTGTCTGACGGCTTTACGTTCGGGACCTTTCTTGCCGACGTCCTCGCGATTTTCCTGTTCGTCGTCTGGCTCTGGCTTCTGATCACCGTCGCGGGGGACCTGTTCCGGCGGCACGACATTTCCGGCTGGGGCAAGGCCGCGTGGATCATCGCGCTGCTCCTGTTCTCCTACCTCGCGATCTTCATCTATCTGATCACGCAGGGTCACGGCATGGCGGCGCGCAACGCGGAACAGGCGAAGGAAACGCGTGACGAATTGCGCAAGGTCGTCGGCTACAGCGCCGCCGACGAAATCACCAAGCTCGACGCGCTCAGAAAGTCCGGTTCGATCACCGAGGAAGAGTTCTCCCGACTGCGCGCTCGGGTCATCCCGTGAATTTCGGCGCGGCGCCTCGCGGGGCGCGCGCGCACGAATTCAGGGAACGCGGTGGATCGGGTCGATCCAGTACACCGCCTCGGGCTTCTCGACCGGCTCGACATCCGGGATATTGACGACGACCGCCTCATTGTCCGAGCGCACGAGCACGCATTCGAGCCCCTCGCCCGGATCGGCGTTGATCTCCTGATGCGGGACATAGGGCGGCACGAAGATGAAGTCGCCCGGCCCCGCCTCGGCGACATATTCGAGCCGCTCGCCCCAGCGCATCCGCGCCCTTCCCTTCACGACATAGATCACGCTCTCGAGCGCGCCGTGATGATGCACGCCGGTCTTGGCGTCGGGCGCGATGCTGACCGTGCCGGCCCAGATTTTCTGCGCGCCGACGCGAGCTTGGTTGATCGCCGCCTGCCGGAACATGCCTGGCGTCTGCGCCGTGTTGGAATCGAGTTGGTCTCCGCGGATCACGCGCACGCCGTCGTGCTTCCAGCGCTCCTGGGTCCCATGAGGATCGTGGTTGGCGCTCATCGCCGTCTCCGTGCTTTCGAAGCCATTTCTGGAGCCACAACGTAGCTAGCGCTCGACGCTATCCAGGGTCAACGTTGGAAGCCGAAAGAGGGCAATATCCAGAGCTGCGACCTAATGGAGACATTTCGAGCCGTGCCCCAAGTTCTTCCTAAGCAAAGATTGCGAAGACCTAATTCACTGTCCTACCGAAGTAAGCCCAAAGGCAAATTTCTTAGAGTCTAATTTGGATCTTTTACAGATGGTGCAAAGGTCGTAATTTTTGAAATCTTTCCGTTGCGATCGACGGTAAGTTGGTCATGTCCTTGAGCAAACACCTTGCCATCGGCCTGAACGAGGACCCAAGTCAATAGAGCCACATTGTGGTGTGAAGAGACATCGCCTATTTCAAAATGGCCTCCCGGGAATTTCTCATTGAACGTCGCCATATCTTCAATGACTTGCGATCGACCGGTGCACAAATCGTGTCTAACAGTTTGATATTCAATGTTCTCACTTAAAATTTCGGTAGCGATTTTCAAGCGCTGCTCAATCGAAGTTGTATTCCATGCGCTTATATATTTTTCGTACACCTTCCATGCTTCGTGATTATTCATGACTGATCCTCCGCTTTTCGCCGGATCCGGAGCTGCTCGTGCAAAAACCCGGATCAATAAACTCTCGAATTCATAGAGATAGCTGCGTTACGCAAAATTGTGCTTTCACGCCGACGCGCCGCCATCGAGTTCGAACTGGGGGTCGTCTCCGATCAGGAAGGCCTCGATAAGCGACAGGCGACAAATGAAGCCATTTTATCTTTCCTTTGACATGGCGCCGGGAGTGAGTGCGCCCGTCAATCGGTAGCTTGTCGGCGCGTCAGAAACTGTCAGGATCGAACGCCGGTCGCGATCCTGCTGCCGCCACCGCGTGAGGATCGATTGGCGTCGCCCAGGGTAGCGCTCCTCCGAGATCGTCCTCACGTGCAAACGATCGACGCGGAAGTGGCGGAAGGCCGATCTCTGTTCGCACCAGGCCGCCAGGACACGCACGTCGTCGAAATAGACGATAGCGATGGGCCAGATGGTGCGATCCGATAACGATCCGTGAGCGTCTTCGTAACTGATTGCGACTTTGCGTTGACGACGGATGGCGCCTCGCAAGAGCGCGACCTGCGGGGGGTCCATGCGCTTAGACGTTGAGGCCGCCGTGACGAGAGCGGGTGGCTCATCGCGCAGCGAGGGACCGTTGTTTCGCGCGGAAAGTATTTTCGCCAAAGCGCTTTCACTGCCTTGCGCCAAGGCAGGATCGGCCCGCTGCCGCACCCAGCCCAGACCAAGGATCACCGCGTCGAGTTCGTCCGAAGAAAATGCGAATTCGGGAAGAAAAAACCCTTCTCTCAAACAATAGCCGAAACCCGCTTGTCCATCGAGAGGCGCGCCCAGCGAACGCAACGTTTCAATGTCGCGGTACACACTCCGCTGCGAGATACCCAGTTCACGCGCTAGATATTGGGCCGTAACGGGTGTCCTGCGGGCGCGCAGCACGTTGATCAGTTCAAATAGACGATGCGTTCTGGACATATACCGCATCTCCTCGACGTACGCCGGACGCGAGATCTAAAGCGCGGCGCTTTTGAAGGAAAGCGGGACTCGGGGCGACTCAGAACGACCCGATCAGTGACCCGAGCACGATCACCACAATCAGCGCCGCGACGGCGCCGACGATGGCGACCATGAAGAGATCCTTGTAACCCTCTTTGTGGTTGGACCCGCAGACCGAAAGCAGGGTCACGACGGCGCCATTGTGCGGCAAGCTGTCGAGCGTGCCGCAGGCGATCACCGCGACCCGATGGAGAAGCGAAGGGTCCATGCCGATCTCCGCCGCCCGCTGAAGGTAAGTCGATCCGAGCGCATCGAGCGCGATCGTCAACCCGCCGGACGCAGAACCCGTGAGCGCCGCGAGGATATTGGTGGCGACGGCGAGCGACACCAGCGGACCGCCGCCGATGCCGAGCACCGCGTCGCGCACCACGGCGAAAGCCGGCAGCGCGGCGACGACCGCGCCGAAACCCACCAGGCTCGCGACGCTTATGATGGGCAGGGCCGAGGCGTTGACGCCGGCATCCATCGTCGCACGGATGTCGGGAATCCGGCTGAAATTCAGCGCCAACGCCACCGCGATGGCGCAGGAAAGCGCAGTCACCACCGACCAGATGCCCGTCACTGCCGAGGGCTGGACGCCGCCCCACTCGGGCGCCGCAAGGAAGCTCAGATCCATGCGAGGCAGCACAACGAGGGAAAGCAGCAGATTGACGACGATGACCACGACGATGGGCGCCGCCGCGACCGCGATCGACGGCCCCTCGGAAGCGATTTCGCCGTGTCCAATTTCCGCCGGATCGAACTCCCTTGCGGTCGTCGCGCGCTCGCGCAGGTTTTCGTCGCCAACCAGCGCTTCCAGCGTGGGCGGCTCGCCGTCCCCGAAACCCTCCCCCTTCGCACGGGCGGCGGCTTCCTGTCGCCCAAGCCACCACAGGCCGAAGCCCAGCATGATGATCGAGGCGAGAATACCCAATCCAGGCGCCGCGAAGGGCGTCGTCCCGAAGAACGGCATCGGAATCGTGTTCTGGATCGAGGGCGTTCCCGGCATTGCGGACATGGTGAAGGTGGAAGTGCCGAGCATGATCGCCGCCGGCATCAGCCGGCGCGGCACACTCGCGGCGCGGAAGAGATTTTGCGCCATCGGCGCGATGACGAAAAAGGCCACGAACAGGCTGACGCCGCCGTAGGTTACGATGGCGCCCGCCAGCACGACCGCCAATATGGCGCGCTTCGTCCCGAGTTTTTGCGTCATGAAGTTGGCGATGGCGGTGACGGAGCCCGAATCCTCCATGATCTTGCCGAACAGTGCGCCGAGCAGAAACAGCGGAAAGAACTGCGCGAGAAAGCCCGCAGCGCTGCGCATGAAGGTCAGCGTCCAGTGCGCGAGCACCGGTTCGCGAGCGAAGATCGTGGCGATGATCGCCGCGATCGGCGCGAGCAGCAGCACGCTCCATCCCCGGAACGCGAGCCAGATCAGGAGCCCGAGACCGACGAGAATGCCGAAAAGGCCGACAACTTCGTTCACCGCTCAGAGCTCCTTGAGGAGAATATCGGGATCGGCGGTCGAGCGGGTTCCAATGTCCTCGCCGTGGTCGGCCAAAAAACTCTCGGCGGTCTTACGCCCCTCCTCCTTCAGCATCATCAGGAACGCCCATTCCGCATTGAGCTTCGAGGAAGCGCCGTATTCCGCGAGCTTGTCGGTGATGATTCGGTGCGTCCGCATCCGCGCCCAGCGCGCGCCTTCGCCCGTGCCCGGATCTACCGCCTGCCGGAGGAGCGCGATCATGCGCAATTCCTTCATCAGCGGCGAGTTGAAGGATATTTCGTTGACCCGGTTCAGGATTTCGGAGGCGGTGCGGGGCGTCTCGACGCGCACGCGCGGATTGATCTGAACGAGGATCACGTCGTAGGCGTCGCTTTCGCGCACGAGCGGCGTGATCGTCGGATTGCCGACATAGCCGCCGTCCCAATAAGGCTCGCCGTCGATCTCAACCGCCTGAAACATGGTCGGCAGGCAGGCAGAGGCAAGCAGCACGTCGGGCGTTATCTCCGGGTTGCGAAACACGCGTCCGCGCCCGGTGTGAACGTTGGTGGCGGTGATGAAAAGCTTGATCGAGGCTTCCCCCAGGTGATCGAAATCGATGCTCTGACGCAGGATGTCGCTGATCGGATTAATGCCGAGCGGATTGAGGTTATAGGGCGAAACCACCCGGGACATGAGATCCATTGCCAGGTAGACGGGCGAAGTGTCCAGCGACCAATGGTTCATCATGCGGTCGAGCGGCGAGCGCTGGATCGGGCTGAACCGGGCCGCATCCGAGACGCGCTTCCAGTAGCCGTCGAGCGCCGCGCGCGCTCCTTCGGCGCCGCCCTCCATATAGCCGCTGACGAGGACAGCCGCGTTCATCGCCCCCGCGGAGGTGCCGGAGATCGCTTCGATCTTGAGCCATGGCTCCTCGAGCAGCCTGTCGAGCACGCCCCATGTGAAGGCGCCATGCGACCCTCCGCCCTGCAGGGCAAGGTCGATCTGAACTGTCTCGCGGGCGCCTTTACGCCGGCCGGCCGTCTCTTTCGCCATAAAACTTACCTTCCAGTCATGGCTTCGCTGTCCGCGGACGGCGCGGACATTTCAAAACCTATCCAATTTATTTGCTTATGACGGGCGCGTCATGCGCGCGCGGAAACAAGCCCTCTTTGGCCGGGACCGGCGGGCGCGTCAACTCCGGCCCGGCCAGGCGGCCGCGGACCCTAGGCGGGAACTTAGTCCATGACGCAAATTCAACGCCACCCAAGCGCCGGGGCGACATGCGTAAGGATCGCCTCGATAACATGAGCGTTGTAATCAACGCCGAGCTGGTTCGGAACGGTAAGCAGGAGGGTATCGGCCTCCGCGATCGCCTCGTCTGCCAGCAAGCTCCTTGATCAGAGCGTCGGGCTCGGCGGCGTAGCTGCGGCCAAAAATCGCCCGCGTCTTCTCGTCGATGAAGCCGATCGTATCCTCTTCCGAGCGCCCGCTTCCGAAATAGGCGCGGTCGCGATCATCGACGAGCGCGAAGATGCTGCGGCTGACCGAGACCCGCGGCTGGCGTGGATGGCCGGCCTCTTTCCAGGCGGCGCGAAAGGCGCGGATCTGATCAGCCTGCTGGATGTGGAATGGCAGGCCGGTTTCGTCGTCCTTCAGCGTCGAGCTTTGCAGGTTCAAGCCGAGCTTCGCCGCCCACGCCGCCGTGGCGTTGGACCCCGCGCCCCACCAGATCCGCTCGCGCAGGCCTTCCGAATGCGGCTCGACCCGCAGCAGGCCGGGAGGATTGGCGAACATCGGACGGGGATTTGGCTGCGCGAAACCTTCTCCCCGCAGGACGTCGAGAAACACTTCCGCGTGGCGCCGCGCCATGTCGGAGGCGGTCGCGCCCTCAGGCGGGACATAGCCGAAATAGCGCCAGCCATCGATCACCTGCTCGGGCGAGCCGCGACTGATCCCAAGCTGCAGCCGACCGCCGGAGATCAGATCGGCCGCGCCCGCGTCCTCGGCCATATAGAGAGGGTTTTCGTAGCGCATGTCGATGACGGCAGTGCCAATCTCGATGGTGCGGGTTTTCGCGCCCACCGCCGCGAGCAGCGGGAATGGCGAGCCAAGCTGCCGCGCGAAGTGATGCACGCGAAAATACGCGCCATCCGCGCCGAGCGCTTCGGCGGCAACAGCCAGATCGATGGACTGGAGCAGTGCGTCGGCCGCCGTCCGCGTTCCCGAATTCGGCGAGGGCGTCCAATGCCCGAACGAGAGAAAACCAATCTTCTTCGCGGGCATGTCACGCGCTCGAATCAGAAATGGACCGCAGGAAACAGTTGCCCTGCTCGACGAACTTACGTCGCGCGGGCGATCGAGAACAAGCGCAAGAAGACCGCCGGCCGGGAAGATCGTCGATCGTCAACTCCCAGCGGGCGACCAGGCCACACAGCAGGATACTCGCCCCAACGCGCGATCACCGCTTACGCCGCACCTGACGGGCTCATGCGCCAACAAGTCGTTCAGCTGGGATCCTTCCTCCTGCCCGTAAGCAGCGCGGTGGGCGTCGATAAGCGCGTCTTCCAGCCTGCGCCCCTCGCGATAGCCGGCGAGATTGGCGGGGCGTTCGACACCGGGTTGAAGACGCGGGCAGGCCTCCGGGGCGCCTAGCGTAAGGAAGACAGGCAGCCGTTCTGCGTAGATGGGCAACGCGTAATCTTCCTCGTCGTCGCCCACTCCCTTCGCCCGGATTTTTGCGCTGACGCGCTCAATCGCCATTGTGATGACAGACGTCGCCTTGATCTCCTGCTTCGTGCTCCCACGCAACTGGCCGGTCCGGCCCGGAAAGAACCGGTCGACCATCATCGTGAGCGCGCGTTCCTTCTCCTGCCCGTCAGCGAGCAGCCTCGCGCGACCGAAGGCCATCACGGAGCGATAATCGGCGGAATGATTGAAGCCCGAGCGCGCAAGCACGATGCTGTCGAAATGGGTTACGGTCAGACAGGCCGGCTCGCCAGTCGACAAATTGCGCAGCATCCGACTCGCGCTGCTGCCGTGCCAGTACAGCTGCGATCCCTCGCGCCAGAACAGGGTCGGCGTGCAATAAGGCTGTCCGTCGATGACATAGGAGACGTGACAGAGCGCAGCGGCGTCCAGAAGCTTGTGGACCGTGGCGGCGTCATAAAAGCCGCGGTCATGGCGGCGTTTCACGCGATTGACCTCGTCGACGGCATAA
>CAWGPL010000002.1:0-72917 GCA_963824465.1 uncultured Alphaproteobacteria bacterium
GCCTGACAATCCGAGATGGGACGTGATGAGCGTGCAAGGGGCGATCGCCGACCGGCTCGGCGACCATGCAGCGGCGATGCGGTTCTATCGCGACGCGCTGAAAATCGCCCCTGGCGAGCCGGGGATTCTCACCAACATGGGCCTCTCTTACGCGCTCGCGAAGCAACTGCCCGAGGCCGAACAGGCGCTCCGGCAGGCCGCCGCGAGCCCCAAAGCCATGCCCCGCACGCGCGGCGATCTGGCGCTCGTGCTGGCTCTCGAAGGCAAATATTCCGAGGCCGAAAAAGTCGCCGACGCCGACCTGCCCGCCGAAGCCGCCCACGCCGATGTCGAGGCGGTGAAGCGCATGGTGGCGGGGGGCATCCGGACAGGGAGCGAGGGGAAGGCGGGGTAGGACCCCGGCGCCGGATCGTCGCGCCGCCGAGTTCGCGCCCGCGCTGCTCGTCGCGCCAGGCGATCAGGTGCGCGCGCGAACCGAGCCCGCAACTCCGTCGCCAAGTTTCTGGCGACAGCGGCCCAGCGGCTTCCGATACCTGGCAAGGAGGCGACTTTGAAAAATTGGAGGGACGCAGTCATACGCAAAAAAAAATCAAAATATGCGAATCCCTTTTCACTCTGCCTCCCTCTCAGCCCGTGAGCATCTTGCTCGGAGGCGTCTGAAACATGCTTTACCGAAAGAACCTTTATTCGTGGGAACAGATCGCCCGGGTGGTTGTCGGAGTCGGCATCGCAATTTTTGCCGTCGTCGCTTTTCCTGGCGGACTTGGCCTACCTGCATACGCGGTCATCGCAACAGGGCTTTTCCTCGCGGCGACGGGTGTGGTCGGCTGGTGCCCAGCTTGCGCCACGGTTGGGCGGCGGCTCAAATCGCAGGAGTAGAGCTGCATGGCGGGCCGCCCTGATCTCGTTCCGCTCGTCGAAGCCGCGCGCCTCGGCGATGCGGCTGCGATTGATCGCTTGTTGGCGGTCGTGCAGCCTGACATTCGCCGATATGCACGATTGAGCTGCAGGCAGTCCAGCGACGCGGACGACGCGGCGCAAGAAACCATGTGGCTGATTGCGCGGCGCATAAGTACGTTGCGGTTAGCTGCCTCGTTCTCCGCGTGGATATTCGCCGTAATTCGGAGAGAGTGCCTCAGGATCGCGCGCCGGCTCTCCATCCACGATGCGTCAATCGATGACTTAGAGAACGATCTGAGTTTAAGTCTGCGAGAAGATGCGAACCTGAGACTCGATCTCGCCAGAGCGATTGGCTCCCTACCGGTGCATTACCGGCGCGTGATTATTCTACGTGATGTTGAAGAGTTCAGCATCGGCGAAATCGCGTCGGCTGAAAACCTTTCTCGGGAGGCGGTCAAAGCACGCCTTCATCGCGCCCGCTCGATGGTGCGAGAGTATCTGGAGGAAGAAAATGAATGAGTTTAGGGGTCCGACGTGAGCCACTCATTTGCTGCGCGGGACGATCGCCCTTGCAAGCGCAGCGGTCCTTTTCGGACTGCTCGGAGAGCCATTCACATGGCCGCGGGCTCCAGGCGGCGTGGCGTTGGGCGTTATCGCGATCAGGTCTTTGCGCGGCTGCCTATGTGCTGGACGATGGATCTCGTCCAACTTCTAAGAGCCCAAACGAATAAGGAACTGGTCGATCTTCGATAGCGAAGGCCAAGGCCCCCACGCCGCATCGTCGATACGAAGTAATGGCTGCGAGTTGCCGCTGCTCACGACGGGCGACGATCTTCAGAGAAATCCCACATAATGGCGGATCGACATGGCCTGCGTGCCGCTGGCGGACAGGAAGAGAGGTCGTCGATGG
Source organism: uncultured Alphaproteobacteria bacterium (assembly GCA_963824465.1). Taxonomy (GTDB): domain Bacteria; phylum Pseudomonadota; class Alphaproteobacteria; order Rhizobiales; family Beijerinckiaceae; genus Roseiarcus. The sequence goes on from CAWGPL010000002.1 coordinate 1,811, forward strand.
CTACTTTCGTTCTTGTTGCAGGCGCCTTCCACGGTGCGTGGCTCTGGAAACGTATACTCCCACTCTTGTCCCAAGCAGGTCACGAGGTTCACCGCCTCGATCTGACAGGACAAGGAAGCAGATTTCACGATGCAAATCCTCGAACAAATCTATCCACCCACGTCTCCGACGTGGTCGAATATGTCGACATAGAGGACATCGACGACTGCATCCTTGTCGGACATAGCTACTCGGGCATGGTCATAACTGGCGCGGCCGCCGCGCTCCACGATCGCGTGCGTCAGCTTGTTTTTGCTGATGCGATGACGCCTTCCCTTGGCCAGTCTGCCGCCGATTTCGCTGGCCCAGCGATGGCGCAGGCGGCTCGCGATGCGGCAGGCGACGGTTGGCTGACGCCATTCTTTCTGCCTCTGGTCAAATTCGGCCCGTTCGCGTCGCCAGCGGAAGAAGCTTGGTTCCAGGCGAAACTGCGGCCTCATCCAGTTGCCTGTTTTTTCGAGCCGCTGGTCGAAGCTCCAAGCGCGGCGTTGCGTAAAAGCTTTATTTATTCGTCGGCAAAACCACTCGGCATATTCGACTCTGCGGCAGAGTTAGCACGGACCTCTCTCAGCTGGGACTATTATCAAATCGAATCCGGCCACGACGCAATGCTGACGTCGCCCGATGCGTTCGGCGCGGCGCTTCTGGAAATCGCCGATCGCAGCGCTCTTTAGAAAGGGCTCAATCCCAGTTTGGCAAGGGGTGTAATCGACCATACAGTACCCTGTGCGCGCCTTTTTCACCGACGTTCACCAGAATTCTTGGTCTCAAGCTTGTTCCGGAAAGCCCGCAATTGGCGCCAAGCTGGCCCGACCCTGTCAGCGGCGCCGCTGAAATCCGCACCGCTGGCGCCATCCGCGTCCCTAACCGCCGCGTTCCCGCCCCCTCAATCGTCCCGATACGGAATCGAGGAGGTCGGCGTCGGGTCGATGGCGGGGCCGTCGCCTTCGGGCAGGACGGGCGGGGCGGGGTTCATGTCGCCGATGGCGGCGGGGGGCAGCGCGACACTGAGGCTGTCGCCGGGGGCCGTGATCGGCGCGGAGGCGGGGGCGAGCGCGGTCGCCCTTGCGGCGCCAGCCTGCGAAATATCGAGCGGTTCGTCGATCTCCGGCGAGGGCGGCAGGCCGTCGGGCGCGGCGGGCGGCGGCAGGAGGCTTGGCGCGGGCGCCGGCTTGCAGATGTGGCGAAGCCCGGTGTTGGTGCGCCCGTGCCGGGCAAGGTCGATGTGGATGTGATTGTAGTGGAAGACGTCCGCGCCCGGCCCGAGCACGGTCGTGAACGTCTGACACGCGCCCGCATGGACTTCGTGCAGGAAAGCGGATTCCTGCGTGCCCTCGGCCTTCCATTCCTTCACGATGTCGATCCTGCGGCCATCGGCGAGCGTGAAGCCGGAGACATCCACGGCGTTGCCGAAAGCGTGTTCGGAGAGCCGCGCGCCGGGCTGATTGTCGATGGAGCGGCAGGAATAGGCGCCAAAAACGTTGACGGTCGCGACCTTCTGCCCGAAGCGGGCCTGAGCGTCCGGCTGCACAACCTCATCGAGCCAGACCTGCAACGCCGCCGTCATCGGGCAGTCGACCGTCAGCGTCTTGTCGAGCCCGACCGCGCCGTCATCGAGCGCGGACACCCGGAGCGGGCGCTCCATGCCGCAAATCCCCGGGCCGTCGATCGCGCTGCGCTCGACGATATAGGGGGAGAGCTTTACCCGGCTCTCGGCAAAGCACGCGTTCTCGGCCTGCGCCCGCCAGGCGGGTCGCTCGGGGCGTCCGAAGAATCCGCAGCCGGCCGCAGGCAGCGCCACGGCGAGAAGGAGGACGAATGGCGATACGCGACGCGCCATTCCCCCAAACTGCCTTCATTGTTTTAACATTTGCTTTAGGGTTTGCCGAATCGCGCGCCACGCCGGCGCCGCACTTTCCTCTCAAGAGGGGCCTGACGCACGAGGCGGAAGGATTCTTTGCAAGGCCGACGGAAATCGATCGCGGCGCTCGCCATGGCGCTCGTCCTCGCTGGGGTCGGGGCGGCGGAGGCGCATCCGCACGTGTGGGTCGTGGTCAGGAGCAAGATCGAGTTCGATCCTGACGGCAGGGTCGCGGCGATCGTCCAGAACTGGGAGTTCGACGAAATGTATTCGTCCTTCGCGACCCAGGGACTCGCTTCGCCCGGCTCGCTCGTCACGCGAGCCCAATTCGCGCCGATGGCGAAGGAAAACGCAGGCGGCCTCGCCGAGGTTGGTTATTACACGACGCTCAAGATCGGCGGAAAGTCGGTCGATTTCGCTCCCGTCAGCGACTACTGGATGGAGGAGCGGCCCGACCACCTCGTCGTCTTTCACGTCACCCTGCCGCTGAAGGAGCCGATGCGGGCCGGCAAGATCATGACGCTGCGCGTCGCCGACCCGGAATACTTCATCGATTTCGAGTTCGACAAGAAGGAGGCCGTCGCATTGGTTTCGCCGCCGAGTGGCTGTTCGGCCTCGGTCGCCCATGCTCCCGCGCTGGACTCGGGCGACAAGCAAAAACTCACGGAATCCTTCTTCACCAACCTCGCGCCTGGAACCAATTTCGGCTTCAAAATGGCCAGCACAGCGATCATCGCCTGCCCATGAAACCGCTTCGCTCACGCCTAAGTCTGCCTCTCGCGCTGTGGCTCGCCTCCGGAACCGCCGCGCTCGCACAGGTTTTTGGGCACAAAGCCCGCCCCTTCGAAGTCGCGGGCGGCGAGGGCGGCGGAGGCGGCGCCGGCGGGATCACAGGCTGGCTCATCGAGGAGCAATCGCGCCTCACCCATCTCATGGCGGACAAGGTGCATGCGCTGCATGGCGATCCCCATGCGGCCTGGGGCCTGATCGGACTCGGGCTCGCCTATGGCGTTTTTCACGCCGCCGGTCCCGGCCACGGCAAGGCGGTGATCGCCTCCTACATGCTTGCGAACGAGCAATCCCTGAAGCGCGGCGCGCTGCTTGCTCTGCTCGCCTCGCTTCTTCAGGCCGTGGTCGCCATCGTGGTGGTCTCGTCGGCGGTGTTCGTCTTTCGCGCGACCGCGATGCAGATGACGAGCGCGACGGATTTTATCGAGCTTGCGAGTTATGCGGCGGTGGCGGCGGTCGGCCTGTGGCTGGCATGGCGCAAGGGTCAGGCGCTCATTCTCGCTTTGCAGCGCCATTTCGAGCGGAATCGCGAAATCGCCGCGGCGCCTGCCTTCGCCGGAATCGCCTGGAGCGCGCCAACGCCGCGCCTCGGGATCGGGCTTTCGGGCCGGCGAACCGGGCGCCGAGACCGTCGCCGACGATTGCGGGCATGCGCACGCGCCGGACCCGTCCACGCTCGGCGGCGCGTTCACTTGGCGCAATGCCCTCGGCACAGTGGTCGCGGCGGGAATCCGCCCGTGTTCCGGCGCCATCCTGATCCTCGTCTTCGCGCTCGCGCAGGGACTTTTCGCGGCAGGCGTTGCGGCGACTCTGGCGATGGCGCTCGGAACCGCGGTGACGACCGGCGCGCTCGCCTCGCTCGCCGTCTTCGCCAAAACGACAGCGATGCGGATCGCCGCGGGCGAAGACTCGCGGCTGACGCTCATTGCACGCAGCTTCGAATTCGCCGCCGCCCTCGCGGTGCTGACCTTCGGGATCGCGCTCCTTTTGTTCGGCGCGCGCGGAATGGCGTGAGGCGCTACCGCCCGTAAAGCCCCGTCAACGTCGCCTTCGCCAGGGTGTGCGCGTTGGCGTAGAAGCCGACGACCGCGGGCGAAGCGTTGGCGTCGATCGGCAGCTTGTCGAGATCAAGCGCGAAGACGGTGATGTGATAATGGTGCGGCTTACCGGGCGGCGGGCAAGGACCGCCGTATCCGACCTGGCTGTAATCGTTGCGCACCTGCAGAGCGCCTTCCGGAAGCCCTTTGCCGTCCCCTGCGCCTTTCGGAAGGCTCTTCGTGTCCGGCGGCAGGTTGGCGACCGACCAATGCCAGAATCCGCTGCCGGTTGGCGCATCGGAATCGAAGATGGTGACCACGAAACTTTTCGTTCCCTTTGGGGCGCCGCTCCAATCGAGTTCGGGCGAGACGTTTCCGCCCTTGCAGTCCCAGCCGTTGAAGACCTGCTCGTCGGCGATCTTTCCGCCCGGCTTGATTTGAGGACTCGTGAGGGTCATCGCATCAGCGGCGCCGGCGAGCCCCAGCGCGGCGGCGAAAATGAAGGCGCGCCTGATCATCGAATGTTCCCTCCCGTTTGCAGCTGACCGGCTCTGTTCTCCGGCCGTCTTGCCAAGGATATTCGGTCCGTCCAAGGATGGACGCAAGCGCCGATTTCCGACGGCACCCGCGAAAGGCGGCCACGAAAAAGGGCCGCTCGGAAGCGGCCTGCTAAATTCAAAATTTGCCGTCTCATGTCAGGCGGCCTTGAGGCGCCTCTGCGAGCCGAACGATAGCCAGCGAAACCAATCCCGGCGAAGCCGAGAAGAAGCATCGCCCAGGTGGAGGGTTCAGGCGAGGCCATCACACCGCCCGACACATAGTCCAGCGCGTTGTCTGCTGTGGCGACCGCAACGCCATAATCCGCAGGCGTGCCCGGAGCGAACACCCCATTGCTCCAGAGATCGACCACGATGCCGCCGCCGATATTGAACAGGAGGCCATATATATCAAGGTAGCCGCCATGCACCGTGTAGTCGGACGCTGTCGCAGGGGCGGTGCCCGGCCAGTAGAGGTTGTCGTAAGTAATGAAGCCGCCGCTCTGGTCCGGCAAACCGTTCGCGACGGCAAATCTGCTGAAGTCGTTCGGCGCGAGCAGATTGGTGGGTTCCGGCGTGGCGTTGTTGATCGCGACAAGCGGACCGACGCTGGCGTTGACGATGTTGAGGCTATTGTCCGAATCGGAAAACATGCCGCTGATCCCGGTGACCTCGTAGCCGTTCGCGTATTTCTCGTCTGTCCCGGGTCCATAAGTAATCATCAGATTCCCGCTCACGCCCGGGCCGCTGAACACGATATCGGTGCTCGCGGCGGAGGCCGAGCCGCCGATCGCCAACATTCCCGCGACCGAAACAGACGCCAGCATATGTTTCATGATTTTATCCCCTTACTTTCGAGCGGCAGCTCAAGAGAGAATTGCCTCGCGCGGGTCCCGCGTTTTTCACTCGCCCGGGCGGACGACCCGCGCTGCCGGAGCGGCACTGCAACCTACCGCGTGTATCGCTTATTGCATACACAATAAATTTTTTGCATGCTCAATTTCTTGTGTTCGGAACCTTCCCTCATCGCCGCCCAAGTCGCGACGGCCCGATGTGGCCGGTCGATACGTACCTCGCCCTACGCCTTCCGCATCCTCCCCGATGGCGCTTGAACGCCGGGCCCGCCTCATGGACAGAGCCATGGCTGCTGGCGATAATGCCCAGAGAGGAGCCTGCCCATGCCACAAGCGTCCCCGCCGCCGTCCCCGCTAGGGTCTTTGGCGATCATCGCTGTCGTCGTCGCCGTGGGCGCCGGCCTCTTCGCCTACACGGCGGGATGGCTCTCGCCGAATCGGCTGACACCGGCCAAGCTTGTCGAATCGCTGGCCCCGCCGAACGGACCCGCGCTTGGTTATCGGCGCAATCACGCCGAGGGCATCTGCTTCACCGGCGTCTTCGATTCGAACGGCGTCGGCGCCGAACTGTCGAAGGCGCAGATCTTTGCGAAGGGCGAACATTCTGCGATGGGTCGCTTCAACCTCGGCACGCCCGACCCTCACGCGGCGGACGCCACCGTTCGCGTCCGGGGTCTCAGCCTTCAGCTTACAGCCGCAAACGGCGAGATCTGGCGCTCGGCGATGATCAACGCTCCCGTCTTCGCTGTCTCGACGCCAAAGGACTTTTATGAGTTACAGACCGCGGCGCACGACAAGGATCCGAATGCGATAAAAACTTTCATCGCAAGCCATCCGGAATTCGGTCCATTCGGAAAATGGGCGAGCACCGCGCCATGGACTGGGAGTTACGCCGAGGAGCCCTACAACAGTCTCAACAGCTTCGTCTTCGTAAACGCCTCGGGCGCAGAGCAGGCCGTTCGCTGGTCCTTCAAACCGCAGGCGCAGATCGTGCCGATCACGCCTGAAGCTTTGGCCAAGCTCGGCCCCAATTATCTCGACAGCGAGATCAAGGAACGCGTTGCCAAGGAGCCGCCGCGCTGGACCCTGTCCGTGACCCTTGCCGAGCCCGGCGACCCGACCAACGATCCGACGAAGGTCTGGCCAGATGGGCGGCGCACTATCGAACTCGGCGCGCTCGTCGTGCAGAAGATCGAGGACGAACGCGACGGGCCCTGCCGCGACATCAATTTCGACCCAACAATCCTGCCGGACGGGATACGCGTCTCCGACGATCCCTTCCCGGCCGCGCGGTCCGCGGCTTACGCGGTGTCGTACAATCGGCGGACGTCCGAAGTGAAGGACTACCCGTACCATGTCCCGGCTGAGGGGAGCGCCGCGAAATGACCCACCCCGGCAAACGTTTCACCGTCCTCCAGCGCACCCTGCATTGGGTGATGGCCGTATGCGTCCTCGCGATGCTGTTCATCGGGGTCGGCATGAATTCGTCGACCATGCCGAAATACGTTCCGCTGCTCCTGACTCATAAGACGCTCGGCGTCATTGTCCTCATCCTGGCCGTCATCCGCCTCGGCGTTCGGCTCCGCTACGGCGCGCCTCCCCTGCCCGCCGACTTACCCGCGCCAATGAAGCTCGGGGCGATTCTTTCCCACTACGCGCTCTACGCCCTCATGATCGGAATGCCTCTGCTCGGCCTTGCAATGCAGTGGACGGGCGCCTATCCGATCGTGCTTTACGGGCAAGCGCAACTGCCGACGCTGCTGCCGCAAAGCGACACTCTGCATACGCTCTTCTGGAACGCGCACTTCTATCTCGCCTTTGTGTTCTTCGCCGTCATCCTTCTCCATCTCGCGGCGGCGCTGTTTCATGCGCTGGTGCGACGCGACGACGTGTTCCAAAGCATGGCGCCAACCCCTTCGCACGACGCGCCTCCCGCCCGAGCGGTCGCCGCGGAGTAATGCCAGCGCCCATTCGCGCCGGCGCCTCAGCCTTTGGAGTGCTCGGCGTCAGAACGAAATCATGGTGCGCCCTCTCGATGCGGTCGAGTTGGGTCGCTCGTTCGGACGGTCGCTGTAGACAGCGCCGTCTCGACGGACTTGCGCCGGTAAATTGAAGGCGCGTGTATCGACGCGCGAGACGCATGTCGTGGCCTTCGCGTCCGTGATCGCGTTTCCTGCTCGTCAATCGCGCGGCGGCGATGTTCCGCTCGATTGAGCCAAGACGGTAGTGGAGAACGGCAACATGTCGTTGGCGGACCCTCTGCGACTCAGGTAGCCTGCTGGCGCGGCGACATCGGATGCGCCGCCCAAGAGCATAGTGCGGCGGCCCTTGCTCGTTCCTCCCGGCAAGGGCCGTTTCCCTTGCGCCTATCTTCTCGCCACGGGCCGCCTTCACGCAGTTTGGAGCCGCAGTTTCCGGCGTCATCTTGGCGAGGCGCCGTTGTGCTCACCACCCTTGTCGCGGGATGTTCCCACGATCCTTTCCTCGTCATCGCCAGGCTTTGGCGTGAGCGTCGGCCTCGCAGACGCAGCATTTGAGATAGGCCTTGCCTTCCCGACGCGGACTGAGGCACAGAGGGCGAAGGCTTCGCGGCGCAAAATGCAGCGCAGGCCTCGGCGATCTGACGTGTCTTGAGTGAGCGTAACCTGCTGATCGGATTGCCTATGGAAGGGTGGCCGAGTGGTTTAAGGCAGCGGTCTTGAAAACCGCCGTGGGGGCAACCCCACCGTGAGTTCGAATCTCACCCCTTCCGCCACGCGGCTCACGAAATCGACGCGAATGGCCACGTGTTACGAAGCGAAATACGCGAAACTGGCAAAACAAAAGCAGTTTTTTGAGACACAAAAGTGGACACAGCGCGGCGCCTCGGCCGGGCGACAGCCGGACGCAGCGATATTGAGGTCAGCGAAGGAAGCCGGTAGATGATCGACGAGGCTGTCTTAATCGAGAACACGCCGGGTGAACTCCGGCGTATTATAATATAGGATCGTGGATACGCCGAAATGTCTGACGGCGCGATCTCGGCTCTAAAGATTTTTCTCGATTTTCCTGAATGAGTGCCGAACGGCGTTTTTCAAAGCCATTCCAGCATTTGTTTGCAAAGAATGCGGGGGTCCATCATGATTTTGCGAATACTCGGATGACTGATGCGCTTCGCCGTTCTTTCTGGGACCGGCTTCGATCGGACGCGACGCGACGGCGCTCACGTAAAGTTGATTTCGGCCGGTCTAGTTATCACGGTACACTTTCGATGATTGCCTAATTTGTAAGGCCGGGGGGGCTTTGGCATGTCTATGTTCGACGTCAGGGGTACGCTTAAGAAATCGTTCACGCTGCATTCATCCTAACAAAATAATGCGAGATTGGAACAGTATTCCGAAGGGAAGACGGTCCATCTACGCACGATTAGGGCGATTGCGAAGGTCTAATCCGAAAACCATGTTGAAGATGCCAAGGCTGTTCGACCTTGCCGACATGGTGAGAACTGTAGATAGGGAAGAAATACCCGGCGCCTTTGTTGAGTGCGGGGTTTGGAACGGCGGCGCTGTGGGCCTTATGGGCCTCGTAAACCAGACAGGCCGGACGCTACATCTGTTCGACAGCTTTGAAGGACTCCCACAGCCCTTGGAGGTCGACGGAACCTATTACGAGGAATTTGTCGCCGGGGACGAGTTGTCTAAGGTGGCCGGCGACAAGCTGGCGGCCATCGGGGCGTGCGTGGGCGATGGTGCGCCGACTGTGCGGGACTTCCTGACGAGGCAACTCGGGATCGATGATAACCGGCTCGCGTTCCACATAGGCTGGTTCCAAGATACGGTTCCGGCAGACGCCGCAGAGATCGGGCCGGTTGCTATCCTGCGCCTTGATGGAGACTGGTACGAATTGATCCGCGTATGTCTCCATGGGCTCTATGATCTTCTCGTTCCGGGCGGATACCTTATCATAGACGATTATGGCGATTTCCCTGGATGCAGGAAGGCGGTCGATGAGTTCTTTGCAGCGCGCGGGGAATCGCCCCGGCTCTCGCATTCCGATCATTGCTGCGTGTATATGAGAAAGGGCTGACCGGACGAATAGGCCAGAAACGCAAAAATCGCCCGCGTCCAATACCGCTCTGGCGCGCTGACGACCGAGAAACGGGTTAAGCGGACGCAGCGCGCATCTGATTGCCTCATCTGGCCATTCACCGCGACCGGCAGGGCTATAGCCGGCGGCGCTGTGCGATCTTCAGGGAAGACCGGCGTGGGCCGTTTCGACCACCGCAATCTCGACCTTGCCTTTCGGCGAGGCGGCCGCTTCGTGCTCGATCGATGTCGGCGCGGTCATCATGAAGAGCGTCTTCCCGTCGTCGCCGCCGAGCATGCACGCAAAACAGTTCTGGCTGGCGGTGACGGTGTCAAGCACTTCGCCGCCTTCGGCATAGAGCACGCATTCCGAAGCCAGGGCGTTTGCGATCCATACGGAACCTTTGGCGTCGAGGCAGATGCCGTCAGGCACGCGCGGCCATGTCTGCGCGAAGAGGCGACGTCCACTGAGGGCGCCGTCTGGTCCGATGTCGAAGGCAGTGAGGCAGCCGCCGAGCGTTTCGCCGATGATGAGGGTCTTGCCGTCGGGAGTAATGACCGTCCCGTTGGGAAAATGCATATCGTCCGACGCGATCGAGGTTTCGCCTCTCGCTGTGACACGCGCAAGCTTGGCGACCGGATGGTCAGCAATGACAGCCTGCTCACCACGCTTTATGAGATCGGCGTGGAGATCGTAGCCGAAGTTTCCGACATAGGCGCCTCCCGACTTGTCGACCACCATATCGTTGCAATGGTAGGTGGCGATCTTTCCGAGATCAGCATGGACGGACATCGTCCCGTCGGGCGCACGCCGCAACACCTGGCGCTTGGTCATTGACACCACGAGGAGCGATCCGTCGGGCATCCAGCCGAGTCCCGACGGACGATCGTCGATCTTGAATTCCTCGCGCATGTCTCCCTTCAGCGAAACCGACTTCACCGCTTGAGCATAGAAATCGCTGAACCAGAGTCGGCCGTCTTTCCAGCGCGGCCCTTCGCCAAAATAGATGCCTTCGCAAAGCACCTTCGCGGTCTTGCTCATTTTCCTCCCCATCGGATTGACGGCGTCATATCGTTTGCGCCCACGCCAATAGGCGCCGAATGCGTCGATGACGCAAGCAAAAACAAACCCTCGCAGCGAGCGGCGACGCCGATCGAAAGATCGCTGCCGCGACCCCGCTGACAGCCGCGCGCCGCACGCCCCGACAGCCGACGCGGCACCTGCAGCGCAGGCGTCGTGTCAGTAGAAATCGGTCCGCGTGGACAAGTCATGACCCAAGGCCCGAGCGCGAGCCCTCCCCTTGTCGCTACGTTGAAAACGTCTTGTCGATCAGCACGGCCACGAGCAGCGCGGGTTCGGGTCCTTCGCACATCCACGCGTGATTGGTTCCCCGCTGAATGACGACATCACCAGCCTCGAGCACGGTTTCCTCCTCGTCAAGAACAAGCCGCACGCTTCCTTTGATCAGCACAATCACGTCGATGGTGGAGGTGAGATGCATGGCGGGACCCTTGCTCACATCCGGTCGGTCGTGATCGCCGCCGATGGCGTGGAACGCTTCCGCAACCCGCTTCTCGATCTCCGCTTGCGGCACGCCGGCAGGAGTCGGAGCGACGGCGAACCAACGAATTTTCACGCCACCGGTCGGCGGTCCGAGGCGAATGGGTCCGGCGCCCGCATCGACGGAACCTTTGCGATCGAGTGGCCCGGCGAGATCGGTCCAGATTTCGTACAATCCCCCGCCGAGCGCGAATTCGATCGTTTCGGCAGGAGCGCCATCGATGCCGATGACCGACCGCCCCTGTTCGTTTACGCGCGTGATAATGCGCCGCCCGGAGAACTTTTCTTCGGCCATCGCCTTCTCCTATCTGACTTCCCGCGTTCTCATGCGTTGGACCCTGGCGGGTCGTGCAAAGAGGCGATGACGGTCAGTTCGCGTGGCGGCGCAGTTCGAGCTTGCCGATCTGGTTGCGGTGCACCTCGTCGGGCCCGTCCGCGAGGCGCAGCGTGCGCGCATTGGCATAGGCGTAGGCCAGGCCAAAGTCGCTCGTGACGCCGCCGCCGCCATGCGCCTGGATCGCCCAGTCGATGACCTTGCAGGCCATGTTCGGCGCGGCGACCTTGATCATGGCGATTTCGCGCGCGGCGACCTTGTTGCCGACCCTGTCCATGCGATCGGCGGCGTTGAGCACGAGAAGGCGCGCCTGATCGATCTGGATGCGCGATTCGGCGATCCGCTCCAGCGTCACGGTGCGCTCGCTGACCGGCTTGCCGAAAGTCGTGCGGCTCGCGACGCGGCGGCACATTTTCTCCAGCGCGCGCTCGGCAAGGCCGATCAGCCGCATGCAATGATGGATGCGGCCAGGCCCGAGGCGGCCCTGCGCGATCTCGAAGCCGCGGCCCTCGCCGAGCAGCATGTTCGTAGCCGGCACGCGGACATTCTCGAACATCGACTTCGGCGTGGCCGTGCGGGCGCGTCGTCAAAGCCGAACACCGGCAGGAAGCGCTTGACCGTCACGCCCGGCAGCGTCGCGCGGCACGAGGATCATCGACTGCCTCTTGTGCCGATCGACGTTGTCGGGATCGCTCTGGCCCATGAAGATGAAGATCTTGCAGCGCGGGTCCATCGCGCCCGAGGACCACCATTTGCGGCCGTTGATGACATATTCGTCGCCCTCGCGCTTGATGGTCGAGCGGATGTTGGTGGCGTCGGAAGAGGCGACTTCCGGCTCGGTCATGGCGAAAGCAGGAGCGGATTTTGCCGTCGAGCAGCGGCTCCAGCCATTCCTTCTTCTGCGCCGGCGTGCCATAGCGGACGAGCACCTCCATGTTGCCGGTGTCCGGGGCCGAGCAGTTGAAGACTTCGGGCGACCATTCCACGCGGCCCATGCGCTCGCAGAGCGGGGCGTATTCGAGATTGGTCAGTCCGCCGCCAAGGTCGCTCTCCGGCAGGAACAGGTTCCACAGGTTCGCCTTGCGGGCTTCGGCCTTTAGCGTCTCGATGATCCGGGTGGGCTGCCAGCGGTCGCCGTCGGCGACCTCTTCGTAGAACTTGTGCTCGTTCGGATAGACCCACTCGTCCATGAAAGCGTCGACGCGCTTGAGCAATTCCTTGGTCTTCGGCGGAATATTCAAAATCCATCGGTTTCCTCCTCGTTCTTCGCAAGGTCGCGCCTTGCGCGCGAGGAATCAAATGACGTTTTTTCAGTAAGGGATATGAATGCGATTCATGGCCCGGATCGATCTCAACTTGCTGGCTGTCCTGGAAATGATCGAGGCGCGCGGCAGCCTGACCGGCGCTGCGGCCGAACTCAATCTTACCCAGTCGGCCGTGAGCCACGCGCTCGGGCGACTGCGCCTCCATTTCGGCGATCCGCTGTTCGTGCGCCAGGGCAACGCAATGATTCCGACGCCGCTGACCCTGAGCGTCATCGGGCCGATCCGCGGCGCCTTGCGCGCCATGGACCGACGTTCAACGAGGCCCGGCAGTTCGACCCGACCCAATCGGAGCGGCGTTTCACGATCGGTCTGCAACAGGCGCACGGAACTGGGTCTTCTGCGAACCATGACGCCGGCGCTGGCCGCCTGGCGCCCGGCGTCCGACTGAGCTTCGTGCGCCTTTACCGCAAAGGGTTGGAGACGGATCTTGCGGCGGGCAAGGTCGACGTCGCCGTCGACGTGCCGCTCGCCGTGCCCGAGAGCGTGAGGCGACGGCGGGTCGCCTCCGACGCCCTTGTCGTGGTCGCCGCCGCAAATCATCCGAGCCTGCGCAGGGCTCGATAAGACGAAGCGGCCTATCGCGCGGCGGATCATATCCTCGTTAGCGCGCGGCGCCGGGGCGGCGGCTTCGAGGATCACGCCATCGAGCAGATGGGCTGGCGCCGCAGGATCGGCCTTCGGTGCCAGAACCATCACGCGGCGTGCGAGGTCGTCGCGGGCTCGGCCATGTTGCTGACCGTTGCGGCCAGTTCGGCGCTCACTTTCGCGCCGCAATTCGCTCTGCAGGTCCTGTCGAGCGCCAATCCCGTTCCCGCCCGTCGAGCTTTACGCCTATTGGCATGTGCTCGCGGACGGGGACGCGGCCCACGGCTGGCTGCGAAGCCATCTGTTCGCCGCCTTCGTCGAGCGCGAGAGAGCGGCGAAGGAGGCGCGGCTCCGAGAGGCGCCGGGCCGAGCTAGCGCCGCCTCATGCTCAGGCGGTAGAAACGGCGAGGCCGTCTGCGTGAACGCGCGCCTGCTCGATATACCAGTCAAGGCATTCCGGATTGGCCATCGCCTGCCGGTTGACAACGTCCTCCGCGGAACGGCCGAGGTAGAGCTTCTTGATCGGCACTTCCTGCTTTCTTCCCGGACAGCGTGCGCGGGATCGCGGGCGCCTGCGTGATCCGGTCGGGCAGGAAGCGGGGCGAGAGCGCGGCGCGGATCGCCTGTCGAATGCGCTCTTCAGAGGCCGACGTCCAGCGTGGCGCCGTCGCGCAGCACCACGAACAGCTCCATATGACTGGGCCGCCCGAGATATTCGAGGTCGATGACCATCGAATCGAGAATCTCGGGAAGCCTTTCGACCGGCCCGTAGATCTCGCTCGTTCCCATGCGCAGCCCGCTGCGGTTGAGGGTCGCGTCGCTGCGGCCGTAGATCACGCACGAGCCGTCCTTGCCGATGCTGATCCAGTCTCCGTGGCGCCAGACGCCGGGGAACTCGCGGAAGTAGCTGTCGAGATAGCGGGTGTTGTCTGCGTCCCCCCAGAAATAGAGCGGCATCGAGGGCAACGGTTTGGTACAGACGAGATCGCCAACCTCGTCCGTCAGGGACCGGCCGTTCTCGTCCCAGGACTCCGTGGCCGAGCCCAGTTGCCGGCACTGCATCCGGCCGGGAACCACCGGCAGCTCGCGATTGGCGCCAACGAAATTGGCGGAGAGATCGGTGCCGCCCGACATGTTCATCCACCAGATCGGCCGTCCATAGAGGCGCTCGAATTCAGCGCTCCCCCAAAACTGCGCGGCTTCGCTCAGCGGCGATCCCGTCGTGCCGAGCGCGCGAAGGGCGGATAGATCCCCCTGCCCGCCGAGATCGAGGCCGCTCTTGACGCAACCTTCATAGAAAGCCGCGCCCGCTCCCAGATAGGTCACGCGATGGCGCGCGGCGAAGCGCCACAACGTCCCGAAATCCGGCGCGTCCTTCGGCCCACTCGGGCTTCCGTCGTAGAGGCAGACCGTCGAGCCGCAGAGCAGCCCGCCGACCTGCGCGTTCCACATGATCCAGCCGCAGGTGCTGTACCAGTGATAGCGCTCGCCGAAACTGTTCGGCTTCGTAGCTTGGCGCGAGATCCATGTTCTTGCCGCCCGCGGCAGCGGAGAGCAGGACGCCGCCATGGCCGTGCACGATCGGCTTCGGCATGCCAGTGGTGCCGCTCGTGTAGACGATCCACAGCGGCTGGTCGAAAGGCAGCCACTCAGGCTCGAAGCCATCGACCGCCTCGGGGTTCGCCGTCATCGCCTCGCGCAACTCTGCGTCGTGAGGGATGTTGACTTCGCTGAAGCCGCTGCGGTGGAGCACGAAGGCCGCGAGGTTGGGAAGCGCCGCGCGCAACGTCTCGATGACTTTCGCGCGATCGACCCGACGCCCGGCGTAGAGAACGCCGTCCGCCGCGATCAAGACTTTTGGGTCGATCTGCTTGAAGCGGTCGATGATCGCCTGTGCGCCCATGTCCGGGGCGCATACGCTCCAGATCGCCCCGATGCTCGCGCAGGCGAGAAAGGCGACAATCGTCTCCGGAACGTTGGGCATGCAAGCGACAACGCGATCGCTTCGGCGCACGCCGAGGCGCCGCAGCGTCGCGGCGAAAGATGCGACGCGCCGGCGCAATTCGGGCCACGAGAGTTCGGCGACGTCTCCCGACTCGTTTTCGCTGACGATCGCCGGCATCCCCGCGCGGTCGGCCGCCTCCACGTGACGGAAGACCTGCCGCGCGTAGTTCACCTGCGCGCCAGGAAACCACTTGCGCGCCCGGCATTCTCGCGTCCGCAAGCACAGCGGCGTGCGGCGTCGGCGACTGCATGTGGTCGTAGTCCCAAAGGCTTTGCCAGAA
Source organism: uncultured Alphaproteobacteria bacterium (assembly GCA_963824465.1). Taxonomy (GTDB): domain Bacteria; phylum Pseudomonadota; class Alphaproteobacteria; order Rhizobiales; family Beijerinckiaceae; genus Roseiarcus. The sequence continues at coordinate 17,081 of CAWGPL010000002.1, forward strand.
CCCTTCCTGGTCGGTAACGGACCAGCGCCACAGATGCTCGTAGCTTGAAAAGGAGAGGCCATGCTTCTTGCGAAGCCAGTCCTGGTAGAGCCTGAGTTGGGGAGTGTAGGGAGCCTGCATTGGCGCGGGGTCCTGCAAAGAGGTTAGGATCGTATCTTGTCCGGGTGCTGAACGGACTGCGGAGGCGGTCCGGGCGAAATGGCTCCGCCTCCGCAGAAACGCTTCCTCAAGGGGGTTAATGCCCCGGGAAGCGTGCCGGCCGCTTCTCGACGAAATGCGCGACCCCCTCGCGGAAATCGTCGCAGTTCAGGCTGGCCAGCATTTCTCGGTCTGCTCGGACGCAAGATTGCGCGAGAGTCGACAGAAGATCCTCCCAGATCTGCTTCTTGATCACCGCCATTGAACGCGGGGACACGTTGTTGGCGAGGTCGGCGGCGTAAGCGTGGACCGCTTCGCGAAATCCTTCCGCGGGAAGCAGGCGCGCCAGTCCAAACGAGGCGGCTTCCTCAGCTGTGACAATCCGGCCGCTGAGGAGAAGGTCGGCAGCGTTCATCGGCCCGATCAGACGCGGCAGGATCCATGAACTTCCATATTCGGCGATAAGGCCGCGGCGCGAGAAGGCGGTCGTAACCTTGGCGCCGGGTGCGATGAAGCGGATGTCCGCGAAAAGCGCGAGGCAGAGACCGATGCCCGCCACCGGGCCATTGATCCCCGCAATGATCGGCTTGCCGATCTTGAGCAGATAGGTCAACGGCTGGTCGAAGTCGCGGCCCGTGGAATCGTCCGTCGAGAAGGCAAAGAAATCGCTTTCGCTGATCCGCTTGTCCGAGGCGACGTTGTTCGCCATTCCGCCCATGTCGGCCCCCGCACAGAAGCCGCGCCCCTCTCCCGTAACGACGATTGCGCGGACTTCGGGGTCCTCCTCGGCAGCGTGGAAGGCGGCGCGCAGTTCTGCCTGCATCTTGTGAGTCCACGCGTTCAGACGATCCGGCCTGTTCAAGGCTATGGTCGCGACACGGTCCTCAACCGCGTATAGAATCTGCTCAAAATGCAAATGCGTTTCCATGCGTATCATCGGTTTTGAGGGATTTCGCCGCGGGCCGTCACTCAGCGACGGACTCCCGCGCAAGCTCGGCCTTCAGTCTTTCCCGAAGCGCAGGCTTCAGGATCTTGCCGTTGGCGTTGCGTGGCAGGGGCTCCGAACTCACAGTGACGTAGTCCGGCGCCTTGTAGTCGGCGAGCCGCGTCTTACAGAAGCCTCGAATTTCGTCGCGCGTGATCGCGCCGCCCTTGCTGAAGATGAACGCGTGACTGCGCTCGCCGAGAACCGGATCCGGATGGGCGATGATGGCGACTTCCAGCACCTGAGGATGATGCGAGAGGACATTTTCGACTTCGACGGAGTAGACCTTGTAGCCGCCGCGATTGACCATGTCCTTCTTGCGATCGACGACCTTCAGATAGCCTTGCTCGTCGATCGAACCGATGTCGCCGGACTTCCAGTGGCCGTCCGCAAAGGAGCTTTGGTTGGCCTCGTCATTGCGCCAATAGCCCGGCACGACCATGGGGCCGGCGATCCAGATTTCGCCCAATTCGCCGAATGGAACTTCCCGTTCCTCTTCATCGACGACCTTGACCCGCCCGCAAGGGACGATCCGTCCGACACTGTCGAGATGGTTGGCCTGCTCTCCGCGGGGTATGACGCTGGTCGGCGATGTGGTCTCTGTCGCGCCGTAGGAATTGACGAGCGTCAGGCCAGGAAGCGCGGCGGCCATGGCCTGCAAGGTCGCTTCCGGCATGAGCGCTCCGCCGGAGGCGCCGATACGCCAAGCCGAGAAGTCCAACTCGCGCAGCGAAGGCTCGAGAAGGAATAAATTGTACATGGCCGGAACCAGGACCGTCAGCGTGATTCGCTCTCTCGCAATCTTGGCCAGGCACTCCTTTGCGGCGAAAGCCGCCACCATGACGGTCGTGCCCTGCACGAGGACCATCGCGTAAATCTGCGCGACCAGACCGGTGACGTGCGAAGCAGGGACCGCGAGCAGGCCGATGTCTTGGGGCTCGAGGCCAAGCGCGTGCTTGATGTGAAGGCAGGAATGGATGACGCCAAGATGCGTCAACATCGCGCCCTTCGGGACGCCGGTGGTGCCTGACGTATAGAGGATCGCGACTGTGTCCTCTTCCAAGACGGCGACGGGCGACGCCGCAGCGGCGTCCCGTTTCAGCTCCGCATAGGCGGACGAGCCCTCGACGTCGCCCCCCACTGAAAAACGCGCCGTGAGCGCATTATCGTCGCCTACGGTCGGCACACGGTCGGCAAACTGGGCTTCGTGAACCAGCGCCTTGATGCCCGCATGCGTAACCACGAAGCGGTTCTCGTCGAGCCGCTGGCGGATGTTGATCGGCACGACGACCGCGCCGAGCCGGGCGCAAGCGAAAACGACTTCCGGGAATTCGATGCGGTTGCCGAGGACCAGTCCAACACGGTCGCCGAGCGCCACCCCAGCGCGCGCAAGATTGGCTGCGACTTTGGCCACGTCGCTCTCGAAGTCCGCGTAAGTTACGCTGCGATGATCGTCGATGAACGCTGTCTTCTGGGGGAAGGCGGCCGCCGCATCCGCGAGCAACGAATAGGCAGCGTGGGGGCGGGGCCAATAGCACGCCACCTGCCGGCCATCGTAGTGCGTTTCCTGCCTGATCTGGTTCATTATCGAGAACCTGTTGTGTGATCACACGGGCATTTGGTACGCGTTTCCTTTGGACGACGCAACTCATCATCGGCTTTTGGGACGCAAAAATTGCGTAAAGGTTCGTGTTTTTCCGAATTATCTGGGCGGGATAAGGCGCAATAGGAAATTTCTCTTTCCTCTCTCGTATTTAATCGTGATCACTAATCACTTGACGGTCAGGCGTTCCAATCTTACCGTCGAAGTTAAATTTCGCGTTTGGGAGGCGCGGCGTGGTCAAGATCGAAATGATCGTGGACGCGAAGAACAATCTCGGGGAAGGTCCCCTCTGGGACGTTGCGGAGCAGCGTCTCTACTGGGTCGACAGTCTCGACCGTTTCATCCATTGTTGCGATGCTGACGGAAGAAACCGGAAAAGCTGGCCGCTGCCGGCGGATATCGGCTCGATGGCCCTGCGCGAGGGCGGCGGCGCGGTGCTCGCGCTTGCGAATGGCTTCCACGCCTTCGATTTCCGGACCGGCAAGGCGACGCTGATCGCGGATCCGGAAAAAAACAGCGCGCGCACCCGGCTGAACGACGGCAAGGTGGACCAGCGCGGCCGCTTCGTCGCCGGTTCGATGGACAGGTCGGAGACGGAGCCTCTGGGCTCGGTTTATCAACTCGGCCTCGACCGCAAGGTTCGCGTCCTCGACGACGGGATCGTCGTCTCGAATGCGCCCTGCTGGGCCCCTGACGGGCGCACCTTCTATTTCGCCGAATTCGATACGCGGCGAAATCTACGCATATGATTACGATCTCGAGACCGGCTCGGCGTCGAACCGTCGCCTTTTTGCTTCGACGAAGGACGATCCCGGCGCCCCTGACGGGGGCACGGTGGACGCCGAAGGCTATGTCTGGAACGCGCAGATCGTCGGCGGCCGCATCATCCGCTATCGGCCGGACGGGGGCGTCGACCGCGTGATCGAATTTCCCGTGGCGACGCTGACCAGCCTGATGTTCGGCGGCCCGAACCTCGACATCCTTTATGTCACGACCATGGGAAAGCCGAGTGTCGGCGTCGTCGATTACGTGAAATCCCATCCAACCCCGCCGGGAAAGAGCATAAATCCCGGCGATCCCGGGCTTGGCGGGCTGTTCGCTATCCATGGCCTCGGCGTCAAAGGCGTGCCGGAGCCGCGCTATGCTGGATGATCTGCGGAGGAAAGCCATGGCCGTCGGGGTCGGGAACGGCGGGAAACGAGCGATGATCCTGACGCGCGGCGCCTTTGACAAGAGCCGAAATGTCCACCTGACGCGCGCAATCTAGTGCGGCGAGAGAAGCAAAGCTGATGGCTCCAGCGAGCCTGGGACGCATCGAAGACGTACTCGCGCCCGTCGATCACTCGACCATGCATGAGCGCGTCTACAGCCAGATCCGCGACGCCTTTACATCCGGGCTGGTCGTTCCGGGTCAGCGCATCGTGATCCGCGAATTCGCGCGTTCGCTCGGCACCAGCATGATGCCCGTGCGGGACGCGTTGCGACGACTTGAGGCGGAGAACGCGCTCGTCGCACGCACCGGTCGCAACCTGACGGTCCCAATCATGACCTCGCGCGACTACGAAGAGCTTTGCCAGATCAGGGTTTCTCTCGAAGGGCTGGCGGCGGGCGAAGCGGCCAAGAACATTTCCGAGACGGAGATCGAAGAGCTCAGCGCCGTAACGGACGAGATGCAGCTCGCCTCGGAATCCCAGGATATCGAAGGCACGATGCGGCTAAACCGCAGGTTCCACTTCTGCGTCTACGCCGGCGCGCGCCGGCCGCTGCTGTTGCGGATGATCGAAAGTCTGTGGCTGCGTGTCGGCCCACAACTTGCCTACGCGATCCGGCATGACATTCACGGCGGCGATGTCGTGGACAGTCCGTATCACCCTCATCGTCAAGTTCTGGCCGCCCTGCGCGACCGCGACTCCGGCTCCGCCTCGCTCGCCATAGCTTACGACATCAACCGCGCCGGACGGATCATCGTTGAAAATCTGCGGGCGGCCGAAGTCGGAGGGCGCCGGAGCGGGCGAAGCGGCGCGCTTCACATGCGGGCCACAGCGCCAGACGGGAAGGAAGCGATCGCAACTGACGGTTGAAGGCAACGTCGCAGTTCTCATCTTATGGAAGGCTCCGCAGCGAGCCCAGGAGACAATGAGTTCACCCACCCTCACCTTCGATACCCTTCCAGACTTCGTTGGACGCTCGATCGGCGTCTCTTCCTGGATAGAGGTTCCCCAAACGCGGATTGACGCCTTCGCGGATTGCACGGGCGACCGGCAATGGATCCATATCGACGTCGAACGGGCGCGGCGCGAAAGCCCCTTCCGCGCCCCTATCGCTCACGGCTTCCTGACGCTGTCCCTGCTGCCGATCGCGGTTTACGAGCTCTTTGAGGGTCTCAAGGCGAAGAAGTCGATCAACTATGGGCTCGATCGCGTCCGTTTCATCTCGCCAGTCCGCGCCGGATCGCGTGTGCGCGTGAACGCAACCTTGCTCGAAGCCGAGGAGCGGCCGGAGGACTGGTTCCTGCTGCGCAGCGAAAATACGGTCGAGATCGAAGGCGAGGAGAAACCGGCGCTGGTCGCGGTGAGCCTTGGGCTGTTTTGCAAAACGTGAGTGACTGACGGGCGCGCGACATCGCGCGCAAAGGGAGGAGTGGGGAATCGTATGAATGTGGCCGGAAAAATCGTCGTCGTAACGGGTGGCGCGGAAGGCATCGGCCGCGCTCTGTGCTGAGCGATTCGCAAAGGAGGGCGCAAAGGCGGTCGTCGTCGCGGATCGCAACGGAGACGGCGCCGCCAAGGTGGCGGCCGGGATCGGAAGACGATCCGCGCAATGCGACGTCGGCTGCGAGGCCGATATCGTCGAACTGGTTCGGTCGACCGAGGATCGAGATCGGCCCAATCGATCTGTTCTGCTCCAACGCCGGCATCGGAGATTTCGGCGGCGACCCCAACGACGTGACCTCTTCTCCGAACGAGGCCTGGGCGCGAGGATGGGCGGTGAACGTCATGGCCCATGTCTACGCGGCGCGCGCCTTGCTGCCCCGAATGACGGCGCGAGGGGGCGGCTACTTTCTCAATACGATTTCCGCCGCGGGCCTTCTCAACCAGATCGGCAACGCCGTTTACGGCGTGACCAAGCACGCAGCTGTAGGCTTTGCCGAAAATCTGGCCTTCACCCACGCCGATCGAGGCATTCGCGTTTCGATCCTCTGCCCTCAGGCGGTCGATACGGCCATGTTACGGGCGGGCGGCCCCGGCGCGCAGCATGTCGACGGCGTGCTTACGCCCGAAGCGGTGGCCGACGTCGTCATCCGCGGATTGGCGGACGAGCGGTTTCTGATTTTGCCGCATCCTCAGGTTGCGGAGTACGTCCGTCGCAAAGGCAGCGATTACGACCGATGGATAAGCGGAATGATTCGATTCCGGCAACGGCTCTCGCCGAGCGAGAGAGCGACCGACCAGACGACACTGGGAGGACCCTGACAAGTCGCCAGGGCTCGTAAACAGGCAATATGACCGGCGCCGACGGCGGAGGCGGGAGAGGAGAGTCCATGGAGAGTTTGCGGCTGGACGGCGAGACCGCGATCGTTACGGGATCTTCGCGCGGAATCGGACGCGCGATCGCCGAGCTTTACGCGCGCGCCGGCGCCCGCGTCGTGGTGAGCAGCCGGAAGCTCGACGCCTGCCAAAATGTGGTCGACCAGATCCGAAAGGATGGCGGCGAGGCGACCGCGGTGAGCTGCAACATATCCGATAAGAGCCAGATCCAGCGTCTCGTCGAGCAGACGGAAGCCGCCTATGGTCCGGCCGGCATTCTTGTCTGTAACGCCGCGGTCAATCCGTTCTATGGCCCGATGTCGCAGCTTCCCGACGACGCCTTCGTCAAGGTGCTCGACGTCAATATCCGCTCGAACGTCTGGCTCGTGAACCGGGTCGCGCCCGGCATGGCGGCGAGAAGCAGAGGCGCGATCGTCATCATCAGCTCGATCGCCGGCCTGACCGGCTCGCGCATGCTCGGCGCCTATGCGATATCGAAAGCGGCCGATCTCCAGCTTGCGCGCAATCTCGCGCTCGAATGGGGAAAGCAGGGAATCCGCGTCAATTGCATCGCACCCGGCCTGGTGAAGACGGACTTCGCTAAGGCGCTGTGGGACAATCCTGAAACGCTTTCGCGCGCGCTTGCGAGCAGCCCGCTTAACATGATCGGCGAGCCTCAGGACATCGCGGGAGCGGCGCTTCTGCTCGCGTCCCCAGCCGGACGTTTCATCACGGGGACCACGATCGTCGTTGACGGCGGCGCCACGATCGGAGGGGAGTGAGAATGGACCGGTCCAATGCAGCGGATAAATGCTCCAGGATAAAATCATTGCATTTTATGAGAGAGTCGGCTGTGCTTTAGTTGCGATGAAAATCCGTCCAGTTCGCTGCGCGAGCCAGACGAACTCGTGGATACGAAAGACGGGCAACGTCTTCCGCGGGCAATCATCACCAAAAGGGAGGAAATGCGATGCGATTGAATACATGGTTGAGCCGCTTCGGCGTGGGAGCCGCTTTGCTTGCCGGCGCGATGGCGATGGCGGGAACGGCGTCGGCCGCCGACAAGAAATATCAGTTCTATTTGAGTCTCAGCTACGTCGGGAACGGCTGGCAAACTCAGGCCCAGAACATGATGACCGCCATGGCCAAATATTACAGCGACAAGGTCGACTTCCACATCCAGGCGTCGGGACCGGTCGCGCAGCGGCAAATCCAGCAGATCAATTCGATGGTTCAGGCCGGCGCCAACGCCATCATCGTCTATCCCATCTCGCCGACGGCTCTCAACGGCGCGATCAAGAACGCCTGCGACAAGGGGGTGTTGGTCTTTACCTATGACAGCACCGTCACGGAGCCTTGCGCTTACAACGTTCACCCCGACCAGGAAAAGATGTTCGCCACGGCAACCGAATGGGTGGCGAAGAAAATGAACGGCAAAGGCAACCTTTTGCTCGTAACCGGGCGTGCCTGGGACGGACACCGACAACCAGCGGACCTAGGGCATCAAGAAGACGCTCGCCAAGTATCCCGACATTAAGGTCATCGGGTCGGTGAACGGCATGTGGTCGCTCGCCGTGGTCGAGAAGGTGATCTCCGAGTTCATGGCCACGCACAAGTGGTCCGAAATCAACGGCATTGTCGGCTCGGGCGGAGGATGGACGGCCTGGCAGCAAGAGGCGGCGGCCGGGGTTAAGAATCTCACTCCCTATGCCACGGACGGCGCCAACGCCACTCGCGTTGCAATGATGCCGGTCGGCTCGATCCCGGATGCGACGCCGCCCTACGCGCCGATGGGCGGGGTGGGCATGTCTGTTGACAGTTCTCCGGAGACCGGAGCGTTGGCGTTCAAACTGGCCCTCAAAATTCTTGAAGGCGACAAGAGCATCCCGCACGATGTTGTGGTCAACTCGGAGATCGTAACCAGCGACAACATCAAGCTCTGCAAAGAGGCGACTTGGAAGGAGATGCGCGACGGCTGCAACGTCTTCGACCCGAAGCTCGTCAATCCCGACTTCACCGATATCATCTACAACAAGGACACTCCCGAAATCGGACTGAAGGCCGCGATGTTCGGCGAGCCCGAGCCGAAGGACTCCAATTGACCTCCGGGAGGCGGCGGCGCCGCCGCCTCCCTTCCGCTCTTCAAGCGCCGTCCGCTGGGAGCGCCCGATGAACACATTTGCCGCAGACGCTGCCCCGCCCGCTTTGCAAGTGGAGAACGTAAGCAAGCGCTTTGGCGCGACTCAGGCGCTCGATGGCGTTCGCTTCACAGTGGCCCGCGGTGAGGTTCACGCTCTTCTTGGTGAGAACGGCGCCGGCAAGTCGACGTTGGTCAAGGTTCTGAGTGGGCTCGTCGTCCCCGACGCCGGCTCGATCTCCGTCTTCGGTGAGCCGGTCCATATCGCGCGGCAGGGAGCCCGAGCCGCCCAATCCCGTGGAATCCGAACGGCCTTCCAGGAAATCAGCCTCGTTCCCGACCTCACCATCGCAGACAATCTTCTCCTCCCGGACGCGCCACGGCGATTCGGCTTCATGGTCGATCGGCGGGCGGCAAACCGAAGGGTGAAAGGGATCCTCGACCGCCTCGAACTTCACGACATTGATCCCCGGACCGACGTCGCCGATTGCCCGCTGCCCATCAGGCAGAAGCTCGAAATCGCCCGCGCCATAGCACGGGAGCCGAAAGTGCTGCTTCTCGACGAGCCAACCTCAGCGCTCTCGAGCAGGGATGTCGAATGGTTCGCGCGCCGTATCGAGGCGCTTCGCGATCAGGGGGTGACGATCGTTTTCATTACCCACCGGATGCAGGAGGTTCGCCGCTTTTGCGATGGCCTGACGATCATTCGGAACGGACGACAGGTCGGCAGCTTCCCGGTCGCGGACATCAGCGACGACGAAGTCGTCCGGTTAGTGATTGGCCGCTCGCTGGCCGCCACGTTTCCGCCGCGGCCCGAGAGGCCCACGCGATGTGACGGGCGCGCCAGCGCTTGCGGTCAAGAACCTGCGCGTCAAGGGGCAGCTCGACGATGTCTCCCTTTCGCTATGGCCCGGCGAGATCGTCGGTGTCGGCGGCCTTCAGGGAATGGGTCAGCATGCCCTGTTCTATGCCCTCTTCGGCGCTCAACCGACCGACGGAGGCGTGATCGAGGTCCGGGGCGCTCCGGTTCGCCTCAGTTCCCCGCGCGACGCGATCAAGTCGGGCGTCGGCATCAGCCTCGTTCCGGAAGATCGCAAGACCGAGGGCCTCGCGCTGAAGCTCAACGGCCGCGAGAACGTGTCGCTTCCCGTGATCCATCGGTATTCCCGGTTCGGGTGGCTCGATCTTGCTCGCGAGCGCAAGGACGCCGACAGTCTGCTCGATCGGATGCAGGTGCATCCGCGCGCGCTCTATCGGCCCTGCTTCGAGCTTCAGCGGCGGCAATCAGCAGAAGATCGCCATCGCCAAATGGCTCATCACGGAGAGCCGCATCCTGCTCCTGTTCGATCCCACCCGCGGCGTGGACGTGGGCACGAAGCACGAAATTTATCTGCTGATGCGCGAGTTCGCCGACGCCGGTGGGTCCATTCTGCTCTATTCGACCGACGTTCTGGAAATGGTGAAGCTCTGCGACCGAGTGGCGGTGTTGTACGCGGGGAAGGTCCGCGCGACATTCGCCGACAAGGAGATCAGCGAGGAAGCGATCATGGAGGCCGCGCTCGGCGGCGTCGCAAGACGAAGTGTCGAAAAGGCGCCTGCGCTCCAATGAGTATCTTGACGATGCAACCGCCCAGCAGCCTCTCGATCGGCCGGATCTTGCGCCGACACGGGGGCCTCGCCATGGCCATCATCGTGTTCGTCGTCATCTTCGCTGTGCTCAACCTGTCGCTCGTCCATCCCTTCAGCTATTTTGATTTCGCCTCGACGCTCAATAACACCGAAACTCTCGCCATCGCCGCGATGGGCCAGACGATCGTCGTCCTCGTCGGAGGGCTCGATCTTTCGGCCGGAGCGGTCATATCCCTCGCCAATTGCATCGTGACGGTGGGGCTCGGGGATTCCTCCGCGCCTGCCACCGGTCTCACGTGGCTCGTCGCCGGCATCGCGTCGGGCTGCGTGGTCGGCGCGGTCAACGGATTTTTCATCGCCTACATGCGCCTGCAGCCCATTGTGGTGACGCTTGCCACGATGTTTGTCGTGCAGGGCGTGACGCTTCTCGTTCTCGCCGAACCCGGCGGGGCGGTTAGCGCCGACTACAACGTCTATTTCACCGGCGACGTCATCCCGAATATGTTGCCCTCTTCCCTCTTTACGATTGTCCTGCTCTTGGTGGCGTGGGCCGTGCTGAGACGGACCCGTTTCGGCATCGCCCTCTACGCGGTCGGCAGCGACGAAGGCGCCGCGACCGCCAACGGGATCGATTCCCGAGGCGTGAAGTTCGCAGCCTACGTCATCGCAGGCGCCTGCTATGGGTTTGCCGGCGTTGTGTTGACCGCGCAATCCGGCTCCGCGGACCCGCTGGTCGGTCCGCCAATGCTGCTTCCGATCTTCGTAGCCGTCATGCTGGGGGGAACGCGCCTTGGCGGTGGACGCGGAGGATGCCTTGGCACCTTCTTCGGCGCGCTTATCCTGATGCTAATGGTCAATCTGCTGCTCGTCCTGAACGTCAGCGCGTATTTCTCGACGGCGGCCGAGGGGTTGCTGCTTATCCTTGCGATGCTTGGCGGAGCCTTTTCTGCGCAGTCGCCTCTGGCGCAGCACCTGCGCCGTTGGTTGAGCCGGTGGCGCGCGATCAGAAGCGCGCGCGCTCTATCGGCTCCGCCTTTGCGGCTTTGGAGCGACAGGGCGCAATTGCGGGCCGACAATGAGCTTCCCGCTTCCGTTTTTGGCAGATGGCTCGCCATGAACCGGGACACGCTCCGCTACATTCTGCCTGCCTACGTCGCGCTTGTGATCGTTCTCGCGTTGACGGCCATCGTTCTCGGCCATCGGGTCGCGTTCGGCGAATATATCAACTCCCTCCTCGTGCTGGCGTCATTTCCGGCGGTCATCGTGCTGGGCCAGGGCGTGGTGATTCTCACCGGCGGCCTCGACCTGTCCCTGCCCTGGATGATCACGCTGGCCGGCGTTCTCGTGGCCGGAATGACGCACAGTTCGGATGCGGCGCTGGTCTGGTGTGTTCCCGCAGTTCTCGCCATCGGCGCCTTTGTCGGCGCGATCAATGGCGCAGGGATCGCGGTCCTGGGCATATCGCCGATCGTCATGACGCTTGCGATGAACGGCATTCTCCAAGCGGCGGCCCTCGTCTATTGCGGGGGCGCGCCCCTGTCGCTTGCTCCAAGCGGACTGCACTGGCTGATGCGGGGCGAGATACTCTATATCCCGCCAGTCGTCTGGCTGCTGATCCCATTCGTGATCGGCGCGAGCCTGATGCTGACGCGAACCCCTTTTGGTCGGCAGATCTATGCGGTCGGAAACAGCGTGCGGGTGGCCGAGCTGTCGGGAGTCCCAGTCACCATGGTCATCATTGCGGCCTATGCGATCTCGTCGGCCTGCGCCGCCCTAGTCGGACTGATGCTCAGCGGCTTCGGCTTTCAGGCGACGCTCGGAATGGGAGACGCTTTCCTTCTGCCTTCGATTGCGGCGGCCGTGGTGGGCGGAACGCTCATCACCGGCGGTCGCGGCCGCTATATCGGAATGCTGGGCGGCGCGCTGCTTCTGACCGCCCTTTCAACGCTCCTATCCGGCATTCTGATGCCTGCCGCCATTCGCAGCATCATCTTCGGCGCCGTGGTTCTGGCGGCCGTCATCGCTTTGCGCGAGCGGCAGGTGAGTTAGTTCCCCTGTCGCATCCGGCCCCACCGCAGGTTCCGTCCGAGCATGAGCGCTATTGCAGAATCGATGGAATTTTCCGGCACGATGCCGGTTCGCCCGGATCAGCGTTTCGACGTTGACTCGCTCCGGAGCTGGATGGAGGCGAATCTTCCGAGCTTTCGCGGCCCGATCGCGGTGGAGCAATTCAAGGGCGGTCAATCCAATCCGAGCTATCTTTTGACGGCAGGCGACCGGCGTTACGTGCTTCGGCGCAAGCCGCCCGGAATATTGCTTCCGTCCGCTCACGCAGTCGATCGGGAATACAGGGTGATCGCCGCGCTAGGAGAAGTGGGCTTTCCCGTTCCCAAGGCCTTCCGTCTGTGCATGGACGAGGCGGTGATCGGGACGCCTTTTTACCTCATGGATTACGTGGCCGGCAGAATCTTCTGGAATTCGACTTTGCCAAAAATCCCGAAGGGAGAGCGCTCCGCAATTTATGCCGCGATGAACGAGACGCTCGCAGCGCTCCACAAGCTCGATCCCGCCGCAGTCGGACTTTCCGATTTCGGCCGACCCGGCAATTACCTCCTTCGGCAGATTGATAGGTGGACCCGCCAGTACCGCGCCTCGGAAACGGAAACCATTGACGCCATGAACAGGCTCATCGACTGGCTTCCGCGAAACACCCCTGACGACAACGAAGCGGCGATCGTGCACGGCGACTACCGTCTCGACAATATCGTGTTTCACCCGACGGAACCCAAAGTCCTTGCCGTGCTGGATTGGGAGCTCTCGACGATCGGCAGCCCGCTGGGCGATTTCGCCTATCATCTCATGAGCTGGCGTCTGAAGCATGAAGAGGAAAGAGGGCTCGGCGGACTCGACCTCGACGCTCTCGGGCTTCCGGGCGAAAGCGAATATGCAGCTATGTACGCTCGAAACATCGGCCGGGCAGAGATCCCGAATTTGAATTTCTACATGATCTACAATCTATTTCGGGCGGCCGGAATCTCGCAGGGCATCCTTGGGAGAGTGCGCGATGGCACCGCCGCCAACCTGAAAGCGGAAAAGGTGGGCATGGCGGCTCGCAAGCTCGCGGAAGAAGGCTGGAGGCTTGTAGAGGCCGGGCAAGCGGTCGGATCATGAACCCCCGTGGGCCGCGCGCTGCGTCGGGTTGACCGACAGCTTGTCGACGTTGACAGTGAGCGGCGGACTGAGGCGCCGAACCGACACCCGCGCGCTCGATCCGCGAAGCAAATTTCGGCTCCGCCGCTGAGATGGCGCGGAGGGCGACAGCGGCAAATTCTTGGCTGGTTTCAACGCAAGCGTGCACGGCGGACATCGCAGCGCCACGCTCGTCTGGAGTGGCGGTTTCCAAGCGCTACCGTCTCTGCCCCGGAATGCGGACGACCAGACTTCTCTCCCCTCAACGAAAGGGCTCACTTGCGCCTTGCGGGCGAATTGATCACCCTAGGATAGGCGGCGGATCTCAAACATCGGGCCTCTTCGTCACAAGCCCGCCCATGTCGTTCGGCATCGGTGTCGACAGCTTTGGACTCGGCGGCGTCATGAACTTCAATAGAATCGACCTGAACCTCTTTCTGGTTTTCGAGGTCATATACGCGGAGGGAGGAATCACCCGCGCCAGCGAGCGGCTCAATCTCACACAGCCCGCGATCAGCCATGCGCTGGGTCGACTGAGGGAGCTTTTCGGCGATCCTCTCTTCATGCGCAAAGGCCATGTCATGACTCCGACGCCCTTCGCGCGCCGGCTGATCGAGCCGGTGCGGGAGGCGCTTCGCTCTCTAGAAATGACGCTGTGCCAGGTCGACAACTTCGACAACAGCAGAGCCAAGAGGCGCTTCACGCTGGGAATGCGGGAAGTCGTCGAGGCGGGACTGGTTCCCATCCTGATGAGGAAGATTGAGAAAACCGCGCCTCACGTCGATCTCAGCATTGTCAGGTCCGAGCGCAGGGAGTTGGAGAGTGAGCTTTCCGCAGGGACCCTCGACCTCGCTGTCGACGTCCACCTCCCGGTTGGCGAGGAAATCTGCCGGCACAAACTCTGCGAAGAGCGCCTGGTCGTCGTCGCGCGACGCGGACATGCTTGTATGAGATCGACGCTCGATTTGGACGCCTATCTCGCCCAGGAGCATATTCTCGTGACCCAGCGGCGGCGGGGACTTTCGGCTGAGGATTACGAGTTGAACCGTCGCAATCTCCGACGCAACATCCGGATGCGGTGTCAAAGCTATTTGACCGCATGCCGCGCGCTTACGGAAACCGATATGATCCTGACGATGACGCGGCGTTGGGCGCCGGCGATGAACGCTCATCTTGACAATGAGTTGGCCCCATTTCCGCTGGATTTCGCAGCGTTCGATTCCTACCTCTACTGGGGCCGGCAGTCGGAAAGCGACGCTGCAAATGCGTGGTTGAGAACCCTTGTTATCGAGGCCTTCCAGGAATTCGAGGGCGAGTCTTTCGAGAAGTTTCCGATGGTCGCAGAACGCTTTTAGTTTCCCGTATTGATCACCGGAACGTCGTGATTCTCGGCGCGATTCGCCACCGGTAATATGTGAGTGAGCTGCGTTCAGGGCTTCCGCGATGATCCTTTGCCGATAAGTCTCCGCTCTTCCTATGCGCAGACAATTTTGACCTGCGCGCCCTGCCATCTCCAGTCACTTGGGCGAGATGCACGCTTTGTCGGACAACCGCCGGCGAACCCCATTCCATCAAATCTGGGACACGAGGATCACGACGCAGCAGGGTGAGATGCGGGCGGATAGTTGGAAGGGAAAAGGGCGCGTTTCGTCTCCTCGTCGCTCACGGTCTTGAACGTATGTTCCTTTCCAACCGCCCGAGCGCGCACAGCCGCTGGACGAGAATCGATGCCCGCAAACCAGCGCTTGATCTCCGGAAAGGCCTCCAGCGGATCAGCCGCCCCCTTCATCACGCGTGGCGCGCGATCGAGCCAACCCCACGCTGAAATGTCCGCAATGGTAAATTCGTCGCCAACGATGAAATCGCGCCCCACGAGACGGTCGTCCAGGACTTTATAGTGGCGTTCGATCTCGCGGCGATAGCGATTGACTGCATAGTCGAGCCCCCCAGGAGCCGCGTACTGAAAATGCACGGCCTGTCCGGAAAAGGGCCCGAGGCCAGTCCCTATGAACATGAGCCACGACAGAAGTTCAGGCCGATCCTCGGGCGAGCCCAAAAGCTTGCCGGTCTTCTCGCCCAGGTAAAGCAAAATGGCGGTGGAATCGAAGACCGTGGCCGCCCGTCCGCCCGGACCCTCCGTGTCTACGATCGCGGGCACCTTGCCATTCGGGTTGATCGCACGAAATGCCGGGGTGTGTTGTTCTCCCTTGCTGGTATCGACTGGAATGGTCTCGTAGGGGAGCCCCACCTCTTCAAGGAACAGCGACACCTTGGCAGGGTTCGGCGTCGGATGGAAATAGAAGTGGATCACGGAATACTCCTCAGTTCGAAGGTGTTGGATTTGGTGAACGCGCGGGAAGCGCGGCGAGGACGACACCAGTGATGATCACCACGATCGCAGCCCATTCGCCTGCGCTCGGCGTTTCGCCAAGAACTGGAATCGCCAGCATCGATGCGACAACAGGAAGCAGGGCGATGATCGCCGTGGCGGCGGCAGGGCCCAGAACGGAAACGGCGCGATTGAAGGTCACAATCGCCACGCCGCTCATAAGCACGCCCTGATAGATGACCTGAAGCAGGATTTCGTTCGCTGACGCGGCGCCGAAGCGACTAAGGCCAAAGGCAATGTAAGCCGGAAGGAAGAGCGCCGACGACCACAGACAGATCAAGGAAGCCGATTGTATCGCGGTCAGCCCGCTGTTTCGGAAAAGGAGCGTATAGCCGCCCCACATGGCGGCCGAAAGCGCGAGGGCGGCGAGGCCCAGGATGTTCGGAAACGCCTGCGAAGCCGCTCCCCCGGCAATGAGACAGGCGACGCCGACGGCGATGGCGGCGTACCCCAATCCTCGTAGGCGCGCCGGACGTTCTCCGAGGAAGAGCCAGCCGAACAATCCCGCAAAGACGGGCATCGAGGTCGGCGTAATCGCGGCGGCTTCGGCGGTTGAGGTGAGCTGCAGTCCCAGCGTAACGAGGAGCACGAAAGGCGCGCCCCAAAGCAGCGCGAACACGAGCCCTTCCCCCCAAGCAGTCATCGGGATCCGGAATCTACGAATAAGCAGGATTGGACCAAGCAGCATCGCCCCGACGCCAAACCGAAGCGCGGCGACATCCCAGACGCGAAGCTCGTGTGTCACGCTGAAACGCGTGACAACGAACCAACCAGAAAATATGGCCAGACAGAGCGCGGCTGAGAGATATCCCGCAAACAGATCGAAGACGAGTTCTGGGCCCTGAGATATTCACCGGCAGGCTCACCTCTCCCTCCCCGTCCGCACGGCGCCACTGAGACACTCCATTTTAATCCGATCGTTATAAAACTCAAGCACGAGGTCATCGGGCTTATCTCTTTACGGTTGTGCCCTCGCACGGCCTATGGATGGACGCGAATTTCAAGGAGGATCACGTCACGGGCTATTTCACGAAAATCGTTCAGCGCGTGCCTGTGTGGATACGCGCCACGGCTCGGCGTTTTGCGCCTCAGCCTCTCGACGAGGTGAACGTCGACAGCGCTCAAGCGGTTGTCTGAATCAGCTTATCGCGAGCCTCCGCAATGGCCCACGCCGACGCTTTCTAGGCGATCATGGCGGCGTTTCTCTTTGCGGCCGCGCTCATCCGTCTGTTGCGAAACGCCAACACCCTACAGCCGCTTCTCCAGCGGCGGCCACTGACGTTCGTCCTAGCGGTCGCGAGTTTGGCTCCGTAACGCGCCTCCCGGCGGCGCCTGGCCTGACTTTTTTTCGCTCGCCGACTGCTGGCGCGATTCGATCTCCGCGATCCGCCGCCACACATCGGCAATGGAATCTTCGGTCGCATGCTGCGACTCGATCAATTCCTTGTGCGTTCGCTCAACGCTGCCGAGAGCCGCGATCACAACGACCATCACTCTCTCCAGACGCCAGACAACATAAACAAGCACGACGGCAATCGAAATAATTCCCGCCGTTTGAACACTGTTCAAAAGCCAATCATCGCGTATCGCCACCCTGAAATCCCGCCTCCGAGAACGTCAAATCGCCGTCCGGAATGGCACTTTGCACGCGTTCGCGATGGTCGGCAACGAAACTTGTGCGCTCCGGGCCATATGTGCAAAGCCTCCGGTCAGCCGCGCGGCGGAGGCGTCGTCCGCGAGCAGGCTTACAACCAAGGGGTTTCGCTTGACGTCCTCCTGGACCAGCGATCATGGGCTTCGAAGACCGGAGCGGCCCCATGACGAGCCAAGCTGGTCCGCGGACGCCTCCAAAGCGGTTGACGAAATCGCAGGGGTTGCGCGAGCCTCGCGGTCTCACTGAGGACAAGATGGAACGGATCTGGCTCAAATCCTATCCTCCCGGCGTACCCGCCGAAATCGACCCGGACCGATACCGGTCGCTAGCAGACTTCTTTAGCGCGAGCGCAGACCGTCACCGGGATCGGCCCGCGTTTTTCAGTCTCGGCCGGACAATGTCCTATGACGAGTTGGACCGCCTCTCGCGCGCTTTCGCGGGCTATCTGGTTGCCGTAGCGGGGCTCAAACGAGGCGCGCGGGTCGCGCTCATGATGCCGAACCTGCTGCAATACCCGGTCGCGCTGTTCGGGGTCTTGCGGGCTGGATGCATCGTTGTGAATTGCAACCCGCTATATTCGCCGCGGGAGCTCCACCATCAACTCGTGGATTCGGGCGCGGAGGCCATTGTCGTGGTCGAGAATTTCGCCCAGACTCTGGAAAAGGCGATGGAGGGCGCCTCTGTCCGCGCCGTTGTCGTGACCGGTGTCGGCGACCTCCTCGGCGCCGCGCGTGGAGCGCTCGTCAACCTTGTCCTCCGCCATGTCCGCAAATCGGTGCCGGCCTGGCGCCTTCCCGAAGCGACCCGCTTCACACACGCGCTTGCCTTGGGGGCGCGGCAGGGGGCGGCGCTCCCGGAGGTCGCGTCGACCGACATCGCATTTCTCCAGTATACCGGCGGCACGACAGGCGTGGCGAAAGGCGCGATGCTGACGCATCGCAACATGCTGGCGAATCTGGCGCAGACCCACGCGTGGATCGCCTCTTCGTTCGGGGATTCCGAGGTCTTCGTCACCGCGCTGCCGCTCTATCACGTGTTCGCGCTGACCGCGAACTGCTTTGTGCCCGTCATGGTGGGGGCGAACAACCTGCTGATCGCCGATCCGCGCGATCTGAAAACCTTCGTCAAAACCTTGAAGACGAACCGTTTCACAGTCATCACCGGCGTCAATACGCTGTTCAACGCGCTCCTCAACAATTCGCACTTTCTTCGCCTCGACTTCTCCAACCTGCGCCTCGCGGTTGCTGGCGGCATGGCCCTGCAGAGGGCGGTCGCGGAACGCTGGAAGGCTGTGACGGGCAAGCCGATCATCGAAGGCTATGGATTGACCGAAACCTCGCCTCTGGTCTCGGCCAACGTCCTCAGCATCGAGGACTATAACGGCTCGATCGGCCTGCCGGTCCCCTCAACCGACATTGCAATTCGCGATCCCTCGGGCGCCGATGTTCCGATCGGAGAGCCAGGCGAGCTTTGCGTGAAAGGGCCGCAGGTCATGGCTGGCTACTGGATGAAACCCGATGAGACCGCCAAAGTGACGACTGAGGACGGCTACCTGCGCACCGGCGACATCGCGCGGATGGACGAGCGCGGCTATCTTTACATCGTTGATCGGCAAAAAGACATGATCATCGTCTCGGGCTTCAACGTTTACCCCAACGAGGTTGAAGACGTTGTGATGAGCCATCCGGGGGTGCGTGAAGTCGGAGCGGTCGGGGTGCCTGACGAGAGATCCGGCGAGGCCGTCAAAATCGTCGTCGTGCGAAAAGACAGTACGCTGACAGATGCCGAGATTATCGCTCATTGCCGCCAATATCTGACGGGCTACAAGACCCCACGGCACGTCGAGTTCCGCGACTTGCTGCCGCACACGCCGATCGGCAAGATCCTGAGGCGCGACCTGAGAAATCCACCGCCTGCAAACGACTCCGCGAAGGGCGATCCGCCGGCAGTGGGGAACTGAGGGCGAGGCGCATTGCGCCGCGCCCATGAAATTGCGATAAATCACGTCTAAAGCAGCTCCGGTCGGGGCGTCAGCACAGGGCGCCGGAGCGCCGGGAGGCAGTATGTCAAGCGCGTTTGATGATCGCGAGAATACGTTCGAAAAGAAGTTTGCGAACGACGAGGCCCTGCGATTCCGCGCCGTGGCGCGGCGTAACAAGGCCGTTGCGCTGTGGGTCGCCGATATGAAGGGCCTCAACGGAGACGCGGCGGAAAAATACGCGGACGATTTCGTTTCGGCTCAGGTCGGCGCGAGCGATGGCGATGTCGCCGCCGCTTTGCAACAGGATGCCGCGCGGGGAGACATCGACATTTCTGACCATCGCCTTCGGGCGAAAATGGACGAGGAGATGGCGGAAGCCACCGCCTCAATCAAGGCCGGAAAGTAGGAGACGATTTCAGCCGCTGTTCGTTCCCGCCAGCGGAGCGAAAGCGGCCGCCACCGTCTCGTAGACGGTTCGCTTGAACGGTACGACGACGTCGGGGACGAGTTCGAGCCGCTCCCACCGCCACCGGTCGAACTCCGGGGAATGGGCGCCCTCGCCGGGATGATCGATATCGATTTCCGAGTCATCCCCGACGAAGCGAAACAGGAACCATTTCTGGGTCTGCCCGCGATAACGGCCGGCCCAGCGATCACGTGCGTCGTCGGGAAGATCGTAGGAAAGCCAGTCCGGATATTCAGCGATCAGGTCGACGCTCCGGACATTGGTCTCTTCCCACAATTCCCGCTTCGCGGCCGTCAACGGGTCTTCGCCGGGATCGACCCCGCCTTGCGGCATCTGCCAGGAGCGCGCATCCAGCGCCTCGTTGCGCTTGGGCTTCCGGCGCCCGATGAAAGCCTCTCCCAGCCGGTTGACCAAGGCGATTCCCACGCAGGGGCGGTACGGCAGATGGCTTGTCACGGAGGCTCTTTCGCTCGGACCGGCTTTGCGAGCGCCAGTCTAGCGCGAAGTGGCGGGCGCGCGCGACTCCGCCGGCGACAGTGCGCTGCCGCCCTGCCTCGCGGCGGCGAGCGCTTCCCCGACATTTATGATGAGAGGACCGGGCCTAACGGCCTCAACTTTCCGCTGCAAGGCGCGAAGGGGAGCTGAATCCGCCGGCTTGGACACTGCGACCTCGGCTCGCGGGGGCGCCTCATCGATCCGACGCAGTACGGGCCGCGCTTCGGTCGCGGGGAGGTCGGGAGAGGCGCGCGACGCAACCGGTTTGGCCGCCTGCGAGACGAGGACCGAGGGGCGCCGCGGATGCGCGAGGCGCCAAGCCGAGGGCGCAAGCCCGGCGAGCGCGCCGGCCAGGGCGGCGGCCACGAGAAGCGCAGGCCACGCCAGGCGGCTGCGACGCGGAGGCGCGGGATCGCGGTTGAGCCCGAGCGGCGCGTGCACCTCGTCCCAATAGGCGATGGGCTCGTCGTCCTGCATAGACCCAGTTTCGACCACGAAGCTTGCGCGACGCAGGCCTTAGCGCCTATCCGCTTCGCGGCGCGCGTTTTGAGCGCGGCGAAAAAGGCGGCGATGGCGGACAATCTCATCACAGACGTTCCTGGCGTGCGGGTAGGCTCAGCGGACGATCCGAGGCTCGCTTCCGGGGTCACGGCGATCATTTTCGACCGGCCGGCGATCGCCTCAGTGGCCGCGCACGGCGGAGCGCCGGCCTTTCGCGACACCGCGATGCTCGAGCCAGAGATGACTGTCGAGCGCGTCGACGGCTTCGTGCTCTCGGGCGGTTCGGCCTTCGGTCTCGACGCCCCGGGCGGGGCCATGGCTTATCTGGCGAGCATCGGACGGGGATTTCCCGTGCGCACCGCGCGCGTGCCGATCGTGCCGGGCGCAAGCCTGTTCGACCTGACCAACGGCGGCGACAAGGCCTGGGGCCGCAAGCCTCCCTACTGGGAGCTGGGCTATCAGGCCGCGGAACAGGCCTCGCGGCAGTTCGCGCTCGGAACCGTCGGCGCCGGCTATGGCGCGACGACCTTCGACCTCAAGGGCGGTCTCGGCTCGGCGAGCGCGGTGACCTCGTCCGGCTTTCTTGTCGGGGCGGTCGCGGTCGCCAACACGGTCGGGCGCGCGACGCGAGGCAAGAGCCACCATTTCTGGGCCGCTCCCTACGAACGCGACGGCGAGTTCGGCGGCCATACCTTCGGCCCCCATCATGCCGAGGACGCCCACGTTCTGCGGATGAAGAACGATGAGCCAACGAATACCGACCTCGCGGTCGTGGCGACGGACGCGGCGCTCACCAAGGCGCAGGTCAAGCGCATCGCCATCATGGCGCAGGACGGATTCGCACTGGCCGTAAAGCCAGCCCACGCCCCGACGGACGGAGACGCGGTGTTCGCCGTAGCGACCGAAACGTCCGGGCGGATTCCCGACATCCGCGCGCTAACCGAGATCGGAATGCTCGCAGCCGAATGCGTCGCCCGCGCCATCGCGCGCGGCGTCTACGAGGCGACCGCGCTCGGTTTCCCCGGCTCGCCGCCAAGTTGGCGCGACCTCCACGGCCAAACGCTTGCCGCGAAGCGTGACCCCGATTTGCGTTAAGTTGAATTAGGTTTGGGTTAGGTTGGAACAAGCTCCGTTAGCTTGGAAACAACTTGGGTTAGCTTGGAATAATTTCTGTTAAGTCGCGCCGATCCATACTTTTCAATGGGTTACACGAAATCCGCCGCCATTTTCTTTGTTTTTCCCGTCCGCCGCTCGAACCGCGCCTGCCGGGCGACGGCCCAATACGGCGCGATGCGTGTCATACCCTATGATTTAGAATAATTTCTATTTAAGCCGACCATCGTTAAGGCCAGGGTTGCCGGCGCCGCTCCGGCCGCCTCGCGCCGGCCGCGACGGAGGGCCAATCCCGCGCGATTGAGGCCGAAACCGCCCTCGCGCAGGGTCGGCGTTCACGCTAAAGAACCGGCAGGAGGAGGGCCGATGTTGAGTTTCCCGAGCGATCGCGAGCTGGTTCTAACCCGTGACATCGACGCCCCTCGCGCGGCCGTCTATCGCTGTTGGACAGAGCCGGAACTCGTCAAGCAATGGTACGCGCCAAAGCCCTTTTCCATTGCCGAGGCGAAAATCGACCTGAGGCCAGGCGGCTCCCACCTCATCGTGATGCAGAGTCCGGACGGCCTCAAGTTCCCCAACGCCGGCGTCTTCCTCGAAGTGGTTCCCAACGAGAAGATCGTTTTCACCGACGCCTTCACGGCCAACTGGGAGCCCAAGCAAGGCGCGCCGTTCATGGCGGCGATCATCAGCTTCTCCGATCAGGACGGAAAGACGCGATACGAGGCGCGCGTTCGCCACTGGACGCCCGAGGCGCGTGTGCAGCACGAACAAATGGGATTCCACCAGGGCTGGGGCCAATGCGCCGAACAGCTCGAAGCCTTGGCGAAGTCGCTGTAGCCGTACCGACGATACAAAGCCAAAGATCCATCTACCCGTCGGCGGCCGGCTTGGCGGATTGCTCGCGGACGTCGGTGAGATCGCGCTCGAGGAAATAGTTGAGAAACGTGCGGATCGCGGCGATCGCGCCGAGCCGTCCCACTTCCTCCCAGCTCTGCGTGACTGCGGTCGCGAGAATATCGGACGCGAGCTGGAATGTGAGACCCGCGACAAGCCAGCGGCCAAACCGAAGCCAAGCATCGGGCCTCACATGTCTGTCGGCGGACGAAAACATCGTCCACATGCCGCCGAAAAACGCCTCGATCGCGCCTACGACGATGATGAGCAACGCCAGCCAGTCGATCACTGTGACGGACAGGTCAGTCGCGAGGGATAGCCAGTCTCTCATTGGCGCGGCACAGCCCATCGAGCGGCAGGCCGAAGCCTGCCGCTCCTCGCTTAAGCTGCTTTAGTGCATGCCGCTTGCGGTATCATGCATCGCCTTTAAGGCGTCATCGAGCGTGAAGGTGTTGGGCTTCTGAATCGGCGGGAAGTCCTTGAAGGTCGCCGCCCACTGCGCCGCAACCGCCTGCGCGCCGTAGATCATGAAAACGCGACGCAAGAACCAGTCGTAGTAGCTGTTCGACGTTATATCCGCCCGCTCGTAAGGGTCGGTGCGAAGATTGAAGAGTTTCGGCACCCTGAGCTTTGTGAACGGCTCCGCCCAGATTCGCAGCGTGCCGGGGCAGCGCTGCTCCATGAACACGACCTTCCAATTGTCGTAGCGCAAACCGAGCACGTCGCCGTCGTCGCTCAGATACATGAAGAAGTTGCGCGGACTCTTTTTCTCCTGGCCAGTGAGATAAGGCAACAGATTGTAGGCGTCGAGGTGGTTTTTGTAAGTGCGTCCGATCGCCTGGTAACCGGCCTTCAGCTTCTCGATGATGTCGGGCTCGCCGGCCATCGCGAGGAAAGTCGGAAACCAGTCGTGGTGCTGGACGATCTCGTTCGAGACCTGGCCCGGCTTGATCTTGCCTGGCCAGCGCACCAGCATCGGGACGCGGAACGCGCCTTCCCAATTTGAGTTTTTCTCGTTGCGGAACGGCGTCATCGCGGCGTCCGGCCACGAGTTCATGTGCGGGCCGTTGTCGGTCGAATACATGACGAACGTATTGTCGGCGATGCCGATCTCGTCGAGAAAATCGAGCGCCTGGCCGACGTTCTTGTCATGGTCGATCATCGTGTCGTGATAAGGCGATTGCCAGCGTCCCGCCTGCCCTTTGCTTTCCGGTTTGGTATGGGTGAAGGCGTGCATGTGGGTGGTGTTGAGCCAGACAAAGAATGGCTTGCCGTCGTCATTCGCCTTCTTCATGAATTCCTTGGCGCGGGCGACGAAATCGTCGTCGCAGGTCTCCATGCGCTTCCGGGTTAGTGGGCCTGTATCCTCGATTTTCTGCTTTCCGACTTTGCCCCAACGCGGCTCCACGGTCGGATCGTCGGTGTCCGTCGCAAAGGAGTGCATGACTCCGCGCGGCCCAAAGGTCTTGTGGAAGTTCGGAAACTCCTTCTCGTCGGGATAGTCATCCGCTTCCGGCTCTTCCTCGGCGTTGAGGTGGTAGAGATTGCCGTAGAATTCGTCGAAGCCGTGATTGGTCGGCAGCATGGAATTGAGATCGCCGAGGTGGTTCTTGCCGAACTGGCCGGTGGCGTAGCCCTGGTTCTTCAGGGCGGCGGCGATGGTGATGAGCTTCTCGTTCATGCCGATCGGCGCGCCGGGGATGCCGACCTTGGACAGGCCGGTGCGATAGACGCTCTGCCCGGTGAGGAAGGACGAGCGGCCCGCCGTGCAGGATTGTTCGCCGTAGGAATCGGTGAACATCATGCCTTCCTTTGCGAGGCGGTCGATGTTGGGCGTCTGATAGCCCATGAGACCGTGGGAGTAGCAGCTCAGATTCGAGATGCCGATGTCATCGCCCCATATGACGAGGATGTTCGGCTTGTCGGGTTTGGGCATTTCCTGTTTCCCTTGATCGGTCGCTTCTTGATGCGATGATCAGCGGATGAAGCGAAGCCGCAGACCAGAACGGTTGACGCCGCCGGCGCTTGTCCAAGCTCAGCCGAACGGCCCCACCCGAAACGCGACGCTCAGGGCGGCCACAATGCCGATGAGCATCAGCGCGAGGGCGGTGAAAAGCGTCATGGAATAGGGAAAGCCGCTCTCGGCATGGACCAGGCCTTCCATCCTCATGGATTCACGCATCCTCCTGAGGCCGAGCATGAACTGAACATGATAGACGATCCCAATGATCAGCATAGCGACGCCGAGCGCGATCAGGGTCACGCCAAAATTCCGCCCCGGCGCCGCGCCCTTGATAAGGTCCTGTTCCCTCAGCTTCTGGAAGACCTGCGCGATGGTGAAGCCGAAGCTGATGAGCGAAAGCGACGTGCGTATGACCGACATCAGCGTGCGGTCGGCGCTCATGCGCGTGCGCTGAAACGACATGCCGGTGCGCCGCGCGGCAAGTTCGGTGTTGGCGTCAAGCTTGAGGTCGGAAGGCGCCATGGCTGCTCGCGGACGGGTCAGGCCGACGCCGAGCGCGCGACCCAACGCCGCGCGAGGCGCGTGATGGGACCGCGAAGAACGGCGTAGGGAACGAAGGCCAGCAGGATTGCGATCACCGCCGCCTGAGCGGGATAGAAACTCTTCAAGACGACCGCCTGATAGATCGCATCGACCACGGCGCCGAGGATAAGAATCCTCGCGGTGGACACGACGCCCTCCCACAGGCGCGCGCTTCGCCCTTCGGAGAGGCGAACCAGCGCCCAGGCATAAGGCGGCCGGCCGGCCCTCGCGTCGGCAAGCCCGTCGTGCAACGCGGCGATCGCCGCCATTGCCGGCTGGAGGATGAAACGGAAAGTCATCGGGCCGCCAGGCCGGTCGAGAAGATCGGTCCACAGCCGTTTCAGGTCCTCAAAGGTGACGCCGTACCAGATCGCGCCCGCCGCCACGAGGCTGACGAGCAGCGCAACCGCAATGCGCGCCTGGAGGACCTGACCGGGGGTCGGGATTTCCGTCAAAGCGGTTACGCCCTCCACAGACACATCCGCCGGCGCTGCCACGCGATCCCGCAGCCCCATGTCTGTTGATTGAGAATGATCACAGGATATCACAGTGCGATTCGCGGAATTAGGGTGCGGACAGTAGCGAGAATGATTGCGCGCGTCCAATAACCAAAGGGCATCACCCGATACCGCGTACATGCGCCCGTGGGGAATGGCGGGAGGCTCTGGGCGTTGCTATCTGCTCGCGGCGGGATGAGGAAGATACGGCGATGACGGTGAGCCGCGAAGGCACGACAGACGCGGCGGATTCCGATCCCATCCGCGCGTTCTATGAGGCGCATCCCTACCCGCCGCCGGTCGAGGCGCTTGCGCGCGGCGCACGGGATCCGGAGCGTCGCCGCGCCCTATCGTTGATTCTCTGGCCCTTGCAGCCGATGCGGCCGCGTCGGCGGATTCTGGTCGCCGGATGCGGGACGTCGCAAGCGGCCCGCTACGCGTTCGCCGAGCCGGACGCCGAAGTGACGGGGGTCGACGTCAGCGAAACGAGCATTCGACGCACACAGAAGCTTCAGCAGAAGCACGGCCTCCAGAATTTGCGTCTCGATCAGCTCGCGATAGAGCGCGTCGCGGAGATCGGCGAGACCTTCGACCAGATCATCTGCACCGGCGTGCTGCATCACCTCGCAGATCCCGACGCAGGTCTTCGCGCGCTGCGCGAGATTCTCGCGCCTGAAGGCGTGATGCAGCTCATGATCTATGCGCCCTACGGCCGCGCGGGAATTTACATGATGCAGGCCTATTGCCGCCTCCTGGGGGTCGGCGGGTCCAGGCAGGAACTGGCCGACCTCGCCGCCGTCACGTCCGCCCTGCCCTCCGACCATCCGCTCGCTCGCGTCGCCAGACGCGCGAAGGATTTCCGTGAGCCCGACGCGCTCGCCGACGCGCTCATCAATCCCCGCGACCGCGCCTTCAGCGCGCCGCAGATCTTCGACTGGCTTGCGCGGTGCGGGCTTGCCTTCGGGCGCTGGCATGAGCAGGCGCCCTATCTGCCCCAATGCGGGACCGTCGTCGCGCCGGCCCACGCTGCGCGCCTTGCGGCGCTTCCACCCGAATCGCGCTTTGCGGCAATGGAGCTTCTGCGCGGAACCATGGACCGGCACGCCTTCACCGCCTATCGCGACGACAGTCCTCTCGAACCGCAGCCGGTGTCTTTCGACCGAGAGTCCTGGCGGGACTATATTCCCGTCGGATTGCCATGGTCTCGGTTCGTCCGCGAGGGCGTCCCCAAGGGATTTTCCGCGGCGCTCGTCAATCCGAGCCATACGTTCCCTGACCTCGCGCTCTTCCTCAGGCGGGACGAGGAGCGCCTGCTCGCGGGCATCGACGGCGCGCGCACGATCGGCGAAATTTTGTCCGAAGCGGGCGTCGCCGATGAAGCGGGCCGCGTCTTCTTCCAGCGCCTCTGGGAACACGACCAGATCGTGCTGGACGCGAGGCGCTCGCCGTGAGCGCCGCTAGTCCCTCGCTGCGTCGCGCACGATGCAGCGAAAACCGACGTGGCTCGTCGATGTGTCGACCGGCTCGGCATGGCGCGCGGCGGGTCTGTAGCGGCGGCAATAACTCGGCGCGCAAAGATGCGAGCCGCCCTTGAGCACCTTGCGCGGTATTTTGATCCGCGGCTGGCAGGGATCGAAACTTTCCGCCTCGGGGCCGCCGCGCGGGTTCTGAGGGACGCAGCAGGCTTTGGCCGCGTCTTCGGGGTGGCGCGTCGACCAGAAATCCGTCGTCCACTCCCACACGTTGCCGATCATGTCGTAGAGGCCGTAGCCGTTCGGCGGATAGCTTTTGACGGGCGAGGTGCGCGCCCAGCCGTCAGCCTTGGTGTTTTCGGCCGGAAAGTCGCCCTGCCAGGTGTTCGCCATATGCGCGCCGCCCGGCGTCATTTCGTCGCCCCAGGCGAATTCGGCGCCGTCGAGTCCGCCGCGCGCGGCAAATTCCCACTCGGCTTCGGTGGGCAGCGCCTTGCCCGCCCAGCGCGCATAGGCCTCGGCGTCGCAATAGGCGACATGCACGACGGGATGATCGTCGAGGCCTTTGATCGAAGAGCCTTCAGCGTAAGGCTTCTTCCAGTTCGCGCCGAACTGGAATTTCCACCACTGCGACCAGTCGCCAAGGTCGACGGGACCCGCAGGCGGGCTGAACATCAGCGAACCCGCCCGCAGCATGTGCGGCAGCGCGCCCGGATAATCTTTCGCGTCAGGCGCAATCTCGGCGAATGTCACGTAGCCGGTCGCTTGGACGAAGGCTCGGAACTCACGGTTCGTCACGGGCGTCGCATCCATCCAGAAGCCGTCGACGCGCACGCGATGGACGGGCGCCTCTTCCGGATAATGGCTGTCGGACCCCATCCGGAACGCGCCCCCTGGGACGCGCACCATTGTCTCGTCGATGTTTTGCGCGGTCTGCATGCGTGGTTCCTCCCGGAGGCCGGTATTTTTGTCAACCGTGGCGTCAAACGGCCTGCCGGCGTCCCTACCCCGCCGAGCGCCTGAGCCACTCCTCCTCGTCGATCGCCTCGACGCCAAGTTCGCGGGCTTTCTGAAGCTTCGAGCCGGCGCCCGGACCCGCCACGACGAGATCGGTCTTGGACGAGATCGAGCCGGACACTTTCGCCCCAAGCCGCTCGGCCATCGCCTTGGCCTCCTCGCGGGTCATCTTTTCGAGCGAACCTGTGAAGACGATCGTCTTCCCGGCGAGCGGATGCCCCGCCGCGACCGGTTCCATCGGCTCGACATCGACCTGAGCGACAAGCGCGTCGAGCGCCTTCTCGTTGCGCTCCTCGGCAAAGAAATCCGCCACCGCCTCGGCGACGATGGGACCGATGCCGGACACATGAGCAAGCTCCTCTTTCGCGCCGGGCGCGCGGGCGGCGGCGCGAAACAAGTCCCAGTCGCCGAAGTGGCGCGCAAGACGGCGCGCGTTGGTTTCGCCGACATGGCGGATCCCGAGCGCATAGAGGAAACGGTTGAGCGCGATCTTTCGCCGCGACTCGATGGCGTTGAAGAGATTGCGCGCGGAGGTCTCGCCAAAGCCCTCCCACTCCCGCAACGGAGGCTCCTGCTTGCCGTCGCGCTCGCGCAACGTAAAGATGTCTGCGGGCGTTTTGACGAGTCCCTTGCTGAAGAAAAGCTCGATCTGCTTATCGCCGAACCCTTCGATGTCGAAGGCGTTGCGCGAGCAGAAATGTTTCAGGCCCTCGACCGCCTGCGCCGCGCAGACGAGATGGCCGGTGCAGCGGCGCGCGGCCTCCATCTCGCCGGTCTTCTCGTCGATCTCGCGGACCGCGGCGGAGCCGCAGACCGGGCAGACGAAATTGCCGTGACCATCCTGAGGGAAGACGTAAGGCTCGACGCCGCGCGGACGCTTCTCGAGCACGACTTCGATAATCTGAGGAATGACGTCGCCGGCCCGCTGCACGACGACCGTGTCCCCGACCCGCACGTCCTTGCGCTTGATCTCGTCTTCGTTGTGCAGCGTGGCGTTGCGCACCACGACCCCGCCGACCGTGACCGGCTTCAGCTTGGCGACCGGCGTCAGCGTTCCCGTGCGCCCAACCTGGATCTCGATGCCTTCGAGCAAGGTCGATGCGCGCTCGGCGGGAAATTTGTGCGCAAGCGCCCAGCGCGGCGAACGCGAGACGAAGCCGAGCCGCGTCTGCAGGCTCAGGTCATCGACCTTGTAGACGACGCCGTCGATGTCATAGCCGAGGGTCGCCCGTTTCTGCTCGATATCGCGGTAGTGCGCGAGCATCTCCTGCGCGGTGTTGCAGAGTTTCGTCAGCGGATTGGTCGGCAGGCCGAAGCGGCGCAGCGCCTCGATCGCCGCGTGCTGGGTGGCGGCGAAAGGATCGCTGACCTCGCCCCACGCATAAGCGAAGAAGGCCAGCGGACGCGACGCCGTGATCGAAGGATCAAGCTGGCGCAGCGAGCCCGCCGCGGAATTGCGCGGATTGGCGAAGGTCGGTTTGCCCGCCGCCGCCTGTCGCGCGTTCAGAGCCTCGAAATCCTCGTGGCGCATATAGACTTCGCCGCGCGCCTCGAAAATTTTCGGCGCGCCCTTGAGACGGTGCGGAATCGCGGCGATCGTCCGCACATTGGCGGTCACCACCTCGCCTTCGAATCCGTCGCCGCGCGTCGCCGCCTGGACAAGCTCACCATCCTCGTAGCGCAGGTTGCAGGAGAGGCCGTCGATTTTTGGCTCGGCCGTCATGGCGAGCGGCGCCTCTTCGGCCAGTCCGAGAAAGCGCCGCACGCGGGCGCAGAACTCGATCACCTCCTCGTCGGCGAATGCGTTGGCGAGCGAGAGCATCGGCACGGCGTGCCGGGCCTTCGCGAATTTCTCCGAAGGCGGCGCGCCAATTCTTTTGCTGGCGGAATCGGACCCGACGAGTTCGGGAAACTCCGCTTCGAGCGCCTCATAGCGTCGACGCACCGCATCATAATCGGCGTCCGAGATCGTCGGCGCGTCTTCGGTATAGTAGCGCCGGTCCGCCTCGGCGATCTTTTCGCCGAGGCGCTCGTGCTCCTCCCGCGCTTCCGCAAGACCCGTCTTCTCACGCTTGGGCTTCGTCATGGCGCGGGAAGCTAGCGCAGGCCGCCGCGGCGTGAAAGATGAGGCCGCCTCACAGGGGGTGGGCGGGAGCCCTCATACCGCCATGATTGACGGCTTCGCTGCATCCGGCCGACGGTCTCCCAAGATTTGCAGCACGGCCCCGCCTCTCATTTTCCGTCTTGCGATGGACTTTTCCGGAGAACCGGATGAACGATTCTGGCGCCATTCGCTTCAGCAAGGTCCCCGAGATCACTCTCGGATTCTGGATCATCAAGATTCTCGCGACGACATTGGGCGAGACCGGCGGCGACGCCGTGACCATGTCGCTCAATCTCGGTTACGCTGTCGGCACTCTGATTTTCCTTGCGATCTTCATTGCCGCAGTCGCCGCCCAGATCCGCGCGGCCCGCTTCAACGCCTATCTCTATTGGCTGACGATCGTCGCGACCACGACGGTCGGCACGACGATCGCAGATTTCGTCGATCGTTCGTTGGGCATCGGATATCTCGGGGGGTCGCTCCTGCTCCTGGCGGCGCTCGCAGCGTCGCTCGCTGTCTGGCGACGATCCGAGGGAACCGTGTCCGTGAACACGGTGGCGACGCCGAAGGTTGAGGCGTTCTACTGGGTGACCATCCTTTTCTCGCAAACGCTCGGAACGGCGCTCGGGGATTGGGTCGCGGATTCGAACGATCTCGGCTACGCCGGCGGCGCGGTCGTCTTCGGGGCGGCGATCGTTATTGTCGCCGCGCTCTACGCCTTCACGCAAACCTCGCGCGTGGCGCTATTCTGGACGGCCTTCATTCTGACGCGGCCACTCGGAGCGACGCTCGGCGACCTCATTGACAAGCCGCTCGATCACGGCGGCTTGGCGATCAGCCGTTACGCGGCCTCAGCGATTCTGGCGGCGCTGATCGTCGCCTTGATCACCGCGCTGCCGAAGCGCGCCGGCGTCCATCCGGGAGGCGACGCAGCCCGCTCACAGCGGCTCGGAGCGGGCTGATCCGCCGCGCGCCCAGGCCTGGGGATCGCGGAGCGAACGCGGAAGGGCGGGCAGCGGCTCGGCGAGACAGGCGAGCGACGCTCCTGTCCCGGGCGAGAGCGGAGAGGAGACGCGATCCGCGGGGCCGAGCCGGCGGCGCTCCGCGCGGCGCGCGACGAACTCGCGGGCAAGCCCCATGCGTCCGGCCGCCCGCGCCGCAAACAACGCGGCCAGACCGACCGCGGCAAGCACAAGCAACGCGGCGTCGATCCGTCGTTCGAGGGCGTTCGAGCCCCGGATCGCCTCCGCCGACACCGCGGTTCCGAAGGCGCCGACGTCGCGGGCCAACGCCTGAAAGCCGACGCTGGGCGCGGCGGCAAGGCGGGCGCCGGCGGCAAGCTCCGTCAAATCGCTTGGGTTGAGCTGCGCGGCGCGGGTCAGGCCCGAGGTTGCGTTGCCGATCGCAAGGGGGGCGCGAGCCTTGTCCACGAGGCTCTCGAGGCGGCGCCGAAACGCCTCGATCTCCGGGGCGTGATCAGGCGCGAGACGCTGCGCGCGATCAAGCGCGTTGCGCGCCTCGCGGGTGGCGTCGAGGAAGAGGACGGGCGCCTGCCGCCCCGCCTCCACATTGTCGTCAAACTCCAGGAGACTGAGGACCGCGATCGGAATTTCGAGGATCGCCCGACTGGCCGACGCAATATCCGCGGCGGCGCGGGTTTCGCGCCCCATCTCATCGAAGCTGCGGGCTCCAGCCGCATAGATCGCCGCCGCGGCCAAAACGAAAAGCGCCGCCGCGCCGGCAAAGAGAACGTGCGGCGCGCCCGCGCCTTTCAACCAGGAACGCATGAGTTCTATCCTCGACATCGCGTGAGTGTCCCGCCCACGCGTGCAAGTGAAGCGCATGAGCCTTAACGAAGCGCAGCCCCGATCTCGTCAATTGCGCGCGCCCCCGCCTCTTCCGCAGCTTCCGGTGTGACCCAGGCGAAGTTTTGAAGCTGATGACGCGCCCAGGTGAACTGGCGCTTGGCGTATTGGCGGGTGTCGAGTTTGCCGCGCTCGATTGCTTCGGCGAGACTGATTTCGCCTTCCAGATGTGCGATCAGATGCGGAACGCCATGCGCCCGCATGACCGGAAGCGCCGGATCGAGCCGCCGGGCGGCAAGCACGGCGACCTCATCGAGCGCGCCCATGGCGATCATCGCATCGAAACGCGAGTCGATACGTTCGTTCAGCGCGGCGCGGTCGGGCGAGAGAAACAGGCCCGCCCACGATCCGGGCAGCAGCGACGGCGCCTCCCGCGCCCCCTGAAAAGACGTCAGCGGCCGGCCCGTCGCCTCGAAAACTTCGAGCGCGCGCAAAATTCGCTGACGGTCGCTCGGCCGGAGCCGTCCGGCCGTCTCGGGGTCACGCGCGGCAAGCTCTGCGTGCAATTCGGGCGCTGAACGCCCCTCCGCCCGAGCGCGGAGGGCGGTCCGCACAGCCTCCGGGACGGCTGGCATGGCGGACAGGCCCTCCGTCAGCGCGCGGAAATAAAGTCCGGTTCCGCCGACGAATATCGCGAGTTGGTCGCCGATTTCGGCCAGAATCCCGGCCGCTCGGCGAGCCCACCGCCCGACCGAAAAGTTCTCCCCCCCGTCCACCTCGCCGAACAGGCGGTGCGGGGCGAGGCGTTCCTCATCTTCCGTCGGACGGGCGCTAAGTACCCGCAAGTCTCTGTAAACCTGCATGGAATTGGCGTTGACGATCGTCGCGCCAAAACGCCGCGCGAGCCCGAGCGCCGCAGCCGACTTGCCGCTGGCTGTGGGGCCTGCAATGAGAAGCGCGCGCCGCGGTGCGCCAACTTCCTCCACCATAATCCGGAATCCTCATGCCCGCTCTCGTCGCCACGATCGTCGCCGATCCTGCCCGGACGCGGTTCAGCGATGCAGAACTCCTGCGGCTCGCGCAAGCGGCGGCCGGCTACGAGGGCCGGATGTGGCTGGACGAAGGGGTGGCGGCCGATCTCTTCTTCGCGGCCGACCTTCCCGAGACCCGCGCCGCGCTCGAATCGGCGCTGGCGGAAGAAGCCGCCGACGTCATCGTCCAGCCGGCGGAAGGGCGGGCGAAGCGGCTTCTGGTCGCCGATATGGACTCGACCCTGATCGGACAGGAGTGCGTCGACGAACTCGCGGCCTTTGCTGGCGTCGGAGAGAAAGTGGCCGCGATCACGGAGCGCGCCATGCGCGGCGACATCGCGTTCGAGCCGGCGCTGCGGGAGCGGGTCGGCCTGCTCGCGGGCCTGCCCGCAACCGTGATCGACGCGGTGCTCGGCGAACGCATCGCCCTCAATCCCGGCGCACGCACCCTGACCCGGACCATGCGGAAGCGCGGTGGGCGCGTCGCAATCGTATCGGGCGGCTTCCGCCAATTCACGGGCGCGATCCTGGAGCGGATCGGCGCGGACGAGGATCGCGCCAACACGCTGGAGATCGAGGACGACGTCCTCACGGGGCGGGTCCGGGAGCCGGTGCTCGGTCAGGACGCAAAACTCGCCGCCCTCAAAGAGATCGCCGCGGCGATGGACCTTCAGCTTTCCGAGACGATGGCGGTCGGCGACGGCGCGAACGACCTCGCGATGCTGCAGGCGGCCGGGCTCGGCGTCGCCTATCGGGCGAAGCCGAAAGTCGCAGCCGCCGCCGACGCGCGCGTCGATCATGCCGACTTGACGGCGCTCCTTTTCGCGCAAGGGATCGCGCGAAAAGACTTTGTCGAGGACTGACGCCTTGAACGGGATCTGACGGGGTGAGGATTTCGCGCCTGCTTCCGGCCTCCCTATTTACGGGCGCGCTCGTCGCCTGCGGGGCGGCGATCGTCAGCGTCTGGGCGCTGTCGCTCGACCGACTGGCGCTCTGGCCCGTCATTCAGGCCTGCGTCGCCAATGACCGTCTGACCGGCTCGCCATTCCCCTGTCTTCAGGTCGATTTGAGCGGCGGCGCGGAGCGGGGATTCGTGGTGCTCCGGCCGCCGATGGGGCAGCCCGATACGATCCTCTCGCCGACGCGGCGGATGGTCGGGGTGGAATTGCCGCTGCTTCTGTCGCCCGACGCGCCCAACTATTTCGCCGACGCATGGCAGGCGAGGCGATTTGTGGTCGATCCGGATGGGCGGCCGATCGATTCGCTGCGGATCGGGCTTGTGGTCAATCCCAAGGTCGTCCGCACGCAGGACCAGTTGCATATCCATATCGCCTGTCTGGCGCTGGAAGCGCAGGCGGCGGTGCAGGCCTTCGCGTCTCGCGCCCCAATCGGGCAATGGAGCAAGCTCGGCGCGCTGGTTCCCCATTCGGTGTTCTGGGGCTACCCGACCGGAACGAGCGATCTCGCCGCTGTCGACCCGTTCCGGCTGGCGTTCGACGCCATGGCACCAATGACGCGGGATCGTGCGAGCGTGACAGTCGCCCTCGCCCTTGCCTCGGTAAACGGGCACGAGCAGTTCGTGGTTCTTGCGACCTATGTCCACGCGCCGCACCAGTGGTGGCCGATGGGTTCGGACGACCTGCTCGACTATGCCTGCCAGGACTGAAGGCGCACACGCTTTTGTGATGGCCCTCCAGCAGCCCTGATCCGGCGCGAACTCGAAGGACGGCAAATGCCGGACTTCACCAACGCCAAATTCGGCCCGATGTCGGACTTCACTTCGATAGCGCGCGTTGTAGAAGCCTGCGCGGGCGTCGAGGTGGAAGGCGAGTCGCCAGGCGGCCCGCGCCTCATCAGAACTCGAGATACGGGAGACGGACATGAACAAGGAAGTATTCGATCGCGGGCTTGCGATCCGCAAGAAGGTGCTCGGCGCGGCATTCGTCGAGAAGTCGTTCGAGACGGCGGACGACTTCAACATGCCTATGCAAGAGCTGACGACCGAATATTGCTGGGGTGCTGTCTGGGGCCGGGAAGGCTTGCCCCACAAGATCCGCAGCATGCTCAATCTCGCGATGATCAGCTGCCTCAACCGCCCCCACGAGCTCAAGACGCACATCAAGGGCGCCTTGAAGAACGGCGTGACCAAAGACGAGATCCGCGAGGTCTTTCTGCAGGTCGCAATCTATGCCGGCGTTCCCGCGGGAGTCGATTCCTTCCGGATCGCGCGCGAAGCCTTCGCGGAAGTCGAGAAAGGCGCCTGATACGGAATTCGTTTGATCGAGTTCGAACCTCTACGTCGACCTCGCGAGAAGGAAGCCGCAGGTGAAAGGCGCCCGGCTTTCGCCATGGGGGCAATGCCGCGATGCGGAAGCCGGAGAGCCCATTGGCTTTGATGGTCCCGCCCCGCGGAGTGCACGAGGAGTGAGGCGCTTGAAGATCTGAAGAGGACGAAAATCTGTTGACAAAGCGGGAGGCTTGTTCCATATTTGTTCTTGCCCGGCCTACAGCGCTGAACCTTATCTTTCCTGAGCGATCAAACCTATTTCAGGACGAGGGCGCCGAGGAGGAAGCCTCCGGGACAGTGAGGGGTTCAGCTCTTCGTCGGGCGGAGCAAAAAAAGGCGCGAAGTAAAACGGTCTCCAGGCGCTTGAAATCACTGAGGGTCGCGAAATAGGGGCCCTTCGTCGTTGGAAATCCCAGGACCGGCGCGTGGTCTTAACGACGATCTATCGGCCGCAGCCGGTCGCTCTTCGGAGCGGGGCCGCGCTTGAAGATTGTCGGCGACTTCCGGAGGAGGCCCGCGGCTATTCCGTCACCCTCTCAAGCGCCTCTTCGATCGGCGAAAGGTCGTCCGCATGTGCGACGGCGGCGACATAGCCGTCCGGCCGAACGAGCCAGGCGCCTTTCGGATCGGGGGGTGTCCGGAGGGCCTTCTCCATGATCTGCCCGAAGTCTCCGAGCGCTTTCGACGCGTTCGCCGAGGGCGCCGCGGCAAGGGCGAAGCGGGGTAGGTCGCCGGCGCCGAATGGCGTCACGGCCACGCAACGCGCGCCGGGCGGCGGGCCCTTGAGGCCATGAGCCGATCCGACGTTCAGCGGACTCTCCGGATAGCCAATCGTCGTCTCCGACAGGCGCCCCGCCACCGCATGACGGGCGACTTCGAGCCCGAGCACATGCCGCGCGACGAAGTTCCGCACGTGCTCCACGACCGGGTTCCGAAGCGTGGCGATTTCCGTGAGGCGGCCGGAATCCTTGAGGACCTGCCGCGCGACCGCGCTACGCTCGATGCTGTAGCTCTCCAGCAGCTCGTCTGCCGCGCCGAGGCCCTTGGCGACAAGCGCAAGCTTCCAGGCCAGATTGAAGGCGTCCTGCATGCCGGTGTTCATGCCCTGCCCGCCCGCCGGACTGTGGACATGAGCGGCGTCGCCAGCCACGAACACGCGCCCGACGCGATAGTCGTCCACCATGCGCTCGTTGATGGCGAATGCGGAAATCCAGATCGGGTCGGATAGCGTCACGCCGGAGACCCGCCTCGAAACGAGACTTTGCATTTCCTCGAGCGACAGATCCGGATGGATCTCGCCATGCAGGGCGCCAATTTCGGCGATGATGCGCCAGCGATCCTCATGGATCGGAAAGAACACCACCGGGCCTTCCGGATGCAGGTGAATGGCGAGCTGATCGGGCGGGGTGGTCAGTCCGGCCAGATGGACGTCGGCAAGGCCGAATTCTGTCCCCAGCGCCTCGCCGCGAAATTCAAGCCCAAGCCCATGCCGGACAACCGAATGGGCTCCGTCGCAGCCGATAAGCCAGTCCGCCTCGACGGTCTCCTCGGCGCCGTCCGGCCTGCGGAGAAGGCAGGAGACGCTGTCCTCCCCTCGTTCGAACGAGACAAGCTCGGTGCGACGCTCGACCGCCAGCCCGAGCGCGGCAAGCCGCTCCTCGAGAAGTCCGCTCGGTCTCGGATTGCGGCAAGCCGAGACCAAAGGGAAACGGCGACTCGATCGCGCCCAGATCGACATGAGCGAGCTGCTTGTCGCCGGCAAAAATATTCGCCGCCGACCATTTCAGGCCAGCCGATACGAAGCCGTCCGCAAGTCCGGCGCGATCGAGCAACTCCAGCGTGCGGCTCCATACGACGACCGCCTTGGACTTGTCGGTTCGGCAATCGTTTTTGTCGATGATCCGCAACGCCACGCCATAGCGGGCGAGTTCAGAGGCCATCGTCAGGCCGACAGGTCCCGCGCCGACAATAAGAACGGACGCTTTCATGGAGTGCTCCGAAAGGGTTTGCCGGCCGTCATGGGTCCGCGATCCAGCTTGATTTTTCGTTTCCTCGCGCGCCGCTTTCGCTATTTCCCGCAAAATACGCCGACGATGGCGCCCTTTTCGCGGTCGGCGATCCTGCCGGCGCTCAAGGGCGGCGAGGCCGGCGGGGCGATCTCGACGCCGCCGCCGCCGAGGAAGGCGCCGATAGCGTCCGAGTCGATCACCGGCCAAGAGGATGCGAGAGCGACCCCGCCGACCCGCTTCGGAGCCGCAGCGGACGGCCCGACAAGGCCGACAAGCCTCCCGGCCCGATCGAACAGCGGGCCCCCGGCGGCGCTCGGCTCGAGGGCGGCGACCACTTTCGGCTGCGCGTCTTTCGTGACCGCCGCGGGGCTCGCCGCGACCTTATCGCCCCTGGCGCTAAGGGCCACGAGGTCCGACGACAACGGCCCGAGCGTGGGTTCCGCGCCGTTGGCGGCGAAATCGCCTACGAGCACGGCAAGACCGGAGGCGCCTGTCTTCTCGAAACGGACGGGCTTGCCCGCAATCGTTGGATTTGCGCAGTCGGCGGGTTTGAGCGCCGTCACCGCGCGGCCGGGCGCGATGACGAGCGCGGTGGCTTTCGCAGCCGGCGGCAGCGGCGCCGCGGGCGATGCGGCCGGGGTCCCTTGGGCGCCCGACGGGAAAGGCTCGAAGGAATTGGCGACCGCCACGGCGAGGCGGTCGAAATCCGCCGCGTTCGCGGCGGGATAAGAGAAGACGAAGCCGCGGATCGGCGGGGAGGCGCCCTCCTGCCGGTCATAGCGCATGTAGAACTTCGTCGGCCCGTTCTGACCGCCGCTCTCCTGCCCCGCGACGACGAAGAAGCTGTTCGGCTTCATCGCCTTGTAGCTGACCTTGCGGGTCGGCGTTTCGACCGCGAGCTTCGCGTAGAGCGCTGCAAGGTCGCCGTTCGGGTCGGACACGAAGTCCAGTTTTACGCCGCGCGCGAAGAGCTTGGCCGGGGCGCCGACCTTTGCGCCGGTCTTCTTGTCCGTGATCGTCTTGAACCCGGCTGCGTCGCGCGACTTGAGTCCCGCAGCCAGCAGCGCCTGCAAGCGATTCGGGTCGAGAACGCCATCCGGCGCCGCCTTGACGCTTTTCTGCCAGGCGAGGATCGCGTCGCGCGTGCGCAGACCAAAATCGCCGTCGTTCGTCGCATTGTAGAAGCCGAGCCAGACGAGCGAATCCTGGATCGCCTTGCGGGTCGCTTCGGGCAGGGCGAGGAACGCGGTCTTCTGCGTCGCGAAAGCCGAGTCGGACTTTGCGTCAGGGGCTCGCGCGGACGTCTGCGCCGACGCATGCGGCGCCGCGACGAGGGCGCCTGTCAGGGCGAGAACCAGCGCGATCGACCATCGTCCCATCCGTGCGCCCGCCGCTCCGATGCAGTCTCCAAACCTCCCAGCATGGTAGAGGATGAGACTGGCGGAGGAAACCGACCACCGGCTACGCCAATCCGACGTGCATCTTCCTTCTTCCCTTAGTGGAAAAAGTTGGGGGTGAGGGGCCTGCGCCGAGAACGCCTTAGGCGCCGACCCCTCATCCTGCGCTTCGCGCCAACTTCTCCCGCAGGGGGAGATAAGGACTCTTACTGCTCGCCCGCCTGCACCTTCTTCACATAGGCGTCGACCGCCTCGATGACCTTCTTGTCCGGGTTCGCCTTGCAGTAGACGATGACCTCGTGGATGCCTTCTTTGGTGCGGGCGATGTTGATGGAGTGCCGCTTCAGGTGGCCATTGAACCAGCCGCTGTACCAGGTCCCCAGGAAGTTGGCGTCCTCCTGGAATGTGTTGGCGAGTTGCGCGCAGGTGAGCGCCTTCACGTTGATGTAACCTTTCGCGTCGGCATAGGTCTTCAATTCGACCTGAGCCGAGGCGGCCGAGACGGACGCGAGCAGAGTTGCAGAAGCGGCGAGCGTCTTGAGGGTGAACATATCTTTTTCCGATCCAGACTGAGACGATTCGGGAGCCCGGCGGACCTTGATGAACCGTGCGAACGGCGGGTCGAAACCCGACGGCGTCTCGCGCGACCAGGGTTGGGCCGCGGGCTGTGGCGAGGGAGGCGCGAAACGGCGAGCGTTATTTCTCGTCGTCCACCTTGATGCCCAATTCCTTGCGCATCTGCTTGATGTTGATGTCCATTGCGGTGATCACCTTCTTGTCGGGGTGAGCCTTGCAATAGACGATGACGCGGTGCTCCAGCTCCTTGGCGCGATCGACCTTCATTTTGCTGTAGTTGGCCAGCCCGTTGTACCAGCCGCTGTACCACACGGTCATGAAGTCGGCGTCTTCCTGATAAGTCCCAGCCAACTGGGCGCAGGTCAGCTTTTGAACGTCGAGATTTCCCTTGGCGTCGGCGTAGGTGCTCAGCTCGACCTGGGCGTGGGCCGCGCTTGCGCAAACCACCGCCGCGCAAAACGGAATTGCGAATTTCATCCTTGGGACTCCCAGCTTTGGGCGAATTGCGCCCGTCCGAGCCCGCCTCGGCGCGACAAACGCCGACGCAGCGCGCGCAAGTCTCTTTTTGCTCGACCCGCCGCGCCGATTCTCCTTCGAATACGAGCGGACGCCGCATTACACGAAGAAAATCAGAATAACAAACCGATCGAAAAGTTTCGCGGTGCGACAATTCGCCTCCATTTTTCCGGGTGGACGCTGTCCGTCCCCGCGACCGCGTGCGGTCGCCTTCGCGCGAACCCAAATCGCCGCCCTCCCCTTGCGGCGCGTGAGCGTCCACGCTCGGGACATGCTAATCTGGCCGCCAATCGTGAATCGTCTGCGCCCGTTCCGCGCGCGGAACGAAGAGGGGAGTCGACCCAATGCGTGAAGCGATCCGCTCGCTCGCGTTTCTTCTTTGTCTGCTCGTTGGCTTCGCCGCCGTCGCGGCCGAGCCGAAGCCCTATGCGCGCGAGGACATGGCGAGCGACGCGATTCGCCTCGCCCAGACCCTCCGCGTCGAGGCCGGGAAGATCGGCGCGGCGACAGCCGGCAAGTCGCCGGACGCCCTGCGCAAAGCCGCCATCGCAGCCGCCGCGGCCGGGCAATTTGACGCCGCGCAAAAGCTCGCCGCCGCCGCGATCACTGCCGCACCGAAGGACCCGGCGAACTGGCTTGCGCTCTCGGAGGTGGCTGCGCGCGCCGACGACGCCCAGGTGGACAACCGCTACGATCTCGTCACCAGCGGCGCGACCGCGGCCTATGCGGCCTACGAGCGTGCGACGAGCCCAACGGTTCAGGCTCAGGCGCTGGCCACGCTCGGCGCCCTGCTCGCGCGGCACGAGATGTGGCGCCCGGCTCTCGACGCGTTGCGCGCCTCACTGGACAGGGTCGATGCGCCCGACGTGCACAAGACCTATGACGATATGCGCGCCGAGCACGGCTTCCGCATCGTCGACTACAAGGTCGACAACGAATCGACGGCTCCCCGCGTGTGCTTCAACTTCTCCGATCCGCTCGCTCGCAAGACGGATTTTGCGCCCTATGTCGCGGTCGAAGGCGCCTCCGAGACCGCGATTTCGAACGAGGACCAGCAGCTTTGCGTCGAAGGTCTGAAGCACGGCGAGCGCTACCGGATCACCTTGCGCGAGGGCCTGCCTTCCGCGGTCGGCGAAGCACTGCTCAAGGCCGCCGACTATCAGATCTATGTGCGCGACCGCTCGCCGCAGGCGCATTTTGCCGGCAAAGCCTATGTGCTGCCGCGCCAGGGACAGGAAGGCGCGCCGCTCGTCACCGTCAACACGAGCAAGGTGGCGATCGGCGTCTATCGCATCGGCGACCGCAACCTCGTGGCGACCATCGCGCGCGACGATTTCCTGAAGCCCATCGATTCCTCGCGCGCGCAGGAGATCGAGACCCAGGACGGCGCCAAGGTCTGGAGCGGCTCGATGGACGTCGCCTCGGACCTCAACAAGGACGTCGTCACCGAATTCCCGATTCTCAAAGCCGTCGGCGCCCTAAAGCCAGGCGTCTATCTCGTCACCGCCAAACCATGGAAGGAGAAAGTTCCGGGCGCCGAGCCCGAAAGCGACTATTCGCAGCTTGCGACCCAGTGGATGGTCGTCTCCGATCTCGGCCTGACGGCGATTTCCGGCGCGAGCGGGGTGCATGCGATGGTCCAATCGCTCGACAGCGCCTCGCCGGTCGCCGGCGTCGAACTGAAACTCGTCGCCCGCAACAACGAAGTGCTCGCCACGAAGACAACCGGCGCGGACGGACGCGCGGACTTCGACCCGGGCCTTGCGCGTGGACGCGGCGGCTCGGCGCCGGGCCTGCTCGTCGCGACGCTCGGCGCGGACTTCAACTTCCTAAGCCTCACCCAGAACGCCTTCGACCTCACCGACCGCGGCGTCGACGGGCGCGACGCGCCGCAGGGGCTCGACGCGTTCCTGTACACCGAGCGAGGCGTCTATCGCTCGGGCGAGACAGTCTTCGCGACCGCCCTTCTTCGCGACGCAAAGGGCGTCGCGAAATCGGACCTGCCGCTGACTTTCGTCGCGAAGCGCCCGGACGGGGTCGAGTACCGGCGCGCGACAATTGGCGACGAAGGCCTCGGCGGCCACGCTTTCGCGCTGCCGCTCCTGCCCGGCGCGCCGCAGGGCAAATGGACGATCGAGGCCTTCGCCGATCCGAAGGGGGCGCCGATTGGAGAGGTCGAATTCCTCCTCGAAGATTACGTTCCCGAACGGCTCGACTTCACCCTCCATTCAGCGCGCGCCTTTGTCGCGCCGGGCGAACCGATCCAGTTCTCACTGGACGCGCGCTTTCTCTATGGGGCGCCGGCAAGCGGCCTCGAGGTGACGGGCGCGGTTCGCCTGCAGGCCGCGCCGGGCGGCGCCCTGCCTGGCTTTCCGGGATTCGTCGCGGGCCTGGCCGACGACGATTTCACGCCGGTCCAGCAGCAGTTCGCCGACAAAGTCGTGACCGACGCGAAAGGCCATGCAGACCTTTCCGTGGACCTGCCGGAGGGAAGCTCGACGCGGCCGCTCGACGCGAAGCTTATCGTCGATGTCGGCGAACCCGGCGGGCGGACGGTGGAGCGAACTGTGATCCTCCCCGTGCGGGCGAAGGGCGTGATGATCGGCGTCAAGAAGGAATTCGGCGCTTCCATCAGCGCAGGCGATGTCGCGAGCTTCCAGGCGATAGCCGTCGCCCCCGACGGCGCGCGCGTCGCGCGGAAAGGGGCGGAATGGTCGCTGTACCAGATTACAAACGACTACCAGTGGTTCAACGCCGACGGCCGCTGGAGCTTCGAGCCGGTGAAATCCTCGAAGCGAATCGCGACGGGAACGATCGACATCGGCGTCGACGGAGCCGCGAAAATCTCGGCGCCGGTGACCTGGGGCGCGCATAGGCTCGACATCAAGACAGCGGAAGGCGAGGAGACCAGCCTTGCCTTTGATGTCGGCTGGTCGGGAACCGCGAGCGCGGACACTCCAG
The DNA here is from genome assembly GCA_963824465.1 of uncultured Alphaproteobacteria bacterium. Taxonomy (GTDB): domain Bacteria; phylum Pseudomonadota; class Alphaproteobacteria; order Rhizobiales; family Beijerinckiaceae; genus Roseiarcus. Next base: position 59,999 of record CAWGPL010000002.1, read on the forward strand.
ACAACGTGCAGGTCACTCTCGACAAAACCGCCTACGCGCCCGGCGAGGAAGCGAAGCTGCGCATCCATGCGCTCAGCGCCGGCAAGGCGACGGTGGCGCTGGTTGGCGAGCGCATCGAAAAGTTCATCGATACGGACATCAAGGCTGGCGACAATGTCGTGCCCTTCTCGGTCGGCGCCGACTGGGGGCCGGGCGCCTATGCGGTTGCGCTCACACACAGGCCGCTCGACGTCGCGGCCAAACGCATGCCCGGCCGCGCCATCGGCGTGGCGTGGTTCGCCATCGCGCCTGATTCCCGCAAGCTCGACGTCAAGCTCGATGCGCCAGAAGTCGCGCGGCCGCGCGGGCCGATCAATATCCCAGTGCAGGTGGCGGGCCTGTCTCCGGGCGACGAGGCTTTCGTGACGGTGTCCGCCGTGGATATCGGCATCCTCAATCTCACCGGCTTCAAGACGCCCGACCCCGGCGGCTATTTCTTCGGCCAGAGAAAGCTGCCCATCGAGATCCGCGACCTTTGGGGCATGCTGATCGACGGCATGCAGGGCGCGGCGGGCGCCATCCATGTCGGGGGCGACTCAGGGGGCGCCCTTGAAGGCAACCTGCCGACCCAGCCTCCGCTCGCGCGCTATTCCGGCGTCGTGAAGCTCGACGCCGACGGCAAGGCGACGATCACGTTCAACCTGCCGGCTTTCAACGGCGCGGTTCGCGTTTCGGCGGTCGCGTGGTCGAAGACGAAAGTCGGCTCGACTCAGGCGGATGTCGCGGTGCGCGACAAGGTCGTCGTTCAGGCGACTCTGCCACGCTTCCTCAATGTCGGAGACCAGTCCCAAATTCATGTCGACATCGACAATGTCGAAGGCGCCGCGGGCGATTACACGCTTGACATCGACATTCGCGGCCCGTTGACCGCCGACGCCGGGACGCTGCGACAGACATTCCATCTCGACGCCAAAGCGCGCCGCTCGGCGACGGCTTCGATTTCTGCGGCGGGCGTCGGCGTCGCGGAGTTCGACGTGCGGTTGACAGGGCCGGATCTTCGATGTCGCGCAGACGCTGAAACTCGGCGTCACGTCAGGCGCGCCCGACGTCTATCGCCGCACGGTCGCTTCCTTAGCCCCAGGCGGAAGCCAGACGCTGCCTTCCGACCTGCTTGCGGCGTTTATTCCCGCAACCGGATCGGTCGCGATCAGCGCCTCGCCCTTCGGCGCGCTGGACGTTCCCTCGCTCTTGCAGCAACTCGATCGCTTTCCTTACGGCTGTTCGGAGCAGACCGTGAGCCGCGCCCTTCCGCTGCTCTATGTCAATCGCATCTCGTCGCTCGAAAATCTCGGCGTCGATCCGAATATCGACGAGCGGATCAAAGCGGCGATCGAGCGCGAGATGACGCGCCAGAGCGCGAGCGGCGCCTTCGGCATGTGGGAGGCCGACAGCGGCGACGACGATCCATGGCTTGACGCTTATGTAACGGATTTCCTGACCCGCGCGCGCGAGCAGAAATATTCCGTCTCGCAGGCCGCTTTCGACCTCGCGCTCGACCGGCTGCGCAACACGGCGGTCAATGCGGCAGAGCCGAACAAGGACAATGCGGACGCCCTCGCCTATGCGCTCTACGTGCTGGCGCGCAACGGGCGCCCGGTGATCGGCGACCTTCGCTATCTCTCCGACGCCAAGCTCGACGCCTTCCCGACGCCGCTCGCCAAAGCGCAACTCGGCGCAGGCGCTCGCGATGCTGGGAGATCGGACGCGAGCGGGGCGCGTTTTCTCCGCGGCTCTCGACGCACTCGCCGCGGAGCGCGACCAGAACGTGTCGCGCGCGGACTTCGGCTCGCGCCTGCGCGACGCGGCGGCGGTCCTGACGCTCATCGCCGAGGCCGACCCGGCCAAGGGCGGTCTGCCGGGCGACGCGATCGTTCGGGCCGCCGATGCCTTGAGCGCCGCACGCAAGGAGCGCACGCTGCTCAGCACCCAGGAAATGAACTGGATGGTGCTGGCGGCCGCCGCGCTCTCCGAAAAGAAGATGGCGGGCGCGTTCGACCTCAACGGCAAGCCCGTCTCCGGCGCGCTCTATCGGTTCTGGGACGAAGAGGCTTTCAACCGCGCGCCAGTGCAGGTGGCCAACGCCGGCGACACGCCGGCCGATCTCATCGTCACGGCTTCGGGCGCGCCGGTCGAGCCCGAGGCGGCGCTCTCGCATGGCTATGAGATCGACCGGAGCTTTTTCAAACTCGACGGGACGAAGGCGGATCTTTCGAACCTGAAGCAAAACGACCGCGTCGTGATCGCGCTGAAAGTCACGGAGACGGAGGCGCGTTATGCGCGCCTCCTGATCGTCGACCGCCTGCCGGCCGGACTCGAGATCGACAATCCGGCGCTGGTGGACAGCGCCTCGCTCGACGCCTTCGCCTGGGTCACGAATGACGCGCCGGTCGAGCATACGGAATATCGAGACGATCGTTTCGTCGCGGTCCTCAGCCGTGCGCCGGGTCAATCGGCCTTCATCAATCTCGCCTATGTCGCGCGCGCCGTGGCCCCCGGACGCTATGTCCAGCCGCCCGCGACCGCCGAGGACATGTACAATCCCGAGCGCTTCGGGCGCACCGCCTTCGGGCAGACGGAGGTGAAGGCGAGGTGAGGTGGAAGTCCCTCATCCGGCGCTTCGCGTTCCCTTCTCGCGCGAGCGGGAGAGGGGATCAGCCCCCTCTCCCGCCTGCGGGAGAGGGCCGGGGTGAGAGCCGGCGCCATCTTCGCACTGCCGTCCTCCTCGCCCTCACGGCCCTCGTCCTCCTCGGCGCGGCGGCTTTCATCGCCGATCTCGCCTGGACCCGTTATGCGCGAAGCCTCGGCCCGATCGACCTCGCCGCTTCACGGCAGGGCTCAACAGTCGTACTCGATCGCGACGGACGCCTGCTGCGCCCCTTCACAATGGCCGACGGCATCTGGCGGGTGCCGGCGACGATCCACGACGTCGATCCGCGCTACATCGCGATGCTGATCGGGTATGAAGACGGCCGGTTCTATGAGCATGACGGCGTCGATCTGCGCGCGAGTTTCGCGCCGCCTCGCAATGGGTGACGCACGGTCATGTCGTCTCCGGTGGCTCCACGCTCTCGATGCAGGTCGCGCGGCTGATCGAGCCTCGCCCCGAGCGGTCATTGTCCGCAAAACTCAGGCAGGCGGCGCGCGCGCTGGAAATCGAGCGCGCCGTTGGCAAGGAGGGCGTGCTCGACCGCTATCTCATGCTGGCGCCGTTCGGGGGCAATCTCGAAGGCGTTCGCGCAGCCTCGCTCGCCTATTTCGGCAAGGAGCCAAAGCGGCTCACGACGTCCGAAGCCGCGCTGCTCGTGGCCCTGCCGCAGTCGCCCGAGGCGCGCCGCCCTGATCGCGCGCCCGACGTCGCGCGCGCCGCCCGCAACCGCGTGCTGAGGCGCGTCGCGGCGCGCGGCGTCATCAGCGAGGCGGAAGCGGAAGCCGCGAGCGCGGCAGCCGGTCCCCCGCGAGCGTTTGCCAATGCCTGCGCTTGCGGCGCATGCCGCGGAGGAAGCGGCGGCGGCCGACAAGTCCGCAAAGACGCATCCGCCTGACGATCGACGCGCGCCTGCAGGCCAAACTTGAGACGTTGGTGAAAGAGAGCGTCGCGCGGCTTGGGCCAAAGCTGTCGGCGGCGATGGTCGTCATCGACAACGCGTCCGGCGAAATTCGCGCGCGCATCGGCGCCGCCGACCCCGCCGACGAGACGCGCGGCGGCGCCATCGACATGTCGGAAAGCCCGCGCTCGCCGGGGTCGGCGCTGAAACCTTTCATCTATGCGCTCGCGTTCGAGGAAGGGCTCGCGCATCCCGAGACGATCCTTTCCGACCGTCCGGCGCGCTACGGCGCCTACGCGCCCCAAAATTTCGATCTTGGCTATCAGGGCACGGTCACCGCCCGGCAGGCGTTGCAGATGTCGCTGAACCTTCCGGCCATCGAGCTCTTGGCCGACGTCGGACCCGCGACATTTCTCGCGCGGCTGCATAGCGCGGGAGCAGAGATCGCGATGCCGAAAGATGCGCCGGTCGGCCTCGCCATCGGCCTCGGCGGACTTGGGATCACGCTGACCGATATGGCTCGGCTCTATGCGGGATTCGCGCGGGGCGGCGAAGCGCCGGCGCTCGTCGAGCGCATCGGCGCGCCGCCGCGATCGAAGCTCGCCGCGTCACCGATCCGGTCGCGGCGTGGTATGTCGCGGACATCCTGCGCGGAGTTCCCCCACCTGCGAATGCGCTCAGCGGCCGCATCGCCTTCAAGACCGGCACATCCTACGGATTTCGCGATGCGCTCTCGGTCGGCTTCGACAGGGGAACGACGATCGCCGTCTGGGTCGGGCGGCCGGACAATGGCCCGACGCCGGGATTGATCGGCCGCGAGGCGGCGGCGCCGATCCTGTTCGACGCGTTCGAGAGGCTTGGACGCGACATCGAGCCGATTCGCGCCCCGCGCGGCGTGCTCACGGCGAAGATAGCGCTGACCTGCCGCCGCCCTTGCGGCATCTGCGCATGGACGCTCCAAAGACGATGGCGGCCGCCTCCGCCGCAGACCCTGAAGATCGCATATCCGCCAGACGGCGCGCGGATCGATCTCGGGCTCAACGGCGGCGCGGCGGAGCAGAACCTGGCTCTGAAAGCGCTCGGCGGCTCGCCGCCATTCACCTGGTTCGTCAACGGCGCGCCGATCGGCGAGGCGGACCTGCGCCGCCAGTCCGCCTGGCGCCCCGACGGCGCAGGCTTCGCACATGTGTCGGTGGTGGACGGCAGGGGCGCGGCCGACGCGGTAACAGTCAGGCTGCAGTAGGCGCCTTGCAAGGGCCACGCGCTGAAAAGCGCCCGGAGGGCCGCCACGAAGGCGAGCGGCTGGTCGATCATCACATGATGCTCAGCCTCCGGGATCACGATATGCGGCGAACCGGGTTTGAGAAGGCTCACGAGATAGGCAGCGTCTGTGTCCCGGAACAACTGCGACCGGTCGCCCCGCATCAACGCCATAGGACAGCGCGCCGCGGCCACCACGGGAGCCGGGTCGACCTGCTTGAACTTCTCCCAGAAATGGGGGTCGAAGCAGAGCGCCCAGCCCCGCTTTCCCTCCGCGTCCGCGGCCTCGCGCGCAGATGTGCGCCCGATGTGGTCAAGGATGAAGGGATACTCGCAAGGCTGCGGCGGCATCAGGCGGAAGCGCGCGACGACCGCGCCCAGCGTCGGCTGCACCCGCAGAGCCCTGGTGCGCGGCGGCGAGCCCGGCTTTACGTTCTGCGGCGCAAAAAACGGCGGGTCGACCATGACCGCGCCCTTGAGCGTGTCGCCGAAGTCGCGCGCGGCCCCCATCGCGATCCGCCCGCCGAACGAATGCCCGACAAAGAGCGGCGCCCCGGCGTCGAAGGCCCCCGCTTCCTGCGCCGCGGCGCGCGCCTCTCGCGCGAACTGATCGAAAACGTAACGCTCGCGCCAGTCGGAGCGGCCCATGCCAGAAAAGGTCGGCGCGACGACGCGGTGGGTCGCTGCGAAGAACGGCGCGATGAACGACCACCAGTCGGCATGGGCGGCGCCGCCGTGCAGAAAGACGAGACCAGGAGCGCCTCGCTTACCCCACGCCAGACATTCGAGCCGGGCGCCCTCGACCTCTACGAAAGTTCGCTCCGGAGTGTGTGCAAGCGCCCGCTTAAACCATTCGGGCGCCGGAGGCTTTTCGCCGTGAAAGCCGGCGAGCGGCGCCATGTTGCTTTGATCGTTCACCGCTTCGGCCTGCTCCTTAACGCTTCGTCCGGCCTCACGCGACTTCGAAAAGACCCGCCGCGCCCATGCCGCCGCCCACGCACATCGTCACGACCACATATTTCACGCCGCGCCGTTTGCCCTCGATCAGCGCATGGCCGACAAGCCGCGACCCGCTCATCCCATAGGGATGGCCGACGGCGATGGCGCCGCCATCGACATTGAGCTTGTCGTTGTCGATGCCGAGGCGGTCGCGAGAATAGATCACCTGCACGGCAAAAGCCTCGTTGAGCTCCCACAGACCAATGTCGTCCACCTTGAGCCCATGCGCCTTCAGGAGTTTTGGCACCGCAAAGACCGGGCCGATGCCCATCTCGTCGGGATCGCAGCCCGCAACGGCGATGCCGCGATAGACCCCAAGCGGCGCGAGATTCCGCTGGCTGGCGAGCTTGCCCTCCATCAAGACGCAGGCGCTGGCGCCGTCGGAAAGCTGCGAGGCGTTGCCTGCGGTAATGCTCTCGCCAGGCTCCTTGAGATGCAGGCCGCTGCCTGGGAACGCTGGCTTGAGGCTCGCGACGCCCTGCAGCGTCGTGTCGGCGCGAATGCCCTCGTCGTGCTTCAGCGTGACCTCCTTGTCGGAGACGGCGCCGGTCGCTTTGTCCATGACCTTCATGATGGTCTTCAGCGGCGCGATCTCCTGCTCGAAGCGCCCCGCCGCCGTCGAAGCGGCCGCCCGCTGCTGGGACTGCACGCCATATTCGTCCTGCTTCTCGCGCGGAACATTGTACCGCCGCGCGACGATTTCGGCCGTCTCAAGCATCGCCATATAGGTGTCGTCGCGGTGCGTGACGAGCCACGGATCCTCGGCGCGATATCGATTCATCTTGTCGTTCTGCACGAGCGAGATCGACTCAAGGCCGCCCCCGACCGTGACGCTCATTCCGTCGTCGACGATCTGCTTGGCGGCAATCGAGATCGCCATAAGGCCCGAAGCGCATTGCCGATCGACCGACATTCCGGCGACGCTGGTCGGCAGGCCCGCGCGCAGCGCGGCTTGACGCGCCATGTTGTAGCCGCTCGAGCCCTGCTGCATCGCCGCGCCCATCACGACGTCGTCGACCTCGGCCGGCTCGATCTTGGCGCGCGACACTGCGTTGGCGATCACATGCCCCCCGAGCGTCTGAGCCTGAGTGTCGTTGAAGGCCCCGCGATACGCCTTGCCAATCGGCGTGCGGGCGGTTGAGACGATGACGGCTTCACGCATGAGAGTGCTCCTGATGATGAGGAATTGGGCTTGGTGTCGGCGCACGCGGCCTTCCGACTGTTCGTGTCACCGCGTAAAGCCCTTTCCCTCGGTCGCGAGCTTTTCAAGCAGCGCCGCGGGTCTGAATGCATCGCCATATTTGGCTGTAAATTCGCGCAGTTTTTCCAGCACGGTCTTCGGTCCGATCGTGTCGGCGTAGAACATAGGCCCGCCGCGATAGACGGGCCAGCCATAGCCGTAGATCCAGACGATGTCGATGTCCGATGCGCGCTGCGCCTTGCCCTCTTCGAGGATCTTCGCGCCCTCGTTGATCATCGGGTAGATGCAGCGCTCGAGAATCTCCTCATCCGTGATCTTTCGCTGGGCGATGCGCTTCGAGGCCGCGAAATCGCGAATGATCGTCTCGACGAGCGGCGACGGCTTGGCGTTGCGTTTCTCGTCATAGTCGTAAAAGCCGGCGCCGGTCTTCTGGCCGCGCCGGCCTTCTTCACAGAGGATCTCGCGGATGGTCGAACGGCTTGTCGTCGCGGGATTCCAGCCGATGTCGAGCCCGGCGAGATCGCTCATGGCGAAAGGGCCCATCGGCAGGCCGAAGTCGAAGATCACGCGATCCACGTCCCACGGCGTCGCGCCTTCGAGAATGAGGTTCATCGCCTCCCGCTGCCGCTCCGCGAGCATGCGGTTCCCGACGAAGCCGTGGCAGACGCCGACCGTGACGCCGACCTTGCCAATCTTTGGCGCAAGCGCGGCTACGGTACCCAGCACGGACTTCGACGTTTCTTGCCCGCGCACGATCTCCAGAAGCCGCATCACGTTGGCGGGTGAGAAGAAATGCGTGCCGAGCACGTCCTCCGGACGCTTGGTCGCGCCGGCGATCTCGTCGACGTCTAGATAGGACGTGTTGGAGGCGAGGATCGCGCCGGGTTTGGCGATGCCGTCGAGCCGTTTGAAAATCTGCTTCTTCAGGTCCATGTCCTCGAACACGGCCTCGATCACCAGATCGGCGTCGGCAAGCGCGCCGAAGTCGAGCGTGGGCGTGAGGCGACCCATGCGCGCCTCGACGTCCTCCATCGTCAAGCGGCCCTTCTTCGCCGTGTTCTCGTAGTTGCGCCGCATGACGGAGACGCCGCGATCGAGCGCCTCCTGCGAGGTCTCGACGATCGTCACCGGGATGCCCGCGGACAGGAAATTCATCGAGATGCCGCCGCCCATCGTGCCGGCGCCGATCACGCCGACGCTCTTCACGGGCTTCAGCGGAACGTTCTTGTCGATGTCGGCAATCTTTGCCGCCTGCCGCTCGGCGAAGAACACATAGCGTTGCGCCTTCGACTGCGTCGTGTCGAGCAGCGCCATGAACATCTCACGCTCTCGTTTCATACCCTCGTCGAAGGGCAGGTCGACGGCGTTTTTCACGGAGAGAATGGCCTTCTCCCACGCTTCGAATCCACGGAACTTGCGGGCGTTCTCCTTGCGGATCGCCTCGAAGATCTCCGGGTGGCCGCGCGCCGGGCGCAACCTGTTCGTCGCGATCGCGCACTTTCTTCAGCGGAGCCTTCTCCGCGACGAGGCGGCGGGCGAAGGCGACGGCGTCCTCGCGCAGCTTTCCCTCCTCGGCAAGCGCATCGACGACGCCCCATTCCTTCGCCTGACGGGCGCCGAACGGCGTTCCGGAAAGGATGGCGTCGAGCGCCTTCTCGACGCCGACAAGGCGCGGCAGGCGCTGCGTGCCGCCCGCGCCGGGGATGAGCCCGAGCTTGATCTCCGGTAGCCCGCATTTGGCGGATGGAACGGCGATGCGATAATGCGCGGTCAGCGCGACCTCGAAGCCGCCGCCAAGGGACGTGCCATGGATCGCCGCCACAACCGGCTTCGCCGCATTCTCCATAGTGTCGAGCACGTCGGGAAGCGACGGGGGCATGTGGGGCTTGCCGAACTCGGAAATGTCCGCGCCAGCGATGAAGGTGCGGCCTCCGCAGATCAGGACGACCGCCTTCACGGCCGGATCGGCGAGCGCCGCGTCGAACCCCCGCTTGAGCCCGTCGCGCACCGCCTGAGACAGCGCGTTCACGGGCGGGGACTCGATCGTGAGAACGGCGACGTCGCCCTCGAGGACGAGGTCGGCGACTGGACTGATCGAAGGCATGGAAGCGTTTCCTCGGGGCGTCTGGCGAAGTTTCTCGGGCGCAAGCGCCGGCCACGGCCCGCTGCGTCTGGAAGCGCGTCGATTTTGGCGGACCGACCGGCCTCTGGTCAACTCTCGGCGACGCGAACCGTCATTTGAGGCCCCGCGCGGCGAAAAAATCTCGGCTTCGCCCTGTAACCTTGACCCGCCACGCCCGTATAGACCCATATCAGGACGGGCTTAGGCCCCAATGCCGGAGCGAATTCATGCTGACGCGTCGAACGGCTTTGTACGGCGGCCTTACGGCCCTTGGCGGCGTTTTTTCCCTTCAGACGCTCGGAGCGAAGGCCGGAGAGGAAGGCAAGGTTGTCCATTCGGACGCCGAGTGGCGCACAAAGCTCACGCCCGAACAATACGATGTCCTGAGAAAGGACGGCACTGAGCGGCCTTTCACCAGCCCGCTCCTGCATGAAAAGCGCAAGGGCGTTTTCGCCTGCGCGGGTTGCGGGCTCGACCTTTTTTCCTCCGAGACCAAATTCGACAGCGGCACCGGCTGGCCGAGTTTTTGGGCGCCGCTCGAGCATGCGGTCGTGACCCATGAGGATCGCTCGTGGGGCATGAGCCGCACCGCCGTCACCTGCGCGCGCTGCGACGGCCATCTCGGCCATGTATTCGATGACGGCCCCGCGCCGACCGGCCTGCGCTACTGCATGAACGGCGTCGCGCTCACGTTCAAGCCGGCGCTGGCCTGAACGAGGGGATTTCGTGCATTTTCAGGAGAAGCCCATGCTTTCGAAGCTGAAACTCGGCGCGGCGACGCTCGTGCTCGCGGGCGGCCTCTTTGGCGCAAATCTCGCGGTCTCGGCGTTCGGCGCGGATGAGCCGCACAAAGTCCCTGCGCCCGCGCTCGACGCGCCGGCGGCGAAAGCGCCGGAAGTCGCGGTGCTGGCCGGCGGATGCTTCTGGGGCGTGCAGGGCGTGTTCCAGCACGTGAAGGGCGTCAACAACGCCGTCTCGGGCTACGACGGCGGCGCGAAGGCCACCGCGCATTATGAAATGACAAGCGAAGGCGACACCGGCCATGCGGAGTCGGTTCAGATCACCTTCGACCCGGCCAAGATCACCTATGGGAAAATCCTGCAGATCTACTTCTCGGTGGCCCATGACCCGACCGAACTCAACCGGCAGGGCCCGGACAGCGGAACGCAATATCGCTCGGCGATTTTTCCCGCAGAACGAGGAACAGGCCAGAGTCGCAAAGGCCTATATCGCCCAGCTCGACGCGTCCCACGCGTACAGCAGCCCGATCGTGACAACGATCGAGCCCGGCAAGACTTTTTATCCGCGCCGAAGGTTACCACCAGGATTTTCTGGCGCAAAAACCCGACCTATCCCTACATCGTCTACAACGACCTGCCGAAGGTCGCGGCGCTGAAGGCGCTGTTCCCAGAGGACTTTCGAGCGGACCCGGTGCTGGTCGGCGGCGGTTCGTAAAAAGTCGTCCAGCCTCCCTCACCCTCTATCTCATTTCCACCATCGTCTTCGCGCTCCTACGGACGCGCGGAGACGGACTTGCGTCTTAACACCACCCCCAGCAGGGATTTAAGGTGTGATTGCGATCACGTCTTTGTGATCAAGAATGTGTTCCTATTCCTACGTTAGAAAAAAGCCTGCGTGGACAAAAACGGGGATCGCAGGAAGACGGGACAGATTAATTCGGTCGGCTTTCATCCATCACTTCTCATCACCAAATAATAATACCTTCCCAAGGTCTCCGACAATTGGGTAGGAAGGTGCGCTCAGCGCGGCGTTAAGTCGATCGTTACGCCAATTTCTGCTTCTCACATTGGAGAATTGGCGTGCGTTACACTACCCAGGAATTGCGGGACCTGTGGCGGGACTTCCGTTGCGACGAGTCGAAGATGGTCTCGGTCGCGTTCGGACCCACGCACATCTCTGTCGCGGCTCCAACGACCGAGGCCTGGGATGCGCTGGCGCAGGTGCTTCGGAGACACGACTACAACGTCCGCGATCTCGACACCGGCGGCTACGTCTGCCGGAAAATCACTGGCGGCAGCCAACCAAGTCTGCACTCCTACGGGATCGCGGTCGACGTCAATTGGCAGACAAACCCTTACCTGAAGACGCCAAATCGCCGGCTGGTCCGCTTCTCGTCCGCCGCCCGCCAAAAGGACCGTGCACTCGACGTACGACACGATCGCGCCGACACCGACATGACCAAGGCCATGATCGACGACGTGCTCGAGATCGTGACAAGGCAGGGCAAAGGCGTTTTTGCCTGGGGCGGAAATTTTCAGACGAATAAAGACTGCATGCATTTTCAGCTCGACGTCAGCCCCGAGGAATTGGCGCACGGACTCGACCACGACCGCCTGCGACGCGGAGAAGCCGAGGACGCGGACGCCGAAGAAACGGAAGCCGAAGAGATCTTCGGTGCCGAAGCCGAGCCTTCATTTGAAGAAAGGAACGATTCCGTGCCTGGACTTTCTTCCGAAGTGATCGCCGCTGCTCGCGCCTCTCATCAGAAATGGAGCGTGCCGGCCTCGGTTACGCTCGCGCAATTCATTCTGGAGTTGAACTGGGGAAGGAGCATGCCGGGCGGCTTGAGCTCGAACAATCCCTTTGGCATCAAGGCGCGAGCCGGTGAGGCTTCGGTCGCCGCGCAAACCCACGAGGTGGAACACGGCGAGACCATCGCGATCACGGCGCGTTTCCGCAAATTCGCCTCCATCGCCGATGCGTTTGACGCGCATGGCGCGCTGCTCGCGACAGCCAGAGTCTACGCGCCCGCGATGGCGCACAAGGACGATCCCGACGCGTTCGCCGACGCGCTCACCGGACGGTATGCGACAGATCCGCGCTATGGCGCCAAGCTAAAGAGCCTCATGCGCGCGCAGGATCTTTATCAGTACGACGGCGCAGCGCCGCTGTTCCGCAGCATCTTCTTCTCCGGCGATCCCACGAGCCCGCAGGAGTCCGACGAACTTTCGATCGGCTCGAAAGGCGCGCGGGTTAAGAGCTTGCAGCAACAGCTGATCGACCTTGACTATCCGCTTGGAGAGGTCGACGGCATTTTTGGAACGCTCACGCGCGCCGCGCTCGTCGCCTTCCAGGTCGACAACGGCCTCATCGGCACAGGTTCGACAAATTCGCTGACGTGGAAGGCGCTGAATAGGGGCCAGCACCGACCGCTGGACTCGCAGCGCACGGGAGCCAACTCCGCAGATGTGGCCGCGAAGGGATCGGTGGTCGTCAATCAGGCCGACAACGTCAAACTCGCGGGCCTTCTCTCCAGCATTCTCGGCGCGCTCGGCGTGACCAACAGCATGATCGTCAATGCCCAGGGGCATATGGCCGTCACGTCGCCGGACACGCTGGGCAGCACGGTCGCAAACGTCACGACCGCCGCCTCGAATCAAGCCGCTCAAATCATAACGAGCCTGACGAGCCTTGCGGGGAAAGTGGGGGCGGTGAAAAACAGCGCCGACTTCCAGAGCGCTTCCAAGACGGCCAACGAACTGCAAACCACGATCGCGTCGCTTCATCTCAATGCGGGCGATCTCGCGCAAGGCGTCGAGCAGTTGCGGCAGGCCGTAGCCGGCAATCCTGCGCTCGTCTCGGTGGTCAACAATCTCGCGTCGAGTCACACGCCCCAGGCGGCCGCCAATGGCGGCATGAGCACGATCTTCGACATCCTGCCGACCTTCTTCCAGAACGGGAGCAATATGCAGCTTGTCAGCAAGCACGTAATCCTACCAGTACATGCATAGA